>NZ_VCLA01000139.1 GCF_009600885.1 Streptomyces jumonjinensis
CGCGACCGGCTGGCCGCACTGCTGCCGCCGACGCCCACCCCGTACTGCCCCGACGAATGGTGACCCGGCCCGACCCGCACCGCACCGCCCCGCACCGCACCGCCCCGGCCCGCACCGCCCCGCCCCGGCGCCACAGGGACAGCCGCCGCCCGCCACGCGCCCCGGCGCCGAACCCTGTCTCAGGAGCCGCCGAGATGGCAGTCACCTGTCACGCGCCCCGGCGCCGAACCCCGACTCCGGAGCCACTGAGACAGCCGCGCCACCCACAGCGTGTCCCCCCGCCGCCCCTCGTACCCGGCGGCGGCCCCGGACGACCCACGCCCACAGACCGTGAAAGGACGAGAATGCCCCCGGACGCCCTGCGCGACGACCTCAGCCGTCTGGTCTTCGACGGCCGGTACGAAGAACTCCACGCCGACCTCGTCGAGATCCTCCGCCACGAGATCTTCCGCTACCGGGAGGGGCTGACCACCGCCGAGCAGACCGCCCTCTCCTACGAGCGGCTCCGCTTCCTCAACGACGCCCTGGAACCGGCCTCGGAGATCGTGCGCCGTCCGCTGCGCCTGTTCGCCCTGCACGAGTGGCCCGGACTGCTGGACAGCACCCTGACCATCCCCATGACCATCCACTACAACCTCTGCGTCGGCAGCATCCTGGAACACGGTGCGGGCCGGGACGATCTCACCGCCGAACTGCGCGAGCTGGAAGCCATGAGCTCGGTGGGCGTCTTCCTCGCCACCGAACTGGGGTACGGCAACAATGTGGCCGCCCTGCGCACCGAGGCCGTCTACGACCGGCACACACGCGAGTTCGTGCTGCACACCCCCACCGCCGCGGCGCAGAAGTTCATGCAGAACACCGGCCACCCGGGCATCCCCAAACTCGCCGTCGTGCTCGCCCGGCTGCTCTGCGACGGAACCGACCACGGAGTCTTCCCCTTCCTGGTGCGACTCCGCGACGCCGACGGCCCCCGCCCCGGCGTGACGATCACCCTCCTGCCCGAGAAGCCCGGACTCGCCTCGGACAACGCGGTCACCTCCTTCCACCACGTCCGCGTCCCCCACCGGGCACTGCTCTCCGGCGACGCCGCCGTCTTCACCGAGGACGGTGTTCTCGACAGCGCGCTCCACAGCCACCGGCAGCGGTTTCTGCACACCATGGACCGCATCCAGTCCGGCCGGCTCTGCGGTACGACGGGCCTGCTCGCCGCCGCGCGGGCAGCGCTCTTCCTCACCGTGCGCTACGCCCATCACCGTACGACCTTCGCACCCGGCGCCGAGGACGTCCCGCTGATCGCCTACCGCAGCCACCAGCGCGATCTGTTCGTCCCGCTGGCCCAGGTATACGCGATGACCTTCCTGGTCAACCGGGTCAAGAACCGCTACCGGGACCGTGCGGACGGCCCCGGCCCCGACCATGAGCTCAACCGGCTGCTCGCGGTCACCAAGGCCGTGGCCACCTGGACCGCCGCCGAGACCCTGGAGGTCTGCCGTGAGCGCTGCGGGGCCCAGGGCATGCTCCGCACCAACCGGATCATCGACTGGATCACGGCCGCCAAGGCCGTGATCACCGCCGAGGGCGACAACAAGGTCCTTCTCCTCAAGGCCGCGCACGACATGCTCAGCGGGCGCGGCTACACACCTCCCGGACCGGGCGCCGCCCCCCGCCCGGGGAAACGTGATCTCCTCGACACGGGCTTCCTCACCGAGCTGCTCGCCTTCCGCGAACACCGGCTGCACACCGCGATCATCCGCTCGATGGCCGAGCGACTGGCCGATGGCGCATCCCTGTTCGACGCCTGGAACGGCCGGCTCAACGACGCCCTGGAACTGGCCCGCACCCACGCCGGCCGGCTCGCCCTGGAAGCCCTCACGGAGGCCGCCGCCGGAGCGGGAACCGAGGAGGGCCGCGCCGCGCTGCTGGGCCTGGCGCGGATCCACGGCGGCGAACTGGTCGGCACGGCGGATGGCTGGTATCTCGCGGAGGGCGCGCTCACCGCCGGTCAGGTGCTCGGGCGTCCTGCCCTGACCGATGAGCTCTGCGCGGGGATCGCACCGTACGCCACGGCCCTGGTCGACGCCTTCGGCATCCCGGCCACCCTGCTCGGCTCACCCCTCGCGGACGCCGCCTACCAGGACCATTACGACTACCGTGAGCCGGACGGGACGCCGATCACGGCACGGTGACCCGCGCCTGGCCGTGCCTGCGGCCTCCGGCCACGGCCCCGAAACGGTAGTGCGCCAGGCACATGACAACGGCAACACCGGCCATCCTTCGGGCTCATTCGGAAGATTTACTGGCTTGTTCAGGGATATTCAGTGAAGTCCCAGGTCTGAGAAGGTCA
>NZ_VCLA01000140.1:0-26264 GCF_009600885.1 Streptomyces jumonjinensis
TGCCGCGGCCGGCGCGATTCCGCCCGACGACCCCCAGGCGATGCCCGGACCGCTCTTTCCGCCGCCGGCCGGAGAGCCCTGGAACGCGCCCGCAGGAGACCGACCGTGAACACCCCCCTCCCCGATGTCCCCGAAGTCCGCGTCGTCGGGCTCCCCCAGCTCACCCAGGGCTTCGACCTGGTCGAACGACTCGATCTGCCGATGCATCTCAAGGTGCACGGGCCCCTGGAGCCCATGTCCGGTGAGCGGCTCGCCCAGCTCTGCGAGGAGATATCGCTGCGCGGCCGTGGCGGCGCGGGCTTCCCGTTCGGGCAGAAGCTGCGCGCCGTGGCGAGGTCCGCCATCCGGCGCGGGGTACGGCCCGCTGTCGTGATCAACGGCAGCGAGGGCGAACCCGCCTGCCGCAAGGACACCGTGCTGCTCAACCGCGCTCCGCATCTGATCCTGGACGGCGCTCTGCTGGCCGCCGAGGCGCTGGGCGCGCGCACCCTGGTCGTCGCCGTGACCCGTAACTCCACGGAGATCTCCATGCGGGCGGCGCTGGACGAGCGCGGCCTGTCCGACCGGCGCGGTCAACGGCTGCGCGCCCGGGTCGTCCGTACGCCCGAACGGATGGTCTCCGGTGAGGCGTCCTCGGTCATCCGCGCGGTCAACGGCGGCCCGGCCCTGCCGGCCGGCCGCCGGACGCGGGCGTCGGACAGCGGCGTCGGCGGCGCTCCGACCCTGCTCTCCAACGCGGAGACGTTCGCGCAGCTCGCCGTCGCCGCCCGGATCGGCTCCCGGCGCTACCGCAATACAGGCGTGGTCTCCGAGCCCGGCACGGTCATGCTGACGATCTCCGGCGCGGTGGCCCGCCCGATGGTCGTGGAGGTCCCCACCGGGGTCCCGCTGCGCTATGTGCTCCAGCTGGCGGGGGCTCCCCCGGTGCCCCAGGGCGTGCTGACCGGCGGCTACCACGGCAACTGGATCGACGCTTCCGCCGTCCACGAGGCGATGGTCTCGCGTGAGTCCCTGGCCGCTGTCGGAGGTTCCCTCGGAGCGGGCGCGATTCTGCCGATCGGCCCGGAGACCTGTCCGCTGGGCGAGTCGCTGCGGGTGGCCAACTGGCTGGCGGCGGAGACGGCTGGGCAGTGCGGCCCCTGCCGGCTGGGGCTGCCCGCCGCGGCGGGGGGCCTCGCCGATGTGATGAACGGCGGTGGACCGGCCGCCCTGGAGGCCCTGCGCGAGGTCACCGGGGCGGTGAGGGGCAGGGGCGCGTGCAAGCACCCGGACGGCTCGGCGCGCTTCTTCGCATCCACCCTGTCAGCGTTTACGGACGACCTGGCCGCTCATATGCTGCACGGCGGCTGCGGGCGGGAGACGACCGGTGTGCTCCCGCTGCCGCCGACGGGCGGCCAAGGGGCGGAGGAGTCGATTCCGAGCGGTGAGAAGGTTCTGATCGACTGGACGCTCTGCCAGGGCCACGGGCTCTGCGCGGATATCGTCCCGGAGCTGATCCGGATCAACGCGGACGGCTACCCCTCGGTGGCCGACGCGGTGGTGCCGACGCATCTGCGGGGGCGGGCGCAGCGGGCGGTACGGCGGTGTCCCGCGCTGGCGATGCGCATCGAGCGGACGGCCGGCGCCGGTCCCGGTCCCGGTCCCGGCACCGCTTTCCCTGCCGGTTCCGGTGCACGGACCCGCCGCGCCGAACTGCCGGGCTTCTGGCGCAACGAACTGGGCATCGGCCGCAGTTGACGCAACGAAGAGGCGGTGGCCATCCGATCGGATGGCCACCGCCTCTTTCCTGTGGAGCTAAGGAGAATTGAACTCCTGACCTCCTGCATGCCATGCAGGCGCTCTACCAACTGAGCTATAGCCCCTTGCAAGATGTCGCCTGGCCGGTTTGGTTTCTCCGTGGCGGCGACGTGGACAACATTAACGCCCTCCCCGGCTCTTCACCAAATCCATTCCCGCGCCCCCGGAGGGACGGTCGGAGGACAGGGGAGGACAGGGGAACGACACAGCCCAAAATGACCGAAAACATCAGTTGGACTGACCGAATGACAGCGCTGTCTCCGAGGTCCATGCCGCCCAGGGGTCCCTACACGGGTGCGGAGCGGGTGGACCGGACCGGACCTGGCGGACCAAAGCCGGACCTGGCGGACCAAGGCCGGACCTGGCCGAGTCGGGCCGGGCCGGGCCGTGGAACCCGAGCCCGGTCCGTCACGCCGTCGCGAACGAGTAGAAGCGCTTCAGCGTGCAGTGATCGTCCAGGAGCCGCCCATAGATGGGCTCGCCCTCAAGCTCCCGATAGGTCTCGATCGGGTCGCCTTTTATGATCAGCGCCCGCGCGCACTCCTCGCACCAGTACTGGTACTCGGGATTGATCGGATCCATGTCCCGGACGATGGGCGTACCGCTGCCGCACCAGTCGCATTTACGCCTGTGTGCCCCCATCACTCAGCTCCAGCTGTGACCGCAGGACGTACACACGTAAGAAACTCCGCCGTTGTCGCCGAGGACCTGGGCGACATGCGCCGATCGACAGAACGGGCGGCTGGGGAGAGCGGGCATCGCGCTCTCCCTCCCGTCCTGGCCGGTTGTCCCTCCCGGCCGTCCGATTCTGCCATGACCAGGCAACAAGGTCAGCGGCGTTGACACGAACCGACGATGAAACACGAAATCCCGCCCTCTACTGAGGACGGGATCCGGGTGGTGCGTTCTGTGGAGCTAAGGAGAATTGAACTCCTGACCTCCTGCATGCCATGCAGGCGCTCTACCAACTGAGCTATAGCCCCTTGTGTTCTTCGCGCTCGGCGCTTCGAACAAGAAGAACTTTAGCCTGCGACCTGCCGGAAAGTGAAATCCGGCGGTACGGGGCCGGGGCCGCCGCCATCGGTCGGCGTCGACAGCGGGCGGTCGACGTCAGTCGTCGTCGCCGAGGACCGGCTCCGGGAGGGTCCCGGCGTTGTGCTCCAGGAGCCGCCAGCCGCGCGCGCCCTCGCCGAGGACCGACCAGCAGCAGTTGGAGAGGCCGCCGAGGCTTTCCCAGTGACGCGACTCCAGCCCCAGGAGCCGGCCGACGGTGGTACGGATCGTGCCGCCGTGGCTGGCCACGACCAGCGTGCCGTTCTCCGGGAGCTTCTCGACATGGCGCAGCACCACCGGGGCGGCCCGGTCGGCTACCTCGGTCTCCAGCTCACCGCCGCCCCGGCGCACGGGCTCGCCGCGCTTCCAGGCCGTGTACTGCTCGGTGTAGCGCTCGATGATCTCCTGGTGGGTCAGCCCCTGCCAGACGCCCGCCCAGGTCTCGCGCAGGGCCTCGTCGTAGGTGACCGGGAGATCGGTCAGCTCGGCCAGCTCACCGGCCGTGGCGGAGGCGCGCTTCAGGTCGGAGGCGATGATCGCGTCCGGCTTGAGGAAGGCGAGCAGCCGCGCCGCCCGGCGTGCCTGGGCGATACCCGTCTCGGTGAGCGGGATATCGGTCGTGCCCTGGAAGCGGCGCTCCAGGTTCCAGGAGGTCTGGCCGTGCCGCCACAGAACAATGCGGCGGCCGGTCCGTTTGTAGGCGTCCTCGTTCAGCTCAACTCACCGTCCGACTTCCCGGAGAGCTCGGCGTGCGCCTGGGCCGCGCCCCGGGTCTTCTGGGCGTCCGCGGGCAGCGGCAGCTCGGGGCAGTCCTTCCACAGCCGCTCCAGGGCGTAGAAGACCCGCTCCTCGCTGTGCTGGACATGGACGACGATGTCGACGTAGTCGAGGAGGATCCAGCGGGCGTCGCGGTCGCCTTCACGGCGCACCGGCTTGGCGCCCAGCTCCTTGTACAGCCGCTCTTCGATCTCGTCGACGATCGACTTGACCTGGCGGTCGTTGGGCGCGGAGGCGAGCAGGAAGGCGTCGGTGATCGACAGCACATCACTGACGTCGTACGCGATGATGTCGTGCGCGAGCCGGTCGGCAGCCGCCTGAGCGGCGGTGTTGACAAGCTCGATGGAGCGGTCCGTAGCGGTCACAAGCAGGCTTTCGTCGGCGGTCGGATGACCCCACCAGGGTCTCACGTACCGCCGACACTCCTCGCGGCGATCGTCCGGCCTCGCTCAGCGGGCCGCCGTCCGCCCTGGTCAGACGCCCTGAGCGGCCGATTCTCAGCGCTTGCGCCGAATGCCGTACGGGCTCTCCGACGCCCCGGCCGACCCTGGGCCCGGCCCGGGGCCCGACCCGGGGCCCGGGCGCTCAGCCGGTCGTGAAGTCCTGGCCGAGGATCACACTGATGTCGGCGTTGGCCGCCCCCGCGCCCTTCTCGACGGCGCTCGTCGGCAGGCCCAGCGTCTTGGCGACCTCGACGGCCTCCGCCTTGCGCGCCTCGTCACCGTAAGTGATCTGCGAGACGGCCGCGGCGTCCGCCTTGCCGCGGTCGACGACCGAGTAACCCCCGTTGACCAGGGATACCCGGGCAGTCTCGGTGGCCGTGGCTCCCCCGGTGGCGTTCCTGATGCCGACCCGGACGGCCGCGTCCTTGTCCGGTGCGCTGACCGAGCCGCCCAGGACGTCCTTGACGACGGCGCTGGACGCCTGCTCGGTGAGCGTGCCGTCCTGCTGCACCGGCAGCAGGGTCGTCTCGTAGTCGCCGCCCTTGGCGCGCTCCGAGAGCTTGGCCAGCGAGGCTCCAAGGTCACTCTCGGTGAGCGGGGGGTCGAGGATCTGGGCGAGGGTCTCCACCGTGACCGTGGCGGACTCGGCGTCGCTCGGGATCTTCTTCAGTACGGCCTGCATGACCTGGCCGAAACGATTGAGCTGCTCGGCCTCGGCCTCGCCCGGTCCGCGATGGGTGGCGTAGGCGACGGCGGCACGCCCGTTCAGTGTCTGGTTCTCGCCCTTCTCCACCAGGGGACCGTCGCCCTCCTTGGGGCCGGGGACGGTGGCGTCGGTGGTCAGCTCGATGGAGCCGACCAGTTCGACCAGGTTCTCCAGGAACGGGGTGTCGAGCCGCCAGGTGCCGGTGATCTTCGCGCCGAAGAGGGTGCCGATGGCCTCCCGGGTACCGTCCGATCCATCGTCCTCCACGGACTTCCCGAGGGTGGTGACGGTGCCGTCGTCATTGGCGACGGAGAGGGCGTTGGGGAGCAGTACGGTGGCGCCCCGCCGGGTGGTGGCGTTGTCCACGAGGAGGGCGGTGGAGGTGCCCTTCTTCTTGGTGTTGTGCAGATGGAGCACGATCACGTCCCGCTTCTGCGGTCCGGTGGCCGTGGTGCCGGTCTTCTCCTGGTCCGAGTCGCCCGTGAACCAGAGGTAGCCGATGCCGCCGGCCAGGGCCAGCGCGAGGACGACCGCGAGGGCGACGATCCGGTTGCGCCCCCGGCGCTTGGCCTCCTCGCGCCGCTCGGAGCGGCTCTCGGTGAACTTCAGCCAGTCGATGACGTCTTCGGAGTCCTCGTCGGGCTCCTCGATGAAGGAGAACTGCTCGGTGCGGTAGTCGCGTTCGGTATCGGAACGACGCCGGCCGGGTACGGCCGCGCCGGGGCCTACGCCGTTCGCGCCGGGGTCCGCGCCGTTCGCACCGTTCGCGCTGTTCACGTCGGCGGGCACATGCCCGTGCGCCGAGCCGGGCACGGAGGGCTCGGCGTCGCTGCCGACCCGCTGCTGCGGCTGCGCCGGCTGCTGCTGCTGTTGCGGGGGTTGCTGTTGCTGCGGGATGTTCCACTGGTGGGCGGTGTCGACGGCCGCGGGCTGCCCGGCGCCGGCGTAGCCGTATCCGCCGTCGTACCCCTCGTGCGGGGCGTACGAGTCGTACTGCTGGGGCTGCCCGTACTGCTGCTGCGGCGGCTGCTGCTGGGCGTACGGGTCATAGCCGTACACCTGCCCGGACACCGGCTCCTGAGGCTGGTGGGACTGCTGCTGGTGCTGGTGCTGATGGGACTGCTGCTGCGCGTACGGGTCGTACTGCTGGGGCTGTTCGTAGACCGGCTGCCCGTACTCGTCGTAGCCGATGATCCGCGGCTGCTGGAAATACGGGTCGTACGGGTTGTGCTGGTCGTTCACCGGGGCCCCTCTCCGTGGCTCACTCGCCGCGGTACAACTGGCGCTTGTCGATATAGCGCACCACACCGTCGGGGACCAGATACCAGACCGGATCGCCCTTGGCGACCCGCGCCCGGCAGTCGGTCGAGGAGATGGCCAGCGCGGGGACCTCCACCAGGGAAACCTTTCCCTCCGGCAGCCCGTCGTCGGTCAGATCGTGGCCCGGCCGGGTCACACCGATGAAGTGGGAGAGCGAGAACAGCTCCGTCGCGTCCCGCCAGCCGAGGATCTGCGAGAGCGCGTCGGCTCCGGTGATGAAGAAGAGATCCGAGTCCGCGTTATGGGAGTGCAGATCCCGCAGGGTGTCGATCGTGTACGTCGGACCGGGGCGGTCGATGTCGATGCGGCTGACCGAGAACTGCGGGTTGGACGCCGTGGCGATGACCGTCATCAGATAGCGGTCCTCGGCGGGGGACACCGCCTTGTGGCTCTTCTGCCACGGCTGCCCGGTCGGCACGAAGACCACTTCGTCGAGGTGGAACAGTGCGGCCACCTCGCTGGCGGCAACCAGGTGTCCGTGGTGGATGGGGTCGAATGTCCCACCCATCACGCCGAGTCGCCGTCGGCCGGAACCGGATTCCGTCGGCACTTCCTGTTCTCCCATGCGTGCAGAGCCTACTGGCACCGTAGCCCGCCCCGCCCCGGACGGCTCAGCGGTCGCGGTTGAAGCTCACGGTGATCCACAGCAGCAGAAGCAGCGCGAGGAACGCTCCACCGCCGACGAGCAGCGGCTCCAGGCTCGGGTGGTTGATCGTCTTCTCGCCGCCCTCGGCGAGAGTGACCAGGTTGGCGGAGGTGCTGGAGAGGCTCATCTTCGGCGGGCCCTTATCGATCGGAGGGAGAAAGCGGGGATACGAAGCGGAGAGACTTCGCCCACATCGTATGCGGGCCCCCCGGGCACGCTCACGCCGACTCGGTCGTTGTGGGGGCACGGGGGGTCTTCCCGGGGGTCTCCCAGCGGCGTTCGGGCGGCGTTCGGGGGCGGTTCGGCGGTGCCGCCGGGCTCCGTTCGGCTTCGCGGCCGGTGGACACAAGACGTACGGCGGCTGCGCTCCCGGGGTTATCCACAGGCTCCGGCGGGCCTCGGTCCGAGCACCTACGCTGGGGGCTGTCAGGGGGACGAGCCGAGCAATGGCCGGTACGCGCCGAGTGCACACCGCGTACGACGAACCGACCGGGTGCCACACGCCATCCGGGTCACACAGGGGGCATGAATGACCGAAAGCAGTCACGAGACCATGCCGAGCAGGCAGCGGAAGCGCTTCCCCGGCATCTCCTCGCGGGCCTACGAACACCCGGCGGACCGCTCGGCGCTGGTCGCGCTGCGCAAGCTGACCGGGTTCGACACCGTCTTCAAGGCGCTGAGCGGACTGCTGCCGGAGCGCAGCCTGCGACTGCTCTTCCTCTCCGATTCGGTACGGGTGAGCGATGAGCAGTTCGCCCATCTCAACTCGATGCTGAGGGACGCCTGCTACATCCTGGACCTGGAGAAGGTCCCGGCGATGTACGTCGCGCAGGATCCGCGTCCCAACGCCATGTGCATCGGCCTGGACGAGCCGATCATCGTGGTGACCACCGGGCTGGTGGAGCTGCTGGACGAGGAGGAGATGAGGGCGGTCGTGGGCCATGAGGTGGGCCATGCGCTCTCCGGCCACTCCGTGTACCGCACGATTCTGCTGTTCCTCACCAATCTGGCGCTGAAGGTCGCCTGGATCCCGCTGGGCAATGTGGCGATCATGGCGATCGTCACCGCACTGCGGGAGTGGTTCCGCAAGTCGGAGCTGTCGGCGGACCGGGCGGGGCTGCTGGTGGGCCAGGATCTCCAGTCCTCGATGCGAGGGCTGATGAAGATAGCCGGCGGCAACCATCTGCATGAGATGAACGTCGACGCGTTCCTGCGGCAGGCCGAGGAGTACGAGGCGGGCGGCGACCTCCGCGACTCCGTGCTGAAGATCCTCAATGTGCTGCCCCGTTCGCACCCGTTCACCACGGTGCGCGCGGCGGAGCTGAAGAAGTGGGCCGAGAGCCGCGACTATCAGCGGATCATGGACGGTCACTATCCGCGGCGCTCCGAGGACGGCGAGACCTCGGTCACCGACTCGATACGCGAGTCCGCGTCGCACTACGCGGAGACGGTCCGGACCAGCAAGGATCCGCTGATGAAGCTGGTGGGCGACATAGCGGGCGGCGCGGGCGATCTGGGCGGCAGGCTCCGCGACAAGTTCACGGGCGGAAACGGAGGCAGCGGAAACGGAAGCGGAGGCAACAGCAGCGGCAGCGGTGGGGGCGGCGGCAAGGACCCGAGCTAGCGCGGGGGCGTCGGCTGGGCGTCGGAGGCCAGTGAGCCGCAGAGCGCGGCGGTGGCCTCGCCCAGTGAGTAGGGGTCGGTGTCGGCCGGGGCCCGTCCGGTGGTGCGTTCACCGGCCAGCAGCGGGCGCAGTGTGCGGGAGGCGTCGTCGGCGCACCTCTGCGGGCCGGCCTGGACATAGCTGGCCAGCAGCTCCGCACGGTGCTGGTGCAGATCGTCGCGGTCGAAGCGGAAGGTCAGTTCCCGGCGGACGGTGAAGAGCGAGGCCTGCCAGGCGCCGCTCGCGGCGCCGGTGGCGTCCGGCGTACCGGAGCGGGCGGGCGTGGCCCGGCGCAGGGCGTAGGCGAAGGTGTGGTCCGAGGTCACCTCCAGGGCGTCGGGGCCCGCCTCGACGACGCTCATGGTGCCCCGGACGCGCACCTCGGGATCGGCCAGCACCACGGCGGCCGGGTAGCGCACCAGCCAGCCGGTGGCCGCGTGGTAGCCGTCGGCGGCAGGGGCGTTCATGCTCCGGTCGAACTGTTCCAGCTGGTCGGGGTCGAGGAGGATCCGAACGGGCCGGACCGCGCCGCCCGTGAGGACCTCGGGGTCGAGTGAGGACTCCACCAGATAGTCCTTCGCCGTGGTCAGGGCGGTCATCACCTGGCTTTCGGAGAAGCTCTCGGTGCGCTGCGCGCCGGGGAGGGTGATGCCCGAGGCTCCGACGCGGAATCGCGCGGCCGGGCTGTGGGCGTAGAGGTCGGCGGGGTCGCCGCCGGGGACGGGACCGCGGGGAGCGAGGGGGATCAGCGTGATACGGAGAGGTTCGGCCCGTTTGGCGGATGCCGAGCGGGACGGGTCGCGGACGCCGAGGTAGACGGCGGTGCCGAGGAGGGCCGCGATCAGCAGGACGAGCAGCAGGGCGACCGTGGAGCCGGATCTGGACGCCGGAGACGGCAGGGAGCGTACGGCGCGGGTGCGCTCGGCCATCCGCTCCTGCGCGGAGAACTCCTGAAGCCGCGCAGCCTTGACGAACGATTCGTCGAAGACGACGGATCGGTACTCGTCCTCTCCGCCGCCGGGGAGCCCTTCCGGGGTCCCCTCTGGGGGGTCCGCGCGACCGGCCATACCTTGAGGGTAGGTCCGGCGGGGCTCGGGTAAACGTAGCGATGCGCGGCAAAGTCTGACGGCCTCTCACCCCGGCGGCCTCTGTCACCCTCTCGCTTCACTGCGGTCGCCTTCGCCGATCACCCTGACCTCGGGCGCCGTACGGCACCGCCGTCACTCCCGCTGTTCACCGTCACGGCCGCCGCCCTACGGCACTGCCGTCACCCTCATTGCCCTCATCGCCCTCATCGCGGCGACAGCGACGGCGGGCCGTCGCCGGGCCGTCGAGGGCGGGTCTGTCAGGGGGTGCGGACCGAGGGGCCGACGACGGCGTCCGGGGCGGAGCCGGTCGTCGCGGTGGCGTCGACACCGCTGGTCGCCGGCGGGGGCACCTGATCCTGACGGCTGCCGGCCGCTCCCCGGTAGACGGCGGTGAAGGCGAGGGCGACCATCCCCACGCCCATCAGCAGGGCGAGGATCCAGGCGACGGGGCGGTGCCAGCGGGCGCTGCTGCGATAGGGGCGCAGCGCGCCGCCGTGTCTGCCGTAGGGGCTGTCGTCGTCGAGCTCGTCGTCGTCGCCGTAGGAGCGATCGCCGTCGTACGGGTACCCGTCGTCGCAGCGCTCGTCCTCATGGACGCTCAGGCCCGATCCAGCCGCTCGGGCGGCCTCGGCCTCCGCGCGGGCCTGGGCGGCGGCGAGCAGCCGCTCGACGGCGGTCGGCTCATGGATCTCGGCCGCCCTGACGAAGTCCTCGTCGAACACCACGGGGGCGAAGTCCTCGTCCGCGCCTCCGCGGTCGTCGTCAGGCTCCCAGCCGTCCGGGAACGGCCTGCCCCCCACGTCGTCCGGCACGGAATCAGAGTAGACCCGGCCGGAGGGTTTGGGCAGGGCGGAGGAGAACTCTCCGCGCCTGGGGAGAGCGCGGGAATCAGCGCCCCAGCGGCCCCCGGCCGCGAGCCGGAGAGCGGCTGGACGGGGGCCGGACAGGGGTCATGACAGAGGGAGGGAGGTCATCTGGTGTGACCGTCACCGGTGACGATGTACTTCGTGGAGGTCAGCTCCGGCAGGCCCATCGGACCCCGGGCGTGCAGTTTCTGCGTCGAGATGCCGATCTCCGCGCCGAAGCCGAACTGGCTGCCGTCGGTGAAGCGGGTCGAGGCGTTCACCGCGACCGTGGTCGAGTCCACCAATTGGGTGAAGCGGCGGGCCGCGGCCTGGGAGGTGGTGACGATCGCCTCGGTGTGGCCGGACGACCAGAGCCGGATATGGGCGACGGCGGCGTCCAGCGAATCGACGACGGCCGCCGCGATGTCATAGGAGAGGTACTCCGTCTCCCAGTCCTCCGGGGTCGCCGCCACCACGGTCGCCTTGGTGCCTTCGGCGTGCTCCCGCACCCGCTCGTCGGCGTGGACGGTCACCCCGGCGTCCGCGAGGGCGTCCAGGGCGCGCGGCAGGAACTCGGCGGCGATGTCCTGGTGGACCAGCAGCGTCTCGGCGGCGTTGCACACGCTGGGGCGCTGGGCCTTGGAGTTGATCAGGATGTCGAGGGCCATGGGGATGTCGGTCTCGGCGTCCACGTACACATGGCAGTTGCCGGTGCCGGTCTCGATGACGGGGACGGTGGACTGTTCGACGACCGTGCGGATCAGCCCGGCTCCGCCGCGCGGGATCAGCACGTCCACCATGCCGCGGGCGCGCATCAGCTCGGTCACGGAGTCACGGGACTCGCCGGGGACGAGCTGGACCGCGTCGGCGGGCAGGCCCGCTCCCCCGATCGCGTCGCGTACGACCCGCACCAGGGCGGTGTTGGAGGAGTACGCGGAGGACGAGCCGCGGAGCAGGACCGCGTTGCCGGACTTGAGGCAGAGCGCCGCGGCGTCCACGGTGACATTGGGCCGGGCCTCGTAGATGATGCCGACGACTCCGAGGGGGACCCGGATCTGGCGCAGATCGATGCCGTTGGGCAGGGTCGAGCCTCGGACCACCTCGCCGACCGGGTCGGGGAGGGCCGCGACATGGCGTACATCGGCGGCGATGGCCCGCACCCGCTCCGGGGTGAGGGTGAGCCGGTCGATGATCGCCTCGCTGGTCCCGGCCTCCCGGGCCCGGGCGACGTCCTCGGCGTTGGCCGAGACGATCTCGCTGGTACGGACCTCCAGGGCGTCCGCGATCGCCAGCAGCGCGTCGTCCTTCGCCGCGCGCGGCAGCGGCGCGATATCGGTCGCGGCGGCTCGTGCGCGGTAGGCGGCCTGGGCGACCGGCGAGAGGTTGTCGTACGGCGAAAGCGGCGAGGACGTGGTCATACCCGCAGGGTAGTGCGCTCGCCGCGGCCACCCGGCCCTGAACCGCCATCGTCCCGGTCCGCGAGACGCCCGCAGGGCCGGACCGGTCCAGTCCGGCCCGCGGGACGCCCGGGTCAGAAGGGGTGGACGCCCACCGGGGAGGCGGGCGGCGGGCCGTAGCCCTCCGCGATCCGCAGATGGTAGGTCTGGCGGTCGATGACCTCCAGGCCCACGATCTCCCATGGCGGCAGCTTCGCCGTGGAGCGGTGCTCGCCCCAGAGCCGCAGCGCGACCGCCGCCGCGTCGTGGAGATCCCGCGCCTCCTCCCAGTAACGGATCTCGGCATGGTCATTGGCATAGCGGCTGGTCAGCAGGAAGGGATGGTCATTGGCCAGTTGTTCGAGCCCGCGCCGGACCTCCTTGATGGGCGCTTCGGCGCCGGAGACGCTGAGGGTGATGTGCCACAGCTTCGACTGCGCCCGCTCATCGCCGTACGCGTCGGTCTCCGTCGGCCGGGACCGCGGCCCCGGTGCCGGGGTCCGGCCGAGCAGCGGCCCGTACCCCTGGCTCGGTCCCTGCCCGCTGTCCGGTCTCTCCCCCGCGCCGCCGAAACCGGTGGCGCCGAGGTCTGTGGTGCCGAGGTCTGTGGTGCCGAGGTCGGTGGCACCGAGGTCGGTGGTGTCGAAGCCAGTCGTGTCGAAGCCGGTGGTGCCGAGATCCGTGGCGGTCTCGAAGCCGCCGCCCGCCTCGACGCTGGTCAGGGTCCGTTTCTCACCCGCCGTCCGACGGGTGTGCTCGCCCGCGGTCCCGCGGGTGTGTGGGACGCCCCCGATCGCTCGGGGCACATCCCCTGGGCGCGCTCGTCTCACCGGCGGCCTCCTGATTGCATGTGTCGTCTTGCTGTACCCCGTTGTCCCCCCGCAACAAAGTTGACCAGTCCCGGACGGAACATGGGGTGCTTTTGGTAAAGGTCCCGGTTGGTTGACGGGACTTTCAGCCGTTTCAGGGGTGCAGTACGACCAAATCGTCCCTATGTACGACTTCCTTCTCGTACTCGGGGCCGAGTTCCTGGGCGAGTTCCCGGGTGGAGCGGCCCAGGAGCTGGGGAATCTCCTTGGCGTCGAAGTTGACCAGTCCTCTGGCGACGGCGGCGCCCCGGGCGTCGCGCAGCTCCACCGGGTCCCCGGCGCTGAAGTCGCCCTCCACCGCCGCGATCCCGGCCGGGAGCAGCGATTTCCGCCCCTGGACCACGGCGTCCACCGCGCCGTCGTCCAGGATCAGCGCGCCCTGCGGGGTCGAGGCATGGGCCAGCCAGAGCAGCCGGTCGGCCGATCGGCGTCCGGTGCGGTGGAAGAAGGTGCCGGTGGCCCTGCCCGCCAGCGCGTCGGCGGCGCGCACCGCGGAGGTGAGGACGACGGGCACCCCGGCGGCGGCGGCGATCCTGGCCGCCTCCACCTTGGTGACCATGCCCCCGGTGCCGACGCCCGCCTTGCCCGCGCTGCCGATCTCGACATGCCCGATATCGGCCGGACCGCGCACCTCGTCGATCCGGGAGCTGCCGGGTCTGGCCGGATCGCCGTCGTAGAGGCCGTCCACATCCGAGAGGAGCACCAGCAGATCGGCGCGTACGAGATGGGCGACGAGGGCGGCGAGCCGGTCGTTGTCGCCGAAGCGGATCTCATCGGTGGCGACGGTGTCGTTCTCGTTGACGACGGGGACCGCGCCCATCGTGAGGAGCTGGTCCAGGGTTCGGTAGGCGTTGCGGTAGTGGGCGCGGCGGGAGGTGTCGTCGCTGGTGAGCAGCACCTGTCCGACCCGTACGCCGTAGCGGGCGAAGGAGGCGGTGTAGCGGGCGACGAGCAGTCCCTGGCCGACGCTGGCCGCGGCCTGCTGGCGGGCGAGGTCCTTGGGTCTGCGGGCGAGCCCCAGGGGGGCGAGCCCGGCCGCGATGGCTCCCGAGGAGACCAGCACGATCTCCTTCTCCCCGCCGCTGCGGACCGTGGCGAGCACGTCCACGAGCGCGTCCACCCGGTCGGCGTCCAGGCCGCCGGAAGCGGTGGTCAGCGACGATGAACCGACCTTGACGACGATCCGCCGTGCCTGCGTTACCTGCTGTCTTCCCACTGTCACAGGGCGAATCTATGCCAGGGCCGCTGCCGGGTGCCCCGTCATTTCAGTCGCTGGACGGTCCGGCTCCCCCCAGACGCCCGCCCCCGCCCGTCCGCACCGCGAGGGAACGGCCGTGAGGGCCGTACGGCAGCTGTGCCGTACGGCCCTCACGGGTTCCGTTCTCCTGAGCCTGAGCGGGGTCAGCGCGGCAGCGGCGCTCCCGAGCCGTTCGGCTCGGCGGCGGCGACCGGACCCGCGTCCGGCCGCTGGTTCAGCTCGCCCTGCCCCTGCTCGCTGAGCCGTCGCTCGACGCCCTGGTTACGGGCCTCCGCCTCGGCGGTGAGCTCCCGTACGGCGTCGTTGAAGCGCTCCATGGAGGTGGGGTGGTCGGGGCCGAGGAGGTACTCCTTCAGCCGGCGACGGTCGCCCGCCAGCAGATCGCGCTCCGGCGAGGCCACCGCGGCCAGCAGCGCGTCCAGCTCGACGGCGCTGTTGCTGAGGATGACGGCGGCCCGCGCGGCGGTGTTCTGCCGCTTGAACTCCTCCGCGCCCAGCTCCGCGGAGTCGGTCAGGGCGTACGGCTTGCCGCTGGCCATGAAGTCCGAGACCACGCTGGAGATGTCGGAGACCATGGCGTCGGATTCGTTGAAGCAGTCGTACAGCTTGGGCTCGGCGCCCGTGACGATCAGGTGCTCCCACCAGCCGGTGGAGCGCCAGTAGGCGCTGTTCCACTCGGCCCGCAGCTCCTTGATGCGCGCCAGGCGCACCGGGTCGGCGAGCGAGTCCCGCGACACCTCGGCGCCGTCGCGGCCGGAGCGGCCCGTGCCGGCCAGCTCGGCGAGCTCGGCCTCGATACGGGTCATCTCCGCGCGCGCCGCCTCCTGAGCGGGCTTCGCGGCCTCGGCCAGCGACGCCCACCGGGGGTCGCCGGCCCGCTGCTGCGTGGCCTCCCGCACCATCTCGGAGATCCGCTTGTGGATGACCTTGGCCTCCTTGTCGCGGATGCCGGTGAACGGGTGGGGCTTGTAGATGACCCGTACGGGCTGCTCCGCCGTCAGCAGCCGGGTGATGATGTTCTCGCCGGCCAGCAGCAGCGAGGTGTTGCCCGGGTTGTCGTCCCAGCCTTCCCAGGTGGGGGCGTAGATGACCGTCGGGATCGGGTTCTTCGGGGTGCCGGTCCAGCTCTGGATCGGGGCGAGCTGGGGCCGTCCGACCTCGACGATGTCGTCGTCGCGGACACCGACGTCGGCCAGGGCGTAGCGGTCGCGCCCGGCACGCCCGGCGGTCCAGACCTCGTCGTACACCTTGCTGTACGGGTTGACGCTGGCGAGCTTGTCGCTGTCGCCGTGCCCGATGAAGACGTGCTGGATGGTCGGCACCCGCAGCAGGTGGATGTTCTTGCCGACGTTGGCCGGGTACAGCGCCACACGGACCGTGGAGAGGTCCATGTTCATCAGGTGGGTGGCGCCGGGCACGCAGATCACCGGGACGGTGGTCGGGTGGAGCTTGTTGACCAGACCGCGCTCGCGCATGATGATCAGCGGCCGGCCCTCGATGTTCTCCATCGTCTCCAGCCACATGTTCGCCTGGTAGGCGGACTCGCTGGAGCCGGAGAAGTAGAGCACCACGGTCGGGCGGTACTCGCGCAGCCACTCGCTGACGGCCTCCAGCACCTCCGGCGCGGGGGGAACCCGGCGCTTGTGGCGGAGATACGGCGCGAGAGCGGCGATGTAGAGCAGCGCGAGCGCGAGGGTCGCGGCGATGCCCGCGTAACCGATGTCGTCCCGGTTGAGAGCCGCCGCCAGCAGGACGCCGGCCATGGCCGGGATATCCAGGTGGAGCATCTTCTCGGCGGCGCGGTTACGCAGCGCCTTCGGCGGGGCGTCCGGGATGTGCACGCCCTGGAGGTCGATGTTCCGGAAGGACACCGGCAGCGAGCGGCGCATCCGGATGAGCGTGGTCAGGGCGCTGTGCGGGGCCTGGAGGGCGTAGAAGGCCAGGAAGCCCGCGACGGCCAGGTAGAAGAGCGTGGTCTCGGCCAGGCCCTCACGCGCGAGCAGCAGCACCAGCAGCAGCTGGCGCAGCAGGAAGCGGATCGTCACACCGACGCGCACCTTGGCGAGCCGGTTGATCAGGTAGCTGTTCTTGCGGTGCAGATACCAGTCGGCCGTATAGGTCACGGCCCCTATCGCCGCGAACAGCCATACGTTCGGCAGCAGCGCGGCGATCATGAGGCATGGATATCCGAGTCCGATGAGAGCCGCGGCGGCCAGCTCGGACAGGCTGCCGACGCGTGCCAGACGAATGGCGGTGGAAATCACGAAGAACCTGCTCCAAAGGGTGCCGATATGGTCCTTTTTGCGAGAATTGCGAATCCGGGACTTCGCAACGCACGGGCGGAGTCAGGACCTCACACAGCACACAGTCGGGCCCCCGCTCTCCCGACGTCCCCGGTATTTCGGCACGTCAGGGCGTTCACGGAGGCCCGAAAAACTGCTGTGGCAGCATTCATCGCTTTAACAGCGAATTATTGCATATCCTCTTCGCGGGCCAGGACCGCGGCGAGCGCCTGCTCGAAACCGGAAGCCTCGCTGGCGCCCCGGGTCGGGTCCTGCTGCCGTACGTCGATGACATGTCCGGTCAGCTCGGAGAGCAGCACGTCCAGCGAGGTGCGCGCCACGGCCTCGGAGGACAGCAGGCTGCCCGCAGGCTCCGCGCCGAATGCCTTGGTCCGCATCGGGGTGGCCGTCCGCTCGGGGTTCACGCAGTTCACGCGGATGCCGTCATTCGCCCACTCGTCCGACAGCGCCTGGGTCAGATTCACCATCGCGGCCTTGGTGGACGAGTAAAGGCTGTACTCTGCGCGCCCGCGGGTATAGCTGGAGGAGGTGTAGAGGAGCAGCTGCCCCTTGGTCTCCGCCAGGTACTTGTACGAAGCGCGGGCGATGTGGACCGGCGCCAGGTAATTGACGTTCAGCGCTTCCTGGATCGTGTTGTTGTCCGTCTCGGCCAGCTTGCCGATGCGCAGCACGCCCGCGGTGTTGATCACATAGTCGATGCGGCCGGTCTCGGAGTACGCCTTGGACAGCGCGTCGTCGACGTGCTCCGGGTTCTCGACATGGGTGCCGGTGGTGGAGCGGCCCAGGGCGTAGACCTGCGCGCCATAGGTCTTGGCCAGCTCGGCGATGTCCGCGCCGATGCCGTACGAGCCGCCGAAGACGACCAGCGTCCTGCCCTCCAGCAGCTCCCGGTAGGCGGCCTCGTCGGCCTGGCGGGGGGCGGCGGTGGAGGCCAGCTGGAAGAGCTTGTCGGTGATGAAGACGTCGACCGGCTGGGTGACCTTCATGTTGTACTCGTCGCCCGCGACGACATGGATCGGTACGTCCGGCAGGTACTTCAGGACCACGGAGCAGTCGTCGGTGGCCTGGAAGTTCGGGTCGCCGGAAGCGACCTCGTACGCCCTGCGGATGGTGGAGAGCTTGAACGCCTGCGGCGTCTGGCCACGACGCAGGCGGGAGCGGTCCGGCACGTCGGTGATGAACTCGCCGTCCTCGCCGTGGGTGCGGGTCACGATGATGGTGTCCGCGGAGGGGATGGCGACGTCGACGGCCTGGTAGCGGTCGAGCGCGTCGACACAGTCCTGAATCACTCGCTGTGACAGCAGCGGACGGACGGCGTCGTGGAAGAGGACATTGCGGTCCTCGCCCTCGGCCAGCCCCTCGCCCAGCGCGGCGATGGCGCGCTCGGTGGTCTCATTGCGGGTGGCGCCGCCCTCGATGATCTTGGTGACCTTGGTCAGTCCGGCCCTCTCGACGATCTTCTCGATGTCGGGGACGAAGCCCGGGGCCATCAGTACGATCACATCGTCGATGGACTCGGCCTGCTGGAAGATCGACAGTGTGTGCTCGATGACAGCCTTGCCAGCGATCTTCAGCAGCTGCTTCGGGATCGCCAGACCCACGCGCTGTCCGGTACCCCCGGCGAGGACCACGGCCGTGGTACGGGGCTTGGCTTCGTGCGGCACAGACACAGAACGACCTACCTTCAGACGAGTGAGACCGTGCGATGGTCGCACTCTGTGTGACCGTCTCGCAAGGTGGGACGCTTCCGCTCGCTCCCCCCGCGCCGCCTGGTGTTCACCGCCTGGCCAGGGGGGTTGGCGCGGGCGCGGCCGATCGGCGGGGTGACGGATGACACAGTGCGGCGCGGTTTGAGCCACTCCCCCGGCATCCGTCGCCTGTCATCGGTCGGCGACCCGCAGGACGAGATCGTTCTCGTCCTCGTATACGAGAGTGACCCTGACCAGGCGCTGCTCCCGGCGCTGGATACGGCGCAGCACCCGGCGGACCAGCAGCAGCGGCCGGTGCTTGTGCGCCAGGGCGTCGGGGTAGACGAAGACGTCACCCTTCTGGACCACGTCGTCAAGAAGGCGTCCCACCCGTACCGGCTCCCGGTCGGGGGCGAAGCGCAGCCAGACCTCCCAGGCGTCCTTCTCGGCCAGCTGGCGGCGGGCGGCCTCCTCGCCGTGGATGACGACCCGGAAGCCGCGCGTCCCCTGGCGGACGCCGGGGAAGACCAGCTCGTCCCCGGCGCCGCCACGGCGGCGCAGCACCAGGGACGGCTCGCCGACCGGCTCCACCGGCCCCAGTACCGAGCCCTCCAGGATCAGGGTGCTCCCGGAGCGGTGCACATCGCCCGCCTCGGCGTGCACGGGGCGCACCCAGGAGCGGAGGGCGAGCTGGTGCTGGGGCGCGCGCCGGTACGGCACGAGATGGCGCACCCCCGCCCCGGGGGTGCGCCGGTCCCCGGCCCGCAGTGCGCCTCGCTGGTCCACGGAACGGGCGATCAGCGCGGTACGGAGGGCGGGTGCCGGCCGCCGGGCGGGGCCGGGGCCTTCCGGGCGGTACGGGGGTCCCGGGGGTTCCGCGCGGTACGGGGGCTCCGGGGGTTCCGGGAGCGCCGGGGGCTCCGCGCGCTCCAGCGGTTCAGCGTGTTCCGGCCATTCCGCGTGGCACAGCCACTGCCCCTCGGCGAACTCGTCGCCCGCCGGGACGCGCACCGAGCCGTCCGGGGCGAACGGATAGACCCGGTCGTCCGCGCCGCCGCCGAGCCGGGCGCAGACCAGCCGGAGCCCCCGGTATTTCAGCGCCGCGGCCTCGGGCGCGACCACGGTGACGGTGAGGGATCCGTCCGCCTCCGCGACACAGTCCGCCAGCGGGGCGAAACCCCCGGCCGCAGGGAGCGGGCCCGGCGCCGGGCCGTCCGGCCCCCCGTTCACGGCGTGCTGCGACGACCCCGCGCCGAGTTCGGCGAAGAGGTCCGCGTACTGCTTGGCGACCGCGCTCGGGTCGTAGCGCCGGGCGTTGCGGATGGCGGCGGCGCCCATCGTCCGCCGCAGCTCCTCGTCCTCGATGAGTCTGATGAGCGCGTCGGCCACGTCGTCGGCCTTGCCGACCGGCACCAGCAGACCGTCCTCCCCGTCCCTGATGATCTCGCGCGGGCCGTAGTCGCAGTCGGTGCTGACCACCGGCAGCCCATTGCGCATGGCCTCCACCAGGGTCATTCCAAAGGACTCATGGCGCGAAGTGGACACCGCGATCGCCCCCTTGACCCATTCGGGGTCGATCGGCGAGCACGGTCCCATCAGTTGCACATGATTGCTGAGCAGATGCTTCTGGACGCGCTTGCGCAGCCGCTCCTTCTCGGTCCCCCAGCCGCATACCCGCAGCGACCATTCCGGGTGCTTGGCCACGACCTTGGCGAATGCCTTGATCAGCACCTCGTACTGCTTCTCCCGGGAAAGGCGGCCCGCCGCGACGACGATATTGCCCGAGAGATCGGACGGCGCCACGGTCGGCTCGGGAATGCTGTTGGGAATGGCGAGGATACGGGTGGTGCGGAGCGGCATCTGCTCACGCCAGACGGCGGCATCGCCCTCGGACACCGTCACCAGGGCATCGACTTTCAGAAGATACGACCGCATCTCCTCGCGGAGCTCCGGCTTGTGATGGTGTGGGTCATGTGCTCCTGGCCGATGACCACGGCCCCGCGCGGAGCGAACTCGGCCGCGTAGGCCACCAGACCCGGCCTGGTGCCGATGACCACATCGGCGTCCGACGCCTCGTAGTGATCGCGTACCCGCTGATCAGTGAGCTCGCTGTACTCCTGGTAGCGGGCCTCGAAGCGGGGGAACACCTCGGACGGCCGCTGGTGGAGCGGGTGCTTCCGCGCGCTCTCCGGCGACTTGGGACGGGTGTCGACGAGCGGTACGACGGTGATGCGCGGATCGATGTCGAAGAGCGGGATCGCCCGGTGCCGGAAGGCCGAGACGATCTCGATCTCATGCCGGTCGGCCAGCTCTTCCGCCAGGTTCAGCGTGGTGCGGATGGTCCCGCCGATCCCGTAAACGGTGTGGATGAGAAACGAAATCTTCACCAGTGCTCCGCTCGTCCGACCAGACCCGTCCGCGCCGCCCCGCATAAAGGCTGACGGAGTTCCGCACCACCATCACCAGATTGTTCTATTTTCCGGATACATACGGCATCGACGCACCGGAAACCCCGGCGACCCCAAGGGCTGCGGGCAAGGAAAAGACCCGCCAGGGGAACGGAGAACCATTCCCCTGACGGGCGCAGATCACAGCGAACAGCGGGCGGGCGGACGGTGCGGAAGACCATGACGGCAAGGATTCCCTACCGAAGCGGCCGAACCGCGCAAGCGACGTTACCGAAACGGCCCGTCACTTGAGCGGACCGTCACTGGAACGGATGGAATTCGTCGTACTCCTGCTGGGCTTCGTCCCGCTCCGCGTCACGGTCACGACGACGCTGCGCCGCAGGCCGCGGGGCCTCCAGACGGTGGTCCTCGCCACGGCGGCCGAGCATTTCGGCGCCCGCCATCATGGTCGGCTCCCAGTCGAAGACCACGGCGTTGTCCTCGGGACCGATGGCGACGCCGTCACCCGCGCGAGCACCCGCCTTCATCAGCTTGTCCTCGACGCCGAGGCGGCTCAGCCGGTCCGCGAGATAGCCGACCGCCTCGTCGTTGTTGAAGTCGGTCTGGCGCACCCAGCGCTCCGGCTTCTCACCGCGCACCCGGTACAGGCCGTCGTCCTCGCGCACGACGGTGAAGCCGGTGTCGTCGACGGCCTTGGGCCGGATGACGATACGGGTCGCCTCCTCCACGGGCTTGGCCGCACGCGCCTCGGCGATGATCTGCGCCAGCGCGAAGGACAGCTCCTTGAGCCCGGTGCGGGCCACGGCCGACACCTCGAAGATCCGGTAGCCGCGGGCCTCCAGCTCGGGGCGGATCATCTCGGCGAGATCCTGGCCGTCGGGAATGTCGACCTTGTTGAGGACGACGATCCGGGGACGGTCGTCCAGGCCGCCGTACTGGCTCAGCTCGGCCTCGATCACATCGAGGTCGGAGACGGGGTCGCGCTCCGACTCCAGCGTCGCGGTGTCCAGTACATGGACCAGGACCGAGCAGCGCTCGACATGGCGGAGGAACTCCAGGCCCAGTCCCTTGCCCTGGCTCGCGCCCGGGATCAGGCCGGGCACATCGGCGATGGTGTAGACGGTGGAGCCCGCGGTGACGACGCCCAGGTTGGGCACCAGGGTGGTGAAGGGGTAGTCCGCGATCTTCGGCTTGGCGGCGCTGAGCACCGAGATCAGCGAGGACTTGCCCGCGCTGGGGTAGCCGACCAGCGCCACATCGGCGACGGTCTTCAGCTCCATGACCACATCGCGGCTCTCGCCCGGCTCGCCGAGCAGCGCGAAGCCGGGGGCCTTGCGGCGGGCGGAGGCGAGCGCCGCGTTGCCCAGGCCGCCTCGGCCGCCCTGGCCCGCGACGAAGGTGGTGCCCTGGCCCACCAGGTCGGCCAGCACATTGCCCTGGGCGTCCAGGACGACCGTGCCGTCCGGGACGGGCAGGATCAGGTCCTGGCCGTCCTTGCCGGAGCGGTTGTCGCCGGCGCCGGGCTGACCGTTGGTGGCCTTGCGGTGCGGGCTGTGGTGATAGTCGAGCAGGGTGGTCACCGACTGGTCGACCACGAGGATCACATCGCCGCCCCGGCCGCCGTTGCCGCCGTCCGGTCCGCCTAGCGGCTTGAACTTCTCCCGGTGAACGGAGGCGCAGCCGTGGCCTCCGTTACCCGCGGCGGCGTGCAGCTCGACGCGGTCCACGAAGGTGGTCATGGTGGTGCCTCCAGTGTTTACGGAATGGTGCTAGCTCTAACACAGCAGAGGCGGACCCGCTTCCCGACAGGGGAAGTGAGATCCGCCTCCACAGAGAACCCCGCGGAATTATCCGCGGTGAACCGCTCTACGGTGCCAGGAAATCGAACTCGATTACTCGGCGACCGGAACGATGTTCACGACCTTGCGGCCACGGTGCCGGCCGAACTCGACCGCCCCGGCGTTCAGTGCGAACAGGGTGTCGTCGCCGCCGCGGCCGACGCCCGTGCCCGGGTGGAAGTGGGTGCCGCGCTGGCGGACCAGGATCTCACCGGCGTTGACGACCTGACCGCCGAAGCGCTTCACGCCGAGCCGCTGAGCATTGGAATCGCGACCGTTCCGAGTGGACGATGCGCCCTTCTTATGTGCCATGTCTCCTCAGTCCCTTACTTCGCGGCCGTGGGGATGCCGGTGACCTTGATCGCCGTGTACTGCTGGCGGTGACCCTGGCGACGGCGGTAGCCGGTCTTGTTCTTGTAGCGCAGGATGTCGATCTTCGCGCCCTTGTGGTGGTCCACGACCTCGGCCGTGACCTTGATGCCGGCCAGCACCCAGGGGTCGCTGGTCACAGCTTCGCCGTCGACAACGAGCAGGGTAGAGAGCTCTACCGTGTCGCCAACCTTGGCAGTGGAAATCTTGTCAACCTCAACGATGTCGCCGACAGCAACCTTGTGCTGGCGACCACCGCTGCGCACGATGGCGTACACGCGGATCTCTCTCTCGCTCGGAACGGACCCCCTGATGCCAGCCGCTCACACAGGCCGGGGCCTGCGACGATCCGGAAGGACGAGCGGCCTCTCCCGTATCCGGTGGAACCGCCGGGAGGGGGGTGCTCAGGGGTGGGTGCGTAGGGAAACACACCGAGAGTCAAGAGTACGGGGGGTGAATCTGCGGGTCAAACCGGGGGTGGGGGGCATTCGGGGCCCGTGCTCAGGTCCCCGCGTCCTGCGGGCTCTGGTCGGGGGCGCTGCCCCCGAACCCCTGCTCCTCAAACGCCGGAGGGGCTGGATTTCAGGCTCTCGTCGGGGGCACCGCCCCGAACCCCCGCTCCTCAAACGCCGGAGGGGCTGAAATTCAGGCACCCCGCACCGCGCGGGCTCTCGTCAGGGGCTCCGCCCCCGAACCCCCGCTCCTCAAACGCCGGAGGGGCTGGATTTCAGGGGAACGGCGTGTGGCCCACGTCCCTGGCGGGGTGTGGGCCACACGGGGTTCGGCCGGGGCCGGCGGTGGGGGTTATTCGGCGGCGGCGGTCTTCTTCGCTGTCGCCTTCTTGGCCACCGTCTTCTTCGCGGCGGTCTTCTTGGCCACGGTCTTCTTGGCCGCCGTCTTCTTCACAGCGGCCTTCTTCGCGGTGACCTTCTTGGCGGTCTTGCGGGCCGCCTTCTTGGCGGGCGCCTTCTCCTCCACGGTCTCCGCCGGAGCGGTGACCTCCGCCGGAACGGTCTCGGAGTGGCCGTCGACCACGACGACCGCGGCCTCCTGCCCGCCCGCCGGCGAACCGGCCGGAGCGGTGGCCTTACGGGTCACCCGGCGGCGGGCACGCGGCGGAGCGGCCTGCGCCTCCGGCTCCACCACGGGAGCCGGCTCGACCACGGGCTCGGGCGCCTCGGCAGGGGCCGGGGCCTCCGCCTTGGCGTCGACCACGATCTCCGGCGCGGCGGCCCGGGGTGCGCCGGCCGGAGCCGACGCCCTGCGGGTCGCCCGGCGGCGGCCACGACCGCGCTGTGCGGCGGCCTCCGCCTCGGCGGCGCTGCTGTACAGCTCCTCGTCCGGTACGAAAGCGGGCTCGGGGAGCGCGGTGGGCTCGGCCGCCTCGGCGGCGATCTCCGCCTCCGTCTCGACCTGCTCCTCCACGGCCTCCGCCGCCGCGGTCTCGTGCTCGTGCACATGCTCCGCGCCGCCGCGACCGCGCTTCTTCGAGCGCTTGCCGCCGCCACCGCCGCCGGGGGCGGAAGGCTGCTCCATGTGCACGATCACGCCACGGCCGTTGCAGTGGACGCAGGTCTCGGAGAAGGACTCCAGCAGACCCTGGCCCACCCGCTTACGGGTCATCTGGACCAGGCCCAGCGAGGTGACTTCGGCGACCTGATGCTTCGTCCGGTCCCGGCCGAGGCACTCCAGCAGCCGCCGCATGACCAGGTCCCGGTTGGATTCGAGGACCATGTCGATGAAGTCGACCACGACGATCCCGCCGAGGTCGCGCAGCCGCAGCTGGCGCACGATCTCCTCGGCCGCCTCCAGGTTGTTCCTGGTGACGGTCTCCTCCAGGTTGCCGCCCTGGCCGGTGAACTTACCGGTGTTGACGTCGACCACGATCATGGCCTCGGTCTTGTCGATCACCAGCGAGCCGCCGGACGGCAGCCAGACCTTCCGGTCCAGCGCCTTCATCAGCTGCTCGTCGATGCGGTAGGTCGCGAAGACGTCGACCTCGCTGGTCCACCGCTGAAGGCGGTCGGACAGGTCGGGCGCGACATGCGAGACATAGCCGTGGATGGTCTCCCACGCCTCGTCTCCGCTGACGATGACCTTGGAGAAGTCCTCGTTGAAGATGTCGCGGACGACCCGGACGGTCATGTCCGGCTCACCGTAGAGAAGGGTCGGGGCGTTGCCGCTCTTCGCCTTCTTCTGGATGTCCTCCCACTGCGCCTGGAGACGCTCGACGTCGCGGCGGAGCTCGTCCTCGCTCGCGCCCTCGGCGGCGGTACGGACGATCACGCCCGCGTCCTCGGGGACGATCTTCTTGAGGATGGTCTTCAGCCGGGCGCGCTCGGTGTCGGGCAGCTTGCGGCTGATGCCGGTCATCGAGCCCTCGGGCACATAGACCAGATAGCGGCCGGGCAGGGAGACCTGGCTGGTCAGCCGGGCGCCCTTGTGGCCGATCGGGTCCTTCGTCACCTGGACGAGCACGGACTGGCCGGACTTGAGCGCGACCTCGATCCGGCGCGGGCCGTTGGCCATGCCGAGCGCCTCGAAGTTGACCTCGCCGGCGTAGAGCACCGCGTTGCGGCCCTTGCCGATGTCGACGAAGGCGGCCTCCATGGACGGCAGTACGTTCTGCACCTTGCCCAGGTAGACATTGCCGACGTAGGACGTGGCCTGCTCCTTGTTGACGTAGTGCTCGACGAGCACATTGTCCTCAAGGACGCCGATCTGGGTGCGCTCGCCGCTCTGGCGGACGACCATCACCCGCTCGACGGCCTCACGGCGGGCGAGGAACTCGGCCTCGGTGATGATCGGAACACGGCGGCGGCCCTGCTCGCGGCCCTCACGGCGGCGCTGCTTCTTCGCCTCCAGACGGGTGGAGCCCTTGATGGACTGCACGGCGTCCTGGAAGTCGGTCGGCTCCTCGCTCCGGGAGCGCGCGGCACGCGGCTCACGGACCTTGACGACCGTGCGCTCGGGGTCGTTGGCGCCCGGCTCCTCGTCTCCGGCGGACTCACCGCTGCGACGGCGACGGCGACGGCGGCGACGGCTGCTGGAGGAACCGGCGGCGCCCTCGCCCTCGGGCTCGCCGCCCTCCGTCTCCTCCTCGGCCGCCTCGTCGGCGGACTCCTCGTGCTCGTCCACGGCGTCATCGGCGTCGGCGGCCTCGCCACGGCGGCGGCGACGGCCACCACGGCGGCGACGGCGCGAGGGACGGTCCTCGAACTCGTCCTGCTCATCGGCGGCCTCGACGGCCTGCTCTGCCTCGTCCTCGGCCAGTTCCTCGGCGGGCGCCTCGGCCGGGGCGGCCTGGGCGGCGGGAACGGCCGGAGCGGCGGGGGCCACGGCCTGCTCGGCGCTCTCACCGCGACGGCGGCGGCGACGGCGGCCCGAGGGCTCGGGGGCGGGCTCGGCCACCGGCTCGGCCGTCACCGGCTCGGCCGCCACGGGCTCCGCCCGGGCGATCTGCTCGTCCTCTTCGGCCTCGGCGTCCACATCGAGCGCGGCGGCGGCAGCGGCAGCGGCCGTCTCCGGGGTCTGGAACATCGGCTCGGCGAAGACGGGAGCCTGGAAGACGGCCACGGCAGGCCGTCCGGCGCGGCGGGCGGTCGCGCCCTCGGTCCGCTGGGCGGTGAACTCGGGCGACACCACACGCCTGCGGCCTCGGCCACGGGGGGTGGCCTTCTCCACCGGGGGGGTCTGGATCTCCGGCTCGGCGGCCTCGGCGACCGGCTCGGGCGCGGACACGGAGCGGGTGGCACGG
>NZ_VCLA01000140.1:26274-119015 GCF_009600885.1 Streptomyces jumonjinensis
GACCTCGGCCTCCACGGCCACCGGCTCAGCGGACTCCGTCGCCTTACGCGTGGCACGACGACGCGCACGCGGCGCGGCAGCCTCCTCCACCACAGCCTCAGCCTCCACGGCTACCGGCTCAGCGGCCTGCGGGGCCCCGGCCGGAGCCGTCGCCTTACGCGTGGCACGGCGACGCGCACGCGGCGCGGCGACCTCAGCCTCCTCAACGACCTCAACCGTCTCAGCGGCCTCGGCCACCGGCTCAGGCGCGGACACGGCGCGAGTGGCCCGGCGACGCGCACGCGGCGCGGGAGCCTCCTCCACCACAGCCTCAGCCTCAGCCTCCACGGCTACCGGCTCAGCGGCCTGCGGGGCCCCGGCCGGAGCCGTCGCCTTACGCGTGGCACGGCGGCGCGCACGCGGCGCGGCAGCCTCCACCGGGGCCGCCTCCTCAGCGGATGCGGCGGACGCGGCAGGCTCGGCAGACGCGGTCTGCTCGGCCGATCCGGCGCCCTCGGCGACCGGCGGTCCCGCCGGACGGGACGCGGCCCGGCGACGGCGGCGCGGCGGCAGCGTGTCGCTGGGGCTGTTGTTCTCTTCCTTGCTGTCTCCGGCGCTGCCGGATTCGTTCAGCTCGTGCATGCGGGCGGTTCTCCCGTCGCGCTCCCGGGCGCCGGCAGCCCGGCCGCATCGCCGCGCGATCGCACGGTGCCTACGGCCCGGGGCGCGGGCGCCGCACGGGAGCTGTATGTCTGGCCCGCCGGTTCCGTACGCGATATACGCACGGCCTGGCGAAAGTCTCTTGTGGTGTCAGCGGCCCGACCCAGGTGGCTCCCGAGTGGCCGCTCTCAACGACTGCCTGTACGCGCGGCGGGACCATCCGGCGCCGTCGCGGGGGTCCCCCTGGCTGAGCTAGGGGGAGACGGTTCCGACGGCCGTGGGTGGAGCGGCCGGAACTGCCTCGCGGTCGAGCGCGAGCGGGTCGGTCACCGTGCCGGACTCCTCGTCGAAGAGCCCCTGCGCCAGCCTGGTCACCGCTGCGGGGACCGGCGGCGCCAGGTCGGTCACAGCGCGGAGACCGGACAGGACGTCGTCGGGTCGCACGGCAGGCGTTACGTGCCGAACAACCAGCCGCAGTATCGCACAGCGCCCGTCCAGAGACCTATCGGCCTGTGGAGGGAGCGCCTGAAGTTCGGCGACCGCGCCGCGCGCGTCGAACGTCCGCATCCCGTTCTTCGTCCTGCGCTGGACATCGACGGCGTCGGCCGCGAGGAAGGCCGAGACGGCCCGCTCCGCGTCCTCGACCGCCACCCCGTCGAGCCGCAGCTCCCACACGGATGCGGTGAGCCGGTCGGCGAGACCCGGGGTACGGGCCTCGACGGCGTCGGTGATGTCCAGCCCGGCCGGCAGCGACTCATCGAGCAGCTCCGCCAGCTTGGCCGGGTCGCGGTGCTCGGTGAGGGCGATCTCCAGATACTCGGCCTCGCTGCCCGTGCCGGTGGGTGCGGCATTGGCATACGACACCTTCGGGTGCGGGGTGAAGCCCGCCGAGTACGCCATGGGCACCTCGGCACGCCTCAGGGCCCGCTCGAAGGCTCGCTGGAAGTCACGGTGGCTGGTGAACCGGAGGCGGCCACGCTTGGTGTAGCGCAATCTGATGCGCTGCACCGCGGGTGCGGGCGGCGGGCCTTCGGGCTGTCGCTTGCCCAGTGGTTCTTCTCCTCGGTGCGGAGCGGGCGCGGATGGCGCCCGCCCTCGGAATGCGGGGCTACCCCGGGCGGGCCTGCCCGGCTCACCCCCGCTGATGGAGGGAGATCTCGGGCCCGGCCGCCGCGCCGGAGACAGTCGTTGTACTACCCAGAGTACGCTTCACGACCGCGCCCGGTTCCCCCGGCGTCGCACACCGCCGCCGCACCGCCCGCCGCGCCGGCGCTCCCCAGCCCCGATACGGCCGCGGTACGGCCCCCGGTACCGCCTCAGCGACACCCCGCCCGGTGCCCGCCCGGCGCCCGCCCCGGCACCCGTACGAGCGCCCCGGAGCCAGGACGGCGAAAGACCCGGCCACCGGAGGTCTCCCCCCAGCGGCCGGGTCCTCCCGGTCCGCGCTACTTGACGACGGTCAGCGGCAGCAGCTTCTTGCCCGTGGGGCCGATCTGGATGTCGAGCCCGAGCTGGGGGCAGACGCCGCAGTCGAAACACGGCGTCCAGCGGCAGTCCTCGACCTCGGTCTCGTCGAGGGCGTCCTGCCAGTCCTCCCAGAGCCAGTCCTTGTCCAGGCCGGAGTCCAGGTGGTCCCAGGGCAGGACCTCCTCGTAGGTGCGCTCACGGGTGGTGTACCAGTCGACGTCCACGCCGAAGCCGGGCAGCGTCTTCTCGGCGCAGGCCATCCAGCGGTCGTACGAGAAGTGCTCGCGCCAGCCGTCGAAGCGACCGCCGTCCTCGTAGACGGCGCGGATCACGGAGCCGACGCGGCGGTCGCCGCGCGAGAGCAGTCCCTCGACGATGCCGGGCTTGCCGTCGTGGTAGCGGAAGCCGATGGAGCGGCCGTACTTCTTGTCGCCGCGGATCTTGTCGCGGAGCTTGGTGAGACGGGCGTCGGTGTCCTCGGCGCTCAGCTGCGGGGCCCACTGGAAGGGGGTGTGCGGCTTGGGCACGAATCCGCCGATGGAGACGGTGCAGCGGATGTCCTGGGAGCCCGAGACCTCACGGCCCTTGGCGATCACGTTGACCGCCATGTCGCCGATCTGGAGCACATCGTCATCGGTCTCGGTCGGCAGACCGCACATGAAGTACAGCTTCACCTGCCGCCAGCCGTTGCCGTACGCCGTGGAGACCGTACGGATCAGGTCCTCCTCCGAGACCATCTTGTTGATGACCTTGCGCAGCCGCTCGGAGCCGCCCTCGGGGGCGAAGGTGAGACCCGAGCGGCGGCCGTTGCGGGTGAGCTCGTTGGCGAGGTCGACGTTGAAGGCGTCGACCCGGGTGGAGGGGAGGGAGAGACCGACCTTGTCCTCTTCGTACCGGTCCGCCAGTCCCTTGGCGATGTCGCCGATCTCGGAGTGGTCGGCGCTGGACAGCGAGAGAAGACCGACCTCCTCGAAGCCGGTGGCCTTGAGACCCTTCTCGACCATCTCGCCGATGCCGGTGATGCTTCGCTCCCGTACGGGACGCGTGATCATGCCGGCCTGGCAGAAACGGCAGCCACGGGTGCAGCCGCGGAAGATCTCGACGGACATCCGCTCATGGACGGTCTCGGCGAGGGGGACGAGCGGCTGCTTGGGGTAGGGCCACTCGTCCAGGTCCATGACGGTGTGCTTGGAGACGCGCCACGGCACACCGGACTTGTTGGGCACGACCCGGCCGATCCGGCCGTCCGGCAGATACTCCACGTCGTAGAAGCGCGGGACGTACACCCCGCCGGTCTTCGCCAGCCGGAAGAGCACCTCCTCACGGCCGCCGGGGCGGCCCTCCGCCTTCCAGGCGCGGACGATCTCGGTGATGTCGAGAACGGCCTGCTCACCGTCGCCGATGACGGCGCAGTCGATGAACTCGGCGATCGGCTCGGGGTTGAAGGCCGCGTGGCCGCCCGCGAGCACGATCGGGTCGTCGACCGTCCGGTCCCCGGCCGCCAGCGGAATGCCCGCCAGATCGAGGGCCGTGAGCATATTGGTGTAGCCCAGCTCGGTGGAGAAGCTCAGCCCGAAGACGTCGAAGGCGCCGACCGGGCGGTGCGAGTCGACCGTGAACTGGGGGACGCCGTGCTCACGCATCAGCTCCTCCAGGTCCGGCCAGACGCTGTAGGTGCGCTCGGCCAGAACGCCCGGGCGTTCGTTCAGTACCTCATAGAGGATCATGACGCCCTGGTTGGGCAGCCCGACCTCGTAGGCGTCCGGGTACATCAGCGCCCAGGTCACATCGCACTCGTCCCAGTCCTTGACGGTGGAGTTCAGCTCACCGCCGACGTACTGGATGGGCTTCTGCACATGCGGAAGGAGCGCTTCGAGCTGGGGGAACACCGACTCAGCAGCAGACATCTCAGGGCTTTCGTGGGCTGGCAGGGGGGTGACTCTCTAGCGTAACCGCTGGAGGGCCGCCCCCCGCACGGCCAGCGGCCCCCGCAGCCACCGCCCCACGCACGGTCAGCACCCCGCACCCGCACGGTCAGCGCCCCGGCAGCCGCCGCACCTCGTCGGGCGACGCCCCGGCCCAGACGCCCGGCAGCTCCCGCTCCCGGGCGTCCGCCGAGCGCTGCTCCTGGCCGTAGAGCAGCCCCCAGGTGAAGGCCGACTCCCCCGCCGCGTGCGCCTGGATCGCCAGCTCACGCAGGGTGTCCCGCGCGACCACGCTGTCCTGGTGGTCGCCGAGCACCGTCTGCACGGCCTTCATCCGCTGGGCGAACCGTCTGGCCGGCTTGCCGAGCGCGGGCGTCGCGGCCTCCCCCGCGTACCGGGCGCGCTTCGCCGCCTTGCGGGCGTCGTGCAGGGCCAGATCGCGTTCGGTCCCCGCCGGGAGCGCCAGCGCGTGCCCGATCCGCTCCGCGAGCCGCTCCCAGTCCCTCAGCACCGCCCGGGGGATCACCGTGTCCGCCGGGCCGGACGCCGCCTTCAGCAGCGGCGGATCGGCGAGCAGCGCGTCCAGGGACCGGAGCAGCGCGAGATACCGCTTGCCGTCGAGGGCGGCGACGGCCCTGCGGCGCGCGCCGGAGCCCTGGGCGGCGGACCAGATACGGAGCCGTCCGCGCACCGGGCCGAGCAGCAGCGGCTTCGGCAGCGCGTCGATCCGCTCGCGCAGCCGTTCGGCGAGGACCTCCTGGTCACGGGCCGCCCCCAGCTCTCCGGCCAGCCATTTCAGCTCTTCGCCGACCGGATCGGTCACCGCCCGGTCCAGGATGCCGCGGTAGCTGCGGAAGGCGCTGCGCAGCCGCCGGGTGGAGACCCTCATCTGGTGGACGGCGTCGGGCAGGTCCTGCCGTACCCCGGGGTCGTACGCCAGCAGGGCTTCGGCCTGTTCGCGCAGATAGGCGAGGATGTGATCGCCCGCGTTCACCGGTTCGGGGGAGGTGGTCCGGGGGGCGTCCAGGCCGGTCTCCTGGAGGGCTCTGGCCAGCTTGGACGGGGACCGGGACGGCCGCAGCCCCGCCTTCCGCAGCTTCTTGTCGATCCGGTCCAGGAACGCGGGGTCGACGCCGTCCGCGAGCTCGGCCTCGATCTCGTCCCAGGAGGCGCCGTCCGCCGGGCCGGAGAGCCGCTCGGCGCGGACCGCGTCCCGGCTGAGCTCGGCCAGCGGGGCGCGGTCCGCGTCGACCAGCAGCAGGGTGCGCCGGGCGGAGAGCAGCCGCATCACGGGGGTGAGCTCGGCGCCCCGGGTGCGGGCCCTGACCAGCCTTCGGAGGGTGCGCGGGAGCCGCTCGGACAGGGGGGCCCGGATCTCGTCCCGTACGTCCGGGGCGACGGGCAGTTTGAGGTGCCAGCCCTCGTCGCCGCCGCCGGTGCGCCTGCGGAGCGTGATGGAGGCCGCGGCGAGCCGGAGATCGGCCGTGTCGTAGTAGACCGCGTCCAGCTCGGCCGTGCCCTGGTCGACGACGGCCGCGACCCCGGCCGTCCGGGTGAGATCCGGCAGCCGGGTCCCGGGGGTGGCTTCGTACTTCCGCTCGATTTCGCGCTTCGTATCCACCATGAACCGAATCTAGTTCGCGAAAGCGATCCGCGGCAGTCACCGGGCGGTGTCCGGGCAGTCACCGGGCGGTGTCCGGGCGGTCTCCGGGGTGGTCGAGGACCCTTCGGGAGCTGATCCCAGGCTGCCGCCCGGCCGCTCAAGCCGACATCGGCCGCTGCACCCGGATGGACTGGAGCAGCCCAATCGCCACCCAGACCGCGAACATGGACGAGCCTCCGTACGACACGAACGGCAGCGGAAGCCCGGCCACCGGCATGATGCCCAGCGTCATGCCGATGTTCTCGAAGGACTGGAAGGCGAACCAGGCGATGATCCCGGCGGCCACGATCGTTCCGTAGAGCTCGGTGGTCTCGCGGGCGATCCGGCAGGCCCGCCAGAGCACCACGCCGAGCAGCACCAGGATCAGCGCGGCCCCGACGAAGCCCAGCTCCTCGCCCGCGACGGTGAAGACGAAGTCCGTCTGCTGTTCGGGGACGAACTGGCCGGTGGTCTGGGAGCCCTTGAAGAGCCCGGTGCCCAGCAGTCCGCCCGAGCCGATGGCGATCCGGGCCTGGTTGGTGTTGTAGCCGACGCCCGCCGGGTCGAGCTCGGGGTTGGCGAAGGCCGCGAACCGGTTGATCTGGTACTCGTCGAGCAGTCCGAGCGCGGTGACGAGCACGGCCCCCACCACTCCGCTGCCGATCAGTCCGAGGACCCAGCGGTTGGGCGCACCGGAGGCGAGCAGCACCCCCAGCATGATCACGACCATGACCATCACCGAGCCGAGGTCCGGCATCAGCATGACGATCACCATGGGCAGTACGGCGATGCCGAGCGATTTGGCGACGGTGCGATGGTCCGGATGGGCGAGATCGCCCGCGTCGACCCGCGATGCGAGCAGCATCGCCATCCCCAGAATGATCGTGATCTTCACGAATTCGGAGGGCTGGAGGGAGAAGCCGCCGCCGATGACGATCCACGCGTGCGCGCCGTTGATGGTCGCGCCGAGCGGGGTGAGCACCAGCAGAATGAGCAGGACGGAGATGCCGTAGAGCACCGGCACCGCGCCGCGCAGGGTGCGGTGGCCGAGCCAGATGGTGCCGATCATCAGGGCGATGCCGATGCCGGTGTTGAGCAGATGGCGGAAGAGGAAGTAGTAGGGGTCGCCCTGGTTGAGCTCGGTGCGGCCCCGGGTGGCGGACCAGACCAGCAGCGCGCCGATGCCGGAGAGCGCGACGGCGGAGCAGAGCAGCGGCCAGTCGAGCCGCCGCGTCACCGAGTCACGGGCCCAGAGCTGGGACCAGATCCCGCCGCGCCGGGGCCCGTATCCGGAGACGGAGAAGCCATTGGTGCCGGCCATGCCTCAGTCCCTTCCGGCGGGCGGGCCCGCGAGCTGCTGGTCTCCGGGCGGGCGGGTGCTCTCCCGGTCGCCGCCCGGCCGGGTCCAGCCCGCCGGCTGCTGGAGTTCGTCGAGCGGCTTCCGCGGCTGGTACGGCTTGATCTTCGGCGAGTCGATCGTGCCGTCGGACCCGATCTTCGGCAGGGCCTGCTGCGGGGCGGGCAGCAGAGCCCGCTTGAGGTCCTGGCCGCCCTTCTCGTCCAGCCCGTACATCGCCTCGTAGATCTTGCGGACATGCGGTCCGGAGGCGCCCGATCCGGTGCCGCCCTGGGAGATCGTCATCACGATCGTGTAGTCGCGGGTGTACGAGGCGAACCAGGAGGTGGTCTGCTTTCCGTACACCTCGGCGGTGCCCGTCTTGGCGTGCATCGGGATCTTGTCATGCGGCCAGCCGCCGAAGCGCCAGGCGGCCGAACCACGGGTCGCGACTCCCGCGAGGGCCGCGTTCATCTTCCGCGAGGTGGTCTGGTCCATGGGGAGCCTGCCGTGCGCCTTGGGCTTGATCTCCTCGATCCGCTTGCCGTCCGCGCTGATGACCGCCTTGCCGACGGTGGGGTTGTAGAGCGTGCCGCCGTTGGCGATGGCCGAGTAGATGGACGCCATCTGTATCGGCGTGACGAGGGTGTCGCCCTGCCCGATGGAGTAGTTGACGGAGTCACCGGCGCGCATCCGGTTGCCTTCGATGCAGTTCTCATAGGCGACCTGCTGGATATAGCTGCCGCCCTTCTTGCCCTGCCGGCACCAGGAGTCCTTCAGCTGCTCCCAGTAGGACTGCTTCCACTGGCGGTCGGGGACCCGGCCCGTGACCTCGTTGGGGAGGTCGATGCCGGTCTCCTTGCCGAGGCCGAACTGATGGGCGGTCTTGTAGAACCAGTCGTTGGGGTTCTTCTTCGGCGTGATGCCGCCGTCCTTGAGCCACTCGCGGTGGGCGAGACCGTAGTACACGGTGTCGCAGGAGACCTCCAGGGCCCGGCCCAGGCTGATGCTGCCGTACCCCCTGGACTCGAAGTTCTTGAACTCCCGGCCGCCGAAGGAGAGCGAGGAGGGGCACGGGTAGTTGCCGTCGAAGTCGTAGCCCGCGTTGACGGCGGCGGTCGAGGAGATCACCTTGAAGATGGAGCCGGGCGCGGCCTGGCCCTGGATCGCCCGGTTCAGCAGCGGGTTGTTGGAGTTCTTGCCGGTGAGTCGCGCGTAGTCCTTGGCGGAGATGCCGCCGACCCAGGCGTTGGGGTCGTAGGTCGGCAGCGACGCCATGGAGATGATCCGGCCGGTCTTGTTCTCCATGACGACGACCGCGCCCGCGTCGGCCTTGTAGTTGCGGCCGGTGACGTTCTTGTCGATCTCCTTGCGGGCGTTCTTCATCGCCGCGTCGAGCTCGTACTCCGCCACGGCCTGGACCCGGGCGTCGATGGAGGTGACGACGTTCGCGCCGGGCACGGCCTCGTCGCGCTCGGCCTCGCCGATGACCCTGCCGAGGTTGTCGACCTCGTAGCGGGTGACGCCGGCCTTGCCGCGCAGCGCCTTGTCGTAGGTGCGCTCCAGTCCGGAGCGGCCGACCTGGTCGGAGCGGAGGAAGGGGGAGTCGGAGTCCTTGGCCTTCTCGATCTCCTCGTCGGTGACGGGGGAGAGATAGCCGAGCACCTGGGCGGTGTTGGACTTGCCGGGCGCGGTGTAGCGGCGTACGGCGGTGGGCTCGGCGGTGATGCCGGGGAAGTCCTCCACGCGCTCACGGATCTGGAGCGCCTGCTGGGTGGTGGCGTCGTCGGTGACCGGGATCGGCTGATAGGGCGAGCCGTTCCAGCAGGGTTTGGGGGTCTCGGAGTCGCAGAGCCGGACCTTGGCCTGGACTTCCTTCGGCTTCATGCCGAGGACGTCCGCGAGCCGGGCGAGGACGGCCTTGCCGTCGTCCTTCATCTTCATCAGCTCGGTACGGGACGCGGAGACCACGAGCCGGGTCTCGTTGTCGGCGAGGGCGACGCCCCGGGCGTCGAGGATGGAGCCGCGCACGGCGGGCTGGACGACCCGCTGGACTCCGTTGTTCTTCGCCTCGTCGGTGTACTCGTCGCCATTGCGGATCTGGAGGTACCAGAGCCGCCCGCCGAGGGTGAGCAGCAGGGAGAAGACCAGCACCTGGATGACGACGAGCCGGATCTGGACCCGTGGGGTCCGCCCGGTCTCGGGGATGTTGCTCATGCCGTCCGAGCCCCCTCGGTCAGGGCCCGGCGGGCCTCGGTCGAGGTCTCCGGGATGTCGCTCATGCCGTCCGAGCCCTCTCGGTCAGGGCCCGGCGGGCCGCGGTCGCCTGTCCGGTCACAGCCGCTTGACCCCCTTGACGCGTCCCGCGCGGGAGGCCCGGTTACGGGCGGCTCGCACCCGCAGGCCCCCGCGCTGGGAGCCGATGCGCAGTCCGGTGCCGGAGGCGAGCCAGCCGGAGGAGACGTCTCCCGAGGCGTTCTGGCTCTCGGCCAGCGGATCGTGGTCGGTGCGCCGGGCGAGCGCCATGATGAGCGGCACGGTGAACGGCGCGAGCAGCAGATCGTAGACGGCGGCGGTGAAGAGCAGGCTGACGATGCCCACATCGCGGGCGGCGGTGTCCCCGACGAGCGCCCCGACGCCCGCGTACAGCAGGGTGGAGCCGATCGCGGCGGCGACGACCACGGCCATCGGGCCGGTGGCGGACTTGAGCTTGCCGTTCTCCGGGCGGGCGAGACCGGCGAGATAGCCGATCACGCAGAGCACCAGGGCGTACCGCCCGGCCGCGTGGGCGGCGGGCGGGGCGAGGTCGGCGAGCAGTCCGGCCCCGAAGCCGATGAACGCGCCCGCCACATGGCCGTAGACGAGAGCCAGTCCGAGGACGGTGAGCAGCAGCAGATCGGGGACCGCGCCGGGGAGCTGGAGGCGGGCGAGGACGGAGACCTGGATGACGAGTGCGACCACGACCAGGGCCGTGGACAGAAGCGTCCGGTTGACACGCATGACGGATCAGCTCCTATCGCTGCTCATCGTTGTTCCGGGGGCTCGCGCCGCCCCCGGCGCTGGGCTGTGCGCCGTCCGGCAGCCGGCCGCCGGTCTGGCCCTGGACGGTGTCCTGCCCAGTGCTCTGACCAGTGCCCTGGTCGGGGCCCTGGCCGGTGGATGCGCTGGGGTTGACCGTGACGGTGACGGTCGGAGTCGGCTTGGGGCCCGCGGGCTTGGGCGGCAGCACGGTGTCCCGGGGGTCGGTGCGGGGCGCGTCCACGACCACGCCGACGATGTCCAGCTTGCTGAAGCCCGCGTACGGCTCCACATAGACGGTGCGGGTCAGATCGCCGCCGGAGGGGTCGACGCGGACCACCTCGCCGATGGGGACGCCGGGCACGAACGGCCGGTCGGCCTGCGAGCCGAAGGTGACCAGCCGGTCGCCCTTCTTGACCTTGTGCTTGCCGTTGAGGAGCTGCACGGAGAGCGGACGGTCGCCCTGCCCGGTGGCGAAGCCGAGCTCGTCGGTCTTCTCCATCCGGGTGCCGACGGTGAAGTCCGGGTCGTTGGCGAGCAGCACGGTGGAGGTCCGGGGGCCGACGGTGGTGACCCGGCCGACCAGCCCCGCTCCGTTCAGCACGGTCATATCGCGCTTGATGCCGTCTTCGGAGCCGATGTCGATGGTGACGGTCCAGGAGAAGCCCTGGGCCGCTCCTATGGCGATGACCTGGGCGCCCTTGATGCCGTACTGTCCGGCTCCCGCCGTTCTGAGCATGCTGTCCAGCTCGCGGGCGCGGCTGCGGTTGCGGTCGTCGCTGCCGAGTCTGGCCTTGAGCTCGGCGTTCTCCCGCTCCAGTGTGCTGATGCGGTCATGACGCCTGCCGGAGTCCCGTACGGCCCCGATCGCGTTGCCGACCGGGTCGACCGCTGACGCGACGCCGTTCTGCACCGGGCCGAAGACCGTCGCGGCGGCCTGCCGGGCGCCGTCGATCGGTGAGTCCTCGCCCCCGCGGATGTCCACCGTGATCAGAGCGAACGCGATGACGATCAGCAGCACCAGGAGCAGCCGGCTCTCTCGTGTGTCCCTCACGTGCGGCGGCCGTGCCTTCCTCGTAGGAATGGAGATGTCTGTATATCAACGATCGGCTGTACGAGTTGGCAGGCACCCATACAGGGGTTCCCCCTGCGCCCTCTCGGGCCCAGGGGGACGACACGGCTGATCGCTCCCCGGCGCGGCGCGGGTCAGCGGCGGGGCGCGGGTCAGCGGCGGGGCTGGGCGTCCAGCACCTGCTGAAGCGCCTCGAACTCCTCCACGCACTTGCCGGAGCCGAGCGCCACCGAGTCCAGCGGGTCCTCGGCGATGTGGATGGGCATCCCGGTCTCGTGGCGCAGCCGCTCGTCGAGCCCGCGCAGCAGCGCGCCGCCGCCGGTGAGCACGATGCCCCGGTCCATCACATCGCCCGAGAGCTCGGGCGGGCATTTGTCGAGGGTGGTCTTGACGGCGTCGACGATCGAGTTGACCGGCTCCTCGATCGCCTTGCGGACTTCGGCGGCGGAGATGACCACGGTCTTCGGCAGTCCGGATACGAGGTCACGGCCCCGGATCTCGGTGTGCTCGTCCTGGTCCATGTCAAACGCGGAGCCAATGGTGATCTTGATCTGTTCCGCGGTCCGCTCACCGAGGAGAAGCGAGTACTCCTTCTTGACGTGCTGAATGATCGCGTTGTCCAGCTCGTCGCCGGCGACGCGGATGGACTGCGCCGTCACGATTCCGCCGAGCGAGATGACGGCGACTTCGGTGGTGCCGCCGCCGATGTCGACGACCATATTGCCGGTGGCCTCATGGACCGGGAGTCCGGAGCCGATGGCCGCGGCCATGGGCTCCTCGATGATGTGCACCTGACGGGCGCCCGCCTGCGTCGACGCCTCGATGACCGCGCGGCGCTCGACGCCCGTGATCCCCGAGGGGACGCAGACGACGACACGCGGGCGGGCGAGGTAACGGCGCTTATGGATCTTCAGAATGAAGTAGCGGAGCATCCGCTCGGTGATCTCGAAGTCGGCGATGACGCCGTCCTTCAGCGGCCGGACGGCGACGATATTGCCCGGTGTCCGGCCGATCATCTTCTTCGCCTCGGAGCCGACCGCGAGAATGCCGCCCGTGTTGGTGTTGATGGCGACGACGGACGGCTCGTTGAGGACGATCCCCCGGCCCCTGACGTACACCAGCGTGTTGGCGGTCCCGAGGTCGACAGCCATGTCACGGCCGATGAACGACATTTTGTTCCCCATGAGGATGCGTCTGGCCTTCCCAAATCGAGCGTTGACGGCTTTTCAGGATGGCGAGGTGGGTGCTGTGGCGTGAGGCTCCCATCGTAATGCCGCGTCCCGGGACACGGCGCGGTGGTCCACCTCTATATAGGTGACGTGGCGTCGGGTCGATCCGTTCCCGCATTGCGTTCGCATATGCCGAAGGGCGACCGAATTCCTTCGGTCGCCCCAGGTCATGAGCGCTGTATGGCTGATGCCAGGTCAGGAAAGTCCCGGAAAGAAAATCTTCAGCTCCCGAATGGCGGACGCCTCGGAGTCCGAGGCGTGGATCAGGTTCTCGCGGACGATGGTGCCGAAGTCACCACGGATGGAGCCCGGCGCGGCGGCGATGGGGTCGGTGGGCCCGGCCAGCTGCCGTACGCCCTCGATGACCCGCTCGCCCTCCACCACCAGGGCGACGACCGGCCCGGAGGACATGAACGCCACCAGCGGCTCGTAGAACGGCTTGCCCCGGTGCTCGCCGTAGTGCTGCTCCAGGGTCTCCTGGTCGAGCGTGCGCAGCTCCAGCGCGCCGATGGTCCAGCCGGCCTTCGCCTCGATACGGCCGATGATCTCACCGATCAGGCCGCGCCTGACCGCGTCGGGCTTGAGCAGGACGAGGGTGCGCTGGGTCATGGTGACGGCTCCTTGCAGACATACGTGTGCGGTGAGCTGAGGCTACAGGGGGCCGTACGGGGGACGGCACCCGGACCTGATCCCCGGTCAGCCGGGGGCCCGGCGCCGCGCCGGGGCGGCTGAACCGTCGACCCGCGCCTGAACCTCCCGTACCGGACCCGGACCGCGACCCGCCCGCACCTGCCCCGGCCGACCCGCCCCTGCCCGCACTGCTACGCCTGCGCCTCGGCCTCCGCCGCCCAGCGCGCCTTCGTCGCGTCGATCTTGCCGCCGAAGTGCACCGACGCCCACCACAGGCCGGCGAAGCACGCGCCCAGGAAGAACATCATCGGCACCACGAACCCGCTCAGCACCAGCCCGATCTGGAGCGCCCAGCCCAGCTGTATCCCGCCGGGCCTGCCGAGCATCCCGCACAGCAGCACCGACAGGGCCATGGCGACGCCGCAGACCGTCCACACCGTGCCCATGGAGAGATCCGGGTCCTTCATGGCCACCAGCCCGGCGAAGCCGATGACGAAGAACTCGCCGATCAGAGTGGACGCGCAGAGAGTACGCATATCAGCCCTTCCCCAGCAGCAGCCGGGCTTCCCCGACCGTGATCACCGAGCCGGTCACCAGCACTCCCGCGCCCGCGTACTCCGCCTCTTCCTCCGCGAGGGTGACGGCCGCCTCCAGGGCCTCGTCCAGCCGGGGCTCGACCACCACCCGCTCATCGCCGAAGACCTCCACCGCCACCGCCGCCAGCGCGTCCACGTCCATGGCGCGATGGCTGGAATTCTGGGTGACGACGATCTCGGCGAAGACCGGCTCGAAGGCTTCGAGCAGCCCCCGCACATCCTTCTCCGCGCTGGTGCCGACCACACCGATCAGCCGGGAGAACCCGAACGCCTCGGTGACCGCCTCGGCCGTCGCCCGAGCGCCCGCCGGATTGTGCGCGGCGTCCAGCACCACCGAGGGGCTGCTCCGGACGACTTCGAGCCGTCCCGGCGACGACACCCCGGCGAACGCGGTGCGGATGACGTCCTTGTCCAGCGTCCGCGCGTGCTCCGCGCCGATGCCGAAGAACGCCTCGACCGCCGCCAGCGCCACCGCCGCGTTATGCGCCTGGTAGGCCCCGTGCAGCGGAAGGAAGATGTTGTCGTACTCGCCGCCGAGCCCGCGCAGGGTCAGCAGCTGGCCGCCGACCGCGATCTCACGGGAGACCACCCCGAACTCCATGCCCTCACGGGCCACGGTGGCATCGACCTCGACGGCCTTCTTCAGCATCACCTGCGCCGCGTCCACCGGCTGCTGCGCCAGGATCACGGTCGCGCCCTGCTTGATGATCCCGGCCTTCTCGGCCGCGATCTCGCCGGGGGTGGAGCCGAGCCGGTCGGTGTGGTCCAGCGCTATCGGGGTGACCACGGCCACCGACGCGTCGATGACGTTGGTCGCGTCCCAGGCGCCGCCCATGCCGACCTCGACCACGGCCACGTCCACCGGCGCGTCCGCGAACGCCGCGTACGCCATCCCGGTGAGCACCTCGAAGAAGGAGAGCCGGAACTCCTGCGCCTCGTCGACCATCTCCACATAGGGCTTGATGTCGTCGTAGACGGAGATGAAGCGCTCGGGGTCGATCGGCACGCCGTCCAGGCTGATCCGCTCGGTGATCGACTGCACATGCGGGGAGGTGTAGCGGCCGGTGCGCAGGTCGAAGCCGGAGAGCAGGGACTCGATCATGCGGGCCGTGGAGGTCTTGCCGTTGGTGCCGGTGATGTGGATGGAGGGGTACGCCCGCTGGGGCTCGCCCAGCACGTCCATCAGCGCCGCGATCCTGGTCACCGAGGGGTCGAGCTTGGTCTCGCCCCATCGGGTGGCCAGATCCGCCTCGACCGCGCGCAGCGCCTTGTCGACCTCGGGGTCGGCGGGCCTGGCGGGTACGGCGTCGGCCTGCGGGCGGCCTCCCTGGGTGCGGAGGGTGCGGCTGCCCGCCTCGATCACCGCGAGGTCGGGGTCGCGATCGGTCTCCGCGTCCACGATCTCTTCGAAGGGGTCGGGCTCGGCAGGATGGTCGGCGGGATGCTCACTCACGGGTCCAGTCTAGAGTCCGGGGGGCCGCGCGCCGCCCCGGGCTCACCGGGGAGCGCGCCGGGGCGCCGGATCGGGGATGCAGCCCGCCGGGAGCAGGGCGATGACCTGGTACGCGCCGGACTCCGCGCCCGCGGTGAGGGTGCCGCCCATGGAGCTCACCCGTTCGCGCATGGAGAAGGTGCCGGTGCCGCTGGAGACGGGCTCGGTGAGCGGCTCGGACGCGGGGAGCGCGTTGCGGGCCACCACCCGCAGCCGGTCGCCCGTCAGGGCGATGGTGACGGTGACGAGCTCGCCGGGGGCGTGTTTGGCGGCGTTGGTCAGGCACTCCTGGACGACCCGGTAGACGGCCGTCTGGCGGAGCGGGGAGAGGCCGCGGGCGGCCGTCTCGATCTTCAGATGGACCGGGCTGCCCATGCGCTCGCTCTCCAGGGCGAGCGCGGGGAGCCCTTCCAGACCGGGGGTCGCGGTGCGTTCGTCGGCGCGGTGGACGATGGTGTCGTTGAGCATGAGATGGGCGCGGCGGGCGGTGTCGGCGAGCTCCTCGAAGTCCTTGTGCCGGTCGGTGCCCCGGGAGCGCGCGGAGAGCACCTCGGCGCGTACGGCGAGCACGGTCAGCTCCCGGCCGACCAGGTCGTGGACATCGCGGGCGACGGAGATGCGCTCGGCCTGGACGGCCTGGAGCGCGGCGGTCCCGGCGCGCTGGGCCGCCAGCTCGTGGACGAGGTCCTGCCGGTAGGCGGCGACGCCGACGCCCGAGGCGAGCACGCCGATGGGGACCACGACGCTGAGGAAGTCGCTCAGCGAGCTCTGGAGGTCTGGCGGGTCGAACAGGCTGAAGCAGATGTAGGCGACGGCGAGATAGCCGAGGGTGGCGAGCACGGCGGCGGCGCGGCCCCGGTAGCGCCCGATGGAGTAGAGGGCGAACTGGATGAGGGTCAGCTCGTGCAGCCGGCTGAGGAGCAGCAGCGCGACGAGATAGGGGAGCCAGGGGAGCCGCCGCCGTACGACGAGGGTGGCCGCGCCGGCGGCGAGGACGAGGCTGGCGGTGAGCCCGGTGAGCCGGTTGTCGGCGGCGGCGAGCCCGGGTACGTCGAGCAGCATGAGCGAGAAGCAGCTCAGCGCGATGACGACGTCGAGCGCCCGTGCCGAGGCGGTCCAGTGCCGTATCCGCCGGCGGACGGCCGTGGCGAGGCGTCGCCGGGCGTAGGAGGCGGCGGTGAGCATGGGTCCATCATGCAGGGGGGTGGAACCGGGAATGGAGGGGGGCTTATTTTCAGCCATTCGGCTGGATTTATAGGCTTCTCGCCCGACGGCGCACGGCTTCTCGCCCTCGCGGCGCCCGGCCCGATCCCGCCCTCGCGGCGCGCAGCCCAGAAACGCCGGAAGGCCCCGGGAGTCGTTTGAACTCCCGGGGCCTTCCATCACGCCAGTGCGTCACGCCTCGGGGAGGCGCTCCAGCTGGGCGGCGATACGGGCGATGTCCTCGTCGGCCTTGGCGAGCCGGGTCCGGATCTTGTCCACCACCTGGTCGGGGGCCTTCGCCAGGAACGCCTCGTTCCCGAGCTTGCCCTCGGCCTGCTGCTTCTCCTTCTGCGCGGCGGCCAGATCCTTGGCCAGCCGCTTCCGCTCGGCCGCGACGTCGATCGTCCCGGACAGGTCGAGCGCGACCGTCGCCCCCGCCACCGGCAGCGTCGCCGTCGCGCTGAAGGCGTCGCCCTCCGGCTGGAGGCGGAGCAGCTGACGGATCGCCGCCTCGTGCGGCGCGAGCGCCGTGCCGTCCAGGCCGAGGCGGGCCGGGACCTTCTGGCCCGGCTGAAGGCCCTGGTCGCTGCGGAAGCGGCGGACCTCGGTCACCACCTGCTGGACGAGCTCGATCTCCCGCTCGGCCGCCTCGTCGCGGAAGCCGCTGTCGGCGGGCCACTCGGCGATGACGAGCGACTCCTTGCCGGTCAGCGTGGTCCACAGCGTCTCGGTGACGAACGGCACCACCGGGTGGAGCAGCCGCAGCGTCACGTCCAGGACCTCGCCCAGGACCCGCGCCGAGACCTTGGCCTGCTCGCCGCCCGCGAAGTACGTCGTCTTCGACAGCTCGACGTACCAGTCGAAGACCTCGTCCCACGCGAAGTGGTAGAGGGCGTCCGCCAGCTTGGCGAACTGGTAGTCGTCGTAGTACGCGTCGACCTCGGCCACGACCTTGTTCAGCCGGGAGAGGATCCAGCGGTCGGCCGCCGACATCCGCTCGGCCGGCGGCAGCTCGCCCTCCACCGTCGCGCCGTTCATCAGCGCGAAGCGGGTGGCGTTCCAGATCTTGTTGGCGAAGTTACGGGACGCCTTGACCCAGTCCTCGCCGATCGGCACGTCCGCGCCCGGGTTGGCGCCGTTGGCCAGGGTGAAGCGGACGGCGTCGGAGCCGTACGCGTCCATCCAGTCCAGCGGGTCCACCGCGTTCGGGTTGGACTTCGACATCTTCTTGCCGAACTCGTCGCGGACCAGTCCGGTCAGGGCGACGGTCTTGAAGGGGGCCTCGCCGTCCATCGCGTACAGGCTGAACATCATCATCCGGGCGACCCAGAAGAAGATGATGTCGTGCCCGGTGACCAGCACGTCCGTGGAGTAGAACTTCGCGAGGTCATCGGTCTTCTCGGGCCAGCCGAGGGTGGAGAACGGCCACAGCCCGGAGGAGAACCAGGTGTCGAGGACATCGGGGTCCTGCGTCCAGCCCTCGCCGGTGGGCGGCTCGTCGTCGGGTCCGACGCAGACGACCTCGCCGTCCGGGCCGTACCAGATCGGGATGCGGTGGCCCCACCACAGCTGGCGCGAGATGCACCAGTCGTGCATGTTGTCGACCCAGTCGAAGTAGCGCTTCGACATGTCCTCGGGGTGGATGGCGACCTTGCCCTCGCGCACCGCGTCCCCGGCGGACTTCGCCAGCGGGCCGACCTTGACCCACCACTGCATGGAGAGCCGGGGCTCGACGGTGGTCTTGCAGCGCGAGCAGTGCCCGACGGAGTGCATGTACGGACGCTTCTCGGCGACGATCCGGCCCTGCTCCTTGAGCGCGCCCACGATCGTCGAACGCGCCTCGAAGCGGTCCAGACCCTGGAAGGGGCCGGGGACCGTGATGACGCCCCGCTCGTCCATCACCGTGATCGACTCCAGGCCGTGGCGCTGGCCGATGGCGAAGTCGTTGGGGTCGTGGGCCGGGGTCACCTTGACCGCGCCGGTGCCGAACTCCGGGTCGACATGGGTGTCCGCGACGACCGGGATCGTACGGTTGGTCAGCGGGAGCTTGATCCGCTTGCCGATGAGGTGCGCGTACCGGGGGTCGTCGGGGTGGACCGCGACGGCGGTGTCGCCCAGCATCGTCTCGGCGCGGGTGGTCGCCACGACGATCGTGTCATCGCCCTCGCCGTACTTGAGGGAGACCAGCTCGCCCGGGTCGTCCTGGTATTCGACCTCGATGTCGGAGATCGCGGTGAGACAGCGGGGGCACCAGTTGATGATGCGCTCGGCGCGGTAGATCAGCTGGTCGTCGTAGAGGTTCTTGAAGATGGTCTGGACGGCCCGGGAGAGTCCCTCGTCCATGGTGAAGCGCTCACGCTGCCAGTCGAGACCGGCGCCGAGCCGGCGGAGCTGGCCGAGGATCCGGCCGCCGTACTCGTCCTTCCACTGCCACACCCGCTCGGTGAACTCGTCCCGGCCGAGGTCATGGCGGGATTTGCCCTCCTCGGCGAGCTGCTGCTCCACCTTGTTCTGGGTGGCGATGCCCGCGTGGTCCATACCGGGCAGCCAGAGGGCCTCGTACCCCTGCATCCGCTTACGGCGGGTGAGGGCGTCCATCAGCGTGACCTGGAAGGCATGGCCCAGGTGGAGCGCTCCGGTCACATTCGGCGGCGGGATGACGATGGTGTACGGAGGCTTCTCGCTCTTCGCGTCCGCATGGAAGTAACCGCGCTCTACCCAGCGCTCGTACAGCTTCCCCTCTACCTCGGCCGGCGCGTACTGGGTCGGCAGTTCGGGGTTGCTGGCTGGCGTCTGCTGAGAGTTCTCGGTCACGGGCCCAGTTTAGAGGTGTCACGGGCCCGTACTGAAACGGGAAAGTTCGGTAACGGTGTGACCCCCGCCGCTCCGGTGGGCCCCCTTCTGGGTGAGGATGTTCGAAACATGTAAGTGCCTGGAGGGGAACCCAGAAATGAGCCATAACCAGCCGGGACCGTACGACGCACAGCCCCAGCAGCCGGGCCCGTACGGTCAGCCGGGCCCCTACGGGTCTCCCCAGCAGCCCGGCTACGGGTCCCCCCAGCAGCCTCCGCAGCAGCCCGGGTACGGGTCCCCCCAGCAAGCACCGCAGCAGCCCGGCTACGGCTTCCCGCAGCAGGCGCCGCCGCCCCCGCAGCAGCAGCCGCAGCCCGGGTACGGCTATCCGCAGCAGGCCCCGCCGCCGGCCGGGTACGGCTACCCGCAGCCCGGCCAGCCCCAGCAGCCCGGCCAGTGGGGCCCGCCGCAGCAGCCCGGCCCCTACGGGCAGGTTCCCCAGTACCCCGGCCAGGTGCCGCCCCCGCCGCCCGCGCCGAAGAAGAAGACCGCGCTGATCATCGGCGCGTCCGTGGTGGCGCTCGCCGTCATCGCCGCCGGCGGCTGGTTCCTCTTCACCGGCGACGGCGACGGCAGCGGCGATGTCGCGGACGGCACCAAGGGCTACAAGCTCACCCCGGCCGCCTCGGTGGGCGAGTACGAGCGGGACGGCGAGCCCAAGTCGGAGAAGATGACCGGCGACGATCTCCGCGAGGCCGAGGAGATGGGCGTCACCGACCCGATGGAGGTCAGCGTCGAGTACCGCTCCGGGGCCGAGAGCGACCCGATGAGCCAGAAGGGCCTGGTCCTCTCCGGAGCGTGGGGCAAGATCGCCGACCCCTCGAAGGCCATCGACGCCTCCTTCGAGAACGGCGAGAAGAGCATGAAGGACGGCGAGGCGGGCATCGATTTCAACGGCTCGCCCACGGTGCACAAGCCCGCCGGGTTCGAGGGCGCGCTGATGAAGTGCCAGAACGCCACCTTCAAGCCCGACAACAGCGCGAGCAGCTCGGTGGGCGTGACGATGAAGGAGTTCGAGCTGCCCATCTGCATCTGGGCCGACTACAGCACCGTCGGCGTGGTCATGGCCATGGACGTGGGGCTGATGTTCGGCACCGGTTCGGAGGGCAACAAGAGCATGACCCAGGAGGAGCTCGCCGAGCTGGCCGCCAAGCTGTACAAGACCTCACGTACGAAGGTCTGACCACGAGTCAGGGTTTCCAGGGCAGACATGGGAGAAGGGGCGTCCGCAGGCCGGACGCCCCTTCTCTCATGTCTCAGCGGCTACGCGGACTTCTCGTGCCGCCCGTCGTTCTTCACGATCCTCGGAACCAGCGTCGGGTTCACGTTGTTGCGGACCACGTCCGCCGTGATGACGACCCGGGCCACATCCTTGCGGGACGGCACTTCGTACATCACCGACTGGAGGACCTCCTCCATGATGGCGCGCAGTCCCCGAGCGCCCGTGCCGCGCAGGATGGCCTGGTCGGCGATGGCCTCCAGGGCCGGGCGGTCGAAGTCCAGCTCCACACCGTCGAGTTCGAAGAGCCGCTGGTACTGCTTCACCAGCGCGTTGCGCGGCTCCACCAGGATCTTCAGCAGGGCCTCGCGGTCCAGGTTGTGCACGGAGGTGATGACGGGGAGCCGGCCGATGAACTCGGGGATCATCCCGAACTTCACCAGGTCCTCCGGCATGACCTCCTGGAACTGGTCGCTCGCCTCGATCTCGCGCTTGGAGCGGATCGTCGCGCCGAAGCCGATGCCCTTGGCGCCCGCGCGCGACTCGATGATCTTCTCCAGACCGGCGAAGGCGCCGCCCACGATGAACAGCACGTTCGTCGTGTCGATCTGGATGAACTCCTGGTGCGGATGCTTCCGTCCGCCCTGCGGCGGCACGGAGGCGGTGGTGCCCTCCAGGATCTTCAGCAGCGCCTGCTGCACTCCCTCGCCCGACACATCGCGGGTGATGGAGGGGTTCTCGCTCTTCCGGGCGACCTTGTCGATCTCATCGATGTAGATGATCCCGGTCTCGGCCTTCTTGACGTCGTAGTCCGCCGCCTGAATGAGCTTCAGCAGAATGTTCTCGACGTCCTCGCCGACATATCCCGCCTCGGTCAGCGCGGTGGCGTCCGCGATCGCGAAGGGGACATTCAGCATCCGGGCGAGCGTCTGGGCCAGCAGGGTCTTGCCCGAGCCGGTGGGGCCCAGCAGAAGGATGTTGGACTTCGACAGCTCGATGCCGTCGTCCCGGCCCTGCGCACCGCCGGTCTCCCCGGCCTGGACGCGCTTGTAGTGGTTGTACACCGCGACGGAGAGCGCCTTCTTCGCGGGCTCCTGCCCGACGACATAGCCTTCGAGGAACTCGTAGATCTCGCGCGGCTTGGGCAGCTCCTCCCAGCGCACCTCGGAGGTCTCCGCGAGCTCTTCCTCGATGATCTCATTGCAGAGATCGATGCACTCGTCGCAGATGTACACACCCGGGCCTGCGATGAGCTTCTTCACCTGCTTCTGGCTCTTTCCGCAGAACGAGCACTTGAGCAGGTCGCCGCCATCACCGATGCGTGCCACGAGGTGCTTCCCCTTCGCCTGGGAGCGGCTTGGTTCAGCCGACTCCTGGTGCCTCATATCCGACGGTACCTTGCCGAGGCCCTGCTTCGGGCCCCCCTTGGCGCGGTTCACATGGTCGTGACTCCCGTCGTGACCATCGCCGTGCTCCGCGCCAAGGGCTGTGCGCCGGTCAGGCCGCCTCGGCGGCCGTGGTCTTGCGGGTGGAGACGATCTGGTCGACAAGACCGTACGCCAGAGCGTCCTCGGCCGTCAGGATCTTGTCGCGCTCGATGTCGTCGCGCACCTTCTCGATGGGCGTGGTGGAGTGCTTGGCCAGCATCTCCTCCAGCTGCACCCGCATCCGCAGGATTTCATTGGCGGCGATCTCCAGGTCGGAGAGCTGCTCACGGCCGGTCTGCGAGGACGGCTGGTGGATCAGCACCCGCGCGTGCGGCAGCGCCATCCGCTTGCCGGGGGTGCCGGCGGCGAGCAGCACGGCCGCGGCGGAGGCCGCCTGGCCCATGCAGACCGTCTGGATGTCGGGCTTCACGAACTGCATCGTGTCGTAGATGGCCGTCAGCGCGGTGAAGGAACCACCGGGGCTGTTGATGTAGATGGAGATGTCCCGGTCGGGGTCCATCGACTCCAGGCACAGCAGCTGCGCCATGACGTCGTTGGCGGAGGCGTCGTCGATCTGCACGCCCAGGAAGATCACGCGCTCTTCGAAGAGCTTCGCGTACGGGTCGTACTCGCGCACGCCCTGGGAGGTGCGCTCGACGAAGCGCGGGACGACATAGCGGTTGTCCAGCTGGGGGCCGGTGTAGAGGCCGCTCGCGGAGATGTTGCTCATGTGGGTGTTCACCGTCCTGATGGCGTTCTGCGTATCGTTTCGCGGGCGAATTCGCGAACCGGGGTGGCTGGAGTGGCGCTGCCGGCGTCCGGGGCGCTTCGGGTACGGGCCGCGCCGCGGGACGGCGCGCGTACGGGAAGGGCCCCGGCGGGCGGCTCAGGCTCCGGTGCCGCCGCCGCCCGGAACGCCCGAAGCGGCGGTGATGATCTCGTCGATGAGGCCGTACTCCTTGGCCTCATCGGCGGTGAACCAGCGGTCGCGGTCACCGTCGCGGATGATCGTCTCGACGGTCTGGCCCGAATGGTGGGCGGTGATCTCCGCCATGCGGCGCTTGGTACGCAGCAGGTACTCGGCCTGGATCTTGATGTCGGAGGCGGTGCCGCCGAGTCCGGCCGAGCCCTGGTGCATGAGGATGTCGGTGTGCGGCAGCGCGAAGCGCTTGCCGGCCGCGCCGCCGGTCAGCAGGAACTGACCCATCGAGGCCGACATGCCCATGCCGATGGTCACCACGTCGTTCGGGATGTACTGCATGGTGTCGTAGACCGCCATGCCTGCCGTCACCGAGCCGCCGGGGCTGTTGATGTAGAGGTAGATGTCCTTCTCGGGGTCCGCGGCGAGAAGCAGCATCTGCGCGGTGATCTTGTTGGCGATGTCGTCGTCGACCTGCTGGCCGAGGAAGATGATGCGCTCTCCGAGCAGTCGGCTGTAGACCTGGTCGCCGAGTCCACCGAGGGACGGCTCACCGGCGGCGTAAGGCATCGGATTCGTCACGTATCCACCTGCTCGTCTCTGACGGCTGCCAGCCGTCTCAGCGTCTTTGGCGCCGGGGTCCTTCGTACTCCCCGGGGCTGGGGCCCGGGTACTCCCCTGCCCTCGTATTCATGGACCCTAACGCGCAGGTCGGACAACGCCATCCCGGTTCCCGAACTGTTCGCTCGGAGCGCAAGGTACGCGACCCGGGTCGAGCGGAATGCACCGGGGTGCGGGGGCGGCCCTCGGGGCGGGTGCGCCCGCGCCCGGGAAGGCCCTGCGGGCGGCTCCCGGCCCTGTGCGTGAGGGACGGGCCCCGGGTACGGCACAGGGCCCGGACGCGGGTGCGTCCGGGCCCTGTGGCGGCTTACTGAGTGCGAGCGGTCAGGCGGGGGCTCAGGCCCCCGACTTCTCGCCCTTCTCCTCGACCTCGGTCTCACCGGTGACGGCCTCGGCCGTCTCGGCGGCGGCCTCGGTGGTCTCGGTCTCGTCCTCGTCGTCCAGGTCGACCGTCTCACCGTTGGTGTCGACGACCTTCACGGACTCGACGACCAGCGCGAGCGCCTTGCCGCGAGCGACCTCACCCACGAGCATCGGCACCTGGTTGCCCTCGACGACGGCCTGGGCGAACTGGTCCGGGCTCATGCCGGAGGAGGCCGCACGCCGCATGAGGTGCTCGGTGAGCTCCTCCTGGTTGACGTTGAGCTTCTCCTTGTTGACGAGCTCGTCCAGGACGAACTGGGTCTTGATGCCCTTGACCGCGGCTTCCTCGGTCTCCGCCTTGAACTCTTCCTCGGTCTTGCCCTGGATCTCCAGGTACTTCGCGAGGTCGATGCCCATCTGCCCGAGCTGGTGGTGCTCAAGGTTGTGGGTGCGGGTGTTGATCTCGTCCTCGAGAAGCTTCTCGGGGATCGGGACCTCGGTGATCTTCAGCAGCTCTTCCAGCACGCGCTCCTGAGCCTGCGTGGCCTGGTCGTACTGCTTCATGTTGGTCAGGCGCTTGAGGCTGTCCGCCTTCAGCTCCTCCAGCGTGTCGAACTCGCTCGCGAGCTGAGCGAAGTCGTCGTCCAGCTCGGGAAGCTCACGCTTGGCGACGGCGGTGACCTTCACGGTGACCTCGGCGTCCTTGCCCTCGGCGGAGCCGCCCTTGAGCTGGGAGGTGAAGGTGGCCTCGCCACCGGCCTCCAGGCCCTTCACGGCGTCGTCGATGCCGTCGAGCAGCTCGCCGGAGCCGATGGTGTACGAGACGCCCTCGGCGACGCCGTCCTCCAGGACCTCGCCGTCGACCTTGGCCTCAAGGTCGATGGTGACGACGTCGGCGTCCTCGGCGGCGCGCTCGACCGGGGTGGTGGTGGCGAAGCGCTCGCGCAGCTCCTGCACGGCCTTCTCGACGTCCTCGTCGCTGACCTCGATCGCGTCCACGGTGACCTCGATGCCGGAGTAGTCCGGGATCTCGATGACCGGGCGGATGTCGACCTCGGCGGTGAAGTTCAGCGTCTCGCCGTCCTTCAGCTCGGTGATGTCGACCTCGGGCTGGCCGAGGGGGTTGATCTCCGCCTCGTTGACCGCCGCGGTGTAGAACTTCGGAAGCGCGTCGTTGACGGCCTCCTCCAGCACCGCACCACGGCCGAACCGCTGGTCGATGACCCGGGCAGGGATCTTGCCCTTACGGAAGCCCTTGACCGTGACCTGCTGGTTGATCTTCTTGTACGCCGCGTCGAGGCTGTCCTTGAGCTCCTCGAAGGGCACCTCGACAGTGAGCCGAACCCGGGTCGGGTTCAGGGTCTCCACGGCGCTCTTCACGGTTCGGTCTCCTTGATGGCTGATTCTGGGGTTCTGCCGCATCCGCCGCACAGGCAGCGGCTCAGCTGATCGGCCCGGATCGTCGTCTCAGTCGTCTCACTCGGTCGGACTCATCTTCGGACACACGGGCACGCAGTCTGCATAGTAGCCGCACGCAGGATGAGCCCCACAATGCGATCTTGCGAGGGGCGATGGTGGATCGTGGTCGGGGTGGCCGGATTCGAACCGACGACCTTCCGCTCCCAAAGCGGACGCGCTACCAAGCTGCGCCACACCCCGTCGGTGCGACACGTAGGGTACATGTTCGCCGACCGGTCGGCTGCCGGATTACGGGGGCCACGGTCCGTCGCCCCCGTGGCGGCCGAATGGGGTGTGCGATTCCCGCCCGGGACCCGCTACGATGCTCTTCGTACCGCGGTCGGCGACAGCCGTTCTGACCTGCGGTGCTTGCGGGCGTAGCTCAATGGTAGAGCCCTAGTCTTCCAAACTAGCTACGCGGGTTCGATTCCCGTCGCCCGCTCTCGCTTGGCCTCGGGCCCGGCCGGACTCGCTCCGGCCGGGCCCGAGGCGTTTCCCGTATAGCCCTTGCATGACGAAGGCCGACCGGACGTGATCCGGTCGGCCTTCACCATGAGCTCAGAAGCTGATGTCGTTGATCGTCTCCGCTATCGAGTTGAGGAACCTCTCGATGGACGGGGCCATGCCCGACGACGCGAGGAAGAAGCCGAACAGTATCGGGACGATGGACGGGCCGCCCTTGATCTGCCCGGAGCGAATCATGATGACGAGGATGATTCCCAACAGCAGCACCACAGACAGTGAAATGGCCACAACTGATCACACCCTCGGTCGGTCCGTCTCGCCGGCCGGGGACATGCGGCACTGCACTCCCCCGCCTGAGGAACATCGTGCCACCAACGACGCGTTCCATGCGGCCTGCTGACAGATCGTCTGGGGCGGAATCACGCCATCCGCCCGGCGGCGACCGCCATCGCCGCAGGGCCGCCCGTCACAGCGGCGGCCCCGCGAGGTGAATACGGAAAGAAATTCGGCTCGATCGTCGCCATGCGGACACAGAGCGGTCACCGGAAGTTCGAACCCCGGTCGCACAGGTAATTCACAGGCTTAACTAATCGTGCCGATATGCCCTGTTTAAGGTGGATTAACTTGGGCATACTGGGCAGCTTATGCATTCTTTAGATTCCCGGGGGAGCATGCGGAGCGGTTTTACGAATTCCAATATCCGCGACTAAGGTGCTTCGAATGTTCCACGCTCCGCATGGATATCGCAGGGCCCCGGGACCTAGGGCCTGGCCGATGGATCAGGCTGGATCAGGGAGCGGGGTCTGGTGCCGTGCATCGCAAGGCGGAGGAGGGAGCCACTGCGGAGCATTGGCGACTGACGACAACGCGGCGAGGTGCGGTGCCAGGGCACGCGAGCCCAGCAAGATCCATCGGCCAGGCCCTGAAGCCCGGGAGCCCGCCGCCGCCGAGAGGACCGCCAGGACAGCGTCGACCGTGCTGGCCCCAAGAGCCCGGAGGCAGTGCCCATGACAACGAAGACGGCCGTAAGAGCGTCACCGCTGCCCGCGCGGACGACAGAGCGGATGACAGAGGCGGGCGCGGCAGGCCCCGCCGGGCGGGACCCGTTCTTCGACAACGCGAAGTACGTCGCGATCGTGCTCGTCGCGATAGCCCACGCCTGGGAACCCGTCATGGACGGGAACAGCGTCACCAGAGCGCTGTATCTCGTCGTCTACACCTTCCATATGCCGGCGTTCATCGTCATCTCCGGCTACTTCTCCCGTGGTTACACCGGGAAGCCGCACCAGGTCAGACGCCTGGTGACGGGGATAGCCGTCCCCTATGTCGTCTTCGAGATCTTCTACTCGCTCTTCCACCGGTACGCCGACGACGCGCCCGAGCAGCAGATCAGCCTGCTCGACCCCTATTACCTGACCTGGTTCCTGGCCGCGCTCTTCATCTGGCGGCTGACGACCCCGATCTGGCGGCAGATACGCCATCCGCTGCCGGTCTCGATCGTGATCGCCGCGCTGGCGTCGGTGACCCCGGACATCGGGGACGATCTGAACCTTCAGCGGGTCCTCCAGTTCCTGCCGTTCTTCGTGCTGGGGCTGGTCCTGAGACCCGAGCATTTCCGGCTGGTACGGCGGAGAGAGGCGCGGCTGCTGGCGGTGCCGGTCTTCGCGGGCACGCTCGCCCTCGCGTACTGGATCGCCCCCCACGTGACCCTGGAGTGGTTCTACCGGAACTCCAGCGCCCAGGAGCTGGACATGCCCTGGTGGACCGGGATGGTGATGACTCTCACCCTCTTCGGCTTCGGGGCGCTGCTCACCGGCGCGTTCCTGGCGTGGGTGCCGCGCCGCAGAACCTGGTTCACGGCGCTGGGGCTCGGCACGATCTGCGGGTATCTGCTGCACGGGGTGCCGCTCCAGGCCACGGAGTACGCGGGTGTCTTCGAGACGTACGCCTGGTTGAGCGACCCGTCCGGCGAGATCCTCGTCACCGTGGTGACGGCGGTCATGGTGACCCTGTTCTGCACTCCCCCGGTGCGGCGGGCGCTGCGCTGGGCCACCGAGCCGGAGATGCGGTGGGCGTTCCGCCGGGACGCCTCCGAGCCCGGGCCGCCGCGCTAGCTGTCAGGACAGCCCCAGCAGCGTCCGGGTCCTGGCGTACTTCGCGGTCAGCCGTCCCCGGGTCTCCTCGTCGAGGGCGGCGAGCCGCGCCGGGTCGCTGTTGCTCGCGAGGTCGGCCTCTTTGACGAGCAGCGCGCCCGGTGTGGCGAGAATGCGCCGGGTGTAGGACTCCAGGGCCTCGTCCTCGCCTCTGGTGAGGGCGAGGACCATGTCCTTGACGGACTGGGCGAGCGGGGCGGTCTGGAGCCACTCCAGGGAGAGGACATGGTCCTCCACCGCGTCGTGGAGCCATCCGGCGGCGATCTGCTCGTCGCTGCCGCCCCGGGCGGCGACCCCGTCCGCGACGGCGGCGAGATGCTCGGTGTAGGGGCGGCCGGATTTATCGGTCTGCCCGGAGTGGGCGTGCCGGGCGATCGACTCGACCTCGGCCAGGGTGAGCACCTGTGACATGTCTCCGACTGTACGACCGCCCCGTGGAACCCGCAGAACCCGTGGGGCCCATGGGACCCACAGATCCCGTAGAACCCACAGGGCCCGCAGGCCCCGTAGGACCTGCGGGCCCCATGGGTCCCCTATAGCTCGGCTCGGCTCGGCTCAGCGCAGTGCCGCGCGCGCCGGGAGGCCGGTGGCCACCAGGCCCAGTCCCAGGGTCGCCGCCACCAGCGACCCGTACAGCACCGGCGGGATGTAGGGAGCCTCTCCCGTCATGCCCTTCGTCATCGGGATCAGCGTCGCCAGCGCGATGGCCGTCCCCAGCACGACCCCGGCGACGGTGACGAGCAGGGCCTCCCAGCGGATCATCCCCATCACCTGACGGCGCGTCGACCCGATCAGCCGCAGCATCCCCAGCTCGCGCCGCCGGTCCAGCACCGTCATCACCAGCGTGTTCGCCGCCGCCACCGCCGCGAATCCGCCGAGGATCGCCGCCATGACCGTGTTCGCCCAGGCGCCGATCTCACGGTCCAGGCTCCGCGTCGCCGCGAACCCGTCCCGGTCGTGGACCGTGCCCAGCGCGTTCAGCGATTCGGCCGCCTCCCGGTCCGCCCGTACCAGCAGGTCACCCGGGTACGGAGCGGTGACGTGCCCGGCCAGTGACTGCTCCGGGAGCGTCACCTGGGCGAGCCCCAGGCCGCGTCCGTAGAGCGCGATCACCTCGGCCGACGACTTCTTCCCGTCCGGCAGCCGGAACCCCAGCCGCTCCCCCACCGACACCTCCGCCGACTTCGCGAGCGCCGCGTCGATCGCGACCTTGCCCGGCGCGAGGCCCTTGAGCGATCCCTCCCGTACGTCCAGGTTCTGCACCTTCGGCAGATCCGCCGCCCGGCCGCCGATCCCCTGCGCCGAGGCGTACACCATCATGTCCTCCACGCCCTCCGACTTGACCAGTACGGAGGTACGGAGCAGGGAGACCGCCGCCGAGACCCCCGGCGTCCGTGACGCCCGCTCGGCCGCGTCCAGCGGCAGCAGCCCGTCCCGGCCCGTCACCACATGGTCGGCGGTGATCCCGTCCCGCTGCTGGCGCTCCGTCACCCGGTCGGTGCTGGTCTGAAGGAACAGCAGCACCGACGAGAACGCCATCGCCAGCACGATCGGGGTGATCGCGGAGGCCAGCCGCCGGGCGTTGGTCCGCGAGTTGGCGACCGCCAGCGACGCCGCCGCGCCCGCCGCCCGCAGCGGCAGCCCGAAGAGTTCCGCGCACGCCCTGGCGACCAGCGGCCCGAGCAGCGCGACCGCGAGCATGAAGAGCATCACCACGCCGAGCGCCGCGTTCGCCGCGTCGTCCCCGCCGGTCTCCGCGGCGACCCCCGACAGCACCAGCCCGCCGATCACCGCAGCGACCCCCAGGGGCGTACGGATCCAGCCGAAGCCGACGGGTTCGACCGAGGCGTCCGCCAGCGCCTGCCCCGGCTTGATCCGCGACGGCTTGCGCGCGGCCATGAATCCGGCGAAGAGCGCGGTCACCAGCGCGGCCCCGACCGCGACGGCCGGCGGCAGCCAGGACACGGTCAGATCGACCGCCTCCGGGATCGCGCCCTTCTCCTCCAGCTGCCCGAACCACCAGACGGCCAGCGCCGCTCCGGGCACACAGCCCAGCGCCCCGGCGAGCGGCGCGACCAGCAGTGCCTCGGTCGCGATCGAGCGCCGTACCTGGCGCGGGGTCGCGCCGATCGCCCGCAGCAGGGCGAACTCGCGCCGCCGCAGTCCGACCGAGAGGGCCACCGTCCCGGCTGCCGTGAAGACCGCGACCATGGCGGCGATGCCGCCGAAGGAGCCGCCGATCCCGCCGAGCGTCTCCTTCGCCATGGTGATCCCGGAGTCCTCGATGACGGCCCGCGCGTCCCCGGTCCGTGCCTTCGGCTTGTCGTGTCCGCTGCCGAGGACCTCGGTCAGCCGGTCCTTCACCGTGCCCGTGGCCGTCCCGGGCTCCGTCAGCACCGCGATCGCGTCGATTTTCCCCGGGTGTCCGGAGAGGGCCACGGCCTCCGCGTCCGTGAACCAGACCGCGCCCGCGCCGCCGGTCAGCCCCGAGACGGTGAACTCACGCTTGCCGCCCGGGGTCTCCAGCGCGATCCGGTCGCCGATCCGGGCCCCGCCGCCGAGCACCGCCTCACCCGCGCGGGGTGCGGAACCGGAGGTGAGCTCGGTGCCCGTGAAGGCCGTCGACCCCCAGCCGTACGCCGTCAGCGGCGACCCGCCGTCCCCGCCGTCCCCGGCGGGCCGCACGGGGTAGCTGACGTCCGCGATGGCCGCCGCGACGCCGTCCACCGCCGCCGTCTTCTTCACCAGCGCGTGGTCCAGCCACGCCCGGTCCGGCACCTCGGCGCCGGCGTCGTACCGCCCCTCATCGCTGCCGACCATCAGATGCGAGGTCTGGTCGGCCTCGATCACGACTGGCGCGTTCGCATAGCGCTGCGGGGGCGCGGAGGCCCGGATTCCGGACTCCAGCATGATTCCGCAGGCGGAGACGATGGCCGCCATCATCAGCAGGGCGACAAAGGTCCCGACGAAGGACGACGGCTTGAAACGGATGGCCGCGCGGGCCAGCCCATTGGGATGGAACATCAGGCAGCCGCTCCCGCGTAGGAGGTGCGCGCGGTCAGCGTGCGCATCCGGTCGGCGATCTGCTCCGGCGCCGCCGCTGTGAGGCTGTCGGCGATCGACCCGTCCGCGAGGAAGAGCACCCGGTCGGCCCAGGAGGCGGCGACCGGGTCATGGGTGACCATGACGACCGTCGCGCCCAGTCCGTCCACCGCCGACCGCAGCAGCTCAAGCACCTCGGCGGCGGTCGTGGTGTCCAGCGCGCCCGTGGGCTCGTCGGCGAAGATCACATCCGGCCGGGTGACCAGGGCCCGCGCCAGCGCCACCCGCTGCTGCTGACCGCCCGACAGCTCGGCGGGCCTGCGTCCGCCCTTGTCCCCGAGCCCGACCTGCGAGAGCACCTCATGAGCGCGCCGCCGGTCGGGCCGCTTGCCCGCGAGCCGCATCGGCAGCAGCACATTCTGCTCGACGGTCAGCGACGGCAGCAGATTGAACGCCTGGAAGACGAACCCGAGCCGGGTACGGCGCAACACCGTCAGCTGGTTCTCCTTCATCCCGGTGATGTCGGTCCCGCCGAGGGACACGGCCCCGGAGGTCGGCCGGTCGAGCCCGGCCGCGCACTGGAGAAAGGTGGACTTGCCCGAGCCGGAGGGCCCCATCACGGCGGTGAAGCTGCCGCGCGGCAGTACGAGATCGATGCCGCGCAGCGCGTGCACCGCGCCCCCGCCCTTCCCGTACTGACGGCGCACATCACGGAGCTCGACCGCCGCGAGACCCCTGGACCCCCCGGACGCACCTGCCGTCCGTATGTCCTGAACGTCCTGCCGCTTGCTGCGCCGCAGCCCCATCATGATCTCCGTATTCCGTAACTGTGCAGGTCAACGCTGTTGAACCTACGGAGAACGGGGGTGGTTCAGCCATGGCGGCTGCTGGCGGATCGGGGGTGGGGAGAACCCCACCCCGGCCCAGGGGGGACCCCCCGGGGCGGGGTGGGGGACGGGTCCGGCTCCTTGGAAGGGGGCAGCTCCGATCACACCTCTCCGGAGGCGATCGCCGAGGTCACCAGCCTGCTCGCCCCGGCGGCAGCCGGCGCTGAAGGGCCGTACAGAGGTGCCCGGTTTGAACGCCGCATGAGAGTGCTGCTGCCTGGACAGGCTGTCCAGGCAGCAGCACTCAGCTGTATCAAAGCCTCTGGGAGAGAAATGACAGACAGCACGACAGCGGAACAGGCCACCGTCAACAGCCGAGGCCCGGCGCCGATCACCGTGCCGCCGCTCGCGCCCGCCGCCGCCGACGCCCGCGACAAGCTCCTGGCCGCCATCGGTGCCGAGGCCCAGCACGTCGCGGAGCACTTCCCTGGCCAGGCGTCTGCGCAGTTGGCGGAACTCGCCCGCGCCTACGCGCTCTTGCGTACCGGCTTTTACCAGCCGGTGGACTTTGTCTGGCAGCCTTCCCTGTTTCAGCCGGTGGGGGGCATGGATGCCGTGTGATCCCTTTCCAATTCGAGTGAGCCTCGGAGCGCTCGGGCAGCCGCTCCTACGAGCGTAGAACCGGCGAAACAGCACCGTCGAGACAGCCCGGCGGTGCTGGTCGCCCGAAACGCAGTCACGCCTCCTCGGCGAAGTCCCGCCAGCCCCGGGCCTCCTGGATCTCCCCGGCGTGCGTACGAGCCGTCCCGTCCCGCTCCCCGTACTTCTTCGGACACGACGGGTCCGCAATCTCCCACTGCTCCGCCGGATACCCGGCGACCTCCGCCAGCACCTCCCGCGCGTCCGCCATGAGCCGGCCCGGGTACCGCACGCCCGTCGGCTGGACCGCGAACCCGCGCCGGTTGTGCGCACGCCGCTTGGCCTGCACCGCCTCCCGATGCCGCCCGCGCGCTTGTTGCACGCCTATATAGTTGCAAGCGTCAATCATTTGGTAAACTAATTACTGACGGTTTCTTAACGCCCTCTTGACCCCAACCCGGAGAGGACGAGCCCATCGGACACGCGGACACCCTCATCGCCATGGGCGGCGCATTTCTCGCCGCCGCCCTGCTCGCACGCCTCGGCGGACGGATAGGTCTGCCGACCATCCCCCTGTTCATCCTGGCCGGAATCCTTCTCGGCCCCCACACCCCCGGCATCGTGCTGCTCTCCGACCCGCACGATCTGGAGATGCTCAGCGCCCTCGGGCTGGTCCTGCTCCTCTTCTATCTGGGGCTGGAGTTCCATCTCGACGATCTGAAGACCGGCGGCCGTCGGATGGCCCTCGCCGGAGGGGCCTATCTGCTGCTGAACGTCGGGGCCGGGCTCGGCTTCGGCTTCGCCCTCGGCTGGGGGGTCTCGGAGGCGCTGGTACTCGCCGGAGTGCTCGGGATCTCCTCCTCCGCGATCGTGACCAAGGTCCTGGTCGACCTCGGCCGCATCGGGAACCCCGAGACCAAGCCGATCCTCGGCATCATCGTCGTGGAAGACGTCTTCCTCGCGCTCTATCTCGCCGCCCTCCAGCCCATCCTCTCCGGCGCGGACAGCCTTTCCACGGCCGTCATGGACGCCGGAAAAGCCTTCGGCTTCCTGCTGCTGCTCGCCCTCGCGGCCCGCTTCGGCACCAAGGTCATCGGACGGCTCATCAACACCCCCGACGACGAACTCCTCGTCATCTCCTTCCTGGGTGCGGCCGTCTTCCTGGCCGGAGTCTCGGAGTGGTTCGGAGTCGCGGACGCCATCGGCGCGTTCATGGTCGGCCTGATGCTGGGCAGCACCACATCGGGCGAACGCATCCGGAAGCTCGTCCACCCGCTCCGGGACGCCTTCGGCGCGATCTTCTTCTTCGGGTTCGGCCTCTCCATCGACCCCGGCGATCTGCCCACCGTGCTCTGGCCGGTTCTCGCCGCCGTCGCCGTGACGCTCGCGATGAACGTCCTGGCGGGCCTGGCAGCCGCCCGGATCTACGACTTCGGGCCCGGCCCCGCCGCGAACATCTCCACCACGCTCCTCGCACGCGGCGAGTTCGCGCTGATCCTCGCCACCATGGCGGCGGCTGCCGGTCTCGACGAGCGGCTCTCCCCGTTCATCGCGGGGTACGTCCTGCTGCTGGCGGTCCTCGGCCCCCTGGTCGCCGGGCGCTCGCAGCTGCTGGCGCGCGTACTGCCCTCGAACGAGCCCCGGCCCGTACGGCTCTGACGCGCCGGACGCCCGCCCTCCTCCGAGGGGGCGGGCGTCCGCACACCGCGTCCCTCACACGTGCGCCGGCTTCTTCGCCTCGCACTCGAACCACACCGTCTTCCCGCGCGGCGAGAGCGGCACCACCCCCCAGCGGTCGGCCACCGCCTCCACCAGCAACAGCCCCCGCCCGCCCTCCTCCAGCCGGTACGGCTCGGCCGGGGCCGGGGTCGCGGGCAGCTGGTGCCACTCATCGGTCACCTCCACCCGTACGCCCCACGGCAGCCGCATCAGCAACAGCGCGCAGCGCCGGTCGGGCACATGGCGGACAACGTTCGCGAGCAGCTCCGTCAGCGCCAGCTCCGCAGCGTCGACCAGCTCGTCCAGCGACCAGAGATTCAGATAAGCGCGGATGATCCGCCGCAGGTGACGGGCCGAATGGTCACCCACAGTAAAGCTCATCCGATAGCTGGCGGCGGACGTCTGGTCGTTCAAGTGCACGATAACTCCCGGTGCGGCACGGTTAGTTCTCTACTTTTCCCCACCAGAGTGCGGTCTAGTGATTACTCTTGGCCACCATCCAGCTCGTAACGCTGCGAACCGTTGGAGGAAGGCCGTCGTGAAGAACCTCCGAGACCTCGATCCGAGCGCCTCCCCACTCGACTACTACGGCTCTGAGCTGCGGAGAAAGCGGGAAGCCGCCAAGCTCAGTCAGCAGAAGCTAGGCGATTGCATCTTCTGTACGGGGTCCCTGATCGGGCAGATCGAGACCGCGAAAAAAGTGCCGACGCGCGACTTCTCCGAGCGAATCGACGTTGCACTGGGCGCGGATGGGATGTTCTCGCGGCTGGTCGGGCTGGTGCTGCGGAGTCAGCTGCCCTCCTGGTTCCAGCCGTACGCGGAGATGGAGGCGAAGGCCGCATACATCTCCTCATTCCAGGTGCAGTTGGTGGACGGGCTGCTCCAAACCGAGGAGTACGCACGGGCCCTCCTCGGCGTACGGACCGAGGACGACCTCGACGCTCAGGTAGCGGCCCGGATGGAGCGGCAGCGGATACTGGAGAAGTCGAACCCGCCCGCGATGTGGGTGGTGCTGAGCGAGGCCGTACTCCATCAGGAGATCGGCGGCAAGGCGGTGATGCGCCATCAACTGGACCATCTGTTGAGCCTGCGGAACCAGAAGTGGGTCCAGCTCCAGATCCTGCCCTTCGAGATCGGCGCGCACTCAGGAACGGAGGGCTCGTTCAACGTTCTGCGGTTCGAGGACGACCCCGACATCGTCTATACCGAGGACTTCGTCCAGGGGCATATGACGGCCAATCCCGAGGCGGTCAGGGAGGGTTCACTCCGTTACGATCACCTTCAGGCCGCCGCTCTCTCCGTGGAGGACTCGGCGGCACTGATCGCCCGCGTAATGGAGGAGCGTTATGAAGACCACCCAGATTCCGACGGGCGCACGGTGGCGTAAGTCGTCGTACAGCGGCAGCACCGGCGGCCAGTGCGTCGAGGTCGCCGCCTGCACCGCTGCCGTCGCCGTGCGGGACTCGAAGAACCCCGAAGGCGGGGCCTTCACGGTCGACGCCGCCGCCTTCGCGGCGTTCACCCGGGCCGCCGCCCGGGACACCCTGGCGTAACCCCACCCCATTTGGGTGAACGAGGGCACGGCGGAGGATGGCGGTGGAGGGGGCGGGTAGCTCGTGGGGCGGGTTGTGGATCACCCCGCGCCGGGAGTTCCCGGCGGCGTAACCATGATGGCCGAAGGAGAACGCCATGCGCCGTATCGCCCTCTTCACCGCCGCTCTGACCCTGGCCGCTGGGCTGGCAGCCGCTCCGGCGGTCGCCGGGCCGGCGGTGCCGGAAGCCGCCGTGAAGGCCGCGTCGGTCACCCACTTCTCGGGCTCGGACTGTCCGGCGGACAGTCTCTGCCTGTACCGGGATTACAACTACAGCGGAGGCGGGATCGCCCTCTCCCCGAACACCTACGCCGGATGGCTCGGGGACTACGGCTTCAACGACACGATGTCGTCGTGGTCCAACGACACCGGCCAGACCTGCGTCTGGTGGTCGGACGCCTACCAGGGCGGCGACGCGCACGCCATGTACGACCGCTACCGCGTGAATGTGCTGGCGTACGAGAACGACACCGCGTCGTCCGTCGAATGCGGGCAGCCCGCCGGGGCCGCGCCGCCCACCCCGTCGCGTAGCTCCGCTCACCGCCCCGCCGAACCCGGCGGGGCGGTGTCATGTCCGGTTCCGGCTCCGGAGCTGGCGCAGGGTGCAGGACCCGGTGGCCTGTTTGAAGAGGTACTCCGCGCGTTCGTAGGAGAGGCGGCTGCGGCCCGTCTCCGGATCGAGGTCCGACGCGGCGGGGGTACGGGCCGGTCCCGGGCGGCGGTCGGTGAGGAAGAGCGGGCCCCGGGTGCGGCCCGCGAGCAGCTGGGGCAGCAGGCGGGCAGTCCCGGAGCGCCAGGTGATCCAGCCGGCGCCCGAGCGGGCCCGGCGGTCGTCCAGATCAAGATCCTCGGCGTTCAGGGCGAGCACCGCCTTCACGGGGGCTCCGGACTCGTGGAGGAGCCGCCAGAAGGTCTGTTCGCGCACCGGCAGGTCGGTGCGGCTCCAGAGGGCGTCCAGCGCGGCCGGTCCGATGGGTTCGGGGCGGGGGCGGCGGTCGGTCCGGCGGGCCAGGCCGGAGGTGAGACCGTCCAGGCCCGCCCAGCCGCCGAAGGAGCGGACGGCCGACCGGTGCCGGTTCCAGGTGGCGGGCGCGGTCCCGCCCCAGGCCGTGGTGAAGACGCGCGTCACGTCGTCGGCGGAGAGCCGGGCCAGCGGCAGCCGGTCGCCCAGGGCCAGCCGGAGACGGCGCAGCGTCTGGCCGTACGCCCTGGTCGTGGCGGCGTCCAGGCCGTCCTGGGCGAGGAAGCGTTCGGCGGCTTCGGCGAGGGTGGGGCCCGACGCCGTGGCCGCCGCGTCGGCGAGGGTGTCTGCGACGGCGTCGGCGCGGCGGAGGAGGAAGGCGCGTTCGGCGGCGTTCCGGGTGAGGGAGGCGGCGCGGTCGAACTCCAGCCGGGCCTCGGCGGAGCGGCCGAGGCGGGCCAGCAGGTCTCCACGGGCCGCCGGGAGCAGATGGTAGTCCCGGAGCGCGGGATCGGCGTTGAGCGCGTCGAGCTGGGCGAGACCGGCCCCGGGGCCGTCCGCCATGCCGGTGGCGACGGCGCGGTTGAGGCGTACGACGGGGGTGGGCAGCAGCCGGACCAGCGCCCCGTACAGCGCCGCGATCTGCCCCCAGTCGGTGTCCTCGGCGGTGCGGGCCTGGGCGTGGGTGATGGCGATGGCGGCCTGGAGGACGTAGGGGCCGGGGGGACCACCGAGGTCGCGGGCGCGGAGCATGGCGGTGAAGCCACGGCGGATGAGGAGCTGGTCCCAGCGGCCCCGGTTCTGCTCATGGAGCTGGACGGGTTCGCCGTGGGGGCCGGTGCGGGCGGCGGAGCGGGACTCCTGGATCTCCATCAGGGCGACCAGGCCGTGCACTTCGGGCTCGTCCGGGGCGAGCGCGGCGAGCAGCCGCCCGAGGCGGAGGGCTTCGAGGGTGAGGCCGGGGCGGAGCAGATCGTCGCCGGAGGTGGCGGAGTACCCCTCGTTGAAGATGAGGTAGACGACCTCCAGGACGGAGGAGACGCGTTCGGCGAGCCGGTCGCCCTCGGGGAGTTCGAAGGGGACCCGTGCTTCGGCGAGGCGGCGTTTGGCGTCGGCGATGAGGCGGGCGGTCGCCGTCTCGGTGTCGAGGAACGCGCGGGCGATCTCGGCGGCCGTCAGTCCGCCGATGAGGCGGAGGGTGAGGGCGACGCGGGAGCCGGTCGGCAGGACGGGGTGGCAGGAGATGAACATCAGCCTCAGGACGTCGTCCTGTTCGGGATGTCCGGAAGGCTCGGGGGCGTGCTCCTGCTCGCGGGCGAGCTGTTCCTGCTTGTGTTCGAGGCGCTGGGCGCGGCGGATGTGGTCGACCGCGCGCCGTTTGGCGATGGCCATCAGCCAAGCGCCCGGATTGTCCGGGACGCCTGACCGGGGCCACTGTTCGAGCGCGGAGACGAGAGCGTCCTGGGCGAGTTCCTCGGCCAGGCCGACGTCGTGCACCATCCGGGTGAGCCCGCCGATGATCCTGGCGGACTCCAGCTTCCAGACGGCGTCGATCGTGCGGTGCGCGTCTCCCCGGGTCACGGTCCGAAGACCTGCTGCATCACGCTCTCGCCGTCGCCGACGATGCCGCGGAAGCGGCGGCCCAGCTCGATGGCCTCCTCCCGGGAGCGGACCTCGACCAGGGCGAAGCCCGCGACGGCCTCCTTGGCTTCGGCGAAGGGGCCGTCGGTGACGGTGATCTCGTCGCCGGAGGAGACCAGCCGGATTCCGGCGGGGTCCAGTCCGCCGGTGGCGAGCAGGACTCCGGCGGCGGTCAGCTCCTCCACGAACCGGCCCATCTCGGCCATGAGCTTCTCGTCGGGGGCGCTCTGGGTCTCGGACGCCTTGGTCATCATCAGGTAGCGCATCGGGATGGTGCTCCTTCGGTTGCGTGGTGACGTTGTGCTGCTGCCTCCGCGTCGGTCAGCTTATGTGACAGGTAATGGCGGCATTACCTGTCACATGGCCCGCTCGACGCGTCAGCGAGAACCAAGATCGACACCCCGATCGATACCCCGATCGACACCTCCTGAGAGGCCAGCCGACATGACCGCGCTTCAGCAGTCCCCCGCCGCCCACGCCGCCACCGCCGCCCCCGTGCTCTCCACTCGCACCCTGCTCCGGGCCGGGGCCGCCGCCGCACCGGTGTGGACGGTCGTGGCGCTGACGCAGGCCGTCGCCCGGGACGGTTTCGACATCACCCGGCATCCGCTGAGCGCGCTGAGCAACGGCGAACCGGGTTGGATCCAGATCGCCAACTTCGTCGTCACGGGAACCCTGATGGCGCTCGGCGCGATGGGCCTGCGCCGGACCCTGCGCGGGACGCCCGGCGGGACCTGGGCACCCTGGCTGGCGCTGACCGGCGGGATCGGGATCATCGCGGGCGGGCTGTTCGTGATGGACCCGGCGGACGGATTCCCCTCCGGCACCCCGGCGGGGCCCCCGGAGACGCTCTCCGGGGCGAGCATCGGTCACATGGCGGCCGGGTCGATCGCCTTCCTCTCGCTGATCGCCGCGAACTATGTCCTCGGCCGTCACTTCAGCCGGGCGGGTCAGCGGGGCCGTGCCGTGCTCTCACGGCTCGCGGCGACCGGGCTGCTGCTGGGCAACGGGTGGGCGATGAGCGGAGGGACCTGGGGGACGGTGACGCTGGCGGCCGGGGTGATGGGGGCGATGCTGTGGCTGTCGACGGTGTGCGCCTGGGGCGCGCAGGTGCGCCGGGGAGGACTGGGGCGCGGGTCCCGGTGAAGCAGGGGGTGGGGTCCGGGGCGCTGCCCCGGGCCTCGCGCCTTGCTCAGCTCGTTCCAGCCCGTTCCGGGGCGTGCTCGTCCGGCAGGCTCCGGCACAAGCGCCCTGGCCTAGGCGAACGAAAGCAGACGCGAAGACCTCGCCGACCGGGCATCGGCCACGCCCTTACGCCCGTCGGTGGTCAACCCAGGCTTGCGCGGTCGCTTCCATGGCGCGGAGCCACGTCTGCTCGGGGAAGCGCTCCGCGCGGTGGCGGAACATGCGGAGGTTGGCCCTGGCGAACGCGTCGATGCCCTGGGGGTCCGATTTCGCCCAGCCTGGGCATGGGGACACCAGATCTTCCGCCGCCTCCGGAGTATGGCCGGCGGCGATGAGCTGGAGAACCAGTGACGACGGGTCGATGAAGCCGGCGCCCCGCGTCGGCCAGGACCAGTCGACCGCCCAACTGCCTTCCGCGCCGACAAGGAAATTTCCGGGTGCCACGTCTCCGTGGATGAGGCTGTCGCCCCGGAACAGTTGAGCTTCTGCCTCGTCGGCCGCGAAGGCGTCCCACCGTGTCTCATGCCAGTCCTCGACCAGGGCGGGCAGGGGAATCTCCTGGACCCTGCTGAGCAGGTCCAGCACGGCCGGGAGGTCCGGGGAGCCCGGCTCGAAGCGGCCCGGCCGTCCCTCCACCTGTTCAAAGCCCAGGGCCATCCAGCGGTCGTTCTCCGTGTGCCAGCACAGGCGCGGCGAGACTGATCGGACGGAGTCGTTGATCAGCCGCTCACGGACGAGCGAATCCCGTCGCCCCCCTGCCCGGTTCCGGACCCCCTTGACGAAGAAGCGACCGAGGTCACCGTCGATCAGCACCAGGACATCGGACATGAATCCGCGTTCGGTGGGCCGCATCTCCGCCACGGACCCCGTGAAGGGCCGTACGAGGTCCACGAAGTCGGAGTCGGGGAGGCGTTCGGTCATACGTCAGGCTCCTTGCGGACTAGTTCCTCGGAGTGCAACTGGAGCCGGGATGGCCGGGGCTGCACTCTTCGGGGACGGTTCCCGGATTGCACTTGTTGCCCCCGTCATCATCACCGCCGTCCCCTCCGTCGCCCATGCGTACGGACTCGCGGATGAGAGACTTCGTAGCACCCATGACGGGACCGTCGAGGATACTGTCCAGGCCGCCGTCGAGGACGTTCCCGACCCCGAGGGACGGGGTGAAGACGCACGGCGTCACATTGCCGTCGGGCCCGACCGCCGCCCGGTCCGTACCGCACTTTCCGCAGAGCCCGGAGAGGTCCGTCGCCTGACCACTGCCGCACGCGGCGCGTCCGAACGGCCGCACGCGGTCGACCTTGATCCGTTCCACACCCAGGCCGGTGAGTTCGGCACGCGTCTCGCTGACGCGCTGCTCGTCGTCGCACTCGATGATCGAGACCACGGGCTCGATGCCCAGTCCCAGCGCCTTGACGATGTTGCTCCGGGTGCGGGCGTGGCTCGGCCTCCGGGTGATCTCGTCGTGCTCGCCGGCCTGGTCCGAGTAGTACGACGTGGCCAGCGTGGTGGCCTTGTACTGGAAGATCTCCCACCACTCGTCCGTGACGCGCACCAGGTTGGTGAACACCTCCAGCTCCAAGCCGATGCTCAGGATGTGGCGGGCCAGGGTGAGGGCGTCGGGGTGGAGCGTCGGTTCGCCGCCGATGAGCTGGACGCGTGCGATGCCCCGCTCCGCAGCCTCGTTGACGACCGTGATCCAGTTGTCGCGCGTCAACGTCCCGTGGGCCCCCTCGGGGCCGGAGCCGTTGTAGCAGTGGTCACAGTTGAGCTGGCATTTCCGGGTCAGGTCGAGCCAGAGAAGGCCCTCAACTCGCTTGGTGCGTAAGACTTCCGGCGCCTGTGCAGTCATGCTCTTCCACCTCGCTGGTCCAGGAGCTGGGATTGACGCCCCCGGGGCCTTTGGAAGCCGGCCTCGGGGACATCCAGACTAGAAGGCGTCGCTGGATGGCTGGGCGGACATGCACAAGCTCAGTGCTCGGTCGACGACGGGTGGTGTGTTCAGCGGAGCGGTCGGAGACCAGCCCGTACTTCGGGCCGGCCCCGGCCTCACGCCGGCGGGCACAATCGCGGGACAGTCCGTGACGAAGCACTGCTAGGCGTCGCGGCAGACCAGCAGCAGCGCCCGGTCGTCGTTCACGTCCTTCGCCACCGCTTCGATCAGATGCCAGGCCGCGCCCTCGAAACCCGAGGGGACATAGCGGTCGGCCTCGCCGGTCAGCCGGTCCATGCCCTCCGCGAGGTCCCGTTCATGGGTCTCCACCAGGCCGTCGGTGAAGAGCATCAGCACATCGCCGGGGCGCAGCGAGCCCTTGACCGGGTCGAACTGGGCCCCGTCGTAGACGCCGAGCAGCGGGCCCTCGCCGCTCTTCTCCTCCCAGCGGCCGGTGCCCGCGTTGAGCTGGAGGGCGGGGAGGTGGCCCGCCGAGAGGAGTTCGTAGTCGCCGGACTCCAGGTCCAGCACCAGATGGATCGAGGTGGCGAAGCCCTCGTCCCAGTCCTGGCGGAGCAGATAGCCGTTGGCGGCGGGCAGAAAGCCGTGCGGGGGCAGTGAGCCCAGGAGCCCGCCGAACGCTCCCGACAGCAGCAGGGCGCGGGAAGCCGCGTCCATGCCCTTGCCGGACACGTCGGTGAGGACGACTTCCAGGGTGCGGCCCCCGTTGGTGCGGGCCGCCACGACGAAGTCGCCGGAGAAGGACTGGCCGCCCGCCGGGCGCAGGGCCATCTCCCGGTGCCAGCCCTTGGGGAGGCGGGGCAGGGCGCTCTGGACGCGGATGCGTTCGCGCAGGTCGAAGAGCATGGTGCCGCCGCGCCGCCAGGGCACGCCGACCCGGGCCCGGAACTGGGCGATCAGCAGGCCGAAGAATCCGCAGGCCGCGACCACCAGCACGGTTCCGGGGGTGACCCTGGCCGGGCCGTCCGTATAGGGGCCGAGGACGAAGGTCTCCACGATCAGTCCGGCGGCGCAGGCCGCGTACAGACCGAGCAGGCTCGCCGGGCGGAGCAGCAGCGCGCCCGCCACGATCGGCAGGACGAGGGCGGCGGGCGAGATCCACTCGGGGATCTTGATGGTGCCCCAGGTGAAGGCGGGGACGGTGAGCAGCAGCCCGGAGAGGGCGAGGGTGTCGGAGCCGTCGCCCCGGAAGTAGTCGACGGCGGACTTGCGCAGCGCGACGCGGGCCCGGTGCACCGCCTTGCGCAACCGGGCCTTGAACGAGTCCACACCACCATGAGCCATTGTCGTGTGACCTTATCGACCCATCGCCCTTTCGTGCAGGGGGACCCCTGCGACAATGCGTTCGAAATCGGGTCGCGCTGTCGCTGTAGAGCTCGATAGTTATGGCATATGACAGCCCGGGGCCCCGGGTGTCCGCCCCGGGTGTCCGCCCCTGGCCCGGCGGCCCGTATTTCAGTCGCCCCCGTGCCCGGTTCACTGGTACTGATGGCATATGACGATCGAGCTGAGAGTTCTGCGGCCATCCGAATGGGACGAGTGGTACCAGGGGCTGACGCTGGCCTTCGGGGGCATCCCCCAGTCACCCGAGAAGGCCGCTCTGATCCGCGAGATCACCGATTTCGACCGCTCGCTCGCCGCGTGGGACGGCGCGGAGTGCGTCGGCTCGGCGGGGTCCTTCGGCATGCAGGTGACAGTGCCCGGCGGCGGTCTCGCGCCCATGGCGGGCGTCACGATGGTCAGCGTCTCCTCGACCCATCGGCGGCGCGGTGTGCTCACCTCGATGATGCGCCGCCAGCTCGACGACATCCGGGCCTGGGGCGAGCCGCTCGCCGTGCTGACGGCGTCCGAGCCCGTCATCTACGGCCGGTTCGGATACGGCGCCGCCGCCAGCCTGATCAGGGCCGACATCGACACGGCACGGGTGCGGCTGGAGCTCCCGGAGGGCACGGAGTCCGTCCGGATACGCAAGATCCCGGCGAAGGACGCGCTGGCGGAGTGCGAGCCCGTCTACGCCCGGCAGGTCCCCGTACGGCCCGGGATGATCGTCCGGCTGCCCGGCTGGGACCGGTTGCAGTATCTGGACGCGCCCGAGGACCGTCAGGGCACCTCCCATCTTCAGACCGTGCTCGCCGAACGGGACGGGCGGACCACCGGATACGCCCTCTTCCGCATCCGTCCCGGCTGGGAGGACGCGGGCCCCAAGGGCAGGGTCGAGATTCAGGACATCCAGGCGGACGACCCCGCGTCGTACGCCGCGCTCTGCCGGTACGTCCTCTCGATCGACCTCACCTCGGTCGTGAGCATGAGCAACCGGCCGGTCGACGACCCCTGGCAGAGCCTGATCTCCGACATCCGGCGCTGCAACGTACGGGTGCAGGACAGCCTCCACGTACGGCTGGTGGAGGTCGGCGCGGCGCTGGAGGCGCGGACGTACCGCACTCCGGTGGATGTGGTGCTGGAGGTGGCGGACGCCTTCTGCCCGTGGAACGAGGGCCGGTGGCGGCTGACCGGCGACGCGAAGGGCGCGTCCTGCGAGCGCACCTCCGACGCGGCGGATCTGTCGCTGTCCGTACGCGAGCTGGGCGCGGTCTACCTCGGCGGGAGCTCGCTGGCGGAGCTGGCCGCCGCCGGGCGGGTGCGGGAGCTGCGCCGGGGCGCGCTGGCGGAGGCGTCCGTGGCCTTCGGGAGCGATACGGCGCCCTGGGGGCCGCACGACATCTGAGCCGCTGGGCGGGTGCGGGCCGGCCGCTTCGGGCGCACCGGGCGGGTGCGGGCCGGCCGCTTCGGGCGGCCGGCTCCGGTGTCCAGTTCCGTGATCCGTGACTCCGGTGAGGAGCTGCCCGACGGCCCCTGGTCAAGAGGCCGGGTTCAGTCAGCGTGCGGCGGCAGCAAGCCATACCGCTCATCTCCGCTTGTCGCCGTGCGAGGTCTCGGATATCGATGCCGTGTCACCCGCTAGGCGAAAGGCGCATGCTGCTGATGCACCTCTTCCCAGGAGCCCGATACCGGCTGCCCCCGATACCCCAGCTTCTCGCCTTCGGCCGTCACCCTCATGCGGCAGAGCTGGAACGCCGCCACGATCAATGGCTGCGTACGAGCTGCCCGTTCGCGACGAACGCCGGCCGTCAACGGTTCCTGTCGCATCGCAGTGCGCTGTGGACGGCTGCCACCTTCCCCACCACCGAACCGGTGCGGTTCCATGATCTGTCCCGGCTGACCTCCCTCCTCTTCGCCTTCGACGACCTGTGCCTCGATCACACCGACTCCGGCGTGCGCACGGCGAAGTCGTCACTCGCCGACTGCCTCGGGGTCCTGAAGGGTGAGCCGCCCTCCACCGAGTACGGCCAGGCACTCCACGGGATCTGGGACGGCATGGGCCTGCGGATGCCGCCCGGCCAGCGGGACCGCCTGATCGCCGCCCTCACGGACTTCGCCCGTGGCTGCTTCACCGAGATGGTTTCGAGAGCCGACCAGACCGTGCCGGACTTCCCGAGCTATGTACGGCTCCGTATCCAGCAGAGCCTGGCAGCCTGGATCTACTTCATCCTGACGGAGTACGCGGCAGCCGTCGACCTGGACGCCGAATCCCGGGAGGCGCTGGACGGCCTGCACTGGCTCTCCGCCGAACACCTCCTGTTCGCCAACGACCTCTTCTCCTTCCGCGCGGAACACTTCGGCGGAGACCACTTGAACGCCGTCTGTGTCATGACAGCCGCCGGCGCCTCCCTCCAGAACGCGGTGGACGAACTCGTCCGCCTGCTCTCAGCCAGGGAACACGAAATGGCCGCAGCCCTGGCCACTCTCCGCGCCGACGCCTCTCCGCCCGTACTGGCGTATCTCGAAAAGCTCGAATACGTCGTCTCCGGCAACCTCGCCCAAGCGAGATTCGCTCCCCGCTACCACGGCACCCAGGACTTCATCGACCATCCGATCGGCCAAGGGACCGTCACACTCTGGCCGGACCGGACAGAGCACTCCGCTCTCAAGCAGAAGGCAGAATGATGGAGAAGGAACCGCAGTTCTCCCTGCCCGAATTCATCTATCCGTTCCCCACCGTGGTCAGCCCCTACGAGAACGATCCCTCTTTCCACGACGAGTCCGCCTGGTACGACGCCTATTACTCGCACCACCGCGAAGAGGACCTGGCCAAGTACCGGCGGCAGCAGCTCGCGCAGTGTGCCGCGTATATGTCTCCCACGACCACCGACAAGACACACCTACGCCCCATGAGCCGCTTCCTTGTATGGCTGACCGTCATCGACGACCACTGCGAGTTCCTCTCCGCAGACGAGATCGCCGCCACACGGGACAGAGCGTGCGCCATCCTTCTGGGCGCGGACCCACGCCCGGACGAGATCGGCTATCTCCGCTTTCTCGGCCTGGTTCGGGAGGAATTCCAGGAGTTCATGCCTTACTTCTGGCTGGAACGCCTTGCGCACTCCCTCTACGAATACTTCACCTACGGCGTCATGGCAGAGGAACCGTACAAACGAGGCCGGATCGCCGGGCCGCCGCCGCTGGAGATCCATGAGCTCGTGCACGGGTACTCCATCGGCATGCTGCCTTACGGAGACATGGTGGAGCCGGGCATGGGCGCCGCGCTACCCGTCCATGTCTTCGAACATGGAGCGATCCAGCGCATACGAATGCTGCAATGCCGCCTCACAGTCATCCAGAACGACCTGTACTCGCTCCGCAAAGAGCTCGTCCGGCCTTCCGAGATGTTCAACATCGTCACCATCATCCGCCACGAGACAGGCTGCTCACTGGGCGAGGCCATCCAGGAATCCATCCGCAGAATGACCGCCTACGCCGACGAGATGGCCGTCATCGGCGACCATCTCCCCGACTTCGGCCCACACCAGCACCTGGCCGAAGAATACGTCCACGGGCTCAAGCTCCAGATCACCGGAATGGATCGCTGGTACAGCCACTCAGCCTCGATCCGCTACGTAGTCGGTGGAATCCCCGAACCCATCCACAGGCCCTGACGGCCGTTGGAGGAGATACGCCCGGAGATACGCCCGGAGGGCTTCCGAACGCGACCGCTCAGCCGCGCTGGCAGACGGGGCACCAGAAGAGATTCCGGCCGGCGAGGTCCGCCGTGCGGATCTCCGTGCCGCAGAGATGGCAGGGCTGGTGGGCCCGGCGGTAGACGTAGACCTCGCCGCCGTGGTCGTCGACCCTCGGCGCACGGCCCATCGCCTCGGGGGTGTGCTCGGGCCGGACCGTGTCGATGCGGTTGTGCCGTACGCCCTCGCGCATCAGCTCCACCAGATCCGCCCAGATCGCGTCCCACTCGGCGCGGGCGAGATCCCGGCCCGCGCGGTAGGGGTCGATGCCGTGCCGGAAGAGCGCCTCGGCGCGGTAGACGTTGCCCACGCCCGCGATGATCTTCTGGTCCAGCAGCAGCACGGCGATCGTCATACGGGAGCGGGAGATCCGCTCCCAGGCCCGGCCCGGGTCGTCGTCCGCGCGCAGCGGGTCGGGGCCGAGGCGGTCGTGTATCGCCGCCTTCTCGCCGTCCGTGATCAGGGCGCAGGCGGTGGGGCCGCGGAGGTCGGAGTACGACTCGGGGGTCAGCAGGCGCAGCCGCACGGTGTCCGTGGGCGGGGGCGCGGGGGCGTCGCCGATGGCGACCTTGCCGAAGAGGCCGAGGTGGACATGGACCCAGCCGAGCGGGCCGAAGCCGAGGAAGAGGTGTTTGCCGTGGGCCTCGGCGGAGGTCATGAGCTGCCCGTCGAGGAGGGCCGCGGAGTCGGAGAACTTGCCCTGCGGGCTGCTGACGCGGACCGGGCGCGCATGGAAGTGGGCGTGGTGGTCTTGGGCCAGGCGGTGGAGGGTGTGGCCTTCGGGCACGCGGGGGTCCTTCTTTGTGCGGGGGCCTGGTGCTCGGGAGCCCGCCGGCTCGGGCGCTTGTCGGGGCGCTGCCCCGAGCCCCGCTCCTCAATCGCCGGAGGGGCTGATTTTCGCTCTGCCGGAGCGGCTGAGTTTTTGCTCGGGCGCCTGTCGGGGCCCTGCCCCGAACCCCGCTCCTCAAACGCCGGAGGGGCTGGATTTGCCTCGCCGGAGGGGCTGATTTTCGCTCTGCCGGAGCGGCTGAGTTTTTGCTCGGGCGCCTGTCGGGGCGCTGCCCCGAACCCCGCTCCTCAAACGCCGGAGGGGCTGGATATGCCTCGCCGGGGGGCTGATTTTTGCTCCGCCGGAGGGCAGGGTTTCACCCGCCGAAGAAGCTGGATTTGCCTCGTTTGAGGAGCGGGCGACGGGGTCAGGGCTGCTGGGGGTGGTGGGCCGGGATCGGGGGAAGGGTGCCCGTGGTCTCGTACTCCGTGAGCATCTCGATGCGGCGGGTGTGGCGCTCCTCGCCGGAGTACGGGGTGCTGAGGAAGATCTCCACGAACTTCGTGGACTCCTCCAGCGAGTGCATCCGGCCGCCGATGGCCACGACGTTGGCGTTGTTGTGCTCACGGCCGAGCGCCGCCGTCTGCTCGCTCCACGCGAGCGCCGCACGGACGCCCTTGACCTTGTTCGCCGCGATCTGCTCGCCGTTGCCCGAGCCGCCGATCACGATGCCGAGGCTGTCCGCGTCCGCCGCCGTGCGCTCCGCCGCGCGAAGGCAGAACGGCGGGTAGTCGTCCTGGGCGTCATAGACATGGGGGCCGCAGTCGACGGGGTCGTGGCCGTGGGCCTTGAGCCACTCGACGAGGTGGTTCTTGAGTTCGTATCCGGCATGGTCGGAACCGAGGTACACGCGCATGGTCCGAGTGTGGCACGGGAGCAGCCGGGTAACAGTCAGCGGGGTCAGGACCTGACCCCGGTTGATTCGGCTCCCCGACCTTAGGAGTCCCATATGACCTCGCAGGACACCCTGTCGAAAGAAGGCGGGCATCCCGAAGAACCCGTGAACCCGCAGGACGGCGACGGTCTGCGGGCCGGCCTGAAGAACCGCCATCTGTCCATGATCGCCATCGGCGGGGTGATCGGCGCGGGGCTCTTCGTGGGCTCCGCCTCCGGCATCGCCGCCGCCGGGCCCGCGATCCTGGTCTCGTACGCGCTGGTCGGGACGATGGTCGTCCTGGTGATGCGGATGCTCGGCGAGATGGCCGCCGCCCAGCCGTCGTCCGGCTCCTTCTCCGAGTACGCGGACCGGGCGCTGGGCCGCTGGGCCGGATTCTCGATCGGCTGGCTCTACTGGTTCTTCTGGGTCGTGGTGCTGGCCGTGGAGGCGACCGCCGGGGCCGTGATCCTGGAGGGCTGGATTCCGGCGGTGCCCCAGTGGGCGTGGGCGCTGATCGTGATGGTCGTGCTGACCGCGACCAATCTCGCCTCCGTGGGGGCGTACGGCGAGTTCGAGTTCTGGTTCGCCGGGATCAAGGTGGTGGCGATCGGCGTGTTCATCGCCATCGGGCTGCTCGCGGTCTTCGGACTGCTGCCCGGGTCCGACAACCCCGGCTCGGGGCTCGCCCATCTCACCGACAGCGGGGGCTTCTTCCCCGAGGGGTACGGCGCGATCCTCACCGGGGTGCTGATGGTCGTCTTCTCCTTCATGGGGAGCGAGATCGTCACCCTCGCCGCCGGGGAGTCCGCCGACCCGCAGCGCGCCGTGAGCAAGGCGACCAACAGCGTGATCTGGCGGATCGCCGTCTTCTATCTGGGCTCCGTCTTCGTCGTGCTCACCCTGCTGCCCTGGGACGACAAGTCGATCACCGAGGACGGCTCCTATGTCGCCGCGCTCGACTCCATCGGCATCCCGCACGCCGGGCAGATCATGAACGTGATCGTGCTCACCGCCGTGCTGTCCTGTCTCAACTCCGGCCTCTACACGGCCTCACGCATGGCGTTCTCGCTGGGGCGGCGCGGCGACGCCCCGAAGTCCTTCGCCCAGACGGACGGGCGGGGGGTGCCCCGGGCGGCCATTCTCGCCTCGGTGCTCTTCGGGTTCGTCGCCGTGTTCTTCAACTACCGCTGGCCGGACACCGTCTTCGCCTTTCTGCTGAACTCCTCCGGCGCGGTCGCCCTCTTCGTCTGGCTGGTGATCTGCGCGACCCAGCTGCGGATGCGGGGGATCATCCTGCGGGAGGCGCCGGAGCGGCTGGTGGTGCGGATGTGGCTCTTCCCCTGGCTGACCTGGGCGACGATCGGAATGATCGCCTTCGTCCTCGTCTACATGCTCTTCGACGACGCCGGGCGGGACCAGGTGCTGTTGTCGCTGCTGGTCGCGGGCGTGGTGGTGGGCATCGCCGTGACCAGGGAGATGCTGGCCCGGCGGCCGGAGACCCGGCGCGAGACACCGTAAAGGGTCGTGAAGCCCTGCAAAGCAGAGGAGCCTCCCCTGTGCCCTGGGGCACGGGGGAGGCTCCTCTGTTCTGTCTTTACGTCTCCGCTCAGCCCCGGCGGCCGAGCAGCTTCCACGCCGTGGGCAGCGCGCCCATCGCCAGCGCCGCCTTCAGCGCGTCGCCGATCAGGAACGGGGTCAGGCCCGCCGCCACCGCCTGGGACAGCGTCATGCCCGTGGACAGGGCCAGATACGGGACGCCGATCGCGTAGATGATCGCCGAGCCCAGCACCATCGTGCCCGCCATGCGCGGTACGGAGCGGTCCGCGCCGCGCCGGGCCAGCGCGCCGACCACCGTCGACGCCAGCAGCATGCCGAGGATGTAGCCGAAGGACGGCATCGACCAGCCGGAGGTGCCCTCCGCGAACCACGGCATGCCCGCCATGCCCGCCACCGCGTAGAGCGCGAGGGAGAGCAGACCGAGCCGCGCGCCGAGCGCGGTGCCGACGAGCAGGGCGGCGAAGGTCTGGCCGGAGACCGGGACCGGGGAGCCGGGGATCGGGACGGCGAGCTGTGCCGCGATGCCGGTGAGGGCCGCGCCGCCGACGACGAGCGCGATGTCCCGGGTACGGGAGGCGGGGAGCAGGTCCGCGAGGACCGCGCCCGGACGGGAGGTGACTGTGGCAGTGCTCATCGGGACTCCGCTGGGGCGATGTGGGGCGGGGGAGGCAGGGACGCTGTGACCGTAGCCCACGGGCTCTCGCCACGACACCGTCAGCCACAGACAAAGGCAGGTGCGGCGGTTTCATGGAGATCGCACAAAGCCCGGGGATCATGCACACCCGGACGTGATGCTCGTCACTGAGGCAGGAGCGAAATTGCCTCACTCGCGAGAGGCGAGCGACTGTGGAGTTCCACCAAAACCATGAGCCGGAACCCATAGCCTTCGCCCCGTAGGCGGATGTGCACTTTCCGTGACTCCTGTGATCGTTTGATGGACATCCGTTGCCCTGTGATCAGCACGCGTGCTCAGTTTTGGTGGTCCGCTTCTCCTCAGCTACTGAACAGGGCTCACCGAATGTCCAAGACTTCCGCGCCGCCGCCGGTCGGTCTCCCGGCCGACAGCGGCTCCGGCGGCCAGGGGCTCTCCCACGGCCTCAAACAGCGCCATCTGTCGATGATCGCCCTCGGCGGCGTCATCGGGGCCGGGCTCTTCGTCGGGTCCGGAGCGGGCATCGCCCAGGCCGGGCCCTCCATCGTCATCGCCTACGCGCTCTCCGGGCTGCTCGTCATGCTGGTGATGCGGATGCTCGGCGAGATGTCGGCGGCGAACCCCGCGTCCGGCACCTTCTCCGTCCACGCCGAGCGGGCGATCGGCCCCTGGGCCGGATTCGCCTCCGGCTGGATCTTCTGGTTTCTGCTCTGCGTGGTCGTCGGCCTCGAAGGGATCGGGGCCGCGAAGATCATGACCGGGTGGCTGCCCGGCACCCCCGAGTGGGCGTGGGTCGCGCTCTTCACGGTGACGTTCTGCGTGGCGAACCTCGCGGCGGTGAAGAACTTCGGCGAGTTCGAGTTCTGGTTCGCCGCGCTGAAGGTCGGCGCGATCGTGCTCTTCCTCGGGATCGGGGTGCTCGCCATCATCGGCGTGCTGCCGGACACCGACGCGCCCGGAGTCTCGAATCTGACCGGCGAGGGCGGCTTCCTGCCCAACGGCACCGAGGGGCTGGTGTTCGGTCTGCTCGCGTCGGTCTTCGCGTACGGCGGTCTGGAGACGGTCACCATCGCGGCGGCCGAGTCCGAGCACCCGGTGCAGGGCGTCGCCAAGGCCGTGCGCACCGCGATGTGGCGGATCGCGATCTTCTACGTCGGGTCGATGGCGGTCGTCGTCACCCTGGTCCCCTGGAACGACCCGAAGGTGGTGGCGCAGGGGCCGTACGTCGCCACGCTCGACCATCTCGGCATCCCGGCCGCCGCGCAGATCATGAACGTGGTCATCCTGATCGCCCTGCTCTCCGCGATGAACGCCAACATCTACGCCGCGTCGCGGATGTCCATGTCACTGGTGGCGCGCGGACAGGGGCCGAAGGCGCTCGGGCGCACCCATCGGGGGGTGCCGAGGACGGCGGTCGTGGTGTCGACCGCGTTCGGGTTCGGATGTGTGCTGCTGAGCTACTGGCGGCCGGACGACGTCTTCATGTGGCTGCTCAACATGATCGGCGCGATCATCCTGGTCGTGTGGTTCTTCGTGGGCGTCTCGCAGCTGATCCTGCGGCGGCGGACCGAGCGTGAGGACCCCTCGCGGCTGGTGGTGAAGATGTGGCTGTACCCGGGGCTGACCTGGGTGGCGCTGGCGGGGATGGCGACGGTCTTCGTGCTGATGGCACGGGAGGACGACACCCGTACGCAGCTCCTCTACTCCGGCGGGCTGACGCTGGCGCTCTGTCTGGTGGGGTACGTACGGCAGGTGCTCGCCCGCGCCGGAGCGGAGAAGGACGGAGCCGGGGCGGAGAAGGACCGGTAGTCGCCCGGGCTTCTGTGGTCGGGGGCCGGCTGATTCGGACGGGCCCCCGACCTCAGCCGCCCAGGCTCCCGCCGCCCCGATCAGCCCGTCCCCGGCGTGTCCGTCGGGAGGTTGAGGGAGAGCAGCGCACAGCTCGCGGGGGTGAGGCGGAGCTCGGTGACGGCCGTGTTCCGCAGCCGGGGGAAGACCCGGCGGTAGTTCCCCAGCGGGATGGCCAGCAGCTCGCACAGGACCAGCCGGAGCAACGTGTTGTGCGCCACCACCAGGACGCGTTCGCCGTCGTGGGCGGCGGCGATGCGGCGGAGGGCGGACGCGCCCCGGGACGCCGCCGCCGCCGGGTCCTCCGCGCCGGGGAAGGGATGGGCCACCGGGTCGGCCCGGAAGGCTCCGGCCGCCTCGGGGGACTCGGCGGCGAACTCGGCGAGGGTGCGGCCCTCCACCACGCCGAAGTCGCACTCGCGCAGCTCGTGGTCGCGGTGCGGGCGGAGCCCCAGCGCCGTGCCCGCGGGCTCCGCCGTCTCGATCGCGCGGGAGAGCGTCGAGGTCCAGATCGCGTCCACCGGATGGGCCCCGGCCCACTCCCCCAGCCGCCGGGCCTGGGCGCGGCCCTCCTCGGTGAGGGGAACATCGCTGACCCCCGCGTAACGGTTCTCCGCGTGCCAGACGGTCTGGCCGTGCCGGGCCAGCAGCAGTGTCGCGCTCATCGGTCCCTCTCCGTGCGGGCGCGGGCGTGCGCGGCGGTCTCGGACGGCAGCCAGCCGCGGCGCTCCAGTTCGCCGACCAGTGTGAGGTACGGGCCGGTGAAGCGGCCGGTACGCGCCGGGTGGACCGTGCGGCTCAGCCGGACCATCCGTTCGGCCGCCGCGGCCAGCGTGGGGGCCGCGCCCGCCCCGTACGCCGCCAGCACGGCCATTCCCAGGGCCGGTTCGCTGTACTCGGGGACGCGGATCGGGCGGCCCAGGATCTCCGCCCGCAGAGCGGTCCAGTAGGCGCTGCGGACCGCGCCGCCGGTGAAGGTCAGCGGGCCGTCCACGGTCGCGCCCAGCAGATCGAGATAGTCCAGGCAGAGGCGTTCGGTCAGCGCGACGCCCTGGAGGAGGGCCGCCCAGTGCTCGGCGTCGGACGCCGGGGTGCCGAGGACGAACGCGGTCGCGTCCGGGGCGAGGAAGGGGAAGCGCTCGCCCCGCGCGCCGAGCGGATACGCCACCGGGGCCACGGCCGCGCGGTCCGCCGCCGCGCGGTCGGCGGCCCCACCGTCGGCGGCCCCACGGTCGGCCGAGTCACGGTCCGCCGCGAGGGCGTCGAGGGCGGCCGGGTCGGCGTCGGGGAAGGCCGTGCGCAGCGCGCCGCCGCCGACGTTGGAGGCCCCGCCGGGGAGCCAGTCGCCGTCCGGGGAGAGATGGCTGTAGACCACTCCGGACGGGTCGCGCAGCGGGGTCGCCGTGACCCCTTTGAGAACGAGCGTGGTGCCGAGCACCGAATTCCAGGAGCCGACGGTGAGCGAGCCGGAGGCGATCTGGGCGGCGCAGCCGTCGGTCATCCCGGCCACAATCGCGGTCCCGGCGGGGAGGCCCGTCTCCTCCCCGGCGGCGCGGCTCACCTCGCCGATGACCGTTCCGGGGCGGACCACTTCGGGCAGCCCGGGCAGCCCGGGGTCGGCGAACTCCCCGCGCTCCGGGTCGTATCCCGTCTTGAGGGCGTGGCTGGAGTCGGTGGGCAGCGGCCGGCCCGCCAGCCGGGCGGCGATCAGATCGGCCTGGTGGGTGATCCGCCCAGGGCCGTACGCGTCGAGAAGGAGGCGGGCGCGGCCCGTGCCCCGGCCGGGCGCGCGGCCGTCGTCGTACATCACCGCCGGGGTCAGCTCCCGGCCACGGTCGTCGGTGAGCAGGACCGTGCCGGAGGTGGCGCAGATCGCGAGGGCCCGGGGGCGGTGGCCGTCGCCCAGGGCTCCGCGCACCGCCTCGCGGACGGCGGTCCACCAGTCCGCGGGGAGCTGTTCATGGCGCTTGCCGTCACGGCGGCCGGTCAGCGGCGCGGAGCCGCTGCCGAGGATCGCGCCGTCGTCGGCGGCGACCACCGCGCGGACGCTCTGGGTGCCCAGATCGATCCCCATCCACATACCGGCTCCTCCCGGGCACGCCGCTCGCGGCCTCCTCTGAGACGTTCTCATCTTCCGGCGGGAGAAACCCGTGCGCGGAGGATTGACGGGCCACCGTCTCTGTCACAAGCTCTGGTGCCATGCGAGGACCCGGGGCGCGGCCGGTCACCCGGCCGGGGACGACCGCCGGCTTCCCCGGCGCGCTGACTCCGCTCGTCGCCGAGCGCGGCATCCGCCCGATGACGCCGGGCGGCGGCTACGATCCGCTGCACATATCCGTCATGCGCACCCTTTCCGCCCCGTCCGCCCGTGCTGTGCCGCGACTCTCCCGCTCCGGTCCGGTCGCCGCGAGCGACGGCGACGGCGACGGCGCACCGGTCGGGGCCGTGCGCGAACTCGATGAGCACAAGATCCCCCATCAGGTCTGTGCGGTGGGCCGGATGTAGGCCCCGCCCCGGCCCACAGGCCGACGATCACGCGGAGGAACCGAAATGAAAGTCCTGGCTGCCGGCGACCACTTCGTCCGCAACTCCCTGATCGCCGAGGCCCTGCGGCGAGCCCTCGCCGACACCTCGCTGGAGCTGACCGAGCTCACTCTGCCCTGGCCGCTGGAGCCCTTCGGCCCGGTCGCCGAGGTGGCGGAGGCGAGCGACTCCGAGGACGCGCTGATCAAGGCGCTGGACGGGGTGGAGGTCTGTGTCACCCAGATGGCCCCGTTCACGGAGCGGGTGCTGGAGGCATCCCCCGCGCTGCGGATGATCGCCGTCTGCCGGGGCGGCCCGGTCAACGTCAACGCCGAGGCGGCCAGGGCCCGGGGGGTACGGGTCTGTTTCGCGCCGGGGCGCAACGCCGCGTCGACCGCCGAGTTCACCATCGGGCTGATGCTGTCGGCGCTGCGCCGTATTCCCGAGGCCCATCACTCGCTGGCGCTGGAAGGGGACTGGGACGGCTCGTACTACACGTATGAGCACAGCGGGCTCGAACTGGAGGACACCCCGGTCGGGCTGGTCGGCTACGGCGCGGTCGGCAGCCGGGTCGCACGGGTGCTGACCGCCTTCGGCGCGGAGGTGGAGGTGTACGACCCGTATGTGCGCGGCGATGTGCTCGGGATGCGCGCCGGGTCGCTGGACGCGCTGCTCACCCGCTCCCGGGTGCTGACGCTGCACGCCCGGCTGACCCCGGAGACCCGGGGGCTGATCGGGGCGCGCGAGCTGGAGCTGCTGCCGCACGGCGCGGTGCTGGTGAACGCGGCGCGCGGCGGGCTGCTGGACACGGAGGCGCTCTGCGACGCGCTGGACAGCGGGCGGCTGGCGGCGGCGGCGCTGGACACCTATGCCGAGGAGCCGCTGCCCGAGGGGTCGCGGCTGCTGTCCACGCCGAATCTGGTGCTCACTCCGCATATCGCGGGCGCGAGCCGGGCGGTGGCCCGCAAGGCGGCGCAGATCGCGGCGGCCGAGGTGGCCCGCTATGCCCGCAGCGAGCCGCTCGCCCACACCCTGAACTGACCCTTCTGTACCGACCCTTCTGCACTGACTCTTCTGCACTGACTCTTCTGCACTGACTCTTCTGCACTGCACCTTCCGCACTGCCCCTTCTGCCCGACAGGAGCGCTGACGATGGCGACATACATCGGGATCGACGCAGGTACGTCCATGGTCAAAGCGGCGGCTTTCGACGAGCGGGGCCGCCCGCTGGGGGTCGAGTCGCGGCCGGTCTCGCTCTCCCTCCACGGCGGTCACGCCGAGCAGGACATGGAGGAGGTGTACGGCGCGGTGGAGGAGGTGCTCACCTCGCTGACGGCGGTCCTCGACGATCCGGTGGAGCTGATCGGTCTGACGGGGCAGGGGGACGGGGTCTGGCTGGTCGACGACCAGGGCCGGCCGGTGCGGGCGGCGATCTCCTGGATGGACGGCCGGGCGCATGAACTGGTCGACGAGTGGCAGTCGTCGGGCGTGGTGGACTCGGTCTTCCGGCGCTCCGGGAGCGCGATGTTCCCCGGCTGTCCCGGGCCGGTGCTGGCCTGGCTGGACCGGCACGAGCCCGCGGCCCTGGACGCGGCGTCGGCCGCCGTCTACTGCAAGGACATGGTGTTCCAGCGGCTGACCGGCATCCGGGCGACGGATGTGTCGGACGCGTCGATGCCGTTCCTGGACCCGCGCACCCGGGCGTACGCGGACGAGGTGCTGCTGACGCTGGGGCTTTCGCACCGGCGGCGGCTGCTGCCCCCGATCAGCGATCCGGTGGCGGTGGGCGAGCTGCCGGAGTCGGGGACGCGGATCGCGAACGGGCCCTACGATCTGCCGGCCTGCGCGCTGGGCGCGGGGGTCACCGCGCCGGGCGACGGGCTGTTGATCGTCGGCACCTGTCTGGCGGCGCTGGTGGCCGTCGACGAGCTCGATCTGGCCGGTGAGGCGGCGGGGCTGCACATCTCCACGGACCGCCCGGGGCACTGGCTGCGGGCCATGCCCGCGATGGTGGGCACGGCGGCGCTGGACTGGGTGCTGAACACCACGGGCGTGGCGCATACGGAGGTGAACGGGCTCCTTGAGGCCACTCCGCCGGGCGCGCACGGGGTGCGGGTGCTGCCCTATTTCGCCTCGTCGGGCGAGCGCGCGCCGTTTGTGGAGCCCCGGCTGCGGGCGGAGCTGAGCGGGGTCTCGCTGGAGTCCACCAAGGCGGATCTGATCCGGGCCACGTGCGAGGGCATCGGTTTCGCGGCGCGGCACTGTCTGGAGGCGGCCGGGCTCACGGGGTCGCTGGCGATCTGCGGCGGCGGGACACGGTCTCCCGCGTGGATGCGGCTGTTCGCGGATGTGCTGGGGAGGCCGCTGCGGATCGTCGAGGGCGAGGTGGGGGCGCGGGGCGCGGTGCTGGCGGCGGCGGAGCGCTTCGGGGTGGAGCTGGAGACGGCCGTGTGGACGGAGCCCACGTCGGTGGTGGAGCCGGACGCCGAGCGGGCGGAGTTCTACGCCAAGGCGTACGACGACCATCTGGAGCGCCTGGCGGCGGCCCGCTCCCGGGCCCGCGCGACCTGACCGCTCCCGGGGGGTGTACGCCCGGGGGCCCGGCGCGGTCCTGGGCCCGGCATGTCCCGGGACCGCGCGGCCGGAGATCCCGCGCGGCCCGGGGCACGTACGGCCCGGGTCCAGCCCAGCACGGTACGGGTCCCGGCCGCCGCGCCCTCACCCGTACGCCGAGCACCGTCCGAGCTCCATCGAGCACCCGCGCATCCGAGCACCCGACGAGGGAGATCCGCATGCCCGCACTGCCCAGACGCAGATCGGTCCTGCTGGCCGCCGGCGCGAGCGGCACCCTGGCCGCGCTGCCCGGCCCGGCACGCGCCAGCGACCACGGCGACCACGGCGACGGCCGCCGGCCCGTGGTGATCGGTCACCGGGGCGCGGCCGGCTGGCGGCCCGAGCACACCGAGGGGTCGTACGCCTTCGCCGTCCGCTCCGGGGCCGACTGGATCGAACCGGATCTGGTCCCCACCAAGGACCATGTCCTGGTCGTCCGGCACGAGAACGAGATATCCCAGACCACCGATGTGAGCTCCCGGCCGGAGTTCGCCGACCGCAGAGCCAGGAAGCTGATCGACGGACGGTGGGTGGAGGGCTGGTTCACCGAGGACTTCACGCTGGCCGAGCTGAAGACCCTGCGTACGGTCGAACGGCTGCCGCTGGTCCGCAATCGCAACACCGTCTTCAACGGCCGGGAGCCGATCCTCACCTTCCAGGAGACCGTGGATCTCGCCCGCCGGCTCTCCCGGCTCCACGGCCGCCGCATCGCCGTCTTCCCGGAGACCAAGCACCCCGCCTACTTCCGCTCGATCGGACTGCCGCTGGAGCCCGAGCTCATCCGTGTCATCCGTCGCAACCGGCTCGACCGGCACAGCTGTGTGGTGCAGTCCTTCGAGCCCGCCAGCCTGCTGCTGATGGCGGAGGCCGGGCTACGGCTGCCGCTGTGGCAGGCCATCGGCACCACGGGCGGCCCCTTCGGCCACGATCTGACGTATCAGCAGATGACCACAGCCCAGGGGCTGGCGCGGATAGCGGAGTACGCGGAGTGGATCGGCCCGGACAAGTCCTGGGTCGCCCCGCCCTCCCCCCTGCCGGCCAACGCGCACGCGGCGGGGCTGAAGGTCGGCGCGTACACCTTCCGGGCGGAGAACACCTATCTTCCCGCCGCCTTCCGGCGGGGCACCGCGGCCCATGACTTCGGCGACGCGTTCGGCGAGTACGCGCTGCACTACGGCATCGGAGTGGACGCCGTCGTCACCGACTTCCCGGATATCGCGGTCCTCGCCCGCCAGGAGTACTGCGCCTTGGTACGGCCTGAGCACGGCACCTGAGTCCTAGGACCAATGCCTGATCGGCCACGGTCCCTCCTGCTGCTAACGTGCACTTGCGTAAGATGTGCATTAAGCAGTCGGAGGGACCGGAAAAACATGGCCGTCTACACGCTTCCTGATCTGCCGTACGACTACACCGAGCTCGAACCGGTCATCAACCCGCAGATCATCGAGCTGCACCACGACAAGCACCACGCCGCGTACGTCAAGGGCGCCAACGACACCCTTGAGCAGCTCGCTGAGGCCCGCGATAAGGACCAGTGGGGAGCGATCAACGGCCTGGAGAAGAACCTCGCGTTCCATCTCTCCGGCCATATCCTCCACAGCATCTACTGGCACAACATGACCGGCGACGGCGGCGGCGAGCCGCTGGACAAGGACGGCGTCGGCGAGCTCGCGGACGCGATCGCCGAGTCGTTCGGCTCCTTCGCCAAGTTCAAGGCCCAGCTGACCAAGGCGTCCGCGACGACGCAGGGCTCGGGCTGGGGCGTTCTGGCGTATGAGCCGGTCAGCCGCCGTCTGATCGTGGAGCAGGTCTACGACCACCAGGGCAATGTCGGCCAGGGCTCCGTGCCGATCCTGGTCTTCGACGCCTGGGAGCACGCCTTCTACCTTCAGTACAAGAACCAGAAGGTGGACTTCATCGACGCCATGTGGCAGGTCGTGAACTGGCAGGACGTGGCCAAGCGCTACGCCGAGGCCAAGGAGCGCACGCCGCTCATCGCGCCGTGACCCCCGGGGCCCGACCCCGTTGAAACGTCCTGCTCGTGATCGTCTTCTCAACCTTCACGTGCGGGCGGATGAGAGAAGGACCCCCGCGAGGACGTGACTCGCGGGGGTCCTTCCATACTCCACCCGAGCGAGGATCAGAGGTTGGAGAAGTCCGGTTCCGCCGTGCGGCTGCGCTTGATCTCATAGAAACCGGGGGTCGACGCCACCAGCAGGGTGCCGTCCCAGAGCCTGGCCGCCGCCTCGCCGCGCGGGGCCGGGGTGACCACCGGGCCGAAGAACGCGACCTGCTCGCCGTCCGCGCCGGGGACCGCGATGACCGGGGTGCCCACGTCCTGGCCGACCTTGTCGATGCCCTCCTGGTGGGAGGCGCGCAGCTCGGTGTCGTAGGTGTCCTTGTCCATGTAGTCGGCGAGGGCGGCGGGCAGCTCCGCGTCCGCCAGCGCGCCGATCACGGCCTCCCGGGTGACGCCCTCGCCCCGGTTGTGGAAGCGGGTGCCGAGCGCGGTGTAGAGCCGGCCGAGGACCTCGCTGCCGTGCTCCCGCTCGGCGGCGACGGCGACCCTGACCGGGCCCCACGCGTCCTTCAGGACCTCCTGGTACTCCTCCGGGAGCTCGTCGAACCGCTCCTCGTTCAGCACGGCGAGGCTCATCACATGCCAGCGGAGCTCGATGTCCCGCAGCTGCTCCACCTCCAGCATCCAGCGGGAGGTCATCCAGGCCCAGGGGCAGAGCGGATCGAACCAGAAGTCCACGGGGGTCTTGCCGTTCTCGGGCATCTCTCTCCTTGGAAAACCGCGGCACACGGGCGCGGCTGAAGCGGGGGCGCGCGTCTCATCGGCACAACGCCGGAGACGGGCGTCCGATTCCCGGATACCGGTCACCGGGCGCACATGGGAGTATCGGGGCGTTTGTCGCGGTGAACGAAGCCGTGCCGACGGCCGCCGTGTCGAGCGGCGGCCCTGTGAACGAGAGACGAAGGAGTGCCCGTGCCCGGTGAGAATCTGTCCCGCGACGAGGCCCGCGAGCGGGCGGAGCTGCTGTCCGTCGACGGGTACGAGGTGGCCCTCGACCTGCGGTCCGCGGTCGGGGACGAGGGGGAGCCGGCGGACGGCGGTCCCCGTACGTTCCGTTCGGTGACGACGATCCGGTTCCGCTGTGCGCGGCCGGGCTCGGCGACCTTCGCCGATCTGCTCGCCCCGTCCGTCACCGCGGTGACGCTGAACGGGGAGAAGCTGGACCCGGCCGCCGTCTTCGACGGCTCGCGGATCGCGCTGGACTCGCTCGCCGCGGAGAACGTGCTGGTCGTGGACGCGCAGTGCGCCTACAGCCGCACCGGTGAGGGGCTGCACCGGTTCGTCGACCCGGAGGACGGCGAGGTCTATCTCTATACGCAGTACGAGCCCGCCGACGCGCGCCGGGTCTTCGCCAACTTCGAGCAGCCGGATCTGAAGGCCCCTTTCCGCTTCGAGGTGACCGCGCCGGACGGGTGGACCGTCTGGAGCAACAGCGCGGGCGAGCGCGTCTCCAGCGACGAGATCGGGGCCGGGGTCGGGGCCGGGGTCGGGGTCGGGGCCGGGGTCGGGGCCGGGGTCGGGGTGTGGCAGTTCGCCGAGACCCAGCCGATCTCCACCTACATCACCGCGGTCGTCGCCGGTCCGTACCACTATGAGACGGATGTCTACCGCCGGTCCTTCGACGACGGCTCCGTTCTGGAGATCCCGCTGGGGGCGATGTGCCGCAAGGGCCTCGCCCGGCACTTCGACGCCGACGACATCTTCCTGGTCACCAAGCAGGGTCTGGACTTCTTCCACGACCGCTTCGACTACCCGTACCCCTTCGGCAAGTACGACCAGGCATTCGTCCCCGAGTACAACATCGGCGCGATGGAGAACCCGGGGTGCGTCACCTTCCGCGAGGAGTTCGTCTTCCGCGGCAAGGTGACCCAGGCGTCGTACGAGCGCCGGGCCAATGTCATCCTGCACGAGATGGCCCATATGTGGTTCGGCGATCTCGTCACCATGGCCTGGTGGGACGATCTCTGGCTCAAGGAGTCCTTCGCCGACTTCATGGGCTCGTACGCGATGGTCGGCGCGACCCGGTTCACCAACGGCTGGGTCACCTTCGCCAACAACCGCAAGGCATGGGCGTACCGCGCCGACCAGCTGCCGTCCACCCACCCGGTCACGGCCGACATCCATGATCTGGAGGCGGCCAAGCTCAACTTCGACGGCATCACCTACGCCAAGGGCGCGAGCGTCCTCAAGCAGCTGGTGGCGTACGCGGGCGAGGACGCCTTCCTGGAGGGCGCGCGGCGCTACTTCAAGCGGCACGCGTACGGGAACACCCAGCTGGGCGATCTGCTGTCGGTGCTGGAGGAGACCTCCGGGCGGGACATGGCCGCCTGGTCGCGGGCCTGGCTCCAGACGGCCGGGGTGAACACCCTGACCCCCGAGGCGACCTATGACGCGGGCGGCAGGATCACCGAGCTCGCCGTGCTCCAGGACGGGGAGGAGCCGCGCCCCCACCGGGTGGCGATCGGGCTCTACCGGCACGAGGACTCCGCGCTGGTGCGGTACGCACGCGCCGAGGTCGACGTCACCGACACGCGCACGGTGGTGCCGGAGCTGGCGGGGGCCGAGCAGCCCGAGCTGGTGCTGGTCAACGACGACGATCTGACGTACTGCAAGATCCGTTTCGACCAGGGCTCGCTGGACACGCTGCGCGCCTCGCTCGGCGACATCACCGACCCGCTGGCCCGGGCGCTGGCCTGGTCGGCGCTGTGGAATCTGACCCGGGACGGGCTGATGCCCGCGCGGGACTTCATCGATCTGGTGCTCCGGTTCTCCGGGCGCGAGAGCGACATCGGCGTCCTCCAGATGCTGCACGCCTGGGCGCACTCGGCGCTGACGTACTACGCGGCCCCCGACTGGCGCGCGGAGGGCGGGCGGCTGCTCGCCGAGGGCGCGCTGAACGAGCTGCGGAAGGCCGAGCCGGGGAGCGAGCACCAGCTGACCTGGGCGCGGTTCTTCGCCTCGGCGGCGGACTCGGCGGCCGATCTCCAGCTGCTCCAGGGGCTGCTCGACGGCACGGCGAAGATCGACGGGCTGGAGGTCGACCAGGAGCTGCGCTGGGCGCTCCTCGGGCCGCTGGCCTCGCACGGGGCGGCCGGCGAGGCGGAGATCGCGGCGGAGCTGGCGCGCGACGACACCGCGTCCGGCAAGCGGCACCAGCTGCGCTGTCTGGCGGCGCGGCCGTCCGCCGAGGTGAAGGCCGAGGCGTGGGCGCGGGTGGTGGAGTCCGACGAGCTCTCCAACGCGCTGGCGGGGGCGACGATCGCGGGGTGGACGCAGGCGGGGCAGCGGGAGCTGCTCGCGCCGTACACCGAGAAGTACTTCGCGGCGATCGAACGGGTGTGGGAGGAGCGCTCCATCCAGATCGGGATGGACGTGGTGAGCGGGCTGTTCCCCGCGTTCCAGGGCGAGCGGGCGCTGGCGGCGGCGGACGTCTGGCTGGCGGCGCACGAGTCGGCCGCGCCCGCCCTGCGCCGGCTGGTGCTCGAATCCCGCGACGATCTGGCGCGGGGGCTGCGCGGTCAGGTGTGCGACGCGGAGGCGGCGGGCTGACCTGCGGGCCGACCGTGCCTGCGACGCGGAGGCGGCGGGCTGACCTGCGGGCCGACCCGCGGGCCGACCGTGCCTGCGACGCGGAGGCGGGACCGGTCCGCGGACCGGCCGCCGCCCGCAACGCGGAGGCGGCGGGCCGGCCCCCGTCGCCCCGCTGTCGGGGGCGTCCGTTCCGTCAACCGGCGTGGACGCCCCCGGGCTTGAGGACGAGCATGTCCTGAAATATCGACGAATCTGTAACAGGGGTTAGGGGTGGGGCGGGTGTTGGGCATGCCCCGTGCATGAACCATGACACCCGCACCCCCCTCCCCCTCGCTCATCTCGCCGCCGCCCGGCCCCGGGTGCTCTCGGCCGCCCAGCTGCGCGCCCATGGCATCTCCCCGGCCCAGGCCGCGGCCCGCACCCGCCCCGGGGGGACCTGGCAGACCCTGCTGCCGGGGGTGTATCTGCTGCACCGCTCGGCGGCCACCAGCGAGGAGCGGCTGCACGGGGCGCTCCTCTACGCGGGACGCCCGGCAGCGGAGCCGCAGAGCGGAAGCGCACCCCCGTACGGAGCGGCCATGGTCACCGGGTTCGCCGCCCTCGTCCTCCACCGGTTCGCCTCCGTACCGCCGTTGTCCGCGCTGGAGCACATCGACGTACTGGTGCCGGCGGCCCGGCGGCTGCGGTCCACCGGGTGCGCGCGGATCGTCAGGACACGGGAGACGCCCCGGCCGCTGGAGATCACCGGACTGCCCGTCGCGCCCGTCGCCCGCGCCCTCGCCGACGCCGTCGCACGGCTCACGGACGGGGACACCGTACGGCGGCTGCTCAGGGAGGCCGTGCACGGCGGGCACTGCGAACCGGCCGCCGTCGTCGCCGAATTGAGCCGCGCCCGGCTGCTGGGCCGCCCCCCGGTCGCGAGCGCCGTGGACGCGCTGCTCGCCGAAGGCCGCGCGGCGGCGGAGGAACGGCTCTACGAGATGGTCCGCGAGCACGGGCTGCCGGACCCGGTGTGGAATGTGGACCTACAGATTCCGGACGGCTCTCCGCTGGGCGTGGTCGACGCGTACTGGCCCGACCACGCGGTGGCCGTGGAGCTCAACACCCTCTCCCCGCGCCATGACGAGGGGCCGGGCTGGGCGGAGCAGGTCCGCAAGCGGGAGCGGCTGGAGGAGCTCGGCATCACCGTCGTCCATCTCACCCCCCGCGCGCTGCGGGAGTCCCCGTACCAGCAGGCGACCGTGGTGCGCACCGCGCTGATGGCGGCGACCGGGCATGATCCGGGCGCTTATGTAGTGGTACTCCCCCGCTGAACCCGTATCTCCCCTTCTGGCCGCCGTGGCGGATCGTCCGCGCTGGCGGATCTCTGCCATGACCACATCACCTCTCCGTCAGCTCTCCACAAAACCCCTCCGTATACGTAAGGCTGAGCGGTCATCCGGCACCGAAATCCGGACTGACTCCTCCCCCACAGGGAAACGTCTCCTTCGTACACAGGGAAGCTGATGAACCCCGATTCCCAGAGCTCCATATCCGGGCGCAGACGAGTGGCCCGCATAGCCGCCGCCGCGTCCATGGTCACCGCGCTGGTGACCGCCGGAACCGTCCCGGTGTTCGCGGCCGGTCCCGCCGGCGACCCGGCCCCGACCACCGGGGTCAAGGCGGTCGAGGCCGCCGACAAGCTCGGCGCGGCCGACCAGGAGCTGCTCGCCGAGGCCGAGGCCAAGGGCGACAAGACCGTCACCGCCATGGTCGCCACCACGCCCGGCGCCACCGAGCAGGCGGCCGGACAGCTGGACGCCGTCGAGGGCGCCATCGTCGGCAAGCGGTACGACAAGCTCGGCTATGTGCGGGTCACCCTCCCCACCGTCCGGGCCGAGGCCGCGCTGAAGGCCGCCGCCAAGCTCTCCAGCGTCCAGGGGATCGACCTCAAGCACGAGATCGAGCGCGAGGACCCGACGCCGGGCGGCGACGCCGCCAAGCAGTCGCGGAAGGCCGGCAAGCAGGCCAAGTCCTACCCGGCGCCCGACAAGACCACCCCGGCGAAGAACCCGTACAACCCGTCCTTCGAGACCGGCGCGGTGGAGTTCGTCAAGAAGAACCCCAAGGCCGACGGGCGCGGGATCACCATCGGCATCCTGGACTCCGGCGTGGACGTCGGCCACCCGGCGCTCCAGAAGACCACCACCGGTGAGCGGAAGATCGTCGACTGGGTCACCGCCACCGACCCGGTCGCCGACCGCGACAACACCTGGCGCCGGATGAACACGGTCGTGAACGGCCCGGCGTTCTCCAGCGAGGGGCGTGCCTACAAGGCCCCGGCGGGCGAGCACCGGTTCAGCGTCTTCTCCGAGAACGCCACCCTCGGCGGCGACATGGCCGGAGACCTCAACCGCGACGGCGACACCACCGACCAGTGGGGGCTGCTGTACGACGCGGGCACCCGGACCGTCCGCGTCGACCTGAACAACGACGCCGACTTCACCAACGACAAGGTGATGAAGCCGTACCGCAACGGCAACCAGATCGGCTACTTCGGCAAGGACGACCCGAAGACCCCGATCGCCGAGCGGATCCCGTTCGTGATCGAGGTCCGCGAGGACGTCGTCTACAACGCGGCCGGCAACACCGCCGACTACGTCAACATCGGCGTCATCGAGGGCTCGCACGGCTCGCACGTGGCCGGCATCACCGCCGCCAACGGCCTGTTCGGCGGCAAGATGAACGGCGCCGCGCCCGGCGCGAAGCTGGTCTCCTCGCGCGCCTGCACCTGGACCGGCGGCTGCACCAACATCGCCCTCACCGAGGGTCTGGCCGATCTGGTCATCGAGCGCGGTGTGGACATCGTCAACATCTCCATCGGCGGTCTGCCCCCGCTGAACGACGGCAACAACACCCGTGCGGAGATGTACAACCGGCTCATCGACATCTACGGCGTCCAGCTGGTGATCTCGGCCGGCAACGACGGTCCGGGCGTCAACACCATCGGCGACCCGGGCGTGGCCGAGAAGGCCATCTCCGTCGGCGCGTCGATCACCAAAGAGACCTGGGCGTCCAACTACGGCTCCGGCGTCACCAAGAAGAACGCCATGATGCCGTTCTCCTCCCGCGGCCCGCGTGAGGACGGCGGCTTCACGCCGACCATCACCGGCCCCGGCGCGTCGATCAACACCACCCAGACCTGGCAGGCCGGCGGTCCGGTCGCCGAGTCGGGCTACGCGCTGCCGCCCGGCTACACGATGATGCAGGGCACCTCGATGTCCTCGCCGCAGGTGGCGGGCGCTGCGGCACTGCTGCTGTCGGCGGCCGAGCAGCGCGACATCAAGCTGACCCCGGCGAAGCTCCGCACGGCGGTCACCAGCACCGCGAAGAAGATCCCCGGTGTCCAGGCCCATGAGCAGGGCGCCGGAATGATCGACGTCGTGGACGCCTGGGACTCCGTCCGCAAGGGCGTCAAGGCGCACGAGTACCAGGTCAAGGCCCCGGTCGACACCGCGATCGACTTCGCGCTGAAGACCCCCGGCTACGGCACCGGCCTCTACGACCGCGAGGGCGGTCTGAAGACCGGCAAGTCGAAGAAGTACGACCTCACCATCACCCGGACCTCCGGTCCCAAGGGCGCGCTCTCGCACGACCTGAAGTGGAAGAACAACGACGGCACCTTCCGGCTGCTCAGCGACGACCGGGTCAAGCTGCCGCTGAACGAGCCGGTCACCGTCCAGGTGCGGGCCAAGGCGGCGACCGCCGGGGTGCACAGCGCCATCCTGGAGGCGGACGACCCCACCACCGTGGGCGTGGACAAGCAGATCCTGTCGACCGTGGTGGTCTCCGCTCCGCTGGCGCAGCCCGGCTACGGCTTCTCGGCCTCCGGCTCGGTGCAGCGCAACAGCCACACCTCGTACTTCGTGACGGTGCCGGAGGGCGTGAAGACCCTGGAGGTCGCGCTCGGCGGGCTGGCGAAGAAGAGCCAGACGCGCTTCATCTCCCTCCACCCGTACGGGGTGCAGATGGAGGACAGCGCCACGATCTTCTGCTACCCGAACTACACCAACCCGGCGAACAACTGCCGTCCGGATGTGCGTTCGTATGACAACCCGACGCCGGGCGTCTGGGAGATCGAGGTCGAGTCGCGGCGTACCTCTCCGCTGCTCGACAACCCGTACAAGCTCGATGTGACGCTGCTGGGCGCCGAGTTCGACCCGGCCGTCCAGACGATCCCCGAGGCGGAGGTCGGCGTCCCGGCCGCCGTCGAGTGGAACGTCGTCAACCAGCTCGCCCCGATCGACGGAAAGCTCGCGGGCGGCGCGCTGGGCTCGGAGAAGGTCGTGCGGCCGACGCTCAAGGCCGACCCCGACCCCGCGCAGGGAGAGATCCGGGACTACGAGACGGAGATCACCGTCGGTGAGGGCGTGGAGCGGCTCGACGTCTCCGTCGGGAACCCCTCCGACCGCAACGCGGACCTGGACCTCGCGGTCTACCGCGGCAGCGTGCGGGTGGCCAACTCCGCCGACGCCGACTCCGAGGAGTCCGTCAGCCTGGCCAAGCCGGCGGCCGGCGTCTACACGGTCGTCGTCGAGGGCTACTCCATCCCGAGCGGCACGACGGAGTTCACCTACCGCGACGCGTTCTTCGCGCCGTCGCTCGGTGAGATCAAGGTCCCCGCGAACCAGTCGGTCAAGCTGGGCACCGGCGAGTCCGCGCGGTTCAGCGCGGATGTCGTGGTGGCCGGTCCGGCTCCCGAGGGGCGCAAGTTCTTCGGCGAGGCGCGGCTGGTGAACGCGCGCGGCACCAGCGCGGGCGCGGGCAACGCGGTGATCGAGAAGGTCACGCCGTAGTCGGGATGGTCGCACCGTGGTCGGGAAGGTCACGCCGTAACACGGTGACGCGATGACGCGGTAAAAGAAGGGGGGCGTCCGGGTTCGGACGCCCCCCTTTCTTTCCCGTTTTCTCCGTGTCACCCCGGATTTTTCCGTGTCACCCCGGATGCCATCCGGATGCCATGGATCACAGCGTCCGCCCTGCGGACAATGGACTGGACAAGTCGGCCGGGGACATACGCATGATGGAGCGGCACCCAGCCCAGTAAAATAGGCTTTAAAAGGCACAAAGGAGACATCGGTGAGGGTCGGAATCGTCGGAGCGACCGGTCAGGTCGGCACAGTCATGCGCAGCATCCTCGCCGAGCGGAAATTCCCCGTCGAAGAGCTGCGTCTGTTCGCCTCGGCCCGTTCGGCCGGCACGGTCATCGAGTGGGAGGGCCGGCAGATCACCGTCGAGGACGCGTCCACGGCCGACTTCTCCGGGCTGGACATCGCGCTCTTCTCGGCGGGCGGCGCGACCTCGCGGGCGCTGGCGGAGAAGGTCGCCGGACAGGGCGCGGTCGTCATCGACAACTCCTCGGCCTGGCGGATGGACCCCGAGGTGCCGCTGGTCGTCTCCGAGGTCAACCCGCACGCGGTCCGGAACCGGCCCAAGGGGATCATCGCCAACCCGAACTGCACCACGATGGCCGCGATGCCGGTGCTGAAGCCGCTGGCGCTGGAGGCGGGGCTCGCCTCCCTGGTCGCCACCACCTACCAGGCGGTCTCCGGCTCCGGGCTCGCCGGCGTGGCCGAGCTGGACGGCCAGGTGAAGAAGACCGTGGAGCACGCGGCGGAGCTGACCCACGACGGGACGGCCGTGGAGTTCCCCGAGCCGGACGTGTACAAGCGTCCCATCGCCTTCAATGTGCTGCCCCTGGCCGGGAACCTGATGGACGACGGCTCCTTCGAGACCGACGAGGAGCAGAAGCTCCGCAACGAGTCCCGCAAGATCCTGGAGCTCCCGGAGCTGAAGGTGTCCGGGACCTGTGTGCGGGTGCCGGTGTTCACGGGCCACTCCCTCCAGGTGAACGCCCGCTTCGAGCGCCCGCTGAGCGTGGCGCGCGCCTATGAGCTGCTGGACGGGGCGCCGGGCGTGGAGCTCTCGGAGATCCCGACCCCGCTCCAGGCGGCCGGGAAGGACGCCTCGTACGTGGGGCGCATCCGGGCGGACGAGACGGTGGAGCACGGGCTCGCGCTCTTCGTGTCGAACGACAACCTCCGCAAGGGCGCGGCGCTGAACGCGGTGCAGATCGCGGAGCTGGTGGCGCGGGAGCTGAAGGACTGACGGGCTGAAGGGCTGAAGGAGTCCGCCGGGTCCCGCCGGGTCCCGCCGGGCCCCGCTGGTCATACGGTCGGACCGCCTCGCCGGGCGTCCCCTCGTCCGGCGGGGTCCCGCCCTTACCTGCACGGCCGCTGCCAGGCATTACTCGGGGGCCGCTCGCCGCTCCCCCATGGAAGGATGACGGCAAACAACACGAAAAACGTCATGTGAACGAGGAGATGACCGCGTGCCTGGCACGAATCTGACCCGCGAAGAGGCGCAGCTCCGGGCGCGCCTGCTGACCACCCACTCGTACGAGGTCGACCTCGATCTGAGCGGGGCGCAGGAGGGGGGGATCTACCGTTCGGTGACCACCGTGCGCTTCGACTCCGCCGAGGCGCAGGCGGAGACCTTCATCGATCTGGTCGCCCCGGCCGTGCACGAGGTGGTGCTGAACGGCAAGTCGCTCGACGTGGCCGCCGTCTTCCGGGACTCCCGGATCGCGCTGCCGCATCTGCACGAGGGGCCGAACGAGCTGACGGTCGTCGCGGACTGCGCGTACACCAACACGGGCGAGGGTCTGCACCGCTTCGTCGACCCGGTGGACGAGCAGGCGTATCTCTATACGCAGTTCGAGGTGCCGGACGCGCGCAGGGTGTTCGCGAACTTCGAGCAGCCGGACCTGAAGGCGACGTTCCAGTTCACCGTGAAGGCCCCCGAGGGCTGGAGCGTGATCTCCAACTCGCCCACCCCCGAGCCCCAGGACAACGTCTGGCGCTTCGAGCCGACGCCCCGGATCTCCACGTACATCACGGCGCTGATCGCGGGTCCGTACCACTCGGTGCACAGCTCGTACGAGAGGGACGGGCAGTCCGTCCCGCTCGGGATCTACTGCCGTCCCTCGCTGGCCGAGTATCTCGACGCGGACGCGATCTTCGAGGTCACCCGGCAGGGCTTCGACTGGTTCCAGGAGAAGTTCGACTACGACTACCCGTTCGCCAAGTACGACCAGCTCTTCGTGCCGGAGTTCAACGCGGGCGCGATGGAGAACGCGGGCGCGGTGACCATCCGTGACCAGTATGTCTTCCGGTCGAAGGTGACGGACGCGGCGTACGAGGTGCGGGCGGAGACCATCCTGCACGAGCTGGCCCATATGTGGTTCGGCGATCTGGTCACCATGGAGTGGTGGAACGACCTCTGGCTGAACGAGTCGTTCGCCACCTACACCTCGATCGCCTGCCAGGCCGCCGCGCCGGGCTCGCGCTGGCCCCACTCGTGGACCACGTTCGCGAACTCCATGAAGACCTGGGCGTACCGGCAGGACCAGCTGCCGTCCACCCACCCGATCATGGCCGAGATCCGGGACATCGACGATGTCCTGGTGAACTTCGACGGCATCACCTACGCCAAGGGCGCGTCCGTGCTCAAGCAGCTGGTGGCGTATGTCGGCGAGGACGAGTTCTTCCGGGGCGTGCAGAGTTATTTCAAGGCGCACGCCTTCGGCAACACGGTGCTGACCGATCTGCTGAGCGCGCTGGAGAAGACCTCGGGGCGCGATCTGACGACCTGGTCGCAGAAGTGGCTCCAGACGGCCGGCATCAATGTGCTGCGCCCGGAGATCACGGTGTCGGCGGAGGGCTTCGTGACCTCCTTCGCCGTACGGCAGGAGGCCCCGGCGCTGCCCGCGGGCGCGAAGGGCGTCTCGACGCTCCGTCCGCACCGGATCGCGATCGGCTGCTACAACCTGGACGCGAACGGCAAGCTGGTCCGTACGGACCGGATCGAGCTGGATGTGGACGGCGAGCTGACCGAGGTGCCGTTCCCGGCGAACACCCCCCGGCCGGCCGTGATCCTGCTCAACGACGACGATCTGTCGTACGCCAAGGTCAGGCTGGACGAGCAGTCGCTGGCGTTCGTCACCGAACATCTGGGCGATTTCGCCGAGTCGCTGCCGCGCGCGCTGTGCTGGGCCTCGGCCTGGGACATGACCCGCGACGGCGAGCTGGCGACGCGCGACTATCTCGCGCTGGTGCTGTCGGGCATCGGCAAGGAGTCGGACATCGGCGTGGTGCAGTCGCTGCACCGGCAGGTGAAGACGGCGATCGATCTGTACGCGGCGCCGGAGTGGCGCGAGGCGGCGCTGACCCGCTGGACCGACGCGACGCTCGCGCATCTGCGGAGCGCCGAGCCGGGCAGCGACCACCAGCTCGCCTGGGCGCGGGCCTTCGCGGCGACCGCGCGCACCCCGCAGCAGCTGGATCTGCTCCAGGCGCTGCTGGACGGCGGCGAGTCGATCGAGGGGCTGGCCGTCGACACCGAGCTGCGCTGGGCCTTCGTGGAGCGGCTGGCGGCGACCGGGGTGCTGGACGAGGACGGAATCGCGGCGGAGTACGAGCGCGACCGTACGGCGGCGGGCGAGCAGCACGCGGCCACCGCGCGGGCGGCCCGGCCGAGCGCGGAGGCCAAGGCGGAGGCATGGGCGGCGGTCGTGGAGGGCGACAGCCTGCCGAACGCGAAGCAGGAGGCGGTGATCTCGGGCTTCGTGCAGAGCGATCAGCGTGAGCTGCTGGCGCCGTTCACGGAGAAGTACTTCGCGGCGGTGAAGGGTGTGTGGGAGTCCCGCAGCCCGGAGATGGCGCAGCAGATCGTGGTCGGTCTGTATCCGTCGTTGCAGGTCTCGCGGGAGACGCTGGAGGTGACGGACGCCTGGCTGGAGTCGGCTGAGCCGACGGCGGCTCTGCGGCGGCTGGTCTCGGAGTCGCGGTCGGGCGTCGAGCGTGCGCTGAAGGCGCGGGCGGCGGACGCGGCTGCGGGTGCGGCTGCGGCTTCCTGATTCGAGGGGGCGTCGGGGCGGGGCCCGGGTGACCGGGTTCCGCCCGTCGGGGGCGGGCCCGGGTGACCGGGTTCCGCCCCTTCTCCGTACCCGGCGGTCTCGGGCTCCATCCAGCCGCCGTAAGTGCCGACTTAGCTACTCACTTGGCTGAAAATCGACCCTTTCTCCCTTACCGAAGTCCGGGACCAGCACATCTTCCCTCGCTTGAAGCGTCAACATCAGGCCAAATCTTTCATCGGGCATCATTTTCAGCCGGAGGAGATGGATATGCTCCCCGACTGTCGTCATATGATCATTCCCGTTCCGATGGTTTGAGGGTGCTGATGGTCCGACAGGAAACGTCGACCGAGACTCCGCGGCCCGCGGCTTCCCTTGTATGGCTGGCGCCTGTCGTCGTCACCGCCGCCGCCGCGGCCTTCGCCGCCGCCGTCGTGTCCGGATCCGCACGCACCGCCGTGATCTGGGTCGATGTCATCGCCGTCACCGCCATCGCCGTCTCCTGCGCCGAGACCGTGCGCCGTGGCCGCCGCGCCACCCTGCTGAGCGCCCGGCTCGCCGAACGGGAAGCCACCCTCGCCCGCGAACAGGCCGAGACCACCCGGCTCGTCCGCGAGCTGCTCCCCCAGGTGGTGCGGCGGCTGCGGCAGGGCGAGGAGCCCGAGGACATCCTCGAATCCCTGCACACCTCCGCCGAGCACAAGGCCGTTCTCAGCTCCGTGCTCGACGCGGTCGCCAGGGAGGAGGACCTCCGCGAGTCCGCGCAGCGCGCCTTCGTCAACATCGCCCGCCGGGTCCAGGCCATCGTGCACCAGCAGGCCCAGCAGCTGCGGGAGATGGAGGACCGGCACGGCAAGAACCCCGAGGTCTTCGGCGATCTGCTCCGCATCGACCACGGCACCGCACTGATCGGCAGGCTCGCGGACTCCATCGCCGTACTCGGCGGCGCGCGGCCCGGCCGCCAGTGGAGCAGGGCCGTACCCCTCTACAGCGTGATGCGCGGCGCGATGTCGCGGATCATCGACTACCAGCGGGTGGAGCTGCACTCGGCCTCCGAGGTCGCCGTCGTCGGCCCCGCCGTCGAACCCCTGATCCACGCGCTCGCCGAACTGCTCGACAACGCCACCCGCTACTCGCCGCCCCAGACCAAGGTCCACATCACGGCCGTCGAGGTGAACTCGGGCATCGCCGTGGAGGTCGAGGACGGCGGGGTGAGCATGAGCGAGGAGGCCCGGCTCCGGGCCGAGCGCATGCTCCGCCAGGCCCGGCAGGGCATCGACGTCAACGATCTGGGCGAAACGCCCCGGCTCGGCCTCGCGGTGGTCGGCCGGCTCGCCCAGGCGTACGGCTTCACGGTCTCGCTGCGCTCATCGGCGTACGGCGGGGTGCGCGCCGTCCTGGTCGTGCCGAAGGAACTGATCACCACCGTCGCGTCGGCGACCGGTCTCGCGCACGGCATCGGCGCGGCCTCCGGCCCCCGGGCCGGCGGTGCGGCGCTCTCCGGGCAGCTCACCGGACCTACGACGGCGGACTTCATCACCGCGGATGCCGGCGCGGCGGATGTCGGCGCGGCAGGTACCGGCGGCTCGCCCGGCGTCGACACAACAGACCACACGACGGGCGACGAGCTCCCCGTCGTCACCGAACGGACGGCGACCGGACTGCCGCAGCGCCGCCGTAGAACCCCCGTCACCGCAGCGCCCGCTGCCGCCGCGACCCAGCCGGAGGCCGCCCCCGCGGTCCAGCCCGGCATGTGGCTCGCGGCGTTCCAGAACGGCCTGGCCGGTGAGGCAACCCAGACGAACAAGGGGAGTACGCAGCCATGATTCAGCAGCGGTCCGACCAGACGAACATGGACTGGATGCTCAAGGACCTGGCCGAGGGCGTACCGCAGACCAGACACGTCATCGTGCTGTCGGCGGACGGACTGCGGATCGCCCAGTACGGCGGGGACACCGACACCGCCGACCGGCTGGCGGCGGCCTGCGCCGGACTCCAGTCGCTGGCGGGCGCCGTGGCCTCCGAACTGCCGGGCAGCGACGGCCGGATGCGTCTGGTGGTCATCGAGATGAGCGGCGGCTTCTTCTATCTGATGGCCGCGGGCGCGGGCGCGTTCCTGGCCGTGCTGGCGGACGAAGGCGTGGACGCCGGACTGATGGGGCAGCGGATGAGGGACCTCGTGCTGCGGATCGGAGAGCACCTGTCGAGCCCGCCCCGGCAGGACAGGCAGACGAGGTGAGCGGCGCGCGGGACTGGGAGGCGAACAGTCCCGAGCGGCTGTACGTCATCACGGGCGGTCGCAGCGGTTCCTCCGTGCCCGCGACCCTCGACCTGGTCACCCTGATCGTGGCGAAGTCCGGCCCCCGGCACGGTATGCAGCCGGAGCACGCCGCGATCATCCGCCTCTGCCAGTCCCCGCTCTCGGTGGCCGAGATCTCCGCGTACACCGGTCTTCCGGTGAGCGTCGTCACCGTCCTGCTGAGCGATCTGCTGCGGGACGAAAAGGTGATGGCCCGCGCACCGGTCCAGGCCGCCCGACTCCCCGACCGCGCTTTGATTGAGGCAGTGATCGATGGACTTCAGAAGCTCTGAGCAGGCCCTCGGCCCGCGCAGCGAGGACGCGCTGCCCGCGACGGCCACCGCCGCCGTCAAGGTGGTCATCGTGGGCGGCTTCGGGGTGGGCAAGACGACCCTGGTCGGCTCGGTGAGCGAGATCAGACCGCTGACCACCGAGGAGACGATGACCCAGGCCGGGATCGGCGTGGACGACACCCTGGGCGTCGAGCGCAAGGCCACCACGACCGTCGCCATGGACTTCGGCCGGATCAGCGTCAACGACGAGCTGGTGCTGTATCTGTTCGGCACCCCCGGACAGCAGCGCTTCTGGTTTCTGTGGCGCGGGCTGTTCGAGGGCGCGCTCGGCGCGGTGGTCCTGGTGGACACCCGGCGGCTGGAGGTCAGCTTCGACGTCATCGGGCGGCTGGAGGAGCGGGGGGTGCCGTTCATCGTGGCCGTCAACACCTTCCCGGACGCTCCGGTGTACCCCGTCGAGGAGATCCGGGGAGCGCTCGACCTTCCGGAGTCGGTGCCGATCGTGGAGTGCGACGCCCGGCTGCGGGACTCCAGCCGGGATGTGCTGATGACGCTCATGCGCTATCTCCAGTCCCTGGCGGTGCCGGCGGGCGCTTCGTAGGTCTGTGCCTGGGGCTCTGGGGCCCCTTGGGAAGCGTCGCCTACCGCCGGGTGGCTACGGGCTCGGCATCGGGCTCGGCATCGGGCGCGGCCTCGGGCGCGGGCAGTGGACCGCCGGCCGGAGCCGGGCGGCGGGGCTGAAGCTGTCCCACCAGGGTCGCGCCGAACGCCAGCGTCATACCCGCGAGCTGTACGGGAGTGAGCGCCTCGCCGAGCGCCGCCCAGCCGATGACGGCCGCGGTGATCGGTGACAGCGGGCCGAGCAGGGTCGCCGAGGTGGCGGTCAGCCGCTCGATGCCACGGAACCAGAGCCAGTAGGCGACGGCGGTGTTGGCGAGCGCGAGATAGAGATACCCGGCGATGTTGGTACCGCTCAGCGCGGGCGGAGCGCCCTCGGCGAGGAGGGCGACCGGGGCGATCAGCAGCCCGCCCGCGGTCAGCTGCCAGCCCGTCATCACCAGCGGGCCCACGCCCTCGGGCCGGCCCCAGCGCTTGGTGAGCACCACCCCCGCGGACATCGAGGCGGACGAGGCCAGACCCGCCAGCACCCCGACGAGATCCAGTCCGGCCCCGGCCCGCAGCACCACCAGGCTCACGCCGAAGGCCGCGGCTATGGCGGCGAGCAGGGTGCGGGCGGTCGGCCGTTCGCTCAGCAGCAGCGCGGCCAGACCGGCGACGAAGAGCGGGCCGACCGAGCCGACGACGGCGGCGACCCCGCCGGGCAGCCGGTAGGCGGCGAGAAAGAGCAGCGGGAAGAACGCCCCGATATTGAGCGCGCCGAGCACTGCCGCCTTCCCCCACCAGGCCCCGCGCGGCAGCACCCGGGTGACGGCGAGGATCAGCAGCCCGGCGGGCAGGGCCCGCATCAGACCGGTGAACAGGGGTCTGTCGGGCGGCAGGAACTCCGTGGTGACCGCGTAGGTGGAGCCCCAGGAGATCGGGGCGAGCGCGGTGAGGGCGATGACGGCCGCACGGTTCATGGAGTCCTCCGGAGGGATGCGAATGAGAAGTAGCTTACTCATAAGCTACTTAGTTGCAAGCCGCTTACTTGAAAGCTGCTTACTTGCAGACAACCCATGGCGGACGGATACTGGTGCGGTGACTCCTTCGCATGACTCGACTCCCCCCGCCTCCCCAGCCGCCACGGACCCTCAGGGGTCGCCGAATCCCGGGCCCGGCGCCGCCCGTGACGCGGTGGACGCGATCGTCGACCAGTGGACGGCGGTACGGCCCGATCTCGACACCGCTCCGATGGCGGTCTACGGACGGATCTACCGGATCGCCCGGGTCATGGGCGATCTGATGGAGAAGGAGTACCGGCGCTTCGGGCTCACCCGCGGGGAGTTCGACGTGGTCGCGACGCTACGGCGCTCGGGGGAGCCGTACACCCTCTCGCCCCGGGAGCTGTCGGCGACGCTGATGCTCACCACCGGGGGGATGACGGGGCGGCTGGACAAGCTGGAGAAGGCGGGGCTGCTCGTCCGCAGCCCCGACCCGGACGACCGCCGGGGGCTGCGGGTCACGCTCACCGGCCAGGGGCTGGAGCTGGCCGACCAGGCGGTGGCGGCCGGACTCGCCGTGCAGCGGCAGGTGTTCGGCTCGGTGCTCGACGAACGGCAGGGCGAGCAGCTCGGGGATCTCCTCCGGCTGCTGATGACCGCCCATCGGGCCTAGGTCTCTCTTGCCCGGCAGGGCATGCCAAGGCGCTCCGGGGTGTGCGTAACACCCCGGAGCGCCCGGAGAACATCGGACAGGGCCGCGCCGCCCGGTCCCGGCCAGGGCCGGGGGGGCGGAGCGGTCCGGTCGTCGGGTCAGCCCTGCTGCTGTTCCCTGGACTTGTCGAGGACCATCACCAGGCCCGCGATCACCAGGAAGATCACCAGTGGCGTGGCGACGAAGAGGCCGAGAGTCTCGGCCACACTCAGGCCCTGGCCCGGGTCGTCGCCGTCGTCACGCGTCAGAGCGAGCGCGGGCGACGACAGGAGCAGCATCATCAGCGTCGTACCGGCCGCGACGGTGCCGGCGCGCAAAACGTTCTTCTTGTCCACGGTGCCAACGTAGCGAACGCCTGATCGGGCCGCGCGCCCGGGGGTGCCGTACGAGCACCGGGCCCAGTCTCCGCTCTGTCCGTCCAGGGGTGGGGTACGCGTCGTGCGGAGGCGGGGTACGCGTCGTCACGGCGCGGGCTCACCGTCGTCACGGCGCGGGCCGCCGGGGAAGAGTTCCATCAGCGCGTGGAGCCGGGGTGAGCGCGCCAGCTGTTCCAGCGCCAGCGGGCGGGCCTCGGCGTCGGCCATCGGCAGCCGCCAGTTCGGATACTGGTCCCAGGTGCCGGGCACGTTCTGCGGGCGGCGGTCCCCGACCGCGTCCGGGAGCCAGACGCCCACCATCCGGGCGGGGGTGGCGAGCAGAAACCGGTGGACCGCTCTGACCAGGGCCTCCTCATGGGCCGCGCCCAACGGCCCCTCCTCATGGACCCCTCCGGCCCGGCCCAGCCCCTGGGCTCCTCCCACGCGGGCCGCGCCATGGGCGCTCTGGGTGCTCTGGGTGCTCTGGGTGCTCTGGGCGAGGCTCTCCTCATGGGCCGTGACCTCCGGCAGCAGGCCGAGCTCCTGGAACAGCCGCAGCCACTCCCGGACATCGGCCCGCTCCCGCAGCCGCTCCTCCCGCAGCGGCCGTGTCAGCAGCCCGAGCCGGTCGCGCAGCTCCGTATGCTCCCCGTTCAGCCGGGCGGCGGTCGGGGGCAGATCGTGGGTGGTCGCGGTCGCCACGCACTCCTCGCGCCACTCCCCGGGCGGCAGCGGGCCGTCCGTGCCGCCCCAGTCGCGCTCGAACCAGAGGACGGAGGCGCCCAGCACTCCGCGCCGGGCCAGCGTCTCCCGTACCCCCGGCTCGACCGTGCCCAGGTCCTCCCCGACGACGACGGCGCCCGCCCGGTGGGCCTCCAGGACCAGAACGGCGAGCATCGCCTCCGCGTCGTAGCCGACATAGGCGCCCTCGGTGGGCGAGCAGCCCGCGGGGACCCACCAGAGGCGGAAGAGGCCCATGACATGGTCGATCCGGACCGCCCCCGCATGGGCGAAGAGGCCGCGCAGCAGTTCGCGGAAGGGTTCGTAGCCGAGGGACGCGAGCACATCGGGCCGCCAGGGCGGCAGCCCCCAGTCCTGCCCCCGCCCGTTGAAGGCGTCCGGGGGCGCACCGACCGACATTCCGGAGGCGAACACCTCGCCCTGCGCCCAGGCGTCCGCGCCGTCCGGGTGCACCCCCACCGCGAGGTCGTGCACGATGCCGATCCCCATGCCCGCCTCGCTCGCCGCGCGGGCGGCCTCGGCGAGCTGGCGGTCGGTGAGCCAGAGCGCCCAGGAGTGGAAGTCGACCCGGTCCATCAGCTCGCGCCGGGCCCGCGCGGTCCCGGGCGAGCGCGGGTCGCGGAGCTCCTCGGACCAGGAGCGCCAGTGCGGGCCGTGCCGCTCGGCGAGGGCGCACCAGGTGGCGTGGTCGTCCAGGGGGCGGCCCCGGGCGGCGACGAAGTCGCAGTAGGCGGCGCGGCGTCCGGGTCCCTGGGGCACCCGGCGCACCAGCTCCAGCGCCGCGCGCTTCAGCTCCCACACGGCGTCCCGGTCGATCAGCGCGCCCTTCTCCAGGACCGCGGTACGCAGCCCGGCGGCCTGCTCCCGCAGCAGATCGAGCCGCTCCCGGTCCGGGCCGCTCACCTCGGCGTACTCGGGGATGTCCGCGATCCGCAGATGGACCGGGTCGGGGAAGCGGCGGGACGAGGGGCGGTAGGGGGAGGGGTCGGTGATCCCGCCGGGTCCTGCGGGCACGGCCGCGTGCAAGGGGTTGACCTGGAGGAATTCGGTGCCGAGCGAGCGGCCGGACCAAGCCGCGAACTCGGCCAGATCGCCGAGGTCGCCCATGCCCCAGGAGCGGGCGGAGAGCAGGGAGTAGAGCTGGAGCAGAAAGCCATGGGAGCGGCGGGGCGGGTGCGGGGCCCGCTCGGGCGCGACGATGAGCACGCACCCGCCGGTGCGCCCGTCGGGGGAGCGGGCCGTGAGCCGGTGCACTCCGCAGGGGGCCTCGCGCCAGTCTGCGTGGTCGCCGCCGTCCTCCAGGGCGATGGTCAGCTCGGTGCCGTCGGGCAGCTCGGCCAGGGCGCGGGGCGCGCTCTCCCCGTGCCAGCGGACCACGGTCGCGGGGAGCAGCCGGCGGGCGGCGGCCGACTCGGCGCGGTCGAGGGCGTCCTGGACTGCGCCCGGACTCGTCGCGTCCACTCCGAGCGCGGCGAGGATCGCGACGACGGTGGTCTCGGGGGCGGGGACGGTCACCCCGCCGGGGGGCGTGTGGGAGACGGCGACTCCGTGCAGCGCGGCGAGCCTCGCGAGGCTCATACGGACTCCTTCAGACTCCTGGGGACCGGGCGCCGCCCACGAGCCCGGCGGCGCTCGGCTCGCTGGTGAGCGGGGTGGTTCCGGCGAGCGGGGGCTCGCTGGTCAGCGGGGCGGCATCAGGCAGCGGGGGCTCGCTGATGAGCGGGGCGAGTCCGGCGGGCCCGGTTATCCCCGCCGGGCACCCGGGCCCCGGGCCCGCCGCCGCGGAGCACGACCGGGGGCCGGGGAGCCGCTCGTCCCCCAGGGCCCGGTCACGGGCCTCAGCGGACAGAGCGGTCGGAGCGGTCGGAGCGGGCAGCGGCAGCTGTGCGGATGCGGTCATGACGGGCACTCCCAAGGGACGGCACTGATCGGCAACCGGTCGGTGCGGCCCCTACCCCCTGGGCATCACCGCAGGCGTACCCACCCAGTCAACGTGCTCTCCGTCACATTTCGTTCCCGGCCCGCCGGTTGTCCACCGTTCGCCACACGCTCCGGCCGCCTTCCCGCCCCCTCCCCCGGCCCCTCCCCCGCCCCACGCCAGGCAAAAGACGCAGAACGGCCACGCACGTTGACACCTTCCACAGGGGGTGGTGAGGTCGCAACCGAACAGAGACATGAGAGGTATCGAAAGGAGACCTTGTGCGGCTGGCGCGCAGGCGGCGTACGGCTACCGCGGTCGCCCTCGCGGTGATCGGCGGCCTCCTCGGAGGGGCCCAGGGCGCGAGCGCCGACCCCTCGGCCCCCCGCTCCCCCGCCCGTACCGCCGCCGCACCCGGCGCCGAGGACCCGCCGCCCGCCGTCTGGCCCCGGCCCCAGTCCATCCGGACGCTGGGCCGGCCCGTACCGCTGGGCGAGGAGCTCACTCTCGTCGCCGCGCCCGGAGCCGACCCGTACAGCGTCGATCTGGTGCGCCGTCAGCTGAGCGCGGCGGGTGTGCGCACCGTCCACACCGCGCTGCCGGGGCGTGGACCCGTGCTGTATCTCGGCGGGATAGGCGCACAGGACGCCCTGCGCGCCCTCCGCGCGCCTCGACGCGCCGATCTGCCGTCGGGCGGCTACCGGATCGCGGCGGGCCGGATCGCGGGCCGGGGCACGATCGCCGTCGACGGCGTCGGCGGGAGCGGGCTGTTCCACGGCGTCCAGACGCTCCGTCAGCTGATCAGCGGCTCATCCGGCAAGGGCGGCTCGGTCGCCGGAGTCCTCGTCAGGGACTGGCCCGGCACGGCGGTGCGCGGCGCCGCGGAGGGGTTCTACGGGGAGCCGTGGACCCAGGAGGAGCGGCTGGCCCACCTCGACTTCATGGGCCGCACCAAGCAGAACCGGTATCTCCACGCCCCCGGCGACGACCCGTTCCGGCAGGCCCGCTGGCGCGACCCCTACCCCGAGGCCCAGCGCGCGGACTTCCGCGCACTGGCCGAACGGGCCCGGCGCAACCATGTCACCCTCGCCTGGGCGGTCGCCCCCGCGCAGCAGATGTGTCTCGCCGACGACGGCGACGTACAGGCGCTGATCCGCAAGATCGACGCGATGTGGGCGCTGGGGGTGCGCGCCTTCCAGCTCCAGTTCCAGGACGTCAGCTACACCGAGTGGCACTGCGCGCGGGACGCCCGCGTCTTCGGCTCCGGCCCCGAGGCGGCGGCCCGCGCGCAGGCCCGGGTGACGGACGCGGTCGCCCGTCATCTGGCGGGGCGTCATCCGGCGGCCGAGCCGCTGTCGCTGATGCCGACGGAGTTCTACCAGGACGGCGCGACGGAGTACCGTACGGCGCTCGCCCGGGAGCTCGATCCCCGGGTACAGGTGGCGTGGACGGGCGTGGGGGTGGTGCCGCGCACGATCACCGGACGTGAACTGGCCGAGGCGCGCGACGCCTTCCGTCATCCCCTGGTGACCATGGACAACTACCCGGTCAACGACTACGCGCAGGACCGTGTCTTCCTCGGCCCCTACACGGGCCGGGAGCCCGGCGTCGCCGCGGGCTCGGCCGCCCTCCTCGCCAACGCGATGCCGCAGGCCGCCGCCTCCCGCATCCCGCTGTTCACCACGGCGGACTACGCCTGGAACCCCCGCGGCTACCGCCCCCGGGAGTCCTGGGAGGCGGCGATATCCGAGCTCGCGGACGGTGACGCCCGGAGCGAGCGGGCGCTGCGCGCCTTCGCCGGGCACCACTCCTCGTCGATCCTCAGCCCCGCCGAGTCCGAGCATCTGAGCCCGCTGCTCGACGACTTCTGGCGGCTGCGCACCGCGCCGACCGGCCCGGCGGCCCGCGACCGGGCGGCGGACGCACTGCGTGCCGCGTTCACGGTCATGCGCGAGGCCCCCGAGGGGCTGAAGCGGCCCGCCGAGGGGCGGCTGGACGACGAGGTACGGCCCTGGCTGGAGCAGACGGCCCGGTACGGCCGGGCCGGCGAGCTCGCCGTCGACATGCTCCAGGCCCAGGCCAGGGGCGACGGGGAGCGGGCCTGGCGGGCCTGGCTCGCGCTGGAGGAGCTGCGCGAGGAGCTGGCGGCGAGCCGGGTCACGGTCGGCGAGGGCGTGCTGGAGCCGTTTCTGGAGCGGGCGGCGCGGGCCTCGGCGGCCTGGACGGGCTCGGACCGGGCCGGGGACACAGCCGGGGACAGGGCCGGGGACACGGCGGGGGACACGGCGGGGGACGGCACCGTACGGCTCTTGCGGGCGCGGCCGGTGGACACGGTCACCGTGATGTCCGAGCCGGGCGGCGGCGCGGCCCGGATCGAGGGCCGGACGCCCGGCGAGGGCTGGCGCTCCCTCGGCGCGCTCTCGGCCGGCGGCTGGACCCAGGCGGACGCCCGGGGGCTGCGGCTGGACGCGGTCCGGGTCGTCCCCGAGGGCGCGGAGCCCGTCGTCGTACGGTCGCTGGTGCCCTGGTTCGCCGATGAGCCCGCCGCCGAGGTCTCGCTGGCGCGGACGCGGACGGACGCGGTGATCGGGGGCGGTCCGGAGCGTACAGAGGTGCGGCTGACCCCGCGCCGTCCCGGCGAGGTGCGCGGCAGGCTGAGGGCGAAGGCCCCCGCGGGCATCCGGGTGAAGACGCCGAAGCGGACGACGGTGCCGCGCGGGGTGCGGGCGACGGTGCCGGTGGAGGTCTCGGTTCCGGCGGGGACCCCGGCCGGGGAGTACCGGGTGGCGCTGTCCTTCGCGGGCGAGCGGCGGACGCTGACGGTCCATGCCTATCCGCGCACCTCGGGCCCCGATCTGGTGCGCGCCCGGGAGGCGGCGGCTTCCTCCTCCGGCGAGGAGACGCCCGACTTCCCGGCGGGGGCGGCGGCGGACGGCGAACCGGAGACCCGCTGGTCGTCCCCGGCCGACGACCGCGCCTGGTGGCAGATCGAGCTGGCCCGTCCGGTGCGGCTGGGGCAGGTGGTGCTGCGCTGGCAGGAGGCGTACGCCGCCGAGTACCGGATCCAGGTCTCGGCGGACGGCCGGACCTGGCGTACGGCGGCGACGGTGCGCGATGGGCGGGGCGGCCGGGAGTCGGTCCGGATGGACCGCCGCGATGTCCGGTTCATCCGGGTACAGGGGGAGAAGCGGGCGACCCGGTTCGGTTACTCGCTGTGGTCGGTGGAGGCGTACGCGGTGGCGAAGCGACGGTGAGGGCCTGGCGGCGGCCGGGAGGAGGCCCTGACTGGACGCCGGGGATGTCGGAGCGTACGCCGGGACAGCGGCGGTGAGCATCACCGCGTAATCCCCGCGCGGGCGCGGGCGCGGACGCGGCGCGTCGCACCGTACGCCGGGCCGGCGCGGCGGGCCGGCGGGCCCGGCGGGCGAGCGGCCCATGGCGAACCCGGGGGCCATCCCGGCCGGCTCATGGCGGCCGGCCCGGCAACGCCCCGGCACCTCCCCGGTGCCACCCCGGCCGACCCGAGCGACTCGGCACTCCGCGGCACCGACCCGTAAAACAAAAAGAGGCCGGATCTAGGCGGAAACGCCGTCGATCCGAGCCATCGCGTCCTCCGCGCCGAACGGTTGCAGATAGGGCAGCCAGCGCGGGTCCCGGTGCCCTGTGCCGATGATCCGCCAGGCCAGGCCGCTCGGCGGGGCGGGCTGATGGTGCAGCCGCCACCCCAGCTCCCGTAGATGCCGGTCCGCTTTGACGTGGTTGCAGCGGCGGCAGGCCGCCACCACGTTGTCCCAGACGTGCTGTCCGCCCCGGCTGCGCGGGACGACGTGGTCGACGCTGGTTGCGACGCCACCGCAGTACATACAGCGCCCGCCGTCGCGGGCGAAGAGCGCTTTGCGGGTGAGCGGGACGGGACCCCGGTAGGGGACCCGGACGAATCGCTTCAGCCGGACGACGCTGGGTGCGGCGATGACACGGGTCGCGCTGTGCATGAAGGCGCCGGACTCTTCCAGGCAGAGAGCCTTGTTCTCCAGGACGAGGACGAGCGCGCGGCGGAGCGGTACGACGCCGAGGGGCTCGTACGACGCGTTGAGGACCAGGACGTGCGGCACGGTGGATGCCTCCTTGTACGCCGGCGGCGCGTGGCTCGCGCCGGGACGATCTGCTCTCAGTCTCTCCTCAGCCCTGGTCCGAGCGCCACCACGTGGGCGTAACGGGCTCGAAGTGTTTTACCCCACACCATCCGTCCACGATCCGTCCACGACCCGTCTGCGGCCCGTCCGCGGACAGGAGAACGTCCGCGCCCGGGGCCGGCCCGGTGGTGAGACTCGTCTCTACCGCCACTTCGCGACGGGAGCGGAGCGAACGCCCCCGTTAGTGTGGTTGGCCAGCCGTACGCAATGCCTGGAGGTCATCGCTCGTGACCGCGAGTCTTCTGTCCGCCCTGTCGGGGTCCCGCGATCCGTCGGCTCCCGAGCCGGGTCCCGTCACCTTCGACGAGGCGGCCAAGCAGGCGGGAGACGCGGCGGGCTGGGTGGAGCAGAACTGGTCCACCTGGCTGAACACCGGCCTGCGGATCGCGCTGATCCTGGTGGTCGCGCTGGTGCTGCGGATGCTGGTGCGCCGGGCGCTGACCAAGCTGATAGCACGGATGAACCGTTCCGCCCAGGCGGTGGAGGGCACGGCGCTCGGCGGCCTGCTGGTGAACGCCGAACGGCGGCGGCAGCGTTCGGAGGCCATCGGCTCGGTGCTGCGCTCGGTGGCGTCGTTCCTGATCCTCGGCACGGCGGGGCTGATGATCCTCGGCGCGTTCCAGATCGATCTGGCGCCGCTGCTGGCCTCGGCCGGTGTGGCGGGCGTCGCCATCGGCTTCGGCGCGCGCAATCTGGTGACCGACTTCCTCTCCGGCGTCTTCATGATCATGGAGGATCAGTACGGGGTCGGCGACTCGGTCGACGCCGGTGTGGCGTCGGGCGAGGTCATCGAGGTCGGGCTGCGGGTGACCAAGCTGCGGGGCGACGACGGCGAGATCTGGTACGTACGCAATGGCGAGATCAAGCGGATCGGCAACCTCAGCCAGGGCTGGGCGACCGCGACGGTCGATGTCACGGTCCGCCCGACCGAGGATCTGGACCGGGTGCGCGAGGTCATCGGCACGGTCGCGGACGAGCTCGCCAAGACGGAGCCGTGGAACGAGCAGCTGTGGGGCCCGGTGGAGACCCTGGGCCTGACCGAGGTGCTGCTGGACTCGATGACCGTCCGGGTCTCGGCGAAGACGATGCCGGGCAAGGCGCTGCCGGTGGAGCGGGAGGTGCGCTGGCGGATCAAGCGCGCGTTCGACGCGGCGGGCATCCGCATCGTCGGCGGACTGCCGCTGCCGGCCGACGACGCCCCGGCCGCCGACCCGTCGGCCTCCGTCGCCCCGCCGTCCGCCCTGGCGAGCCCGACCTCCCCGCAGTCGCTGGCGGCGGCCCCGCTGACGCCCCCGCCGAATCTGACGAAGTAGACAGTCACGGATGTATGGGGACGCCCCGGCCGAACCGGCCGGGGCGTCCCCATGTCTGATCCGGGGCGTTCCCGAGCGCGATCCGGGGCGTCACCGTGCGCGATCCGGGGCGTTCCCGAGCGCGATCCGGGGCGTTCCCATGCGTGGACCGGGGCGTCACCGTGCGCGATCCGGGGCGTCCCCCTGCCGGATCGTCCCCGTGCCAGATAACGGATTGGCCGCCCGCGCGGCATGGACCATTGACGCCCGCCCGAGACGCGGCTTAGTTTCCTCCCTACGGGATAGGAAACTTTCCTAACAGTCCAGGTGACAGCGTCAGCAGCGGAAAGGCGGGTGCATCCGGCGTGGCCGAAACCACTCCCACCCCGGGAACCACTCCCGGCACACCGCGGGTCCTCCGCGCCATGAACGACCGGGCCGCGCTCGATCTGCTGCTGGCACACGGTCCCCTCTCCCGGACCAAGATAGGCAAGCTCACCGGTCTCTCCAAGCCCACCGCGTCCCAGCTGCTGGCCCGGCTGGAGACCGCCGGGCTCGTCGTCGCCACCGGGACGACCGAGGGCCGGCCGGGCCCCAACGCCCAGCTGTACGAGGTCAACGCACGCGCCGCCTTCGCCGCCGGGCTCGACGTCACCCCGCTGCGTATCCGGGCCGCGGTCGCCGACATCGCCGGGAACACCGTCGGCGAGTTCGAGCTCCCCACCCCCGGGCGGCGCACGGAGAGCGCGGTGGCGCGGGTCGCCGAGGCGCTCGACGGAGCCGTCAAGGCCGCCGGGCTCACCCGGGACGATGTGCGCCGTCTCGTCATCGGCACCCCCGGCGCCTTCGACCCCTCCACCGGGCGGCTGCGGTACGCCTCCCATCTGCCCGGCTGGCACTCCCCCGCCCTGCTGGACGAGCTGGCCGCGGAGCTGCCGATGCCCGTCGAGTACGAGAACGACGTCAACCTCGTCGCCGTCGCCGAACAGCGGCTCGGAGCCGCACGCGGCCTCGCGGACTTCGTCCTCCTGTGGAACGAGGAGGGCCTGGGCGCGGCCCTGGTCATCGGCGGACGGCTGCACCGGGGCTTCACCGGGGGCGCGGGCGAGGTCGGCTTCCTGCCGGTGCCCGGCACCCCGCTGGTCCGGCAGGTGACCAAGACCAACAGCGGCGGCTTCCAGGAGCTGGCCGGCGCCCAGGTGCTCCCCCGGCTGGCCCGGAGGCTCGGCGTCGCGGACGTGGGCCAGGGGCACTACGCGGAGGTGGCGTGCGCGCTGGTGGCACGGGCCGCGGAGAGCGACTCGGGGCCGTACCGCGCCTTCCTCGACGAGTACGCGACCGGGCTCGCGACCGGACTCGCCTCCATGGTCGCGATGCTCGACCCCGAACTGGTGGTCCTCTCCGGTGAGGCGATCACCGCGGGCGGGGAGCCGCTGCGCGCCCGGGTGCAGGCGGAGCTCGCCGAGCTGGCCGCGTCCCGGCCGAGGCTGGTCATCGGCTCCGTACGCGAGCACCCGGTTCTGCGGGGCGCGCTGGAGAACGCCCTCGCCGCGACCCGCGACGAGGTGTTCAACACCTCCCGCTGACTCCCCCGCCCCTTCCGCCCCTTCGAACCTTCGAACCTTCGACCGCAGCACGGCACCACAGGCACTTCCCTCAGTAGTACGACAGGCACTTCCCCGTCCCTCAACCCCGACCCGCCACTGGGAGACACCGCCATGTCCATACGCACCAGGAAAACCGCCGCCGCACTCGCCGCCACCGCCGCGATATCCCTCTTCGCCTCCGCGTGTACGGGATCGACCGAGACCGAGGCCAACGACGATCCCAACGCCGAGACCACCCTCACCCTCTGGCACGGCTGGTCCGCGCCGAGCGAGGTCAAGGCGATGAAGGAGAACGTCGAACGCTTCGAGGCGGCGCACAAGAACATCAAGGTCAAGATCGTCGGCAATATGACCGACGACAAGATCAACCAGGCGCTGCGGGCCGGCGGGTCCAGCGCACCGGACGTGGTCTCCTCCTTCTCCACCACCAGCGTCGGAAAGTTCTGCTCCACGGGCGCCTTCGTCGACCTCAATCCCTTTCTGAAGAAGTCGGACATCGACCCGGCCAAGGTCTTCCACAAGCCGCTGCTCGACTACACGCAGTTCGAGGGCAATCAGTGCTCGCTGCCGCTGCTGAGCGACGCGTACGGCCTCTACTACAACAAGGACGCCTTCAAGGAGGCGGGGATCACCGAACCGCCCAAGACCTGGAGCGAGTTCGACAAGGTCGCGAAGAAGCTGACCAAGACCAAGGGCGACAGCTATGAGCAGCTCGGCTTCATGCCGAACTACCACGGCTACGAGACGACCATCTCGCACTATGCCCCGCAGTGGTCCCCGACCTACTTCGACGCCGACGGAAAGTCCAATATCGCCAAGGACCCGGCGTTCCGCGACATGATCTCCTACCAGAAGAAGCTGGTGGACAAGCTCGGCGGATTCCCCAAGCTGAAGAAGTACCGGAACACCTTCGGCGACGAGTGGGGCGCCAAGCACCCCTTCCACACCGGCCAGGTCGCCATGCAGATGGACGGCGAATGGCGGCTCGGCATGGCCAAGGACGCCGGGGTGAAGTTCGAGATCGGCACCGCCCCGCTGCCCGTGCCCGACGACCAGATCGCCGACTACGGCAAGGGCTATCTCTCCGGCACCATCATGGGCATCGCCTCCACCAGCAAGAAGCAGAACGCCGCCTGGGAGCTGGTGAAGTACATGACCACCGACACCGACGCGGTGGTGGCCTTCTCCAATGGAATCCGCAATGTGCCCTCGACGATCGAGGCGCTGAAGTCGCCCGACCTCAAGCACGACCCGTCGTTCCAGACCTTCATCGACATCGCGCAGCACCCCAAGTCGAACTCCAGCCCCGCCAATGTGGACGGCGGCGCCTACCATCTGACGCTCCAGGATGTGGGGCTGCGCTATGAGTCGGGCAAGCTGACGGATCTGCAGTCCGGCCTGGAGAAGGCGGCCCAGCAGATCGACACCGACATCGCCAAGCTGAAGTAGCGATCAGAACAGCGATGACCACTCACACCCTGCGTTCGAAGCGCCGCAGGTCGGCGCTTCGGACGGTGGCCTTCCTCTCGCCCTGGCTGATCGGCTTCGGGCTCTTCTTCGCCTATCCGCTGATCTCGACCGTCTACTTCTCCTTCACCCGGTACGACGGATTCCGACCGCCGGTCTTCAACGGTCTGGACAACTGGACCTATGTGTTCAGCGACTATCCGATGTTCTGGCCGGCCCTGCGCAACACCCTGTGGCTGGTGCTGGTCATGGTCACCCTGCGGGTGATCTTCGGGCTCGGCATCGGACTGCTGATCACCAAGATCAAGACGGGTACCGGAATCTTCCGCACCCTGTTCTATCTGCCCTATCTGGCCCCGCCGGTGGCCGCGACGCTCGCCTTCGTCTTTCTGCTCAACCCGGGGACGGGGCCGGTCAACACCATGCTGGAGTGGGTCGGCCTCTCGCCCCCGACCTGGTTCACCGACCCCGACTGGTCCAAGCCCGCGCTGACGCTGCTGGCGCTCTGGGGCGTCGGCGATCTGATGGTCATCTTCATGGCGGCACTGCTCGACGTGCCCAAGGAGCAGTACGAGGCGGCCGAACTGGACGGGGCCTCGGCCTGGCAGCGATTCCGCTTCGTCACCCTGCCCAATATCTCGCCGATCGTGCTGTTCGCCGTGGTCACCGGGGTGATCGCGACCATGCAGTACTACACCCAGCCACTGGTCGCGGCGAAGGTCGCGTCCGGCAATATGGGCGGCAGCGGGCAGCTGTTCGAACCCGGCTATCCCGAGAAGTCCACACTGACCCTGCCGCAGATCGTCTACAACGCCGGATTCCAGCGTTTCGACTACGGCACGGCGGCCGTCGTGGCCCTTGTTCTGTTCGCGCTCGCCATGGTCTTCACCGCTCTTCTGATGCGGCGGCGCGGCGGCCTCATCCAGGTGGGTGACTGAGTATGGCCCAAGTGCTCGACAGAGAGCCCGCGGTGAAGAAGGCCACGGCCGATACACCCGCGGCGCGCACCGCCCGCCGCAAGGCGCTGCTGCACTGGATCGCCGTGCACTCGCTCGGCATCGCCGCGGCGCTGTTCTTCGTACTCCCCTTCGTCTTCGTCGTCCTCACCTCGCTGATGAGCAATCAGCAGACGCTCACCCGGGATCTCATCCCGACCACCTGGGAGTGGAGCAACTACTCCAAGGTGCTCGATACACCCGGCTTTCTGACCTGGTGGCGGAATACTCTTCTCTACGCCGGAGTGGGGACCGTGCTCACGGTCGTCTCCTCCATCCCGGTCGCCTACGCGCTCGCCAAATTCCGCTTCCGCGGCCAGCGGCTGTCGATGATGCTCGTCATCTCGATGATGATGCTGCCGCCCCAGGTGATCATCGTCCCGATGTATCTCTTCTGGGCGAAGCAGCTGGATCTGGCCGGCACCCTCTGGCCGCTGATCATTCCCATGGCGTTCGGCGACGCGTTCGCGATCTTCCTGCTGCGGCAGTTCCTGCTCACCATCCCCAACGAGTACATCGACGCGGCGAAGGTGGACGGCTGCGGCGAACTGCGGACCCTGCTCAAGGTCGTCCTGCCGATGGCCAAGCCGGGAATCGCCGCGGTGGCGCTGTTCCAGTTCTTCTATGCCTGGAACGACTACTTCGGTCCGCAGATCTACGCCTCGGAGAACCCCGCGGCATGGACGCTGAGCTATGGCCTGGAATCCTTCAAGGGAGCCCACCATACGGACTGGAATCTGACCATGGCCGCGACCGTGATGGTCATGGCCCCAGTGATCCTCGTCTTCTTCTTCGCCCAGAAGGCGTTCGTCGAAGGCGTGACACTGACCGGAGTGAAGGGCTGAAAGGAAAAATGAAGCTCGCAGTCGTGGGTGGCGGATCCACCTATACCCCTGAGTTGATCGACGGCTTCGCCAGGCTGAGGGACACCCTCCCCATCAGCGAGCTGGTCCTCGTCGACCCGGCCGCCGACCGTCTCGAACTGGTCGGCGGACTGGCCCGGCGGATCTTCGCCAAGCAGGGCCACAGCGGAACCATCGTCACCACGTCCGATGTGGACGCGGGCGTCGCGGACGCCGACGCGGTACTGCTCCAACTGCGCGTCGGCGGCCAGGCCGCCCGGCTCCAGGACGAGACCTGGCCGCTGGAGTGCGGCTGCGTCGGCCAGGAGACCACCGGCGCGGGCGGCCTCGCCAAGGCGCTGCGCACCGTCCCGGTCGTACTGGACATCGCCGAGCGGGTGCGGCGCACCAACCCCGACGCCTGGATCATCGACTTCACCAACCCGGTGGGGATCGTGACCAGGGCGCTGCTCCAGGCCGGTCACAAGGCGGTCGGACTGTGCAATGTGGCCATCGGCTTCCAGCGCCGATTCGCCGCACTGCTCGACGTGGCCCCCTCCGAGGTCCATCTCGACCATGTGGGACTCAACCATCTGACCTGGGAGACCGGCGTACGGATCGGCGGGCCCGAGGGCGAGAACCTGCTGCCCCGGCTGCTGGCCGAGCACGGCGGCTCGATCGCCGACTCGCTGAGCCTGCCCCGGCCGCTGATCGACCGCCTCGGCGTGGTCCCCTCGTACTATCTGCGCTACTTCTACGCGCACGACGAGGTGGTCCGGGAGCTCGGCACCAAGCCGTCGCGGGCCGCCGAGGTCGCCGCCATGGAGAAGGAACTCCTGGCGATGTACGGGGACCCGGCGCTGGACACCAAGCCGGAGCTGCTCGCCAAGCGCGGCGGCGCGTTCTACTCGGAGGCGGCGGTGGATCTCGCCGCCGCCCTGCTGAGCGGGGGCGGCAGCCCGTACCAGGTGGTCAACACGGTCAACAACGGCACCCGGCCCTTCCTCCCCGACGACGCCGTCATCGAGGTACAGGCGGCGGTGGGCCGACAGGGCGCGGCTCCGCTCGCGGTGCCCGCGGTCGACCCGCTGTACGCGGGGCTGATCGCGAATGTCACGGCCTATGAGGATCTCGCGCTCCAGGCTGCCCTGCACGGCGGGCGGGACCGGGTCTTCAAGGCGCTGCTCTCGCATCCGCTGGTCGGCCAGTACGAGTACGCCGAGGCGCTCACGGACAAGCTGATCGCCCACAACCGGGAGCACCTGGCGTGGGCGTGACCGCTTCAGTTCTCGCGATCGACGCGGGCAACAGCAAGACCGACGCGGCCCTGATCGGGGCCGATGGGTCGGTGCTCGCGTCGGCGCGGATCCCGCGCGGCTTCCAGCCTCCCAAGGTCGGCATCCCGGCGGCGGTCGATGTGCTGGCCGCCGCCGTCGAGGAGGCTCTGGCGCGGGCGGCCGAGGCGTCGGGGGAACGGATCGACCGGGTGGAGCATGTGTCGGCCTGTCTCGCCAACGCCGATCTCCCGGTGGAGGAGGAGGAGCTGACGGCCGCGCTGCACCAGCGGGGGTGGGGCCGGACGACCCAGGTACGCAACGACACCTTCGCGGTCCTGCGCGCGGGGCTCGACGAGCCCCGGGGCGTCGCGGTGGTGTGCGGCGCGGGCATCAACTGCGTGGGGATGCTGCCGGACGGCCGCACCGCCCGCTTCCCGGCGATCGGCAAGATCTCCGGGGACTGGGGCGGCGGCGGGGGCCTGTCGGACGAGGCGCTGTGGTACGCGGCCCGGTCCGAGGACGGCCGGGGCGAGCGCACCGAACTGGCCCGTACGCTCCCGGAGTACTTCGGGCTGGACTCGATGTACGCGCTGATCGAGGCGCTGCACCGGGGAGGCGTCCCGTTGGAGCGCAAGTACGAGCTCACTCCGGTCCTCTTCGCCACCGGGGCGCGGGGGGACCGGGTGGCCGCCGCCCTGGTGCGGCGGCTGGCGGAGGAGGTGGTGGCGATGGCGGCGGTCGCGCTGACGCGGCTGGAGCTGCTCGACGAGGAGGCTCCGGTGCTGCTCGGGGGCAGTGTGCTGACGGCCCGCCATCCGGAGCTGGACGCGCAGATCGCCGAGCTGCTGGCGGCGAGGGCCCCGAAGGCGGTGATCGAGGTGGTGGAGGCGCCTCCGGTGCTGGGGGCGGCTCTTCTGGGCTTCGACCACACGGGCGCTCCGGCGGAGGCGCACGCGCGGCTGCGGTCGCAATACCTCGCGGGTCGTCGCTAGGGGCCCTTGGGGTGCTTGGGGTGCTCGGGGTGCTTGGGGTGCTCGGGGTGCTCGGGGCTCTGAGGTCTTGAGGCTTTGCAGGCTTTGAGGTCTTGGGGCTTGGGGGGGCGGGCGCGGGCGTCGTGGAGACGGGGCGCGCGGACCGCACCCTTAAGCGGACCGCACCCTTAAGGGGCCCCGGAGCTGACCCTGATTCCCCGGGCGGGACCCTCGGCACGGGAACCGATCACCCGCCCGGGGCGTATTCAACGTGGGGGACATCACCAGCGGTTCAGCAGTGTCAGCACAAGATCCAGTCAATGGAGCTGTGTTCACCGGCCATCACGGCCATACT
>NZ_VCLA01000003.1 GCF_009600885.1 Streptomyces jumonjinensis
CGCCCCCCGAGCACCCCGCCGAGACCACCGCCCGGCTGCGCCCCGTCCGCACCCGCCGCCCCGTCCGCACCGCCGGTGCCCTCGTCTGCGCCGTCCTCGGGCTGGGTCTCATCGGCGGCGCCGCCACCGGAAGCTGGCTGACCGGCGACTCCAACGCCGACACCACCGCCGACACCGCCTACGCCAAGGCCCGGAGCCAGTGGCACAGCGCCCCCGTGGACACCCTCTTCCCCCGCACCCTCGACGGCCGCGGCGCGGGCCCGGGCGACGCCGACCGGGTGTGGACCCGGGTCGCCGTCGCCCCCGACGGCACCTGCGCCAGCGCTCTCGACCCCCTCCTCGTCACCACCCTCCAGCCGGTCGGCTGCGCCCGGGTGCTGCGCGCCACCTACACGGACGCCACCTCCAGCCATGTCACCACCGTCGGCATGGTCTTCGCCAAGGGCGACGCCGCCGATATGCGGGCCCTGCGCACCCGGTTCGCCGCCGAGAAGCTCGCCGAGCGCCCCGATCTGATGCCCCGTCCCTTCTCCGCCGCCGGCACCGTCGCCGCCCGCTTCGGCGACCGGCAGCGCGCCAGCTGGACCGTCGAGGTCCTCACCGATCTGCCCGTGGTGGTCTACTCCGTCTCCGGCTTCGCCGACGGCCGCACCGTGGGCGCACCCCAGCCCGCCGCCAGGGCCCAGGACAAGAAGGCGACCTCCGCTCCCGCGCAGGCCGGACTCGGCCATGAGGCCAAGGGGCTGGCGGACGGCGTCGAACGGGTGCTGCGCGCGAGCCTCGCCCCGGCCACGGGCCGCCCGACATGACCCGGGCCCGCCGCCGGCACGGCATCGCCGCCGCCCTCGCGGCCACCGCGCTCGCCCTGCTGCCGGCGACCCCCGCGCGGGCGGACGGGATACGCCCCCAGCAGTGGGGCCTCGACGCCCTGAACACCGATGAGGCGTGGCGCACCACCAAGGGCGCGGGCATCACCGTCGCCGTGCTGGACACGGGCGTCGACGACCAGCATCCCGATCTGCTGGGCAATGTCCTGCCCGGCAAGGACTTCATCGGCTTCGGCGCGACGCGCGGCGACCGCTCCTGGGCCCGTCACGGCACCGCCATGGCGGGCATCATCGCGGCGCACGGCCATGGCCCCGGCGGCGCGGAAGGGGTCATGGGCATCGCGCCCGAGGCGAAGATCCTGCCCATCCGGGTGATCCTCGAAAGCGGCGACCAGGCGCGCGACAAGGCCCGCAACTCCCGGGGCACCGCCCTCGCCCAGGGCATCCGCTGGGCCGCCGACCAGGGCGCGGACGTCATCAACCTCTCCCTCGGCGACGACAGCGAGTCCGCCCACGCGGAGGCGGGCGAGGATGCGGCCGTGCAGTACGCGCTCTCCAAGGGGGCCGTGGTCGTCGCTTCGGCGGGCAACGGCGGAGAGAAGGGCGACCGGGTCTCCTATCCGGCGGCCTACCCCGGAGTGATCGCGGTGACGGCCGTGGACCGCTTCGGCACCCATGCCTCCTTCTCCACCCGGCGGTGGTACGCCACCGTCAACGCGCCCGGCGTCGATGTGGTCATCCCCGACCCGGACCAGAAGTACTACCAGGGCTGGGGTACGAGCGCTGCCGCCGCGTTCGTCTCCGGCGCGGCGGCCCTCGTGCGCTCCGCGTACCCCGCGCTGACCCCGGCGCAGATCAAGAGGCTGCTCGCGGACACGGCCCGGGACGGCCCCGAGGGGGGACGGGACGACGCCAAGGGGCACGGGATGGCCGACCCCGCCGCCGCGCTCCGGGCGGCGGCGAAGCTGCGGCCCGAGGACCCCAGGACGGCGACGGCGGGCTACGACGAGAAATACTTCGGCCCCGGTCCGCAGCCCATGGAGGCGGACGCGGAACCGGCCGACTGGCTCGCCCCGGCGGCGGGCGGTCTGGGCGCGCTGGTGCTGGCGGGCGCGGTGGTGCTCTGGCGGGGCGCCCGTACCGCCGGAGCGCAGCGGTACGACAGCCCTGGTTGAGAGGCCCGCCCCGCGAGGAACTACGCTCGACGCGTGGCGCTCAAGAACATCCCCGATCCCGGTTTCTCCGACGACGACGGCACCGCCGATCCACGGCTCACCGCGGCTCTCGCGGCCTGGGCGCTGGACCGTGCCGCCGAGCGGCCGGTGCTCGAAGCACTGCGCGGAGCCCGGCTGCTCGTGCCCGTGGTCGCCATGCTCGGCGAGACCGAGGTGGGGGAGGACGGGCTGCGGCGGGAGAAGACCAGCGATATGGCGGTCCCCACGCTCACCGCGGGTGACCGCAGGGCGCTGCCCGCCTTCACCTCGATCGACTCGCTGGCCCGCTGGGACCCGGCGGCCCGTCCCGTCGCCGTGCCGCTGCACCAGGCGCTGGCCGCCGCCGCGCACGAGAAGGCCGACACGGTGGTGCTCGATCTGGCCGGACCCGTTCCGTACCAGCTCAGCGGGGCCGCGCTGCGGGCGCTGGCGGAGGGCCGCACCAGCGCCGATCCGCTGGACGACCCCGCGGTCGCCGAAGCGGTACGGGAGGTGGTCGCCGCCGATCCCGCGGTGGTCCGCGCCCATCTGGGGCCGGGCAGCGCGGACGGCACCCTCGCCCTGGTGCTCGCCGCCGGCGCCGCCCCGGCCGAGGCCGCCCAGCGGGTCGCCTCGGCGCTCGCGGGCCATGACGTGCTGAGGGCCCGCCTGGTGCGGGGCCTCGACTTGGCGCTGCTGCCGGCCGGGGCCACCCTGCCGGGCGAGCCCTTCTTCGTACGGGGGTAGTAGAGCCTGTCCGAGGGCCCGTCCGACCCGGAAGAGCTCCGGGATCCGGCGGACGGGCCCGGGGCCGGGTCAGCCGTGGACGGACCCTGGGACCGGTCCGCCGTGGACGGAACGACCCCGGGGGCCGGTCAGCCGTAGACGGGACCGGTGTACTTCTCGCCCGGACCCTTGCCCGGCTCGTCCGGCACCAGCGACGCCTCGCGGAACGCCAGCTGGAGCGATTTCAGGCCGTCCCGCAGCGGGGCCGCGTGGAAGGAGCTGATCTCGGTGGTGCTCCCGTCCAGCAGGCCCGCCAGCGCGTGCACCAGCTTCCGGGCCTCGTCCAGGTCCTTGTGGGCCGCGCCCTCCTCGGACAGGCCGAGCTTCACCGCGGCGGCGCTCATCAGGTTCACCGCGACCGTCACGATCACCTCGACGGCCGGCACCTCGGCGATGTCGCGGGCCATGGCGTCGAAGTCGGGGGCCTGGGGATTCTCGGCGGAAAGGGTCGCGTCACTCATGACAGACACGATAGGCGGCCGACCGGGCCGCCCCGTCTGCGGCCACCGGTTAGCCCCTCCCGGGCGGACCTGCTAACCTTGTGTGACGACCGGCTGGATACGACTGTGTCCAGCCCACAAGTGGAGGCTCCGATCTCCCACCTGGCCGTCCTCAGGGGCGGCGGGTCACCGGTCAAGCGGTGCCCATCGTTCCGTACGGACGATGGAAGCCGCTGATACGCGCCCCGCGGCTGACCGCGGCGGTGCTCCGGTATTGATGGAGCTGCCGCCTGTGTCCCGTCCGGGGCGTTTTGTGTTCCGGCGCGGTAGGTCCAAACAGACGTTACGCGGCTGACTGTCAGCCGGCCGCGTGGTGCTACCGAGGAGGATCCATCAGCGCCGAGCCCCGCATCAACGACCGGATTCGCGTTCCGGAAGTGCGGCTTGTCGGGCCCAGCGGCGAGCAGGTCGGAATCGTCCCGCTCGCCAAGGCCCTTGAGCTCGCTCAGGAGTACGACCTCGACCTGGTCGAGGTCGCGGCGAACGCCCGGCCGCCCGTGTGCAAGCTCATGGACTACGGGAAGTTCAAGTACGAGTCGGCCATGAAGGCCCGTGAGGCGCGCAAGAACCAGGCGCACACGGTCATCAAGGAGATGAAGCTCCGGCCGAAGATCGACCCGCACGACTATGACACCAAGAAGGGTCATGTCGTCCGGTTCCTCAAGCAGGGTGACAAGGTCAAGATCACGATCATGTTCCGTGGTCGTGAGCAGTCCCGCCCCGAGCTTGGCTTCCGCCTGCTCCAGCGTCTCGCTTCCGATGTCGAGGACCTCGGATTCATCGAGTCGAACCCGAAGCAGGACGGCCGGAACATGATCATGGTTCTTGGCCCGCACAAGAAGAAGACCGAGGCCATGGCCGAGGCGCGTGAGGCCCAGGCCGCACGCAAGGCTGACCGTGAGGGCGCGAAGGCTCAGGCCGACGCTCCCGCGGAGACGCCCTCCGAGGGGTGACCCGAGGGGCGGCCCACCAGGCGCCCCGGGGTCCCGCCCGGATCCAGAAACCAAGATCTGACGCTCCCCGCACGCCGGTGCCCTGTGCGCCCGGGGAGCGCCACTGACGAGGAGATAACGGCGCGATGCCGAAGAACAAGACGCACAGCGGTTCCAAGAAGCGCTTCAAGATCACCGGCTCCGGCAAGGTGCTCCGCGAGCGCGCCGGCAAGCGCCACCTGCTCGAGCACAAGCCGTCCACGCTGACGCGTCGCCTCTCGGGCAACGCGGAGATGGCTCCGGGCGACGCCAAGAAGATCAAGAAGCTTCTCGGCAAGTGACGTCCCTCCGCCCCGGCTCCGGTGATGGAGTGAGGGAGCGGATGGCACGTCGAGACCGGGACCAATTCGAATTCGGGCCGTGTGGGTATCACCACGGCCCCGCTACAAGGAGTTAATCAAGTGGCACGCGTCAAGCGGGCAGTCAACGCCCACAAGAAGCGCCGGGCGATCCTGGAGCAGGCCAGCGGCTACCGCGGTCAGCGTTCGCGCCTGTACCGCAAGGCCAAGGAGCAGGTCACCCACTCTCTGGTCTACAACTACAACGACCGCAAGAAGCGCAAGGGCGACTTCCGTCAGCTGTGGATCCAGCGCATCAACGCCGCTGCCCGCCAGAACGGCATGACGTACAACCGCCTCATCCAGGGTCTGAAGGCCGCCAACGTCGAGGTGGACCGCAAGATGCTGGCCGAGCTGGCCGTCAACGACGCCAACGCGTTCGCCGCGCTGGTCGAGGTCGCGCAGAAGGCCCTGCCGGCCGACGTCAACGCGCCGAAGGCCGCCGCCTGAGCCTCGCGCTGAGGTGTGGCGCTTCCGGACCCGCAGGCCCCAGGGCCTGCGGGTCCGAGTGTGTCTGCCGACGAGTGCGACCCCGTCCGGCCCTGTGTAGACGAAAGTGAGTTCATGTCCGCCCCCGAGTTGATCTCCCCGCGTTCCACCCGTGTCGCCGCCGCCCGGCGGCTCGCGAAGCGGAACTTCCGCGGCAAGGAGCGGCTGTTTCTCGCCGAGGGCCCCCAGGCCGTACGCGAGGCGGCCGGGCACCGGACCGGCGGCGAACCCACCCTCGTCGAGCTGTTCGCCACCCTGGACGCCGCCGAGCGGTACGCGGACATCATCGGCGCGGCCCGGGACGCCGGAGCCCGGATCCATCTCGCCGACGAGGCCGTGATCGCGGACATCTCCACCACCGTCACCCCGCAGGGGCTCGTCGGGGTCTGCCGCTTCCTGGACACGCCCTTCGCGGCCGTCGTCAAGGCCCGGCCGCGGCTCGTCGCCGTGCTCGCCAACGTCCGCGACCCCGGGAACGCGGGCACCGTGCTGCGCTGCGCGGACGCGGCCGGCGCGGACGCCGTGGTGCTCACGGACGCCTCCGTGGACCTTTACAACCCCAAGGCCGTCCGCGCCTCCGTCGGATCCCACTTCCATCTGCCGGTGGCCGTCGGAGTCCCCGTGGAGGAGGCCGTACGGAGCCTGCGCGACGCGGGCGTACGCGTACTGGCCGCCGACGGCGCGGGCGAGGACGACCTCGACGCGGAGCTCGACGCGGGCACCATGGGCGGGCCCACCGCCTGGATCTTCGGCAATGAGGCATGGGGGCTCCCCGAGGAGACCCGGGCCCTCGCCGACGCCGTCGTCCGCGTGCCGATCCACGGGAAGGCCGAGAGCCTGAATCTGGCGACCGCCGCGGCCGTGTGCCTCTACGCCTCCGCACGCGCCCAGCGCGCCCAGCGCGCCGGGGGCGCGCGCTGAACGGCGCGGGCTCGCTCTGACAAGCAGGGCTCACTGAGGGGGTGTACTCGCTCAGGGGGTCCGCACTGTCACATTCAGCTAGTAGGGTGACGGGCTCCGGGGCCCACTGAGCGTCGGCCGAGAGGTGGGGATACGGGGATGACTGTCGGGACGAGCAGGCCCATGGAGACACACAGGGACTTGCTGTGCCCTTCCGACAGCTCAGGCGTGTTCGGCGTCGACCCCGACGATCTCCCGGACGGCCTGGTCATCGCCGACGAGACCGGCCGGGTCATCTGTTTCAACGCCGCCGCCGTGCGGATCACCGCCGTCGCCAAGGGCGACGCCATCGGACTGCCCCTGGAGCGCGCGCTGCCGCTGGAGGACCTCAAGGGCCGCCGCTGGTGGACGCTGACCGACCCGTACGGCGGGCTCGCCACCCGGGTGGGGCAGCCCGAGCGCAATCTGCTGCTGCCCGGCGGGCGCGAGGTGCTGGTCTCCGCGCGCTATGTCCGCGAGCGCCCCACCGGACCGATACGGAGACTGGTGATCAGCCTGCGCGGCACCGAGGCCCGCCGCCGCAACGAACGCAGCCATGCCGAGCTGATCGCCACGGTCGCCCATGAGCTGCGCTCCCCGCTCACCTCCGTCAAGGGCTTCACCGCCACCCTGCTCGCCAAATGGGAACGCTTCACCGACGACCAGAAGCGGCTGATGCTGGAGACCGTCGACGCGGACGCCAACCGGGTCACCCGGCTGATCGCCGAACTGCTCGACATCTCCCGGATCGACTCCGGACGCCTTGAGGTGCGCCGCCAGCCCATCGATCTCGCGGCGGCGGTCGGACGCCATGTCCAGGCCCATATAGCCAGCGGCCAGCGGCCCGACCGCTTCTTCGTACGCGTCCGGCGCGAGCTGCCCGCACTCTGGGCCGATCCCGATAAAATCGACCAGGTGCTCGGCAATCTGCTGGAAAATGCGGTGCGCCACGGCGCGGGAACCGTCACCATCGAAGTGGCGCCGACAGCGGCGAAGGACGACGAGAGAGGCACGGCCGTCACCGTGAGCGACGAAGGCCCCGGCATCCCCGAGGAGTCGATGGGCCGTGTCTTCACCCGCTTCTGGCGGGGGAGCAAGCGCGGCGGGACCGGGCTCGGCCTCTATATCGTCAAGGGCATCGTCGAGGCCCACGGCGGCACGATCACCGTGGGGCGCGGGCCCGGCGGCGGCGCCGAATTCCGATTTATCCTGCCCGTGGGGGCCCCGGCCTATCTGGCCTGAGCCGCCCGCGGGCCGCACACCAGCACACAGCCCCCGCGACGACGCAGCGCCGGGACCCTGGGCCGCGGGCCTTCGGGGCCCGGCCCCCGCCGCCCGGGAATCCGGGCCTCACGGCCTTCGCGGACCCCCTGGGGGAGCCCTCGCCGACCGGTGGGGCGCCGTCCCCGGACCCGGTACCCCGCGTCAGCCCTTTAGACTCGGCCTTCGGCACCTCTGCGCCCCGGACGACGAGCGGGGGCGCCGGGGTCCGGGGGTGTCCCCCGGTCAAGGCAGCACTCAGCGCAGCACCAGCCAATCGGAAACACGGGAAGAGATGTCGGCACCCAACAAGTCGTATGACCCAGTCGAGGTCGAGGCACTGAAACCGGAAGAGATCGAGCGCATGCGGGACGAGGCGCTCGCCGCCTTCGCCGCCGCCGGCGACCTCGACGCGCTCGCCCACGCGAAGGTCGCGCACACCGGCGGGACCTCGCCGCTCGCGCTCGCCAACCGTGAGATCGGCGCGCTGCCGCCCCAGGCGAAGGCCGAGGCCGGAAAGCGCGTCGGCCAGGCCCGCGGCGCGGTCAGCAAGGCGCTCGCCGCCCGTCAGACCGAACTGGAGGCCGAGCGCGACGCCCGGGTGCTGGTGGAGGAGGCCGTCGACGTCACCCTGCCGTACGACCGCGTCCAGGCCGGCGCCCGCCATCCGCTGACCACGCTCTCCGAGCGCATCGAGGATGTCTTCGTCGCCATGGGCTACGAAGTCGCCGAAGGCCCCCAGGCCGAGGCCGAGTGGTTCAACTTCGACGCGCTGAACATCGGCCCCGACCACCCCGCCCGGGGCGAGGCCGACACCTTCTTCGTGGCCGGACCCGACGGGAGCGCCGACAGCGGAGTGGTGATGCGCACGCACACCTCGCCCGTGCAGATCCGCTCCCTGCTGGACCGCGAGCCGCCGGTGTACGTCATCTGCCCCGGCCGGGTGTACCGCACCGACGAGCTGGACGCGACCCACACCCCCGTCTTCCACCAGGTCGAGCTGCTCGCCGTGGACGAGGGCCTGACCATGGCCGACCTCAAGGGCACCCTGGACCACATGGTGCAGGCGCTCTTCGGCGAGGGCATGAAGACCCGGCTGCGGCCGAACTTCTTCCCGTTCACCGAGCCGTCCGCCGAGATGGACATGGTCTGCTACGTCTGCCGCGGCGCGTCCGTGGGCGACCCGGACCGGCCCTGCCGCACCTGCTCCAGCGAAGGCTGGATCGAGCTGGGCGGCTGCGGCATGGTCAACCCCAAGGTGCTGGTCGCCTGCGGTGTGGACCCCAAGAAGTACAGCGGATTCGCCTTCGGGTTCGGCATCGAGCGGATGCTGATGTTCCGCCACAACGTCGAGGACATGCGAGACATGGTCGAGGGTGACGTCCGGTTCACCCGGCCGTTCGGGATGGAGATCTGATGCGGGTCCCGCTTTCCTGGCTGCGGGAGTACGTCGACCTGCCGGCGACGCAGACCGGCCGTGACGTACAGACGAAGCTCATCGCCGCGGGCCTTGAGGTCGAGCGGGTCGAGGAGACCGGCGCCGGCCTCAAGGGCCCCCTGGTCGTCGGCCGGGTCCTCACCATCGAGGAGCTCACCGACTTCAAGAAGCCCATCCGGTTCTGCACCGTCGACGTGGCGGGCGCCAATGGCACGGGCGAGCCGCAGGAGATCATCTGCGGCGCCCGGAACTTCCAGGTCGGCGACAAGGTCGTCGTGGCCCTGCCCGGCGCGGTGCTGCCCGGCGACTTCCAGATCGCCGAGCGCAAGACCTACGGCCGGATCTCCCGGGGCATGATCTGCTCCGGCGACGAGCTCGGCATGGGCGACGACGGAACCAAGGGCATCATCGTGCTGCCGCCCGAGTGCGAGGTGGGCGCCGACGCCACCGAGCTGCTCGAACTGTTCGACGAGGTCCTCGACATCGCCGTCACCCCCGACCGCGGCTACTGCCTCTCGCTGCGCGGAGTCGCCCGGGAGACCGCCACCGCCTACGGGCTGCCGCTGCGCGACCCGGCCCTGCTCGACGTGCCCGGGCCCAACGCCCACGGCTACCCCGTCAGGGTCGCCGACCCCATCGGCTGCGACCGCTTCACCGCGCGCACCGTCGTCGGTCTCGACCCCGAGGCGCGCTCCCCGATCTGGCTGACCCGCCGCCTCCAGAAGGCCGGCATGCGGCCGATCTCGCTCGCCGTCGACATCACCAACTATGTGATGCTCGAACTCGGCCAGCCGCTGCACGCCTACGACCGCACCCTCGTCGAGGGGCCGATCGGAGTGCGCCGGGCCGAGGCCGGCGAGAAGCTCACCACCCTCGACGGCGTCACCCGCGTCCTGGACGCCGACGATCTCGTCATCACCGACGACCGGGGGCCGATCGGTCTCGCCGGGGTGATGGGCGGAGCGAACACCGAGATCGCCGACTCCGCGATCGACCCCGGGACGGGCCAGGCCAAGGGCACCACCGAGGTGGTCATCGAGGCCGCGCACTTCGACCCGGTCGCCATCGCCCGCACCGCGCGCCGCCACAAGCTCTCCTCCGAGGCGTCCCGGCGCTTCGAGCGGGGAGTGGACCCGCAGGCCGGGGCCGCCGCCGCGCAGCGCACCGCCGATCTGCTGGTGCTGCTCGCCGGAGGGACCGCCGAGCCCGGCGTCACCCAGGTGATCTCGCCGTCCGCGCCGCGCACGGTCTCGATGCCCGCCACTCACCCCGACCGGGTCGCGGGCGTCGAGTACGGCCGCGAGACCGTCGTGCGCCGCCTCCAGGACGTCGGCTGCGACGTCTACGGCCAGGACGAGCTGGTCGTCACCATCCCGTCGTGGCGTCCCGACCTCGCAGAGCCCAACGACCTCGCCGAAGAGGTCATCCGGCTGGAGGGGTACGAGAACCTCCCGTCCACGCTGCCGAAGCCGCCGGCCGGCCGCGGGCTCACCGAGGGGCAGCGACTGCACCGCCGGGTGGGCCGGGCGCTGGCCGGGGCCGGTTATGTGGAGACGCCGAACTACCCGTTCATCGGCGAGCAGGTCCTCGACCAGCTCGATCTCCCGGCCGGCGACCCGAACCGCCGACTGGTCAAGCTGGTCAACCCGCTCTCCGACGAGGAGCCCGCGCTCCGCAGCACCCTGCTGCCGGGGCTGCTCGCCGCGCTGCGCCGCAACATCGGGCGCGGCAGCCATGACCTCGCGCTCTTCGAGACCGGGCTGGTCTTCCACCCGGCGGCCGAGGCCCACCGCGCCGTCCGGCTGCCCGTGGACCGCAGGCCCACGGACGAGGAGATCGCGGCGCTCGACGCCACCCTGCCCGTCCAGCCGCGGCATGCCGCCGTCGTCCTCACCGGGGCCCGCGAGCGCTCCGGCTGGTGGGGGCAGGGCCGCCCGGCCGACTGGGCGGACGCGATCGAGGCCGCCCGGGCGGTCGCCCGTGAGGCCGGCGCCGAACTCCTCGCCGAGCAGGCGCAGTACGGGCCGTTCCACCCCGGCCGCTGCGCCGAGCTGTCCGTCGTCGTGGACGGGGCGAAGCTGACCGTCGGCCACGCGGGCGAGCTGCATCCGCGCGTCGTCAAGGCGCTGGGGCTGCCGGACCGCACCTGCGCCATGGAGCTGGACCTCGGTCCGGTGGAGCGGGCCGGGGCGGGCGCGCTCACGGCGCCCCGGATCTCCTCCTTCCCGGTGGCGACGCAGGATGTGGCGCTGATCGTGGACGAGCAGGTCCCGGCGGCGGCCGTGGAGCGTGCGCTGGCCGCCGGCGCGGGCGGACTGCTGGAGTCGATCCGGCTGTTCGACACCTTCACCGGTGAGCAGATCGGCGCGGGGAAGAAGTCGCTGGCGTACGCGCTGCGCTTCCGTGCCGCCGACCGCACCCTGACGGTCGAGGAGGCCACGGCCGCGCGCGACGCGGCGGTGGCCCTCGCGGCCGAGCACACGGGAGCGGTGCTCCGCGGGGCGTGAGACGCCGCTGACCCCGAGGGGGGAGGATCCGGGCTTTCCCCGGGTCCTCCCCCCTTGCCGTTCCCCTGGAGCGGCCGTGCCGCGCCGTGCCGGAACGGCGGGCGCGCTCCCGGGTGCGACGACAGCCTCTTCGGCGCCGGGCCGCGTAGGACCTACGGCCGGCAGCGGCCAAGAGCGTCCAGGAGCGGCCCGAGACCTCCGTACGGCCGGCGCCGTCCGTCCTGCCGCGGAGTGTCGGGCAGATTCAGCAGGACGAACGACGCGACTGACGACCACCGCACTGTACGAGGGGGAGCCCGGTGGTCCGGCCGCCTCTATGAGAGGCATTTCAGTCAACACGCGCGCCCGCCGGGGCGGCAGAGCGCACAGGGAACGGATCGGGGCACTCGATTCGCACCCCGTGTGAACCGCCCTCCACTACCCTGGGCGGACCGAGCCTCCGGGGGGCCTCCATGCAGCCCAACACTCTGCTCGACGCTTTGCTGGACGAGGCGGGTTTCTCCAACGCGGGACTCGCGGCCCGGGTCAATCAGGCCGGCCGCGCCCGGGGACTCTCCCTGCGGTACGAGCACACCGCCGTCGCCCGATGGCTGAAAGGCCAGCGTCCCCGCGGCCAGGTGCCGGATCTGATCTGCGAGGTGCTCGCCGAGCGGCTGTGCCGCGCCCTGACACTCGACGACATCGGACTCGGGGCGGCCCGGGACGTGGAGCTGCCGTCCGGCTCCCCGCTCTCCGGCTTCGTGGAGCGGGCCGCCGCGCTCTGGCGCTCCGACGAGCAGCAGCGGCGGTATGTCATCGAGGCCCCCGCCGTCACCGGAACCCCCGCCGTCATGCCGGTGTGGGAGTGGGAGAACCCGCCCGAGGACGCCGATGTCTCCCGCTCCGGGCGGACGAGGGTCTCGCCGGCCGACATCCGTATGCTGCGGGCCGCGCGAGCGCACTACGAGCTGATGTACCGCAGGGCCGGCGGCATCGCCGCCCGGGCCCGGATCGTCGGATTCCTCAACGCCGAGACCGCGCCGCTGCTGCGCGGCTCCTACAGCGACGGGCTCGGACGGCAGCTGCACCGGGCGGCCGGCGGACTGGTCGCGGTCGCCGGGATCTGCGCGTACGACTCCGACGCCCAGGGGCTCGCCCAGCGCTACTTCCATCAGGCGCTCCGGCTGGCGAAGGCCAGCGGCGACCGGGGGCTCGGCGCGTATGTGATCGCGCTGCTGGTCAATCAGTCGCTGTTCATGGCCGAGTACCGGCAGGCGGTGGCCTTCGCGGAGGCCGCGCTGCGGGCGGCGGGAGACCGGATCACGCCCGCGCTCGCCTCCGATCTCCATGTCATGCAGGGCAAGGCGTACGCCCATCTCGGCGACGGCACGGCCGCGCTCCGGTGCATCGGACGCGCCGAGCGGGAGGCGGAGCGGATTCGTCCGGGGCATGAGCCGGATGAGACCGGCTATGTCCAGCCGGGGCTGGTCAATGTGCAGGCCGCGGAGGCGCTGCTGAGCCTCGGGGATCTCAGCGGCGCCCATGAGCACGCGGCGGCGGCCGTGGGCTCCCCGGCGCATGACCGGGGCCGGGTGCACCGGCTCGCGATGCTCTGCCAGATCGAGCTGCGCCGGGGCGAGGCGGACCGGGCCGCCGGCTGGGCGGAGCAGATGGCCGACCAGGTGCGGGGGATGGAGTCCCAGCGGCTGAGGGACCGGCTGCGGGCGGTGCGCGGGTCTCTGGTGGCCAGCGGCTCGTCCCGGGCCGGGGAGGCGGCCGAGCTGATCGACGGCGCCCTGCGCGTGCCGCTGTGACAGCGGCGCGGCGATGCCCGGTCGACGCCTTTTCCGTCCGCTGAGGCACTGCTGCGATGTTGCCACCTACTGGTCGAAAGGTGGCACAGAACATGCAATGGATGAACTTAAGCGAGCAAACCGTCTATGAGAATCGCTGGTTCAGCGTCAATCTGGCTGATGTCGCTCTCCCGAACGGCCAGCGTCTGGATCACTTTCTGATCCGGATGCGCCCGGTGGCGGTGGCGACCGCGGTCAACGCGGCCGACGAAGTGCTGCTGCTCTGGCGGCACCGTTTCATCACCGGCAGCTGGGGCTGGGAGCTGGCCGCCGGAGTCGTCGAGGACGGCGAGGAGATCGAGGCGGCGGCGGCCCGGGAGATGGAGGAGGAGACCGGCTGGCGGCCGGGTCCGCTGCGCCATCTGCTGACGGTGGAGCCGTCGAACGGCCTCACCGACGCCCGTCACCACCTCTACTGGGCCGAGAGCGCCCGCTACACCGGTCACCCCGAGGACGACTTCGAGTCCGCACGGCGCGCGTGGGTGCCGCTGAACCGGGTGCCCGGCATGATCGCCCGAGGTGAGGTCCCGGCCGCCAATATGGCGGCCGGGCTGCTGATGCTCCACAACCTGAGGCTCGGCTAGCCGGCTAGCAGCGGCTAGCCGCCGGGGCGTCTCGCCGCGTCAGGAGTACGGGTAGAAGCCCGAGCCCGTCTTACGGCCGAGGCGTCCCGCGTCCACCATCCGCTGGAGCAGCGGAGGGGCGGCGTACAGCGGCTCCTTGAACTCCGCGTACATCGAGTCCGCCACCGAGGCGACGGTGTCCAGCCCGATCAGATCCGCGAGCTTGAGCGGGCCCATGGGGTGGGCGCAGCCCAGCTCCATGCCGTTGTCGATGTCCTCACGGCTCGCGATGCCGGACTCGAACATCCGGACGGCGGAGAGCAGATACGGGATGAGCAGCGCGTTCACCACGAAGCCCGAGCGGTCCTGGGCCCGGATGGGGTGCTTGCCCAGCACCTGCTGGACCACGGCCTCGGAGCGCAGAATCGTCTTCTCGGAGGTGGTCAGCGCGGGGATCAGCTCCACCAGCTTCTGGACCGGGGCCGGGTTGAAGAAGTGGATGCCGATGACCTGGTCCGGGCGCGAGGTCGCGACCGCCAGTTTCACCAGCGGGATGGAGGAGGTGTTGGAGGCGAGGATCGCGTCCCGGCGGGTGACCACCTGGTCGAGCACCTGGAAGATCTCGGTCTTCACCTGCTCGTTCTCGACGACGGCCTCGATGACGAGATCACGGTCGGCGAACTCTCCGAGGTCGGTGGTGAAGCTCAGCCGCTCCAGGGTGGCGTCCCGCTCCTCCTCGGTGATCTTGCCTCGTTCGGCCGCCTTCGACAGGGAGTTGTACAGCCGGGTACGGCCGATCTCCAGGGCCTCGCCCGTGGTCTCGGCGACCTTCACCGCCAGGCCGCTGCGGGCGCACACCTCCGCGATGCCTGCGCCCATCTGGCCACAGCCCACCACTCCGACGCGTGCAATGTCGGCCATTGAGTCCGTCACCTCGTGCCTTTCGCTCATCCAGTGCTGGTCCGGTGCGGCGCGGCCACCGTAGGGTTCCGGCTGCCGGCGCGACTCTCCGACGGTACTCCGGAGATGCGTGCGTACGGCGGCCAGGGCCGGGCATGCTGAGCGGATACACCGACAGTTGCGGGGTGGCATATGACGCAAATCGGACGAAGAGGATTTATGGCTTCGGCTGCGGGGGCCCTGGCCGCGGCCACCGTCGCCGGGGACGCGGTCGCCGTCACCGGCGGCGCGGAGCGGCGGCGGCGGACCCCCCGCCGGGAGTTCCGGGGGATGTGGCTGGCCACCGTCACCAATCGCGACTGGCCCTCGAAGACGGGCCTGACCGCGGCCCAGCAGCGCACGGAGCTGCTGGCCCATCTCGACACCGCCGTGGCCCGCCGGCTCAACACCGTCGTCCTCCAGGTCAGACCGACCGCGGACGCGCTCTGGCCCTCGCCGTACGAGCCGTGGTCGCAGTATCTGAGCGGCACACAGGGCACGAACCCCGGCTGGGACCCGCTCGGCACCGCCGTCCACGAGGCCCACCGGCGCGGTCTGGAGCTGCACGCCTGGTTCAATCCGTACCGGATCGCCGTCCACGCCGACCCCTCCCGGCTGATCGCGACCCACCCGGCGCGGCTGAATCCGCACTGGGTCGTCCCGTACGGCGGAAAGCTCTACTACAACCCCGGCATCCCGGAGGTCCGCGCCTTCGTCCAGACCGCGATGCTCGACGCGGTACGCCGCTACGCCATCGACGCCGTCCACTTCGACGACTACTTCTATCCGTATCCGGTCGCGGGGCAGACCTTCGACGACGACGCGGCCTTCGCGCGGTACGGCGCGGGCTTCTCCAGCCGGGCGGCCTGGCGGCGGAACAACATCGATCTGCTCGTCCAGGAGATGTCCCAGCGGATCGGGGCGACGCGTCCGGGCGTCCGCTTCGGGATCAGCCCCTTCGCCGTCTGGCGCAACATCGCCACCGACCCGCTGGGCTCGGACACCCGGGCCGGGGTCCAGACCTACGACGATCTGCACGCCGACACCCGTAAATGGGTGCTCAGGGGGTGGATCGACCATGTGGTGCCGCAGGTCTACTGGAACATCGGCTTCCCCGCCGCCGACTACGCCAAGCTGCTGCCCTGGTGGGACGAGCTGGTGCGGGAGACGGACGTCGATCTCTACATCGGCGAGGCGCTCTACAAGGCGGGCGATCCCGCCCAGCCCGCCGCCTGGCAGGATCCGGCGGAGCTCTCACGCCATCTGACGCTGGCGCGCTCCTACCCCGGGGTGCGCGGGCACTGCTTCTTCTCCGCCAAGGAGGTCGGGGCCGACCGGAACGGGGCGATGGCTCGGGTGGTGGCCGACCACTACCCGAGCAGGGTCCGACCGCCCCGCTGACCTGTTGTGCAGCCGGGCCGGGCGGGGGGACGGTCCGGCTCGTCGGTCCGGCTTGTCAGGCCGGCTCGTGCGGCTTGATGACGCAGTCGGGCCCCGGGGACATCAGGGTCTCGTGCCCGTCCTCGAAGCGGACGCGGTAGGGGGGCGCGCCCTCGTGCCCCAGTACTTCCACGACTTCGGCGATCCTGTCGTGCTGGCCCACGACCCTGCCGTGCACCAGAAGCTTGTCGCCCACGTTCGCATGCATCGGGAGTGGCCTCCTCGAAGTCGAAGGGCAGTGGTCGGTCCGTGTCTCCGAGTCTACGGCCGGGGCCGCCGCCCGCACCCCCAGTGCGGCACAGGGGGTACGGGCCGGTCCCGGCCCAGGTCAGCTGCGGTCCCGGGCCGGTCCCGGCCCAGATCAGCTGCGGGCCCGCTGGGTGACCGCGATGCACACCAGCACCCCCGCCGCGGCGATCGGCGCGGCGGGGGAGAGCTCCTCGCCCAGCAGCGCCACCGACCAGAGAAGGGTCAGCAGCGGCTGGGCGAGCTGGAGCTGGCTCGCCCGGGCGATGCCGATCGCGGCCATGCCCCGGTACCAGACGTACAGCCCGAAGAACGTCGAGACGCCCGCGACCCAGACCAGCCCGGCGACCCCCTGCGCCGTCAGCCGCACCGGCTCCAGGCTCAGCGCCGCCGCCGAGCCCGCCAGCGAGAGCGGGAGACAGAGGATCAGCGCCCAGCCGATCACCTGCCACCCCGGCATGGAGCGGGCCAGCCGCCCGCCCTCGGTGTAACCGGCCGCGCACACCAGCAGCGCGCCGAAGAGATAGAGGTCCCCGCTCTGGAGCGAACCGCCGCTCTGCGACACGGTGAAGACGATCACCACGGCCGCCCCGGCCAGCGCCGCCAGCCAGAACGCCCGGGAGGGCCGCCGCCCGGTGCGCAGGGCCGCGAAGACGGCGGTGGTCAGCGGCAGCAGCCCCACCACCACGGCGGCGTGAGAGGCGGTGGAGGTCTCCAGGGCGAGGGTCGTCAGCAGCGGAAAGCCGACGACCACCCCCGCGCCGACGACCGCGAGGGAGCCCCAGTGACGGCGCTCGGGGACCCGCACCCGCAGCGCCAGTAGAAAACCGCCCGCGATCAGCGCCGCGAGCACACTGCGCACGGCCACCAGCGACCAGGGGCCGAAGGACTCCAGCCCCCAGACCGTGGACGGAAAGGTGAGCGAGAAGGCGACCACCCCCAGCGCGGCGAGCAGGGTCCCGCGGCGGGCTTCGGAGGCGGGGGCGGAGGCGTCCACCGCTATCGATGTGGTGCGAGTAGCGCTATTCTGTGCTGTCATGCACGAGCGTAGCAGCGTCGCCGAACTGGTCATACAGCTGAAGCAGGAGCTCAACCGCTACTCACCTGGTGGAAAGCTGCCATCGAGTCGAGCGCTGGTCGAGCGCTATCGGGTCTCCCCGGTGACGGTGAGCCGCGCGGTCGCCCAGCTGACCGCCGAAGGGCTGGTCGTCACCCGCCCCGGCGCGGGCGCCTTCCGCGCCGAGCGGCGGAGCGACGCCCCCGCGCCCGGCGACACCTCCTGGCAGGAGGTCGCCCTCAGCGCCGACGCGTCCGCCGACCCCGTGCCCCGTACCGTCGACGCCTCCGGAGTGCTCGTCACCCTCGCCGCGCCACCGCCCGGGGTCATCGAGTTCAACGGCGGCTACCTCCACCCCGCGCTCCAGCCCGAGCGGGCGATGGCCGCCGCCCTCGCCCGCGCCGGACGCAGACCAGGGGCCTGGGGGCGCCCGCCGTCCGAGGGACTGCCCGAGCTGCGCGAATGGTTCGCCCGGGGGGTCGGCGGCGCGGTCGGGGCCGCCGATGTGCTGGTCACGGCGGGCGGCCAGTCCGCCCTCACCACCGCGCTGCGCGCGCTCGCCCCGCCCGGCGCCCCCGCCCTGGTCGAATCGCCCACCTACCCCGGCATGCTGGCCATCGCGCGCGCGGCGGGGGTACGGCCCGTGCCCGTGCCCATGGACGCCCAGGGGGTGCGGACCGAGCTGCTCGCCGCGGCCTTCCGGGCCACCGGCGCGAGGGTGTTCGTCTGCCAGCCGCTCTTCCAGAACCCGACCGGCGCGGTCCTCGCGCCCGAGCGCCGCGCCGAGGTGCTCCGCATCGCCTGCGAGGCCGGGGCCTTCGTCATCGAGGACGACTTCGCCCGGCGACTGGTCCATGAGGACTCCGGTCCTCTGCCGGATCCGCTCGCCGCCGACGACCGCGACGGCGTCGTCGTCCATGTCAGCTCGCTGACCAAGGTCGCCTCGCCCAGCCTCCGGGTGGGGATGCTGGCGGCCCGCGGCCCGGTGCTGGAGCGGCTGCGCGCCATCCATGTCGTGGACAACTTCTTCGTACCGCGTCCCCTCCAGGAGACGGCGCTGGAACTGGTGGGAGCGCCCGCGTGGCGGCGGCATCTGCGCACGGTGGCGGCCGAGCTGAAAGGGCGGCGGGACGCCATGACGGCGGCCCTCCGGCTCCGGCTGCCGGAGCTCTCCCTGCCGTACATCCCCGCGGGCGGCTACCACCTCTGGCTCCGGCTGCCCGGCGGTACGTCCGAGACCGCGCTGCTCGCCGCGGCTCTGCGCGCGGGCGTCGCCGTGGCCCCGGGCCGTCCCTACTTCTGCGCGGAGCCGCCGGCCGGATATGTACGGCTCAGCTTCGCGGGGGTGGCGGGCGCGGCGGAGATCGCGGAGGGGGTGCGGAGGCTGCGGGCGGCGTGCGACGAGACGCTGGGGTGAGGGCCGGGGGTCGAGGGCCGGGGGCCGGCCGTCAGGCCGGGGTGTCCGGGTTCGGCCGTCGGTCCGCGGCGTCCGGGGCGGCGCCTCTCGCGCGGCGGTGGGCCGCCACCCGCTCCCGGGTCGCGCACCGCCGCGAGCAGTAGCGGCGCACCGGTCCGCTGCCCTGGGTGAGAAAGACGTTCCCGCAGGCCGCTGAGGCGCAGATGCCGCCGGGCGGCTGCTGGCGGTCCCAGACCAGGACGGTGAGGGCGAGCGCCGACGACGCGAGCAGCCACTCTCCCCAGGGCGCCTCGTCATGGGCGTCGAGATGGGGATGCCAGGGGGACGCGCCCCGGTGCGAGGTGAGCCGGAGCGGCCCCGCGCACTCGGCGAGCAGACCGTTGAGCCGGGCGGCGGCCTCGTCGGCGTCATCGGCGGCGAAGACCTCGCGCAGCCGCAGTGCGGCCGTACGGAGCGGGGCCATATCGCCCTCGGTCACCTCGGGGGAGCCCTGCTCGCCGTGCTCGCGCAGCACGCCCGCGATCTCGTCCGGGGTGGCCTTCTCGCCGGTCAGGGCATTGACGAGGGCCGCGGTTCGCTGGGCGACCGCCTGCACCGAGTGCCGGGCGGACCATGCGCTGTTCATTGACGCCACAAGGTGAATGTAACGCATCTAGCGCATGTTTGAGTTACCTGCGTAACGTGATCGGGATGAGAAAGCGTTACGCGCTGGGGCGCTATACGGCGGGGGCGACCGCCGCCCGCACCGGGGACGAGATGGCGGGCCCGGCCCTGCTCCTCGCGGGGCTCGCGGTCACCGGATCGGCCGCCTCCGCCTCGGCGCTGCTGGCGGGGGCCACGATCGCGGCGGCGGTCGGCGGCCCGCTCCTCGGAGTCCTGCTCGACCGGTCCGCGCGGCCCGGCCGGCTGCTCGCGGCGGCCCTGGCCGGCTATGCCCTGGCGCTCCTGGCGACGGTGCTGACGCTCGGCCGGACACCCCTGGGCTGGACGGTGCTGATCGCGGTCTGCGCGGGACTGCTGGGCCCGGCCCTGGCCGGCGGCTGGACCGCCCAGCTTCCGAGGGTGGTGGCGCCGGCGGGGCTGCCCCGGGCGAACGCCGTGGACGCGATGACCTTCAACGCGGCGGGGCTGGCGGGGCCGGCGCTCGCCGGGGTGGCGGCGGAGCTGGCCGGGGCCGGGGCGGGGGTGGTGATCGCCGCCGTACTGATCTGTCTGGCACTGCCCGCGGCGCTGGGGCTGCCCATGGCGACGGCCGTCCCGGGGCCGCCCCGCACACCGCCCCCGGCGGCCCGCCCGGCCTCCGCGACGACGGCGTCCGGAACATCCGCGACCTCCGCGACCGTCCTCGGGGGGCCCGCCTTGGAGCGGCCGGGGGGCGTGACAGACCCTGAGCCCGCCCGTGGGTCTGGGCTTCCGGGGGCGCCTGCCGGGGACATGGGGGCCGCCTTCGCGCCCGAGCCCCCGGCCGCACCCGTGGGGAACCCTGGGTCCGCCCCGGGCCGCGAGGCTTCCCAGGCCCCTGAGCCCGCCCCTGTCCCCGAGCCCCCGGCCGCACCCGTCCGGGACCCCGGGTCCGCCCCGGAAGCGGCGGCCCCCGTCACCCCCTCGACCGTCCGCGACGACCTTCTCACCGGGTTCCGGGCCATCGCCCGGATACGGCCGCTCGCCCGGGCGACGGCGGTCACCACGATCTCCTGCGCCGGTGAGGGCATGCTCGTCGCCTGCGTTCCCCTGCTGGGGGAGCGGACCCTCGGCGGTACGGGCCAGGGCGCGGCCCTGCTCTCCGCCATCGCCGTCACGGCCCTCGCGGCCAACGCCCTGCTCGCCCGCCGCCCCCGGCTGCTCCGCCCGGAAACGGTCCTCGCGGTGAGCCCCGTCCTGCTCGCCGCCGCGCTCGCGCTCGCCGCGCTCGGCGGACCGCTGCCCCTCGCCGCCGCCGTCGTCCTCGCCGGCATCGGCGAGGGCCCCCAGCTCACCGCGGTCTTCGCGATACGCCACCGGGAGTCGCCCGCCCCGCTGCGCGGCCAGATCTTCACCACGGGCGCGAGCCTGAAGCTCACCGGCTTCGCCGTCGGCGCGGGCGTCGCCGGACTCCTGCTCGACTGGTCGCTGCCGGGCGCGCTGCTCGCCGCGGCGGGCGTTCAACTGCTCGCGGCGCTGGTCTGCGTCGCGTGGCCGCGCCGACCGGACGCCCCGCGACACACCCCGCGACACGCCCCGTGACACGTCCTGTGGCCGGGGGGAGCGCTCCCCCCGGCCACGGTCACGGCCCCGGCGTGGCCGCGCCTACCAGGTCGGCCCCGCGATCTGCCGGGTGGCGACATTGACCCGGTTGAAGAGATTGGTCAGGCCGACCGTGAGCACGATCGACGCGAGCTGCTTCTCGTCGAAGTGATCGGCGGCGTCGTCCCAGACGCTGTCCGGCACCGGGTCCGGGCGGTCGCTCATCCGGGTCATGGCCTCCGCCAGCGCCAGCGCGGCCCGCTCGGCGTCGGTGAAGTACGGGGCCTCCCGCCACACGGAGACCGCGTGCAGCCGGTCATCGGTCTCGCCGTCCTTCTTCGCGCCCGGGATGCCGCCGACCACACAGAAGCTGCATCCATTGATCTGGCTGGTCCGCAGATGCAGCAGATGGAGCGTGGCCTCGGGAACCCCGCCCTCCCGGGCCGCCTCGATCACCTTCAGCACCGCGGGGTAGACGTTGGGGAGGATCTGGGCCGGATTCTTCATACGGGTCTGCATGACTGCTCTCCTTGTATACGCGGTACTTGCGGTACTTGCGGTACTTGCGGTACTTGCGGTACTCGCGGTACCCGCGCCCGGTGGCGTATGCCGTTCGGAACGCACTGTCGTCTCACTGACGGATCACGGCGCGGGAATGTGACACGGCGGCCGGAAATTTTTTCCGCCCGTCGTACCGGCCGCCCCGGTGGCTGGTACGACGACGACGCTGGGCGGCTCCCGGCCACCGCCGCCGTCCAGAAGGAGGGCCCTTTCGGGAGAGGAGCGAGTACGAGATATCTTGATGTCGAGCAATGTTGCAGACGTGGAGCGGAGCATGCGGTGACTGACTCGACCATCATCTATACGCACACCGACGAGGCCCCGGCCCTGGCCACGCACTCGTTCCTGCCGGTGGTCGAGGCATATGCCTCGACGGCCGGGGTCACGGTGGAGAGCCGGGACATCTCCCTCGCGGGCCGGATCATCGCGAGCTTCCCCGAGTACCTGGAGGAGGGCCAGCGCATCGGCGACGCCCTCGCCGAGCTGGGCGAGCTGGCCAAGACCCCCGGCGCGAACATCATCAAGCTGCCGAACATCTCGGCCTCCATCCCGCAGCTGAAGACGGCCGTCGCCGAGCTCCAGCAGCAGGGCTACGCGCTGCCGGACTACCCGGACGACCCGAAGACCGACGAGGACCGGGACGTACGCGCCCGCTACGACAAGGTCAAGGGCAGCGCCGTGAACCCGGTGCTGCGCGAGGGCAACTCCGACCGCCGCGCCCCCGCGTCGGTCAAGAACTACGCCAAGACCCACCCGCACCGGATGGGCGTCTGGTCGCCGGACTCGAAGACCAATGTCGCGCACATGACCGCCGACGACTTCCGCTCCACCGAGAAGTCCGCGGTCATCGCCGAGGCGGGCTCCCTCCGCATCGAGCTGACCGGGGACGACGGCAGCACCACCGTGCTGCGCGAGTCGGTGCCCGTCCTCGCGGGCGAGGTCGTGGACGCCTCCGTGCTGCGCGTCGCGGTGCTCCGTGAGTTCCTGGCCGCCCAGGTCGCCCGCGCCAAGGCGGAGGACGTGCTGTTCTCCGTGCACCTCAAGGCCACGATGATGAAGGTCTCCGACCCGATCATCTTCGGCCATGTGGTCCGCGCCTTCTTCCCGAAGACCTTCGCCGAGCACGGCGAGGCGCTCGCCGCGGCCGGTCTGAGCCCCAACGACGGCCTCGGCGGCATCCTCAAGGGCCTCGACTCGCTCGCCGACGGCGCCGCGATCAAGGCGTCCTTCGACGCCGAGATCGCGGACGGCCCCGCCCTCGCGATGGTCGACTCGGACCGCGGCATCACCAATCTGCACGTGCCGAGCGATGTCATCGTGGACGCCTCCATGCCGGCCATGATCCGCACCTCCGGTCATATGTGGGGCCCGGACGGGCAGGAGGCCGACACCCTCGCCGTCATCCCCGACAGCAGCTACGCCGGGATCTACCAGGCCGTCATCGACGACTGCCGGGCGAACGGCGCGTACGACCCGGCCACGATGGGCTCGGTGCCCAACGTCGGTCTGATGGCGCAGAAGGCCGAGGAGTACGGCAGCCACGACAAGACCTTCGAGATCCCCGCCACGGGTACCGTGCGGGTCCTCGACGGCGCGGGCGAGACCGTCCTGGAGCACGCGGTCGGCGCCGGCGACATCTGGCGCATGTGCCAGACCAAGGACGCGCCGATCAAGGACTGGGTCAAGCTCGCCGTGAGCCGCGCCCGGGCCACCGGCGACCCGGCGGTGTTCTGGCTGGACGAGGGCCGCGCGCACGACGCCAGCCTGATCGCCAAGGTCGAGGCGTATCTGCCGGAGCACGACACCGACGGTCTCCAGATCGAGATCAAGGCCCCGGTCGACGCGATCACCTTCTCGCTGGAGCGGATCCGCCGCGGCGAGGACACCATCTCGGTCACCGGCAACGTCCTGCGCGACTACCTGACGGACCTGTTCCCGATCCTGGAGCTGGGCACCAGCGCCAAGATGCTCTCCGTCGTCCCGCTGATGAACGGCGGCGGACTCTTCGAGACCGGCGCCGGCGGCTCCGCTCCCAAGCACGTCCAGCAGCTGGTCAAGGAGAACTACCTGCGCTGGGACAGCCTGGGCGAGTTCCTCGCGCTGGCGGTCAGCTTCGAGCACCTCGCCCAGACCACGGGCAACGCCCGCGCCCAGGTGCTGGCGGACACCCTCGACCGCGCGACGGCGACCTTCCTCAACGAGGACAAGTCGCCGAGCCGCCGGCTCGGGGGCATCGACAACCGGGGCAGCCACTTCTATCTGGCGCTGTACTGGGCCCAGGAGCTGGCGACCCAGACCGATGACACGCAGCTCGCGCAGGCGTTCGAGGCGCTGGCCAAGACGCTGGGCGAGCAGGAGCAGACCATCGTGGCCGAGCTGATCGCGGTTCAGGGCTCGCCGGTCGACATCGGCGGCTACTACCAGCCCGACGCGGCCAAGGCGGCGGCCGTGATGCGCCCCTCGGCGACGTTCAACCAGGCCCTCGGCACGCTCGGCTGACGCCGGAGCGAGTACCAGGGTGAGCGCGCCCCGGCCGGTGTCCGCACCGGCCGGGGCGCGAGCCGTTTCACCGGATGCGTACGGCCCCCGCCCGGGGCCGTACGCATCCGTACGGTCCGTACGCTCACCGCCTCAGGGGCGTACGCTCCGGGGCGCGCTCATCGTTCGGCGGGCGGGCGCTGAGCCTGCGGGCGGGGGGCCGGGGCGGCGAGCACCGCCAGCTCGCCCTGGGTGAGCGGTGGGCCGCCGAGCGGCGGATGGTGCGGCCCCAGCGCGGCGGCCAGCAGCACCTTCGGTCTGACCAGGGTGTTCAGCGGCATCTGGAGCGAGGTGACCTCGGTGAACTCCTTCGTCACCAGAAAACTCCCGGTGGAGGTCTTCAGCAGCCGGTCCACATAGCGCGCCAGCACCCGGTCCTTGCGGCTCGGGGCGCCGCCCCTGACGCCCGGGTAGAAGACGTCCTGCCCGATGGCGAGATCCCAGGCGACCGAGACCCGCCGGGCCACCGACCGCTGCACCCGCCGGGCCAGCCGGGGGGCCAGGACGCCGTCCGCCGAGACATGCTCCCGCAGCGCCGCCGCGCTCTGCGCGGCCACCGACATGCCGTGCCCGTAGGCCGGGTTGAAGGTCCCCGCCGCGTCGCCGATCACCACGAACCGCTCGGGCCAGTCGGCGACCCGCTCGAAGTACTGGCGGCGGTTGCTGGTGCTGCGGATGACCGTCACTCCGCCGAGCGGCTCCAGCCGGGAGATCAGCTCACCGACGAGGGGATGCCGCAGCCGCCGGGTGAACCCCTCGAACTCCTCGGCCCGGCCGGACGGTTCGCCGCCCCTGGTCCCCGAAGCCGTCACCAGCCACCGGCCGTGCTCGATGGGCAGGATGGTCGCGCCCTGGCCGGGCCGGCCGGACCGCGGGTCCGCCTGCACGTTCACCACGGGGAACTCGCCCGCCCCCTCGGGCGCGCGGAAGATTCTGCTCGCGTACACCAGGCCGATGTCGACGGTGCGCCCGGTGACCGTGCCCACCCCGAGCTCCTGGAGGAACCGGGGGGTCCGCGAGCCGCGTCCGCTGGCGTCGACCACGAAGTCGGCCGCCAGGACGCGCTCCACGCCGTCGCCGTCCCGCACCCTTACCCCCGTGACCGCCGCCGCTGTGCCCACCAGGCCCTCCACCCGGGTGCGCTGAAGGACCCGCACCCCCCGGTCGGCCAGCACCTGATCGCGTACCACGGCGTCCAGCAGATCGCGGCTGCAGGCGATCAGGAAGTGGGTCTCGTGCCGCCAGCGCCTGAACCAGCCCTGGGCGCTCAGACCGACCATCCCGGTCGGGACCGGGATCCGCCGGGCCCCGGCCGCCAGCCATCGCGCGGTGATCCCCGGGAGCAGGCTCTCCACGGCCCGGACTCCACCGCTCCACATCAGATGCACATGGCCCGCCTGGGGGAGGCCCCTGCGCGGCGCCGGCCCGCCCGGCAGTTCGTCCCGTTCCACCACGCATATCTCGTCCACCAGGCCGCGCAGCGCGGCGGCGGCCAGCATCCCCGCCAGCCCTCCGCCGATGACGACGGCCCGGCGTCCGTGCGCCCCGGCACGGGCGGCTCTCTGGTCGGTCATGTGACTGCTCTCTGCCAGGCCGCCCTGCGGCGGACTACTTCAGCAACAGAAGGTGAGAAAAGTTCATGATTCACGATTCCATGATCGCTTAGTGCGCCGAGGCCCCTTCTGCCGCCCGCCGCTCCCCTCGCGCGGTCAGCCGGTCAGCCGGTCAGCCGGCGGGCCGACGGCGGGCAGTCGCGCAGTCGCGCAGCGCCCGCGACATCCGCACCAGATCACGGCAGCCGTAGCCCGCGCCACGCTGGGCCGCTCGCGCCGCCGCGATCTGCTGCCGGGCGTCGCCGGAGCGCATCGCCCCGAGCGCGGCCACCACCATGGCGGCCTCGGCAGCCGCTTCCGCGTCCTTGCGGCAGACCCCGGAGGCGAGCGCGTCCAGGAGAGCCCGGGCCCGTATCTCCGGGTCGAGATACGGATGGAGGGTGAGCAGCCCGTCGTGTATGTCGGACTCCCGCTGGAGCAGCCGTACCCCGGCCGGGGAGAGCAGGGAGATCCGCACGCTGGGCCGGGCGGCGGCCACCTCTCTCAGCAGCCGCCACAGCGGCCCCAGCCGACGGTAGCGGGACCACTCCCGCCAGGGGGCCTCCAGCCGCTGCACGACCAGCGGCAGCCCCAGCCCGGTGGCGATGAGCAAGGAGGCGGCCGACGCCAGCGGGCGGGCGATGTCCGTGCTCAGCGTGGACCAGTCGTGGCCCGCCCAGCGCGCCCCGACGGCGGTGAACTTGCAGACGTCGTAGACCAGCGTGAGCAGATATCCGACCACCATGAGGAAGAGGCCGACCCGCAGCACCCCGCTGACGTCCCGGGACCAGCGGCGGCAGAGAAAGGTCATGATGATCGCCGACACCGTGTGGGCCAGCAGATAGAGCACGATCATCTCGCGGATGTACGGGGTGGTGGCGTAGTACGTGTCCAGGTCCCGCAGCCGCTCCTCGGGAGCGTCGCCCAGGGCGAAGAGCACGAACAGGGCCACACAGACCAGTCCGTAGATCCCGGCGCACCAGCGGGTCGCCCGCCGGATCCGCTCGGGCGGGCTGCCCTGCCAGTTGATGATCAGGACGATGCAGGATCCGCTGAAGGCGGTGAGGATCGTGTAGACGAGAGGGGCGGAGAAGTTCGGGACGCCGGTCATCTCATTGACCTTGGCGATCGTCGGCAGAGCCCCGAAGAAGAACACGCCCCAGCCCGTGACCAGCAGCATCGCCACGGCGCGCAGCATCGGGTCCCGCGGATTCCTGATCAGCCCGGGCAGCCGCAGCAGAAAGGCGAGGCCCCCCAGCGCCGCCGGGCCGTAGAAGCCGAGGTCGGACATGGTCAGCCCCATGCCTCTCGGCGGCCGGGGGGCGTCGTGGCACCGGCTTGGCCGGCTTCGGGGGGTTGTGCGCCGTCG
>NZ_VCLA01000141.1:0-46187 GCF_009600885.1 Streptomyces jumonjinensis
CCGAGCCCGCCCGCCACGACCTCACCCGGGAGCAGTTCTACTTCGTCCTGCCGGACCGCTTCGCCAACGGCGACGCCCGCAACGACCGGGGCGGTCTGACCGGCGGCCGGCTGGAGACCGGCTACGACCCCGCCGACAAGGGCTTCTACCAGGGCGGCGACCTCAAGGGCCTGACCTCGGAGCTCGACTACATCAAGGGCCTGGGCACCACCTCCATCTGGCTCGCCCCGATCTTCAAGAACCGGCCCGTGCAGGGCGAGGGCAAGGACGCCAGCGCCGCGTACCACGGCTACTGGATCACCGACTTCACCCAGGTCGACCCGCACTTCGGGACCAACGAGGACCTGGAGACCCTGATCGACAACGCCCATGCCAAGGGCATGAAGGTCTTCTTCGACGTCATCACCAACCACACCGCCGACACCGTCGACTACGCCGAGAAGAAATACGGCTACAAGCCCAAGGGCGCCTACCCCTATCTCGACCGCGAAGGACGCCCCTTCGACGACCGCGCGGGCGTCCCGGAGGTGGACGCGGACTCGTTCCCGTACACCCCGAGGGCACGCGACGCCAAGAAGGTCCCCGGCTGGCTCAACGACCCCACGATGTACCACAACCGGGGCGACTCCACCTTCGCCGGGGAGAGCTCCGAACACGGCGACTTCTCCGGTCTGGACGATCTGTGGACCGAGCGGCCCGAGGTCGTGACGGGCATGGAGCGGATCTACCGGAAGTGGGTCCGCGACTTCGACATCGACGGATTCCGCATCGACACCGTGAAACACGTCGACATGGAGTTCTGGACCCAGTGGGCCACCGCCCTCGACGCCTACGCCGCCAAGCGGGGCCGGGACGACTTCTTCATGTTCGGCGAGGTCTACTCCGCCGACCCGGCGGTCACCGCGCCCTATGTCACCCAGGGGCGGCTCGACTCGACCCTCGACTTCCCCTTCCAGGACGCCGCCCGCGCCTACGCGTCCCAGGGCGCCCCCGCCGACCGGCTCGCCAAGGTCTTCGCCCAGGACTACCGCTACACCACCGACAAGGCCAACGCCTATGAACAGGTGAGCTTCCTCGGCAACCACGACATGGGCCGCTTCGGGGCCTTCCTCAAGCAGGACAACCCCGGGGCCGGCGACGCCGAACTCGTCCGGCGTGCCCGGCTCGCCAACGAGCTGATGTTCCTCTCCCGGGGCAACCCGGTGATCTACTACGGGGACGAGCAGGGCTTCACCGGAGCGGGCGGCGACAAGGACGCCCGCCAGAGCCTCTTCGCCTCCAGGACCGCCGACTATCTCGACGACGACCAGCTCGGCACCGACCGCACCCACGCCTCGGACGCCTATGACACCCGGCACCCCCTCTACCGCTCGATCGCCGAGCTCTCCCGGCTGACCAAGGCCCACCCGGCCCTGCGCGACGGCGTCCAGCAGCAGCGGTACGCCGAGGGCTCCGTCTACGCCCACTCCCGTACCGATCCGAAGCAGCGGTACGAATACCTGGTCGCCGTCAACAACAGCACCGCGCCGCGGAAGGCCGAACTCACCACCGGCACCCCGGACACCGTCTTCCGCGCCCTCTACGGCGACAGCGCCCCCCTCCGCACCGGAGCCGACCGCAAGCTGACGGTCACCGTCCCGGCGCTGTCGTCCCTGGTCCTCAAGGCGGACAAGCGGCAGCCGCTGCCCGCGGGCAAGCCTGTCGTCACCATCAAGCCCCCGGCCGCCGGAGCCCATGGCACCGTCGAGATCGCCGCCGAAGCGGACGGCGGACAGCTCGGCCGGGTCGTCTTCGCCGCCCAGGCAGGCAACGGCCCCTGGCGCACCCTCGGCTCCGCCGACCACGCCCCCTACCAGGTCACCCACGCCATCGACCCGAAGGTGAAGGCCGGCACCCCGCTGCGCTACAAGGCCGTCGTCGTGGACGCGGCGGGCCGCACCGACAGCGCGCGCGGCTCCACCACCGCCGGAGCGGCCCCGCCCGCCGGGAAGCCGGTGGCCGTCGAGCGCGAGTACGCCGTCGTCCACTACCGCCGCGCGGACGGCGACTACGACGGCTGGCGGCTGAACACCGGAACAGGCAGCGCGCCCTTCGCCGGACGCGACGCCTACGGCGCGTTCGCCTGGGTCAAGCTCCCCGAAGGCGCGTCCAGTGTCTCGTACACCGTCGCCAAGGACGGCACCGACGACGGCCCCCGGCGCACCGTCGACCTCTCCCGCACCGGCCAGGTCTGGATCGAACAGGGCGAGGACGGCCAGTCGGACCGCGCGCCCAGCGGGGTCTACCCGCCGCAGGACAAGACCAAAGCGACCCTCCACTACCACCGGCCGGACGGGGAGTACGACGGCTGGGGACTGCACACCTGGACCGGCGCGGCCGATCCCACCGACTGGTCCAAGCCCCTGAAGCCCATCCGCGAGAACGCCTACGGAGCCACCTTCGAGGTCCCCCTCGCCCCGGGCGCCACCTCGCTGAGCTACATCCTCCACAAGGGCGACGAGAAGGATCTGCCCAGCGACCAGTCCCTCGACCTCGCCGCCCACGGCAACGAGGTCTGGCTGCTCGCCGGTCAGCCGAAGCATCTGCTCCCGCAGGCCGGCGCCGTGCCCACGCTCGACCTCGGCAAGGCCGAGGCCCAGTGGATCGACCGCCGGACCGTCGTCTGGAAGGTGAAGGCCACCGACGCCACCAGCCAGCAGCTGGTGTACGCCGCCGAAGGCGGGATCACCGTCGAGGACGGCGCGCTCAGCGACGAGGGCCGCTGGCTGCGGCTCACGCCCGGCGAGCTCACCGCCGCGCAGAAGGCGAAGTTCCCGCACCTCAAGGAGTACCCGGCGTTCACCGTCGACCCCCGCGACCAGAACCGGACACGGGAGTCCCTGCGCGGACAGCTGATCGCCACACAGCGAGCGTCCAACGGAGCGCTGCTCGCCGCCACCGGAGTGCAGACCGCCGGTGTCCTCGACGACCTGTACGCGAAGAAGGCGACCAAGGCCGCCCTCGGACCGGTCTTCACCGGCGACGGCGTCTCCCTCTCGGTCTGGGCCCCCACCGCGCGCACCGTCGCCCTCGAACTCGACGGCCGCACCGTGCCCATGCGCCGCGACTCCGACAGCGGGGTCTGGTCCGTGCAGGGGCCGAAGAGCTGGACCGGCAAGCCCTACCGCTACCGCGTCGCCGTCTGGGCCCCCAGCGTGCGCAAGACCGTCGTCAACAAGGTCACCGACCCCTACTCCACCGCCCTGACCACCGACTCCCAGCGCAGCCTCGCCGTCGATCTGACCGACCCGAAGCTCGCTCCGAAGGGCTGGCGCACCCTGCGGAAACCGGCCGCCGTGCCGCTGCGCGACGCCCAGATCCAGGAGCTGCACATCCGCGACTTCTCCATCGCGGACCGCACCGCCAGCCACCCCGGCCAGTACCGCGCCTTCACCGACCGCGCCTCGGCCGGAATGCGGCATCTGACGAAACTGGCCGACAGCGGAACCTCCTACGTCCATCTGCTGCCCGCCTTCGACATCGGCACCATCCCCGAGCGCCGCTCCGACCAGCAGACCCCCGCCTGCGACCTCAAGGTGTACGCACCGGACTCGGCCGAGCAGCAGGCATGCGTCGCCAAAGCCGCCGCGAAGGACGCCTACAACTGGGGCTACGACCCGCTGCACTACACCGTGCCCGAGGGCTCCTACGCCTCCGACCCGGAGGGGACCCGGCGCACCGTCGAGTTCCGCGAGATGGTCGCCGGGCTCAACAAGACCGGCCTGCGCACGGTCATGGACGTGGTCTACAACCACACCGTCGCAAGCGGACAGTCCGATAAATCCGTCCTCGACAGAATCGTGCCCGGCTACTACCAGCGGCTGCTCGCCGACGGCACCGTGGCCAGCTCCACCTGCTGCGCCAACACCGCGCCCGAGAACGCCATGATGGGCAAGCTGGTCGTGGACTCCGTGGTCACCTGGGCCAAGGAGTACAAGGTCGACGGCTTCCGCTTCGATCTGATGGGCCACCACCCCAAGGCCAACATCCTCGCCGTCCGCGAGGCGCTGGACGCGCTGACCCCCGCCCGGGACGGAGTCGACGGAAAGAAGATCATCCTCTACGGCGAGGGCTGGAACTTCGGCGAGATCGCCGACGACGCCCGCTTCGTGCAGGCCACCCAGAAGAACATGGCTGGCACCGGCGTCGCGACCTTCTCCGACCGGGCCCGCGACGCGGTGCGCGGCGGCGGCCCCTTCGACGACGACCCGGGGGTGCAGGGCTTCGCCTCCGGCCTCTACACCGACCCCAACCCCGCCGCCGACAACGGCAGCCCGGAGCAGCAGAAGGCCCGGCTGCTGCACTACCAGGACCTGGTCAAGGTCGGTCTGACCGGCAGCCTCGCCGCGTACTCCTTCACCGACACCCGGGGCAGGACCGTCAAGGGCTCCGAGGTCGACTACAACGGCTCACCCGCCGGATACGCCGAGGTCCCGGGCGACGCGCTCGCCTACGCGGACGCCCACGACAACGAGACGCTGTACGACGCGCTCGCCTTCAAGCTGCCGAAGGACACCCCGGCGGCCGACCGGGCGCGGATGCAGGTGCTGGCCATGGCGACCGCGCTGCTCTCCCAGGGGCCCGCGCTCTCCCAGGCGGGCACGGATCTGCTGCGCTCCAAGTCGCTGGACCGCAACTCCTACGACAGCGGGGACTGGTACAACGCCGTCCACTGGGACTGCCGGGACGGCAACGGCTTCGGCCGGGGGCTGCCGCCGGCGGCCGACAACCAGCCCAAGTGGTCCTTCGCCAGGCCCCTGCTGGCGGCCCCGTCGCTGACCGCGGGCTGCGCGGAGATCACCGGGGCGGCGGACGCCTACCGGGATCTGCTGAGCATCCGCAGCGGCGAGAAGGTCTTCAGCCTCGACTCGGCGGAGCGGGTGCAGTCGGCCGTCTCCTTCCCGCTCTCCGGGAAGGACGAGACCCCCGGAGTGATCACCATGCGGGCGGGGGAGCTGGTCGTGGTCTTCAACGCGACCACACAGGCCCGGGAGCAGCGGGTCGACGCCCTCGCCGGTGAGGGGTACCGGCTGCACCCGGTGCAGGCGGGCGGATCGGACCGTACGGTCAAGTCCTCGGCGTACGAGAAGAGCTCGGGGACCTTCACCGTCCCGGCGCGGACGGTCGCGGTCTTCGAACGCGGCTGACGGACCCGGGGCCTGTCCGACGGATCAGGCCGAGCCCCCGGCCCCGGGAGCGATCCCGGGGCCGGGGGCTTCCGTCGCTCCCGACGCTCCTCCCGCTCCCGACGCTCCGGCCGGCTCAGCTCGTTCTCGGCGCGGGCACCCGGGCCATCACCCCGGGGGTCTCGGCGCGGGCACCCGGGCCATCACCTCGGGGGCCATCGCCATCAGCCGCCCGGCCAGATCGCCGAACGGGCCCTCCAGCGGCTCGCCCGCGAGCATCCCCGCCACCAGCGCGGCCATCTCGTCGTCGTACGCCGCGCTCACCGCGCAGAGCGCAGCGAAGTCGTGCACCAGCTGGAGCTCCAGCTCCGCGCGCGGGATCTCCCGGCCGTCCAGCCAGATCAGCGCGGTCGACTCGGCCAGCGACACCCAGGAACGCACCACCAGCGCCAGCCGCACCGGGGGCTCCGTGATGCCCAGATGCGCCATGATCTGGTCGTACGCGGCCTGCCGGACCTCGTCGATCATCGCCTTGGCGGTGGTCGAGCCGACGGCCGGGCCGCCGCGCATCAGCGCGGAGAAACCGGGCCCGTGGTCGTCGACGAAGTCGAAGTAGCGCTTCATGACCCGGAGCAGCCGGGCCCCCAGCGGCCCTCGGTGCGGCTCGTCGAACCGGGCGGCCAGATCGTCGGCCGCACGGCGCAGCGCCGCTTCGTACAGGCTCTGTTTGCCGGGGAAGTAGTGGTAGACGAGCGGGCGGGAGATGCCGGCCGCCGCCGCGATCTCGTCTATCGACACCTCGTCGGGGGAGCGGGCGCTGAACAGCTCCAGCGCCACACCGATCAGCTGCTTTCTGCGCTCCTCGACGCCCATCCTGCGGCGTACCCCGGTCGTCATGCGAACAGCCTACCGACTGCTGTCCGCGCACCTGTTCTACAGGGCGAGTACCAGCCGTCCGCCCCGTGGGAACGGCCCCGTCGACCGGTGCCGCCGTCAGGAGAGGGTCAGACTCCAGTCCCGGAAGCAGACGGTGCCCCGCGCTCCGCTGCCCCCGTTCATCGCCGACATGAACAGGCCCACGTCCGCGACCGCCGCGGCCCCCGGGACCGTCACCGTCCCCACCGTCCGCCAGCTCAGGCCCCCGTCCGCCGAGAACAGGCCGGTGAACGACGCCCCCGCGCCCCGGAGCAGCCGCAGCAGCACCGGGGCGCGCACCCCCTTCACCCGCTGATAGGCGTCCAGCGTGCCGTCGCCGTTGGAGTCGTACGACAGGACCACGCCCTGGCCGGGGGTCACCGCCAGATTCATGAAGCCCGCGTCGCCGGGGGCCGTCAGATCGTTGCGGACGATGATCCCCGCCCGTGCCCAGGGGGAGGTGGCGTCCTGGCTGTCCACCCGGAGCTCGGCCCGGCCGCCCGGGGTCAGCGCGGCCCTGCGGTAGGCGGCGCCGAAGTGCGCGATGCCACGCCAGAGGTCCCGGCCCGCGCCGTTGATCGCGAACCGTTCGCCGAACTGCCCGAAGACCGCCGCGTTGGTGGTGAAGACGTGCCATCCGGGCTCCAGCGGCGCGGCGGCGTACAGCGCGCCCCGCTGGGTGGGCGCCACCCGGTCCTCGCCGTGCGGCCCGTACCGGACCTCCAGTGCGTACGGCAGCGCGCGCAGCGGCTCGGTGAGGGGCTCGGCGGGGGCCCGCACCCGCCAGGAGACCGAGCCGCCGCCGCCGGCGGGCACCGGGCCGAGCCGGACCGTGCCCTCGGGCCCGGGGGCCAGCAGGGCGCTGCTCAGGGTGAGATCGATCCGGCCGGTCCCCCGCAGCCCGCCGAGGTTGCGGAAGGCCGCCGTGACCGTCCCGGAGCCGCCGGGCCGGAAGGCGGGCGGGTCCGAGGTGATGGCCGTCTGCCCCTGATAGGGCGCGGCGGCGAGGGTCTCGTACACCCGCTGGGCGACCTTGCGCACATCGCCGGTGGGCCGCAGCGGATACGCCCGCCGGTCCAGGGTCCACGCCTCCTCGTCCGGATACCAGTCGAAGGACCCCGGGGCCCGCTCCTCCTCCAGCGCCGCCGTCAGCTCCGTCAGATACCGCTCCCACTGGGGCAGATGCACATCGGCGATCAGGCCCTGCCAGTCCCGGTTGGCGTAGTTGCTCAAGTGCCCGGCCACCGTGCGGTCGCCCCAGGTGGTGATCAGGGTCCGGGCGGTCCGCTCCAGTCCGTCGGCCTCCGCTGGGCTGGTCGCCAGCCGTCTGGCGTCCGCCAGCCACGGTCCGACCTGGAACGCCCGATGGCATCCGGCCACCGTGTCCGCCAGCCGCATCAGCTTCAGCCAGAGCGCGGCGACGGCGCGGAAGGTCTCGGCGTCCTTCTCCGCGTACGCGGTCTGCAGCGCCGGCTGAAGGGTGCGCGAGCGGTTCGCCAGCGCCTGCCGGGCGAGGTCGGTGAGATCGTGGCGGTAGGCGTCCGAGTCGCGCAGCCGCCGGTCCGCCGTCAGCAGCGAGGCGAACGCCCGGTCGAAGACGGCCGGATCGTAGGCCGTCGCGATGGCCGAGGTCAGACTCGGCCTGCGCAGAAAGAGCGAGTCGTACGGGCGGCCGTCCGGGCTGGTCAGCCGGTACGCGGTCGCGGCCAGCGCGGCGAAGGCGTCCTCGGCCGCCGGGTCGGGGCCGCCGTAGCGGATCCGCGCGTACTCCCGGAACCAGGCGTCCCGGTCGATGCGCTCCTCCCGCCAGGCCAGCTCGCTGAAGAGCTCCAGCGCCGCCGGATCGCGCTCCGCCGCCTCCGGCATGTACGCGGTGCCCGCCAGCGCGCTGCCCGGCTTGTCGCGCCAGGCCGTGAACCGCGCCGTCCAGCGGTCGGTGTTCGCGCCGATCGTGGTGCGCCCGCCGAAGTTGGGGATGGTGCCGAAGGCGTAGGGCGTGCCCCGCCACTCCCGCTCCCGGTCGGTGACCGTGTCCAGATCGGAGAGCCCGTCCACGATCAGCACCCGGCTGGTGTCGAGGGCGTCGAGCAGCGCCGGGCTCGGATTGGCCTGCCAGCCCAGGATCACCCAGGTCGCGCCGGGCCGGGCCGTGCGCAGGGCGGTCTCGACCGCGCGGGCGGCGGCGGCGACGGGGACGTCTCCGGCCTCGCCGCCCTCGTGCAGCAGATCCATCTTGAAGGAGTCGGCCGCGCCGAAGAGCGTCCGCTGATGCCGGTAGAAGGCGGCGGCGACCTCGGGGAAGACGGTGGAGCGGGGGTCCAGCCAGTCGGGGCGGGGCAGCCCGTTCCAGCTGCCCTGGGGGATGGTACGGGCCCCGGGGTTCCGGTCGGCGAACCCCTCCGGGACCGTGCCGAAGTACCCCGGCAGCACCGGCCGCATCCCCAGCTCGCGCATCCGCCGCACGATCCGCCGCCCCAGCTCCGTGCGCTTGGCCAGCAGCTCGGGGGAGAGCGGGCCGCCGTATCCGCTCATGTTCTGGAGCAGCCACCAGGGCTGGTGCGAGGGCGCGGGCAGCCAGGCGCGGGACTCCGCGTCCGAGTAGCCGAAGTCCATGAGCAGCCGGTGGTAGACCGCCTCCTGGCCCGGGGTGACCAGCACCTCGTTGCAGCCGTGCAGGGCGAGGACGTCCAGCAGCCGCTCCCAGCGTGGCCAGTCGGCGTACGGGCCGGTGTAGCCGTCATGGGTGTCGTTGCACACGAACCGGTGCGGCACCGTCGCCGAGCGGGCCAGCGCGGCGCGCGGCGCTGGCAGCTTCCCCGGCAGTCTCAGCTGGCTGCCGGACCAGGAGACATGGGCCCGGCAGCGGTATTTGAGATACCAGTGCGCCCCGGTGAGGAGCACGGCGGGGGAGGTGCCCGCGACCTCGATCCGGCCGGTGGTGCCGGTGACCTCGAACCGCTCGGCGCCGCCGCTCAGCGGCTTCAGCAGGAACTGCTCCGCGTGCCGGGGCAGCAGCCGTCGCAGCGCGGCCCGCGCGGGGGCGGTGCTGAACGGGGCCGCGACCCCGCCGCCGCGGTGCGCCGCGGCGGCGGCCTCCGGGGCCGGGACCGTGACCGGGACCGTGAGCGCCGAGCTCACGCCGATCGCTCCCGCGGTGCCCAGGACCTCGCGTCTCGACAGCTCGACCATCAGCGCCTCCGTGTTACCCACGTCACAACCGGTGCGTGCGTGGCGCAGGTTACCGGGCGTCCGGCCGCGTGGAACGGGATCGTGGAGGCACGATGGCCGCACGCGGATGACGGCGCACGCCGTAGCGCGATCTACTGCCCATCTGATATCGGGAGTTGTGATGTTGACGGCGGCCGTCGTCTGTTCCGGCGGCCGATGACGCCGATCGGCGTGGCGGCGACCACGACGGCGGCGCTCGTCGATCCAGGGCGGCCGGCCCGGATCGCATCACCGGTGCCGCTGACCGGTGTTGACGCACTCCGCCATGCCGTTCATCGGATTGTCATGGAATCCATGGACCGGGGCTGACGCCCGCGCGGGCGTCAGCCCCGGTCCAGATAGGCCAGTACCGCCAGCACCCGGCGGTTGTCGTCGTCCGACACCGGCAGATCGAGCTTGCCGAAGATATTCGAGGTGTGCTTCGCCACCGCCCGCTCGGTCACCACCAGCCGCTCGGCTATCGCCGCGTTGGAACGCCCCTGGGCCACCAGCTCCATGACCTCCCGTTCCCGCGGCGTCAGCTTCCCCATGGGCCTGTCCTGGGAACGGCGCGAGAGCAGCTGGGAGATCACCTGCGGATCCATCGCCGTGCCCCCGCCCGCCACCCGCCGCACCGCGTCGATGAACTGGTCCGCGTCGAAGACCCGGTCCTTGAGCAGATAGCCGACCCCGCCATTGCCGTCGGCCAGCAGCTCCCGCGCGTACAGCTGCTCCACATGCTGGGAGAGGACCAGCACCGGCAGCCCCGGCCGCGCCCGCCGCGCCGCCAGCGCGCACTGAAGGCCCTCGTCCGTGTGCGACGGCGGCAGCCGGACGTCGACGACGGCGACGTCCGGCTTCAGCTCGGCCAGGGCCTCGGTGAGCTCGGGCCCGCTCTCCACGGCGGCCAGGATCTCGAAGTCGTACGCCTCCAGCAGCCGCACCAGACCGTCGCGCAGCAGAAAGAGGTCTTCGGCTAGAACAACTCGCAAGGGATCTCCATGGTGACCATGGTGGGGCCGCCCGCGGGCGAGCTGACGGCCAGGACGCCGTCGAATGTACCCAGTCTCCGTTCGATTCCGCTCAGACCCGTTCCGGAGCCGGAGCCGGAGTCGGATGCGGAGCCGTCGCCGGACGCGGAGTCGGACGCGGAGGAGCCGCCGACGGTCGCGCCGCCCCGGCCGTCGTCGGTGACGGCGATCCTCAGCGAGCCCTCGGCATGGGTGATGTCCACCCAGATCCGCTCGGCCCCCGCGTGCTTGACCGCGTTGGTGAGCGCCTCGCTGACCGCGAAGTACGCCGCCGACTCCACCGGCGCCCCGGTCCGGCCCGCCAGCTCCACATCGACCTCGGTCCGGACCGGCAGCCGCAGCGCCAGCGCCCGGACCGCGTCCCCGAGCCCCCGCTCGGCCAGCACCGGCGGATGGATGCCCCGGACCAGATCGCGCAGCTCGGTCAGCGCCTCGGCGGAGGACTCCCGGGCCTTGGCGATGAGCTCCTTCGCCCGCGCCGGGTCCTTCTCCACCAGCGCCTCGATCGCCCCCAGATTCATGCCCATGGCCACCAGCCGGGCCTGCGCGCCGTCGTGCAGATCGCGCTCGATCCGGCGCAGCTCGGCCGCCGAGGTGTCCAGCGCGTCATGCCGGGTCTCGGTGAGCCGGCCGATCCGCTCCTCCAGCTCGCCCTCGCGGCCCGGCCGCAGCACCGCGCCCACGAGGGCGAAGTGGGTGCGTACGAGCGCGGTGTTCGCCCAGAGCGCGACGGCGATCAGCGCGAGGCCGAGCAGCCCGGCGAGAGTGCCCGTACCCCACCCCTCGACCGGGACGAACGCGTACCAGTAGGGGCCGTTCTCCGCGTCGGCGAGCGGGATCCAGAGACCGGCGGCGACCAGCAGACCGAAGACGCCGTGGAGGATCAGCCCCGGCGCGAGCACCGCGACGACGGCCCCCGCGGTCATGTCCACCAGCAGCCACTGGACATCACGCCGGACGGCGGGGTCCTTCAGCAGCAGCGAGCAGCGCTCGACCCGGCCGGTGATCCCGCCGCGCGGATCGACCGGGAAGGGCCGGTACGCGGCGGGTATCCGCAGCGCGGCCCACCGGGCGGCCAGCAGCCGGCGGCGGCCTGCGTGCGCCCGGACCAGCCCCAGCACGGCCGGGGTGGTGAAGACGCCGACGCCGATCGGGATCAGGACGATGGAGACCACCGTCAGCACGAAGAGGGTGACCGATCCGATCAGCGCCAGCAGCGCCAGCGCCAGCCCTTGGACGGCGGCTGCCAAGGCTGTACGTACTCTCATCGCGCCCATCGGGCTCCCCCTCGTCGGTGTCTCTTCCCCGCCCGCCCCGACTCTGCCGGTACGGGCTCTGACCCCAGTCTGTCCCGAGCGCCGCGCGGCGGCACTGGGCCCTGCCACCGGACCGGGGGTGTATCCAGCACCACCCCCTTGACCTCGCCTTATGGCTCCGGGAGAGGGGGGCTCGACGGCTGGGGGACGAGCGCGCCGGTTTCTACCGTCGTACTCGACCTGTCCGGTGTTCACCGGCCTGACCCTGGGGGCTAGACAATCATGAGGCGCAATCTCGCGGCGCGTATCGGTGTGTGGAGCGCACACCACCGGAAGACGGCGGTGATCGGCTGGCTGATGTTCGTCGTGCTGACCGCGGGCATCGGCGGTGCGGTGGGCAGGGTCGAGATGTCCGCGTCCGAACAGGGCGCGGGCGCGTCCGCGAAGGCGCAGAAGATCCTCGACGACGCCGGTCTCGACCGGCCCGCCGGTGAGCTCGTCCTGGTCGCCGCCGAGCGCGCCGGGGGCTGGAAGACGGCCGCGGCGGAGCTCACCGAGGCGATCGGGAGGACCGGCGAGGCCGCGAAGGTGCGTCCGCCGCTCGTCTCGGAGAGCGGCCGTGAGGCGCTGATCCGCTTCGAGATCGAGGGCGACCCGGAGACGGCCGCCGACCGGGTCGGGCCGGTGCTCGACGCCGTACGGTCGGCGGGCGCGGGCCACGACGGCGTCGAGGTGCACCAGTTCGGCGACGCCAGCGCGGAGAAGTGGCTCGACGACCTGCTCGCCGACGACTTCGTGAAGGCCGAGTTCACCGCCGTGCCGCTGGCGCTGGGCATTCTGCTGGTCGCCTTCGGCGCGGTCGTCGCCGCCCTGCTGCCGGTCGCGCTCGCGCTCACCGCCTGCCTCGCGGCCTTCGGACTGCTCTCGATCGCCAGCCATCAGCTCCCGCTGTTCTCGACCACGTACTCGGTGATGTTCCTGATGGGGCTGGCCGTGGGCGTCGACTACTGCCTGTTCTATCTGCGCCGTGAGCGCGATGAGCGGGCCGCCGGGCGGGACGCGGAGACCGCGCTGCGGATCGCCGCCGCGACCAGCGGGCGGGCCGTGCTGGTCTCCGGGGTCACGGTGATGGTCGCCATGGCCGGGATGTTCCTCTCCGGGCTGATGCTCTTCGAGGGCTTCGCCCTCGCCACCATCCTCGTCGTCTTCATCGCGATGCTCGGCTCGGTGACCGTGCTGCCGGCGCTGCTCGCCTGGCTCGGCGACCGCACCGGCGCGGGACGCGTCCCCTTCCTCAGCCGCCGGGGCAAGCGCGGCGCACAGCAGAGCGGGGCGGTCGCGGCTTCGGTGCTGCGGCCCGTGCTGGCCCGGCCGAAGCTGTTCGCGGCGGTCGGGGCGGCGGTCCTGCTGGCGCTGGCCGCGCCCGCCGTGGGCATGAAGACCGAACAGCTCGGCTGGGAGAAGCAGTTCGGCTCGGACTCCGGGCTCGCCATCGCCCACCAGAGGATCGCGGAGGCGTTCCCGGTCGGTCCCGAGCCCGCGCTGGTGGTCGTCGCGGCCGATGACATCACCGCCGGGCCGGTACGGGAGGCGCTGGCCCGCTTCGACCGGGTCACCGTCCACCGGGCCGAGTCCATCGCCGAGATCGAGGTCCCGCTCGCCGGGAACGGCGCCGACGACCGCTCCCGGGACGCGCTGGCGAAGCTGCGGGAGGAGACCGTGCCCGCCGCGTTCGAGGGCACGGGGGCGCGGGCGTATGTCACCGGGACGCTCGCCGAGTCCGTCGACTTCAGCGAGCAGCTGCGGCGCGGGATCGCACCGGTCTTCGCCTTCATCGCCGGTGTGACCTTTCTGCTGATGCTGTTCTGCTTCCGGTCGTATGTCGTCGCCGTGACCTCGATCGTGCTCAATCTGCTCTCGGTGGGCGCCGCCTACGGCGTGATGACCGCCGTCTTCCAGCACGGCTGGGGCGCCGGGCTGCTCGGCACGGAGGCGGTGGGCGCGGTCCAGAGCTGGATACCGCTGTTCGTCCTGGTGGTGCTCTTCGGACTCTCGATGGACTACCACGTCTTCGTGGTCTCCCGGATCCGCGAGGCGTACGACCGGGGGGTGGGGACGCGGGCCGCGATCAGCGAGGGCGTCCGGGCCACCGCGGGCGCGGTGACGGGCGCGGCGGCGATCATGGTGGCGGTGTTCGCGGTCTTCGGCACCCTCTCCATGCAGGACATGAAGCAGATGGGCGTGGGCCTGGCGGTGGCGGTGCTGCTGGACGCGACGGTGGTGCGGATGGTGCTGCTGCCGTCGGTGATGGCGCTGCTGGGCGAGCGCAACTGGCGTACGCCGAGGCTGCTGCGACGGCTGCCGGAGGTGTCGCACGGCGAGGCGGAGCCTTCCTGCGCGGCGTCGTCAGGCCCGGCGTCCGCCGGCGCGGCGTCCTCCGGTCCGGAGCACGGTGACCCGGCGGGCCGGGGAGCGCCGGTGAGGGTGCGGTGATACGGGACCGGGGCCCCGCGCCAGGGATGGCGCGGGGCCCCGGTGCGGTCCGGCTCGCCCGGTCCGCCGCAGGGCCGCAGGGCCGCAGGGCTGTGCGGCGGACCGGGCTCCGGCGCGTGGTTCCGCGTACGGCTTTCCGGCGGTCCGGCTGCCTCAGAGCCCGAGGACCTTCGCCTCCAGCTCCGGGGCCAGACCCACGCGCGACACCCGGCCGGGGCGCTCGGGCGGGACGCCGCCGATCGAGCGGAGCCAGCTCCAGGTGTCGGCGACGGTCTCGGCCACCGGGCGGCAGCGCAGCCCCGCGCCGAGGGCCTTGGCCACGCTGACCCCGTAGACCGAGTTGTGCAGCTCGGCGGCCTCGGTCCGGGGCACCCAGACCGGCAGCTGCGTCCAGGGCTCTATCCCGGCGGACAGGATCTCCCCGGGCGGCGTCCAGCGCAGCTCGGCGGTGGAGCCGGTGACCCGCACACAGGCCGTCAGCAGCTCCTCCATCGTGGTGTGGCCCGGCTCGCTCACCAGGTTGTACGGGCCGTCGAGTCCGGCCTCGGCCGCCGAGAGGGTCCACTCGGCGAGATCGCGGATGTCGATGTACTGAAGGGGGTTGTCCCGGGGTCCTGGCGCGAGCACCGGGCCGCCCCGCTCGATCCGCCGCAGCCACCAGGGCAGACGGTCGATGTTCTCCCAGGGCCCGAGCAGCAGCCCGGCGCGGACCAGCAGCGACCGGTCCGCGCCGAACGCGTCGAGGACGGCGAGCTCCCCGCCGCGCTTGGCCTCGGCGTACGGGACGTCACCGGCGTCGGGGGAGGCGTCGACCACCGGGGCGGTCTCGTCGAACCCGACGGCGGGCGGCCACGCGTACACCGAGCAGCTCGACACATAGACATAGCGGTCGGCGCGGTCGGCCAGCAGCCGTGCCGAGTCCCGTACGACCCGGGGCGCGGCTGCCCAGGTGTCGACCACCGCGTCCCAGCGGCCGTCCCGGAGCGCGTCGAGCCCACCGGGTCGGGTGCGGTCGCCGAGCAGCGCGGTGACGCCCTCCGGGGCCTTGTGCCGCCCCCGGTTGAAGACGGTGACATCCCATCCCCGCCCGACGGCCGCTTCGGCGACGGCCCGCCCGGCGAACTCGGTGCCGCCCAGAATCAGAAGTCTCATGAGGCGACTCTGCCCCGTCGCGCCAAGCGCTGACCAGCGTTTCCGCTGCGGGAGGAAGCACGGACCACCGGCCCCGGCCGGAGGTCTGCCCGTGCTCTGTACCCCGAGTCGGCGTGCAGTGGGGTCCTGATTGTTCCGGACGCCACCGGATTGAACCTGATCCCGTCGGCCGTGAGTTCGGCGGCCCGGCTGGTGGTGAGCGCGTGGGCGCCTGCCTTGCCGGCCGCCGGGGCGGAGGCGGGGAATCCGGCGAGCGCGTGATCCACCAGCACCGTGCCGATGCTCACGACGCTGCCCCCGCGCCCCTGCACCCGCTGGGCCCCTGCACACGCTGCACCCGCTGGGCCCCTGTACCCCTGCGCCCCCGCGCCCCTGCACCCGCCGGGCCCTGCCCGGCATCCCGCTCCCGCTGGGCCCTGCCCGGCATCCCGCTCCCGCCGGCCCCTGGGAGATTCCCCACACACGCCCCCCTCCCGCCCCGGCCGTGCGGGATGGCAGCATGTGCGCACCATGACTGATGCCCGGTCGCCGCTCCGCGCTCTGCGTGCCGCGCTTTTCGCGGCGATATGCATATCGCTAGCTGCTATGGGGCATTCCTTCACATCTGGTCATGACATCCCCCTGGATCTTCTGCTCCCCGCCTTCCCGCCCATCACGGCCCTCGCCTGGCTGGCGGGCTCCCGCCGCCGTGGCGCGCTCACCATCGGGCTCGGACTGCTCGCCGCGCAGGGCGGGCTCCATCTCCACTTCGCCCAGGCCCAACTCCACGGCCCCGCCCCCGTCTCCGCATCCGCCCCCGTACCTCTCCACGGCGCCGCCCCACCCGCCGCCCACGCGCTGGCCGCCGACGCGCCCCTCCTCGGCCCGTCGCCCGTCGCCATGGTCGCCGCCCATCTCCTCGCCGCCGCCTTCTGCGCCGTCTGGCTCTCCCACGGCGAGACAGCCTTCCTCAAGCTCGTCCGCGCCGTCGGCGCCCTCGCCTTCACCCCGCTGCGCCCGCCGCTCACCGCGGCGCCGCTGCCCGGGGCCCCGAAGCCCGCCGGACACCGGCGGCGGGCGGCCCGTCCGCGCCGCCAGACCCTGCTGCTCGGCCACACCCTGATCCGCCGTGGTCCGCCGGTGCTCCCCGCACCCCGCGCCACGGCCCCCGGAGCCACTGTCTGACCTGGGGCCGGTTTCCCCTTGTCGACCTCGACTCCACAGGACCATCATGGCCATCGAAGCCCCCGTCGAGGGCAGCACCGAGACCGAGCGGGAGGCCCCGTCGGGCTCCTCCTCGGGCTGGAGCGCCCTGCGGCCCCTCGCCCTCCGCATCCACTTCTACGCCGGCCTGCTGGTCGGCCCGCTGCTGCTGATCGCCGCTGTCAGCGGACTGCTGTACGCCCTCTCCTTCCAGGCCGAGAAGATCGTCTACCGGCAGGAGCTGACCGTCCCGGCGGGCGAGGGGGCCCTGCCCCTCTCCGCCCAGGTCGAAGCCGCCCGGGAAGCCCGGCCGGACGGCACGGTGACCGCCGTCTGGCCCGCGGCCGAGGACGACGCCACCACCCGGGTGCTGATGAGCGCGCCGGGCATCGAGGAGGGCAAGTCCCTCGCCGTCTTCGTCGACCCGTACACCGCCGGGATACGCGGCGAACTGACCTCCTACGGCAGCTCCGGCGCCCTTCCGCTGCGCACCTGGGTGGACGAGCTCCACCGGGATCTGCGGCTGGGCGAGTTCGGCCGCCACTACAGCGAACTGGCCGCGTCCTGGCTCTGGGCCGTCGCACTCGGCGGTCTGCTGCTCTGGCTCGGCCGCAGACGCACCGCCAAGCGCGAGCTGTTCCGGCCCGAACGCGGCGCCAAGGGCCGGCGCAAGGTCCTCGGCCTGCACGGCTCCGTCGGCCTGTGGGCCGTGACCGGTCTGGTGCTGCTCTCCGCGACCGGACTGACCTGGTCCCGTTACGCCGGTGAGAACATCGGCGCGATCCAGGACCAGCTCGGCGGCGCGACCCCGGCGGTCTCCGCGGCGATCGACGCGGGCTCCGGCGGGGGCGGCGAGCACGAGGGCCACCACGGCGGCGGCTCGGGCTCCGCGCACCAGGGCGCCGACATCGGGCTCGACCAGGCGCTTGAGTCCGCCCGCGGCGCCGGGATCGACTCCGGCGAGCTGGCGATCAGCCTGCCCGCCGAGGGCACCGGCTATGTCATCAAGGAGCGGGACACCGTCTTCCCGGTCCAGCTCGACTCGGTCGCCGTCGACCCGGGCGACGGCGCGGTGATCGATGAGCTCCGGTTCGCCGATTACCCGGTGCTCGCCAAGCTCACCCGCTACGGCATCGACGCGCACACGGGCGTGTTCCTGGGCCTGCCCAACCAGCTCGCGCTGGCCGCGCTCGCCCTCGCGCTCATCCTGCTGATCGTCTGGGGCTACCGGATGTGGTGGCTGCGCGGCTCCGTCCGGGGACAGGGGTTCGGCGGCCGTCCGATACCCCGGGGAGCCTGGCGCCGGGTCCCGGTGAGCGCGCTGCTTCCGCTGATCGCGGTCACGGCGGCCGTGGGCTGGTTCATCCCGCTGCTCGGGATCAGCCTGCTGGCGTTCCTGGCGCTCGATCTGGCGCTGGGAGCGGTGGCGAGACTCCGTACGCGTACGCGTACGTAGGTCGTATCGTCGAAGTCCCGTCCGTCCGGCGGGCGGGACTCCGTACGCGCGCCGGGACGACGGGCGGGCCCGGGCCCGCCCGTCGTCAGCGGTGCCTCACGGCGTGTACTTGTAGCCGACCCGCCGCACGGTCTGGATCGTGTGGCGGTGCTCGGCGCCCAGCTTGCGGCGGAGCCGGGCGACATGGACGTCCACGGTCCGTCCGTCGCCCACATGGCCATAGCCCCACACCGTCGTCACCAGCTGGTCGCGGGTGTGCACCCGGTGCGGATGCGTCACCAGATGCGTCAGCAGCTCGAATTCGAGATAGGTCAGATCGAGGGCTCGCCCGTTCACCACCGCGATCCGCTCGGCCTGGTCGATCCGCACCGGACCCGTCCCGCCGACGGCGGCCGGTGGGTGCTGATCGGCCGGCACCAGGACGAGATAGCCGACCATCGGGGGCCGGCCGGGCAGGCTGGGCACGGTGTGCTGGGGCGCGGGCAGCCAGGTGGCCCCCGGCGGCAGCAGCTCCGCCACCTGAGCCAGCCGCACCGGCGGTACGACCTCGTCACGTTCGACGGCCCGGAGGCGGCGGGCGGTGCTCACCCCCGCGGCGGGGCGTGCGGCGGCGGAGCCGCCCGGAACGGCGGAGACGGCGGAGACGGTGGAGACGGCGGAGAAGGGAAGGGAGTTCGCCATGAGAGGTCAGCTCTCTTTCGCGCGGAGGAGTCGTCGAGTCGGGTGGGACGGACGTACGTCGTGCGCGCTGGGCCGAAGGCCGGAGGAGCGGCGTTAGAGGGCCTGCGCGTTCACCGCGCGGCAACACTCCCGGTCGAAGTCATGGTCCTGCCGGGACGGCCAGAACGGCTCAAGGTCGCAGCGACCTGTCGCGGTGTGTTCGAAGCTGGCCATGGCCTCATTGAATCAGAAGAACCCGGCCCGAAGGAGGGTCCCTCTCACGGATCGAGACGCCGATCTCGTCACACCCGGCTTCCTCACGGACACGGACAGCCCCCATCTCCCCGTCCGGTACCGCTGGTTCACTCCCGAATTCCCCGGCGCCCCTGACGACGACGCCGGGGGCGCCCGCCGCTGTGGCGGACGCCCCCGGCGAGGGGACGGCAGGGGGGATCAGACCTGGCCGGCCTTCTCCAGCGCGGCGCAGCAGGTGTCCACCATCAGCCGGGTCACCACATAGGGGTCGACGTTGGCGTTGGGGCGGCGGTCCTCGATATAGCCCTTGCCGTCCTTCTCGACCTGCCACGGGATACGGACCGAGGCTCCCCGGTCGGAGACGCCGTAGCTGTACTCGTTCCACGGGGCGGTCTCGTGCAGACCGGTGAGCCGGTCGTCGATGCCCGCACCGTAGTTCTTGACGTGGTCCAACGGCTTCGAACCCTCGCCCAGCGACTCACAGGCGGTGATGATGGCCGCGTACCCCTCGGGCCCCTCGCGCATCGCCTTGGTGGAGAAGTTGGTGTGCGCGCCCGCGCCGTTCCAGTCGCCCTTCACCGGCTTGGGGTCCAGCGTCGCCGCGACGCCGAAGTCCTCCGCGGTGCGGTAGAGCAGCCAGCGCGCGATCCACAGCTGGTCCGCGACCGTGAGCGCAGGCAGCGGGCCGACCTGGAACTCCCACTGGCCGGGCATGACCTCGGCGTTGATGCCGGAGATCCCGAGACCCGCCCGGAGACAGTTCTCCAGGTGCGCCTCCACCACGTCGCGGCCGTGGATCTCGTCCACGCCGACACCGCAGTAGTAGCCGCCCTGGGGCGCCGGGAAGCCGCCGACCGGGAAGCCCAGCGGACGGTCGCCCTCGAAGAAGGTGTACTCCTGCTCGATGCCGAAGACCGGCTCCTGGGCGGCGAACCGCTCGGCCACCTCGGCGAGCTCGGCCCGGGTGTTCGACTCGTGCGGCGTCAGATCCGTGTTGAGGACCTCGCAGAGCACCAGTACATCGCCCTCGCCGCCGCGGATCGGGTCGGGGCAGGAGTAGACCGGCTTGAGCACGCAGTCGGAGGAATGGCCCTTGGCCTGGTTGGTGCTGGACCCGTCGAAGCCCCAGAGGGGCAGCTCGGCGCCGTCGGCGAGGATCCTGGTCTTCGAGCGCAGCTTGGCGGTCGGCTCGGTGCCGTCGATCCAGATGTACTCAGCCTTGAAAGTCACGGGGCCTCATCCTTTGCGGGTGCAGCGGTTCTGCGCGCAGCTTGGCAATATCCGATTTCCCCGCCGTTGCCCTATTGTGAACCCCGTGTTACGAGTGACCTGAGTGGCGTGTGTGACAGGAGATTCCTCACTGGTCGCCGGCTTCCTCGTGGAGGGGTCCTTCGGGGCGGGGTCCCTTTTGGGGTGGGGCTCCCCGGAATCCCCTTCGGCGGGCGGTCGCTCGCGGGCACACTGAGCGCCATGAGTCATCCCGTACGGAATCTACGTTTCGGACTGTTCGGCGCCGGCCCCTGGGCCGGGCAGACCCACGCCCCGGCGCTCCACGCCCACGGCGGGGCGGACTTGGTCGGGGTATGGGCCAGACGCCCCGAGGCGGCGGCGGCGCTCGCCGGGGCCCATGAGACCACCGCGTACTCCGGCGAGAAGGGTGTCGACGAGCTGCTCGCGGTCTGCGAGGCCGCCGCGTTCGCCCTGCCGCCGGACGTCCAGGCCCCGCTGGTGATCCGGGCCGCCGCCGCGGGCCGCCATGTGCTGCTGGACAAACCGGTCGCCACCAGCGTGGCGCTCGCCCGGGATACGGCCGAGGCGATCGAGCGCGCCGGGGTCGCATCGGTGGTCTTCTGCACCCTGCGGTTCGCCCCGGACACCGCGGCGTGGATCGGCGAACAGGTCGCGGCGGGCGGCTGGTTCACGGCCCATGCGCGCTGGCTCGGCGCGCTGCTCGGACCCGACGCGGACACCCCGGACGCGCCATCGCCCTGGCGGGTGGAGAAAGGCGGGCTGTGGGACGTGGGGCCGCATGTGCTCTCCGTACTCATTCCGCTGCTCGGCGACGTCACCGAGGTGAGCGCGGTGAGCGGCCTCGGGGACACCGTGCATATGGCGCTGGGCCACGCCTCGGGGGCGTCCAGTACGGCGACGGTCGGGCTGAGCGCCCCGCCCGAGGCCGCCGGGGCGAGCCTGGAGCTCATCGGCGAGCGGGGGAGGGCGGTGCTGCCGCGCTGGAACGACCCGGTCATCGCCTACCGCGCGGCCGTGGACGAGCTGCGGGTGTCGATCCGGTCGGGTGTGCCGCACCCCTGCGACGCGCGGTTCGGGCTGCGGATGACGGAGATCCTGGCGGAGGCGGAGTCGGTGCTGCGCTGAGCCCGCGCGGATCGGCGGCGGGAGGTCGCCGCGGCCCGCCGGAGGGACAGGCGGGCCGCGGCTCGGGGAAGGGCGCGGGGGACCTGAGCGGCCGGTCCCACGGGGGAGCGGACGACGGGTCGTCCCCGCCGCTCGACCGGGGGCTCGGCCGAAGCGCTCGATACGGACCCTTCCCCGTGCCGTCATATACGCCGAGCCGGCGCGTTCGTCTCATCGCCCCCCCCCGGATTCGTCCTCCCTCTCCTTTTCCGTGACAGCCTCCTCCCTCTCCTCTTCCGCGGCGGCTTTGTCCACGGCGGGCGGCAGCGCGCGGCACAGGGCGTCGAGCGCGTCGCCGTAACGGTGCTCCGGCGGGGTCGAGTACCCGACGACCAGCCCGTCCCGCCCGGCCGCGCCCGCGCTGTCCGGATGGCGGTAGCCGGCGAGCCCCTCCACCGCCAGCCCCTGCCAGACGGCCGCCTTGACCACGGCCCGCTCGGTCCCGGGCGGCAGCTCCACCACGGCGTGGAGCCCGGCCGCGATCCCGGTCACCCGCACCTGCGGCGCCCCTTCGGCGAGGGCCGCCACCAGCCGGTCACGGCGGCGGCGATGGCGCTGGCGCATCCGCCGCACATGACGGTCGTACTCCCCGGACACGATGAAGTCCGCGAGGGTGAGCTGCTCCGTGGCGCTCGACCACTGCTCCCGCTCCCCCTTCGCCGCCACGATGTCGTCGACGAGCGCCTCGGGCAGCACCATCCAGCCGATCCGCAGAGTGGGGGAGAGGCTCTTGCTCACCGACCCCAGCAGCACCACCCGTTCGGGATCGAGCGACTGGACCGCGCCCACCGGCTGTCTGTCGTAGCGGAACTCTCCGTCGTAGTCGTCCTCCACCACCAGCCCGCCCGTCGCCCGCGCCCAGTCCACGACGGCCGCGCGCCGCCGGGAGCCGAGGGGGCCTCCGGTGGGGAACTGATGCGCGGGAGTGAGCAGTACGGCGCGCTCCCGGGCGAGCCCGCTCACCTCGGCCCCGCGCTCGTCGACCGGCAGCGGCACGGTGGTGACGCCCGCACCGGTCAGCAGCCCGCGATGGAACGGGAGCCCGTACTCCTCCACGCCCCACCGCCCGCCCACGGTCCCCGCGAGCAGCCGCAGCCCGTGCGCCGCGCCCGAGCAGAGCACGATCCGCCCGGGGTCGGTGCGCACCCCGCGCACCCGCGCCAGATACCCGGCGAGCGCCTCGCGCAGCTCGATCCGCCCGCGCGGGTCACCGGGCCCGAAGACATCGTGCGGGGCGGCGGTCAGCGCCCGTCGCGCGGCGGCGAGCCAGGCGGCGCGCGGAAAGGCGGAGGGGTCGGGTCTGCCCTGGACGAGGTCGTACACCGGTGCGTCCGCGCGGGCCGGGGCGGCGCGTCTGCGCGGCGGCCCGGTGGGATCGGCGCGGGGGGCGACCCGGGTGCCCGAGCCCTGGCGGGCGGTGAGCCAGCCCTCGGCGACCAGCTCGGCGTAGGCGTCGGCGACGGTGTTACGGGCGATGCCGAGGTCGGCGGCGAGCGAACGGTAGGGCGGCAGCCGGGCGCCGGGGGCGAGCCGTCCGCCGCGTACCGCCTCGCGCAGCGCCCGCATCAGAACGGCCCGGCGACCGCCCGGACCCGAGAGGTCCAGATGGAGGTCCGCGCCCAGGATCTCCGCCGAATTGACCCATGATTCCGCCACTGAAATGCACCCTACGATCGGTCGTACGCAACAGTAGATTCGTACCCATGACGACAGCAGAGATCAAGACGGAGCCCGCTCGCCTCAACTTCGCCAAGGTGGCGCCGAAGGCGTTCCGCGCGGTGATCGGACTGGACGCGGCGGCCCGTGAAGGGCTGGACCCGGCGCTGGTGGAGCTGGTGCAGATCCGCTCCTCGCAGCTCAACCACTGTGCGTACTGCCTGCATATGCACACCGGCGACGCCCGTAAGGCGGGGGAGAGCGAGGAGCGTCTGCATATGACGGGCGTCTGGCGGGAGGCGCGGCACTTCTTCACGGCGAAGGAGCAGGCGGCGCTCGCGCTGACGGAGTCGGTCACGCTGATCGCGGACGGCGGGGTCCCGGACGCGGTGTACGCGGAGGCCGCGGCCCACTTCGACGAACGGGAGCTGGCCCAGCTGCTGGCGCTCGTCTTCACGATCAACACCTGGAACCGGATCGCCCTGGCGACGGGGAAGGTGGCGGGCACGGACGAGCGATGAGGGGTCGCTCCGGGGCATGGCCCCGGGGACCCGGGCCCTGCGTACGGCGGCGGTCCGGGTCGGGCGGGGTCCGTGAGCCGTGGCCCAGGGGCTACGGCTCAGGGCCACCGGCCCCTCGGGTATGGCGAAGCGCCCCCTCAGGAACACCGAAGTGCCCTCTCCGGTACGGCGAAGCGCCCCCTCAGGAACGGCTGAGTGCGTCCCGTACCGCCTCTTCCGTACGGGCCACGACAGCCGACCCGTCGTCAGCCGTGATGATCGGCCGCTGGATCAGCCGGGGATGCCGGGCCAGCGCCGCCGTCCACTTCCCGCGCGTGCTCTCGTCCCGCGCCCAGTCGTTCAGCCCGAGCTCCTTGGCCACCGGCTCCCCGGTGCGGGTGATCTCCCAGGGTTCGAGTCCCAGCCGGTCGAGCACCTCCCGGATCTCCTCCTCGCTCGGCACCTCCTCCAGATAGCGGCGGACGGTGTACTCGGCCCCTTCCGCGTCGAGCAGTTCGAGGGCGCCACGGCACTTGGAACAGGCGGGATTGATCCAGATCTCCATGCCGCCACGGTACCTCCGGCCCGCTCCGGAAGGGACCCCGGAAGTCGTCGGCGAAACCCTTGAAACACCGTCTGGCCAGGCCCGATTGTCAGTGCCCCCCAGTAGAATGGAGACTGTTCGGGATGGTCCCGCCACCGTGCCAGGAGGTTGCCGATGGCCGTAGCCAGACTCATGACGAAGCCGACTGAACCGACCGGATCCACAAGCCCGCGCGCGCCCGAAACGGTCGTCGCCTACACACCCCTGCGGAAGCAGCCCCTCCCGGCCGGCCGGCCGCGCGAGTGGTATGTGACGCACAATCGCCGGCTGAAGGCGATGCGTCTGGCGATAGCCCTGCTCGACTCGGGTATCCACTATCCGGCGACCGCGGACAACACCCACATCCGGTCGACGGCGGACCGGATCGGCATCCATCCGCCGTCCGACACCACCTGCCGGATGGTGCGCGCGCTGATCCGCTACGGCCGCTGACCCGCCGGGCCCGCCGCCGAGGGGCGGCGGGCCTTCAGCGGCTCAGGCCGTGGCTCAGGCCGTGGCTCAGGCGGGTTGGCCGGATCGGAAGAGGGCCTCCACGGCGTCCCCGACCGAGAGGATGCCGGGCCGTACGACGGCGGCCTTCATCCCGAAGCTGACCTTGTTGTCGAACTCCGGCTCGCGCCGGTAGCGGGCGAGCGTACGGATCGGCTCGGGGCCGTCGCGTACGCCGGTGAGCTGATCGACCATCGGGACCGCGCACCGGGTCGCGCGGGTCGCGTAGGCGAGCCGCGCGGTGCCGATCTCCAGCCGGCGCATCTCGTCCTCGGCGTGCGGCTCGGCGCAGCCGTCGAGGACGATGTTCGGCCGGAAGCGGTCCATCGGCACGGGCCGCCCGCCGTGCGCGGAGATCCGCGCGTTGAGGTCGTCGAGCGATGCCTGTGAGGCGATCAGCAGGGCGTGAGCGTCGGCGTAGGCGACCTTGCCGGGGGTCTCGCCCCAGCCGTCCCGGTCGAAGTCCCCGGGCGCCCGCACCAGTCGCACGGGGGCCTTGAGCACCTCGGAGAACCAGTCGGCCACGGTGTCGCCCTGGTCCACCGCCTCGCCCAGAGGCCGCCCGAACATGCTCACCGCCCGCCGCCCGCCCTCGGGCCGGACATCGTGGCGCAGGCTCTCCACACCATCGGCGGTCAGCCGCAGCCCGGCCCCGCCGTCGACGACCGCAGGCCGGACGGCGGCCATGGCGGGCAGCGTGCGCTGGCTGTGGAAGGAGCCGTCCACGGCGTTCACGATCATGAAGGTCCGGTCGTGCTCCAGACCCGTGCGGACGACGGCGCAGGTGGCGACATCGGTCCCGGCGCAGCCCTTGACCGGGAAGTACGTCAGTCTCTGTACGGTGATCCGCCGGGCGGCGTCCACGGAGTCAGCGCCGGACAAGGAGACGCTCCTTCACCGCGGGCCACTCGTCGGCGAGTATCGAGTAGTAGACCGAGTCGCGCCAGGTCCCGTCGTGGCGCAGCCGGTGCCGGCGCAGCACTCCCTCGCGGGTGGCGCCGAGGCGCGCGATGGCGTTCTGGGAGCGCACATTGAGATGGTCGGTCTTGAGCTGGACGCGGCCCATCCCCAGCTCCTCGAAGGCATGGGTGAGCAGCAGCAGCTTGGTCTCGGTGTTGACGGCGGTACGCCAGTACTCCCGGCCGTACCAGGTCCAGCCGATCTCCAGCCGCTCGTTCCGGGGCTCGATGTCGAGATAGGTGGTCCAGCCGATGGCCCGGCCGCTGGCCAGGTGGATGACGGCGAAGGGGAGGTAGGTGCCCCGCTCGCCGTCCGCGAGCACTCCGCCGAGCTTCTCGGCCAGCTCGTCCTGGGTCTGCGGGGCCGGTCCGCCCTGCCAGCGCCAGACCTCCTCGTCTCCGCCGCCCGCGTCGAAGAGATCGGGGAGATGGGCCATGGAGAGCGGTTCGAGACGCACATGACGGCCGGTGAGGGTGGTGGGTGAAGGCGGCTTCGCAGGCATGCCTCAGACGCTAGCCGCTCTCTGCACTAGCTGTAAACATATTTCGTACTAATGCAATGAGGTCAGTGGGCGATGCCGTCGATCAGCTCCCTGGCCCCCTGGCGCAGCAGCGCCACCGCGACCGAGGTGCCGAGCGTCGCGGGATCGAGCGGCCCGGCCCACTCATGGGCGTTCAGCACCCGCTTGCCGTCGGGGGTGAAGACCTTGGCCCGCAGCGAGAGTTCGCCGCCGCGCTCGGTCTGTGCGTATCCCGCGATGGGGGAGTTGCAGTGCCCTTGGAGGACATGGAGGAACATCCGCTCCGCCGTCGTCTCACGGTGGGCCGCCGGGTCGCCGAGACCGCTCACGGCTTCGATGGTCGCGGCATCGCCCTCGCGGCACTGCAAGGCGAGGATCCCGGCGCCGATCGGCGGGCACATGACCTCGGTCGGGAGCACCTCGCTGATCACATCGGCCCGCCCGATGCGCTCAAGACCGGAGACGGCGAGCAGCAGGGCGTCCGCCTCCCCGTCCGCGAGCTTCTCCAGCCGCCGGTTGGCGTTCCCGCGCATCGGCACGCACTCCAGCTGCGGATGCGAGGCGGCGAGCTGGGCGATCCTGCGCACCGACGAGGTCCCGACCCGGGTCCCGGCGGGCAGCTGGTCGAGCGTCAGACCGCCGGGGTGGACCAACGCGTCCCGGATGTCGTCCCGTTCGAGAAAGGCGGCGAAGACGGTCCCGGCGGGCAGCGGCCGGTCGGCGGGCACATCCTTCACACAGTGCACGGCGAGATCGGCCTCCCCGGCGACCAGCGCGGCATCCACCTCCTTGGTGAACGCCCCCTTTCCGCCCAGCTTGGCGAGATCCCCCATCCACCGATCCCCGGAGGTGGTGACGGGCACCACCTCGGTCCGGATCCCGGGCCGATGACGGGCGAGCTCGGCCCGTACGCGCTCGACCTGGGCGAGGGCCATGGGGGAGGAACGGGAGACGATGCGCAGCAACTCGGGCTCAGACATGCCGAACACCCTAGGGCTTGGGAGGCGGTGGTCCTCTCTCCCCCACGCGCCGGAGCGATGGAATTCCGCCAGCGGAGGAGGGGCCGGCTCCCGGCGGATCGCGGCGGATCGCGGCGCTTCAGGGCGCGAAGCGGCGGCCTGTCGCTCACCGTCCACGCGGTCGCGCCCGGTCAGCGTCCGGCCCGTCCGCTGACCGCCTGGCCAAGCACCGAGGGCCGCTGCTCCGGAGATGGAGTAGCGGCCCTCGGCGTGGCTCATCGACATGCGCCGGCTCTGCGCAAGGGGCTGGGGGCAGACCGGACCGGTGCGCATTCTCGCGGGTCAGAGCGGGTTCCCCGGGCAGCCCCCGGCGGTCGTCCTAGATGTCGAAGTACAGCTCGAACTCGTGCGGGTGCGGACGGAGCTGGATCGGGGCGATCTCGTTGGTGCGCTTGTAGTCGATCCAGGTCTCGATCAGGTCCGCCGTGAACACGCCGCCCGCCTGGAGGTACTCGTTGTCCTGCTCCAGGGCGTCCAGGACCGCGGGGAGGGAGGTCGGGACCTGGGGGACGCTCGCGTGCTCCTCGGGGGCCAGCTCGTAGAGGTCCTTGTCGATCGGCTCGGCGGGCTCGATCTTGTTCTTGACGCCGTCGAGGCCCGCGAGGAGCAGGGCCGAGAAGGCCAGGTAGGGGTTGGAGGACGGGTCAGGGGCGCGGAATTCGACGCGCTTGGCCTTCGGGTTGGAGCCCGTGATCGGGATGCGCATGGCCGCCGAGCGGTTGCGCTGCGAGTAGACCATGTTGACCGGGGCCTCGAAGCCGGGGACCAGGCGGTGGTAGGAGTTCACCGTCGGGTTGGTGAAGGCCAGCAGCGAGGGGGCGTGCTTCAGGATGCCGCCGATGTAGTAGCGCGCCATGTCCGACAGGCCCGCGTAACCCTGCTCGTCGTAGAAGAGCGGGACGCCGCCCTGCCAGAGGGACTGGTGGACGTGCATGCCCGAGCCGTTGTCGCCGAAGATCGGCTTCGGCATGAAGGTGGCGGTCTTGCCGTTGCGCCAGGCGACGTTCTTCACGATGTACTTGAAGAGCATCAGATCGTCGGCCGCGGCCAGCAGGGTGTTGAACTTGTAGTTGATCTCGGCCTGGCCGGCCGTGCCCACCTCGTGGTGCTGGCGCTCGACCTGGAGGCCCGACTTGTCCAGCTCCAGGGAGATCTCCGCGCGCAGGTCCGCGAAGTGGTCCACCGGCGGGGCCGGGAAGTAGCCGCCCTTGTAGCGGACCTTGTAGCCGCGGTTGTCCTCGACCGCACCGGTGTTCCAGGCGCCGGCCTCGGAGTCGATGTGGTAGAAGCCCTCGTTCGCGGAGGTGTTGAAGCGCACCGAGTCGAAGACGTAGAACTCCGCCTCCGGGCCGAAGTACGCGGTGTCCGCGATCCCCGTCGAGGCGAGGTACGTCTCCGCCTTCTTGGCGATGTTGCGCGGGTCACGGCTGTACTGCTCGCCCGTGATCGGGTCGTGGATGAAGAAGTTGATGTTGACGGTCTTGTCCCGGCGGAAGGGATCGACACGCGCCGTCGACAGGTCCGCGCGCAGCGCCATGTCGGACTCGTGGATCGCCTGGAAGCCGCGGATCGACGAGCCGTCGAAGGCCAGCTCCTCGTCGGGGTCGAACGCCGCCGCCGGGATCGTGAAGTGCTGCATCACGCCCGGCAGGTCGCAGAACCGGACATCGACGAACTTGACGTCCTCGTCGGCGATGAACTTCTTCGCTTCGTCGGCGTTCTGGAACATCCAACTCCTCCTACTCCCGTCCCGAAGGGGGCGGGGCTTGCAGCTCGGTCGTGCGGCCAGTGCGGTGGCACACGCAGGACCCGACCTTAGGCAGACGGGATTTCTCCAGCATGACCCATTTGTTTCGCCCAAGTTAACCGGAGCGGCGGCCGGGGGAGCTGTGACCCCGGGCCCGGGAGGGGCGGGGACACCGGCCCCACGGGCCCGGGAGGGGGCGGTCGGAAGGCGGGGAAACCGGACACAGTACCGTGGACGGGTGGACAACAGGCAAGCAATCGGATCGTGGCTCTCCGGGCCCCGCGCGGCGGCCGAGGACATGGGCGTCGACTTCGGGTACCGGGGCGAGCGGCTCGGTCTGCCGGAGGCAGGACCGGGCTCCATCGCCCCTCTCGGACGGCGCTTCGGCGCCCTCTTCATCGACTGGGGGCTCTGCTTCCTGATCGCCTACGGGCTGCTCTCGGGCGGTGCGGGGCAGACCGCCGGGAACTGGGCCCTCGGCGTCCTCCTGGTGCTGAGCACGCTCACCGTGGGCACCGTCGGCTTCACCCCGGGCAAGCGGATCTTCGGGCTCCGCGTCATCTCCGTCAACGGAGGCCGGCTGGCCTTCGTCCGGGCCGCCGTGCGGAGTCTGCTGCTCTGTCTGGCGATCCCGGCCCTCATCTGGGACCGCGACGGGCGCGGACTGCACGACACCCTCTCCCGGTCCGTACAGGTGCGGATCTGATCAGTACCTGTACGGAGAGAACGGACGGAGAAAGACGGAGAAAAGGGCCTCCCGGCATCGGGAGGCCCTTCTGTCGATCTGTGGTTCCAGGCGGTTCTAGCGCCCCTTCGGGCCGCCGCGCGGCATGCGCATGCCCTTCGGCATCGGGCCCTTCGGCAGTGGCATGTTGCTCATCAGGTCGCCCATCGCGCGCAGCCGGTCGTTCGCGACCGAGACCTGGGCGCCCGAGAGGACCCGCGGCAGCTTCAGCATCGTCGTACGGACCTTCTTCAGCGGCACCTGGCCCTCGCCCGTGCCCACGATGATGTCGTGCACCGGCACATCGACGACGATGCGCGCCATCTTCTTCTTCTCGGCCGCCAGCAGCGTCCTCAGCCGGTTCGGGTTGCCCTCGGCCACCAGCACGATGCCCGCCCTGCCGACCGCCCGGTGCACCACGTCCTGGCTGCGGTTCATCGCCACCGCCGGAGTCGTGGACCAGCCGCGGCCGACGTTCTGGAGGACCGCGGCAGCCGCTCCCGGCTGGCCTTCCATCTGCCCGAAGGCCGCCTGCTCGGCGCGGCGTCCGAAGATGATCACCATCGCGAGGAAGGCCAGCAGGAAGCCCAGAATCCCGAGATAGATGGGGTAGTCGATCCAGAAGCCGATCCCCAGGAAGACACCGAAGGTGACGATTCCCACAGCCGCGAGGATCAGACCGACCTTCGGGTCGGCCTTCCGGGTCATCTTGTAGGTCAGAGCGATCTGCTTCAGTCGCCCCGGGTTCGCAGCGGCGTCAGCGCCGTCAGATTTTGCCTTCCTCGCCATAATCCGAAGTTTACGTGGCCTGTGACGTGCGACCCGACACGGCCTCCAGTACATGCTGGGTCTCCACCCGGTCCTTCGCCCGGCGGCGGTCCTCCAGGACCGCCGTCCAGGCGTTGCGGCGGGCCGTGCGCTGCCCCGCGCCGAGCAGCAGGGACTCCATCGCGCGCAGCGCGCCGGTGACGGACGGGACGGCGGCGGCGCGCACCAGGCTTCCGGGACGGGTGTCGGATGCGGGACGGGTGGGACGCAGCGGGCGGATCGACGCGGCCGGCATGGCTCAGGCCCCCTAGGGGTCGGTGATGAACGGGTTACGGATGGGTGCTGCCCCGTCCTGACCGGTGCGGGAGCCATCGGACGGGCGTGCGTGCGATGCGTGAATACAGGGTTACCCGTTGGTGTTACCAGGGCGTGACCGACCGGTCAAACGCCGATGAATCCTTGACGGGGACCCGTAAAAACATGACGCGGCCCGTACGCCGTCCCCGACCTGCGGGGAGGGTACGGGCCGCGTCCGGCACGCTATTACCGAGCGGTAGTCTCTTGTGCTCGAATTCACACAGTCCGCTCGGCTTCATACAGTCCGCTCAGCTCGCGGGCTGCGCCACCGGCTGGGACATCCGGCGGTCCATCGCCTGTCCGTAGAGCCGGCCGGCCCGGTACGACGAGCGGACCAGCGGGCCCGACATCACGCCCGAGTAGCCGATCTGCTCGGCCTCCTCCTTCAGCTCCACGAACTCATGCGGCTTCACCCAGCGCTCCACCGGGTGGTGGCGCACCGAGGGGCGGAGGTACTGCGTGATCGTGATCAGCTCGCAGCCCGCCTCGTGCAGCTGGCGCAGCGCCTCGCTGACCTCCGCCCGCTCCTCGCCCATGCCCAGGATCAGATTGGACTTGGTCACCAGGCCCGCCTCCCGGGCGCGCGTGATGACCTCCAGGGAGCGCTCGTAACGGAAGCCGGGACGGATCCGCTTGAAGATCCGCGGCACGGTCTCGACATTGTGCGCGAGCACCTCCGGCCGGGACGAGAAGACCTCGGCCAGCTGCTCGGGCACCGCGTTGAAGTCCGGTATCAGCAGCTCGACCTTGGTGTGGCCGCCCTCCCGGCCGGCCGTCATCGCGTGGATCTGCCGTACGGTCTCCGCGTACAGCCACGCGCCGCCGTCCGCCAGGTCGTCGCGGGCGACGCCGGTGATGGTGGCGTAGTTCAGATCCATGGTGACGACCGACTCGCCGACCCGGCGGGGCTCGTCGAGGTCGAGCGCCTGCGGCTTGCCCGTGTCGATCTGGCAGAAGTCACAGCGCCGGGTGCACTGGTCGCCGCCGATGAGGAAGGTCGCTTCGCGGTCCTCCCAGCATTCGTAGATATTCGGACAGCCGGCCTCCTGGCACACCGTGTGCAGACCCTCGCTCTTCACGAGTTTCTGCATCTGCGTGTACTCGGGGCCCATCTTCGCCCGGGTCTTGATCCACTCGGGCTTACGCTCGATGGGGGTCTGGCTGTTCCGGACCTCCAGGCGCAGCATCTTGCGTCCGTCGGGTGCGACAGCGGACACGTCGGCGCCCCTTTCTGCTATCGCGGCATTCGATTCAGCGGCGCACACCAGGGTACGCCCGTCAATTGTGCGGCCCTACGTCCGGCCAACCCGCGCTCACCGGGGCGCATTCCCCCCGGAGGCGCGCTCACCCGCTAGGCGGGGGCCCCGACGGGCCTCGGGCGCAGCTCCGCCTGCTCCAGGACGGCCCGCAGATGCCTCTCCACCACGGGGAGCACCTCCGCGACCGTGATGTCCCGGCCCAGCTCGTTCGCCAGCGACGCGACGCCCGCGTCCCGGATGCCGCAGGGCACGATCCGGTCGAACCAGGTGTTGTCCGGATTCACATTCAGCGAGAAGCCGTGCATGGAGACGCCCTTGGCGATACGGATGCCGATGGCGGCCAGCTTGCGGTCCTCGCGGCGCTGGCCGGCGTTGGACGGGGCGTACTCCGGACCGTTGAGACGGGGATCGAACTCGTCGTCCTGGAGTCTCGGGTCGAAGTCCAGCGAGAGCCCGCCGAGCGCCGGGCGGCTCTCGACCGGGTCGCCCAGCACCCAGACCCCGCTGCGGCCCTCGATCCGGCTGGTCTCCAGGCCGAACTCCGCGCAGGTGCGGATCAGCGCGTCCTCCAGCCTGCGCACATGCGCGATCACATCCACCGGGCGCGGCAGCTTCATGATCGGGTAGCCCACCAGCTGGCCGGGGCCGTGCCAGGTGATTTTGCCGCCCCGGTCCACATCGATGACCGGAGTGCCGTCCAGCGGGCGCTCCCGCTCCTCCGTCCGCCGTCCGGCCGTGTACACCGGGGGGTGCTCCAGCAGCAGACAGGTGTCCGGGATCTCGTCCGCGAACCGGGCGGCGTGGACCTCGCGCTGCTTCTGCCACGCCTCCTGGTACTCGACCGCTTCCCCGCCGAAGCCCAGCCGGACGAACCGCAGCTCACTCACGGCACTGCCTCCCTAGAAACCCTCGCCGAGCGCTGATCGCGCCCCAGCCACTGTACGGCGGCCCCGGGCGCCGTGACCGGGGAGGGCGGTCCGGCGTCGCGTACCCCGGAGACCGTCAGTACCTGCGCGGATGCTCACACGATCGGATGAATGTGCGGCAGACGTAGTGGTATGCGGGGCAAAGGCCGCTAAATTCGCGCCGTTCCATGAGGGCTGCGACTGGCCCGGAAGGCAGGAGACCGCACAGCTGATGACGGAACGACCCTCGCAGCGCATCCCCAACCGCCAGCTTGCCGCGCTCATCCAGGAAGCCGGATTCTCCAACGCGGGCCTCGCCCGCCGAGTCGATCAGCTCGGTCTCGAACACGGTCTTGACCTGCGCTACGACAAAACGTCCGTGACCCGCTGGCTCCGCGGCCAGCAGCCGCGCGGGACGACGCCCGCGCTGATCGCCGAGGTGTTCACCAGACGGCTGGGACGGCGACTGTCCGCCCAGGACCTCGGTCTGGACGCCTGTGCGCCCGTCTACGCGGGTCTGGAGTTCGCCGCCAGCCCGGAGGAGGCCATCGACATCGTCAGCGGCCTCTGGCGCAAGGACTCCGGCAGCCATGCGGAGCTCCGCAAGATCGCTTTCACCCCGGCCGGTCTGGTGGTGCCCAGCCGGGACTGGCTGATCGGGCGGGCCGACGAACGGGTGGGCCGCGCCGACCCCGGCGCCGGCCGGGTGCCCCCGCAGGGCACGGGCGGCGTGCCCCGGCAGCGTGCCGTCGACCGGGGCACCGACCGGGGGCCGGGACAGCGGGTCACCGGCGGTGACATCGCGGCGCTGAGATCGGTCGGCGAGCTGTTCCGCACCCTCGACCACGCCTACGGCGGCGGGCACGCCCGCCAGGCCCTGGTGCGCTATCTGGAGCACGAGGCCGAGCCGATGCTCCGCGGTACGTACGGGGAGGTGCTCGGGCGAAGACTCTTCGCCGCCGTCGCCGATCTGACCCGGCTCGTCGGCTGGACCTCCTACGACATCGCCGCGCACGGGCTCGCCCAGCGCTACTTCGTCCAGGCGCTGCGGCTCGCGCAGGCGGCCGGGGACCGGGCGTACGGCTCCTACGTCCTGGTCACCATGGCACGCCAGGCCGTCTATCTGGGGCACGGCCGGGAGGCGGTCCAGCTCACCCGGGTCGCGCAGCAGGGGGTGGGGCCGTCGGCCCCGCCGGTGGTGCAGGCGCTGCTGCACGCGGTCGAGGCCCGGGGGCACGGAGTGCTCGGCGAGGCACGGGCCTGCACCGGCTCGCTGGTACGGGCGGAACGGGCGCTCGGGGCGGCGCGGGCGGGGGACGAGGTGCCGTACTGGGCGCGGTTCTTCGACGAGGCGCAGATGGCGGACGAGTTCGGGCACTGCTACCGGGACCTTCAGCAGTACCGGCAGGCGGTGCAGTACGCCGAGCGGTCGTTGCAGCTGCGGCCGACGGGGCTGGCGCGGAGCAGGCTCTTCTGCCGGGTGGTGCTGGCGTCGGCGCGGCTGGGGCTGGGGGAGCTGGACCAGGCGTGCGCGCTGGGGGCGGAGGCGGCGTTGCAGGCGTCGGAGATGAGGTCGGCGCGGGCGCTGGAGTACGTACGGGACTTCGAGCGGCGGCTGGAGCCGTACCGGGACGCGGCGGCGGTGCGGGGGTATCGGGACAGGGTGTCGGCGCTGGGGTGAGGAGGCTTTGGGGGCGGGGGCGGGTTCAGGTGCCTGTGCCTCGGGTGGTCCGGTGACCCGGGGTGACCCGGGGTGACCCGGTCTCCGCGAGGACCGGGCCGTCGTCGGGGGCCAGCCCCCGAACCCCCGCTCCTCAATCTCCCCCAGACTCCTCCGGGGGGACCCCCAAGGGGCTGGATTCGTCCTCCCCCACGCTTCCCCCCCCCGGAGGGGGACCCCCAAGAGGCTGATTGCGCGGTGGGGTCAGGCCGCTGAGGGGAGGGGGCGGAGTTCGCGGGGGCGGGACGCGAAGTCGCGGAGGATGGCCGTCGCCGTACGGCGGGCGGAGAGCAGGGCGCCCTGGACCGTGCTCGTCGACCGGTGGTCGCCGCATACGTACAGACCCGACAGCACCCGCACCGGACGGTGCAGATCGTGCGGCGGTCGCATCGCCGGGACCGCGTACGGGTCGTGGTGGACCGCCAGCAGCTCCCAGTCGTCCGTCGGCACGCCGTACAGCCGCGCCAGCTGCGCCCGTACCTCCCCCTCCAGCCCCGGCGCGGGAGCCCCCAGCACCGTCGAGGAGATCAGCGCCCGGCCCTGCGGCGCCCGCAGGGGATCCACCTCGCTCATCACCGCGGTATGGGCGACCGGCCCGGCGCCGTCGCCGTCCAGCACCAGCGACGCGCCCGTGCCCGGCGCCCGGTCCGTCGTATGGTGCAGCACCGTCACCGGGTGGAACGGCGGCACCCGCAGCCCCGGCAGCAGCTCCGCCGCCTCCCGCGCCCCCGTCGCCAGGACCAGCGCCCGGCAGGACAGCTCGCCGTACTCCTCCGTGCTGACGCGGTTGATCGAGGTGTCCTTCACCTTCACCCCCGTGAGCACCGTGCCCTCCGGCAGCGCCGCCGCCAGCCGCTCCGGCAGCACCGACAGCCCGCCCTCCGGTACGCACAGCCGCCCCCGGGCGAAACCGCGCAGCGCCAGATCGGCGCACCGGCTCGACGTCGTCAGCTCCGGATCGCAGAGCAGCGCCGACAGCAGCGGGCGCAGCACTCCGTCGACCGTTCTGGACGGCAGCCCCCTGGCCGTCAGCGCCTGTGCCGCGGACCGCTCGGGGCGGGCCGTCAGCCGCTCCACCGAGGTCCCCGCGAGCCGGGCGAGGGACGCGCCGAGCCTGGCCTCGTCCAGGGGACGGGAGGCGCTCGCCAGGGCGCGTGCGACAGTCAGTGCGCCCCTTGTGCTCCCCGGTTCGCCCACCCGGCGGACGGCCTCCCCGGTCCGTTGCAGCCGGCCTTCGCCGTGCACGAGAACGCCCGGCGCGAAGGTGCGCAGGGTGACGTCCACGAGCGCGGCCGTGCGCCGCAGTTCGGAGTACGCGGTGCTGAGCAGCTGGCCCGCGTGGTCGAGCCGGAAACCGTCGATCTCCTCGGTGGCCATCCGGCCGCCGGGCCGGGACGCGGCTTCCAGGACGCTGACGCTGACCCCCGCTCTGGTCAGCAGGTGGGCCGCCGACAGCCCGGCGATACCGGCCCCGACGATGATGACGTCCGCGTGATCCGCAGTGTGAGCGGTGCTGATGAGCACGTGTGCCCCTCCCCAGGTCGGCGCTGCGCTGTGGGAGGTTCGCCCCCAACAGGCTCCCGGAATGCCCGAGTTCGCATCGAGCGTAAGGAGGCGGGCCGCGCGGCGACGCGCGCATGCGGTGGGGCACCGTTGCGCGGGGGCGCATGCCCCGGGGCGCTCCCCGCCCAGGACCGCCCCGGCTCAGGGCGCGGAGCTCAGGGCGCGGGGCTCAGGACCGCAGCGCCGCCGTGATCGCCTCGTCGATCCCCGGGAAGGCGAAGGAGAACCCGGATTCCAGCAGCCTCACCGGCAGCACCCGCTGACTGGCCAGCACATCCCCCGCCATCTCCCCCAGCACTGCCCGCAGCGCGGTCTCCGGGACCGCGAACAGCGTCGGCCGGCGCAGCACCCGGCCCATGGCCGCCGTGACCTCGCGATTGGTCACCGGATCAGGGGCCGTCAGATTCACCGGGCCCGACAGCGACTCCGTGTCCAGGATGTGCCGCAGCGCCGCGATCTCGTCATGCAGGGAGATGAAGCTCCAGTACTGGCGGCCGTCGCCCAGCCGCCCGCCCAGACCGGCCCGGAACAGCGGGAACATCCTGCTCCACGCGCCGCCCTGCCGGGAGACCACCAGCCCCGTGCGGGCCCAGGCCGTTCTGATGCCCGCCTCCCGCGCCGGTTCGGCCGCCGCCTCCCACTCCACGCACACCCCGGGCAGAAAGCCCTCGCCGGGCGGCGCGTCCTCGTCCACCGCGCGGTCCCCGGTGTCCCCGTAATAGCCGACCGCGCTTCCGCACAGCAGCACCCGGGGCGGGGTGTCCAGCGCGGTGACGGCCTCCGCCAGCGCCGCCGTGCCCAGCACCCGGCTGTCCCGGATCTCTCTGCGGTACGCCGCGGTCCAGCGATGGTCCCCGACCCCCGCACCCGCGAGATTCACCACGCCGTCACAGCCCGCCAGCCCCGCCGTGTCCACGAACCGCCGGCGGGGATCCCAGCTCACCTCGTCGCCCGCCCGCGCGGGCCGCCGCACCAGCCGCACCACCTCGTGCCCGTCCGCGCGCAGCGAGCGCGCCAGGGCCGTGCCGATGAGTCCGGAGGAGCCGGCGATCGCGATCCGCATGAATCCATCCTGCCCCCCTGCCACCCCATGACACAGTTGTCGCATGCACGAGTCGCACATACGCCTCGCCCGGCCCGCCGACGACGCCGCCCTCGCCCGGCTCGACCGCGACACCTGGTCGCCCCTGCACGCCGTGTCCCCGCGGCCGGAGCCGCCGTACAGCCCCTTCTTCGACGACCGGCACCGGCCCGAGGACCATCTCGTCGCCGAGGACGGCGACGGCACGGTCCTCGGCTATGTCCGCCTCGTCCCGCCCACCCCGCTGCCGTCCAATCGTCATGTACGCCAGATCCAGGGCCTCGCGGTCTCCGACGCGGCGCGCGGGCGAGGGATCGGCCGGGCGCTGCTGCGGGCCGCCTGCGACGAGGCGCGCGGACAGGGCGCGGTCCGTATCACCCTGCGCGTACTGGGGCACAACGCGCCCGCGCGTGCGCTGTACGCGTCCGAGGGCTTCACGGTCGAGGGAGTGCTGCCGGGCGAGTTCCTGCTCGACGGCGCGTACGTGGACGATGTGCTGATGGGCCGTGCCCTGGAATAGCCCCGATAGCCCCGATAGCCCCGGTACGCACGCGGTCAGCCGGGTCCGAAGCGCTCCCAGAGCCGGGGGAAGCGGTCGGCCAGCGCCGCGTCGTCGTCGAAGTCGAAGGGGGCGCCCACGGGCTCCGCCGGCTGGGGAGGAATCCCCAGATCCGGCGCCACCACTCCCGTGAGCTGCTCATACGCCTCATCCGCCGCGTACCCCAGCTCCTCGCCGTCCCCGTCGACATCGTCGTCGAAGTCTTCGAGCAGCTCGGCGAGCGCGTCGGGTTCATGCACCGCCCCCTCGAAGATCTCCCGGCCCTGGCCGATCAGCCAGCAGCGGAAGTAGTCGAAGACGTCATCGCTCGCCCCGTTCAGCAGTACGGCCGCGGCGCCCCACAGATCCCAGGTGTACGCCCGGTTGTAGCGGGCCTCGAAGTGCCGGGCGAAGTCCAGCACGGAGTCGGGGTCGAGCCGCATCAGCCGCTCGACCAGCAGATCCGCGTGATCCTCGGGATCTCCCTCGGCGGCCTCGCGGGTGCTGTCCACGATCTCCCAGAACTCCGTCTCGTCCATCACGGGTCCAGCATCGTGGCTCCCGGGTGGCGGCGCACGTGGAGCCGTCGAAGAACCGATGCCCCGCAACGGCCGTGAAAGGCGGACAGAAGGTGTCGGGTATCCGTGCGACGGTCGTTCACATGACGACAACCGATACCTCACGGACGGCGCTCACGGGGAAGGTGGCGCTGGTCGCGGGGGCCACCAGGGGCGCGGGACGCGCCATCGCCGTACACCTCGGAGCGGCGGGCGCGACCGTCTACGCGACCGGACGCACCACCCGCGAACGGGTCAGCGAGATGGGCCGGCCGACGGAGACCATCGAGGAGACGGCCGAACTGGTCGACGCGGCGGGCGGCCGGGGCATCGCCGTCCCCACCGACCATCTGGAGGCCGAACAGGTCCGGGAGCTGATCGCCCGCGTCGACCGCGACCACGGCCGCCTCGACATCCTGGTCAACGACGTCTGGGGCGGGAATCCGCTGCTCGACTTCGACACCCGGATGTGGGACGTCGAGCTGGACCGGGGGCTGCGGATGATCGACCTCGGCGTCAGGAGCCACATCATCACCAGCAGCATCGCGCTGCCTCTGCTGGTACGGAGGCCCGGCGGACTGGTCGTCGAGGTCACCGACGGGACCGCCCGCACCAACCAGGGCTTCCGCGAGAATTTCTACTACGACATCGCGAAGAACACACCGATCCGGATGGCCTACCTCCTGGGCGAGGAGCTCAGGGAAGCGGAGGGCACGGCGGTGGCGGTCACCCCCGGATTCCTCCGCTCCGAGGAGATGCTCGACCACTTCGGCCTCACCGAGGAGAACTGGCGCGACGGGATCGGGGCCCAGCCCCACTGGGCGCTCTCCGAGTCCCCCGCCTATCTCGGGCGTGGCCTCGCCGCGCTCGCCGCCGATCCGGAGCGGTGCCGCTGGAACGGGCAGTCGCTCGACAGCGGGCAGCTCGCCAGGGAGTACGGCGTCACGGACGCGGACGGCAGCAGGCCGGACGTCTGGGGGTACATGCTGGCGGAGCGGGCCGTGGCGGAGGGCACTCCGGGCGCGGTCGCTCCGTCGCTCGCGGACTACCGCTGAGGAGCGGCGTCAGCGGTCTGTCGTCGGCCGTCTGTCGTCGGCGGTTCGTCGTCGGCGGTCCGTCGTTCAGCCGTGAGCCGTGAGCCGTGAGCCGTGAGCCGTGAGCCGTGAGCCGTGAGCCGTCCGTCGTCCGGCGGCCCAGGGCCTTCTCGCCCGGCGGCCTCTCCCCGGGCCTCCCCGGGCCCCCGCCCGGCCGGCGAGGGCCCGCTCAGGGCTCCGCCGGGAGCCAGCCGCGCTGCGCCGCCCGTACGCCCGCCTCGAAACGGCTCCGCGCCCCCAGCCGCTCCATCAGCTCATTCGCGATCCGGCGGGCCGTCCTCGGGGACACGCCGAGCCGCTTGGCGACCGCGTCGTCCGTGTGTCCCTCCGCCAGCAGCCGGATCGCCAGCGACTGCTGGGCCGTGAGCCCGTGCGGTCCGCGCGCCGCCGCCTCTCCCAGGGGCTGCGCGGACGCCCAGACCCCCTCGAACAGCGCGCACAGGGCGGTCAGCATGCCCTGACCGGTCAGGACGACCGCGCCGGCCGCCGTGTTGTCGCTGCTGACCGGGATCACCGCGGTCGACCGGTCCACGATCAGCATCCGGGTCGGCAGCGAGGCGGCGGTACGCACCTGACCGCCCAGGCTCGCCAGCCAGTTGGCGTGCGCGATGGACGGCCGGCTGTTGCGCACGCTGTCCAGATAGACCGTCCGCATCCGCACCCCCCGCCCGAGGAGCTGCTCGTTGAGCGGCCGGGAGGAGGCGATCGCGGTCGGTGTCAGCGCCGCGTCGGGGGAGAAGGCGAGCAGCTCCTCCCGCAGGTCCCGGGTGAGTGCCACCAGCCGGTCGCGGACCGCGTCCAGACCGATGAGCTGCTCCACACCCGGATGCGGGGTGGCGGGGCGCAGCTCCGCGTACTCCGATATCAGCCGGGCCGCCGAGGCCCGCGACGCCTCCAGGCGCTGCTGCTCGGCGGCGAGCTCCGACTGTCTGCGGGCCATCAGGATCTCCATCCCGATGTCCGGTGAGACCACCCGCAGCCGTCCCGATGCATCGGCCGGCGCCCGGACCAGGGCCAGCTCGCTGAGTTCGTCCAGCGCGTCCCGCACCTCCGCCTCCGGGGCGTCGACCGCCTCCGCGATCCCCGTCACTCCCGCGTCCGGGTGCAGCAGCATGGCGCGGTAGACGGCTTCGGCGGCGACGCTCAGACCGAGGCCGGTGAGCATGGGTCCCCCAGGGTGTCGGCACACACGATCACCGCCGATCATCGCAGAGTGTTCCAGGAGCCCTCATACGGACCGGCTTCCGCAGGTAAGCGGTGCGGGCGGCGGTGCGGCCGTTTCCGGCCGGGGCCGTAAGCGGCCCGTCCCCATCGCCCGGCGGCGGGGCGCGGGGCCGGACCCTGGGGGCATGTATCTCGTACACGCCCGCTTCGAGACCCTCGCCGCGGAAGTGCCCCCCGGGATCAGGGAATTGGCGCGGGCGCTGCTGGCGTCCGATGACCGGGTCGAGCATCTCTCCGTGCACACCCGGTCGTCCCACCGGTTCACCCTGGGCTTCTATCTGCGCGCGGACTCGCTGGCGTGGGCCGAGGAGCACGTGGAGCGGGTGAGCCACCGGCTGCTCTCCACCGGACGGCTCCCGTCCGCCCGGCTGCTGGAGGCCAGGGTGCCGCTGCTGCTGCCGGAACTCCGGCCGCCGCCGGGGCAGGGGCCCGTGTCCTGACGCCGCTGCCCCAGGTGCCGGGGCGGCGGCGCTGGCCGCATCCGTCCAAGGCCGATTCGGGCCGGTGGAATGTTCTTCTCCCTCCGCTGAGCCGCGGCTTAGCTGGGTCTCACCGGGACGGGACCACGCCACCGCGGGGCGGGACGGACCGGGATCACCCTCGCCGACGCGCCGTCAGGCACGCCCGAAAGGACATCAGCGGACATGAGCACCAGCCGGATCAGCAAGGCCGCCGCGGTCGCCGCCCTCACCCTCGCCCTCACGGCCCCGGTGATCGCCTCTTCCCAGGCCGGCGCTCCCCATGCCGCCGTGTCCGCCGCCGCCGGAGCCCCGGCCGGGGCCGGGCTGTACGACATGAGCTGGCAGTAGTCGTCGGCCGGCGTCCATGTGCCCGGCCCGCACCCCCTCACGGCGGCGAGGGGGCGCGGGCCGTATCCCCTCTCGGCGGGCCGTCTCCCGGTCGGCTCAGCGGTAGAGCCGGGCGGTGCGCTCCGCCGTCCGCGCGAACAGCGTCCGCAGCTCCACGGGCTCCAGCACCTCCACCTCGGGCCCCAGCGCGAACAGCTGGTCGAAGGCCACCTCGACGGACTCGACCGGCAGCGTCAGCCTCACCCGGCCGTCCGCGTCCGGCGCGTCCGCCGCGGCCAGCGCCGCCCGGGCCGCCTCCCGGTCGGTGGCGTACGGCAGTCTGCGCGCCCCCTCCGCCGTCACCCGGATCACCGCCTCGGCCCGCAGGATCGACCGCGCGAACTGCGCCGCCCGCTCCGCCCAGAAGCCCGGCAGATCGAACTCCCCGTCCCGGTCGAAGACCTCCCCGTCCGGCCCGGGGCGAACCGAGACGAAACGGTCGAGCCGGTACACCCGGAAGGAACCCGCCGTCCGGGCGCAGAGGTACCAGACGCCCGCCTTCAGCACGAGACCGTACGGATCGAGCTCCCGCTCCACCTCCGCCCCGGCGCCGTCGCGGTAGACCGCCCGGATACGGCGGTCCCGCCACACCGCCTCCGCCACCACCGGCAGCAGCGGCGGGGTCCCGGGCTCCTGGTACCAGCCCGGGGCGTCCAGATGGAAGCGCTGGGCCGCGGTGTGCGGGGCGTCGCTGAGCGAGGGCAGCAGCGCCGCCGACACCTTCAGCCGGGCCGCCGACGCGGCGTCCTCCAGGCCCATCTCCCGCAGCGCGCCCGGCAGCCCGGAGAGAAAGAGCGCCTCGGCCTCGCTGCGGCCCAGTCCGGTCAGCCGGGTGCGGTAGCCGCCGATCAGCCGGTAGCCCCCGGCACGGCCCCGGTCCGCGTAGACCGGGACCCCCGCCTCGGAGAGGGCGAGCGCGTCCCGGGTCACGGTCCGCTCCGAGACCTCCAGCTCACGGGCGAGCTCGGCCCCGGTCATGGAGGGCCGGGCCTGGAGAAGCAGCACCATCTTGATCAGCCGGGCAGCGCGCATGGCTCCATCATCGCCTCGGCCGCTCCGGGAAGCGGAACCGGCTCCGGGGAGCGGAACCGGCTCCGGAAAGCCCGGCCCGGGGGCAGGCCCCCGGGCCGGGAACCGGACCGGCTCAGTCCAGCGGCTGCTGGAGCTCGGTCACCCACCGGTCGCGCTCCGGCGGGCACTCCAGCGTCACCTCCCGCGCGTACCCCGTCCGCCGGCGCCCGCTCGCCTCGAACCAGCGGGCCAGCACCTGTTCCGTGGCGAGCACATCGTCCATCGCGCCCCGGTGGACGATGGTCGCCGCCCGCTCGGCGGGCGGCAGATCCACGACCGCGAAGTCGAAGGCCGATCCGGGGGTCAGCTCCACCGCGACCGTCACCCCCGCGTGGACCAGGATCGCGCCCTCGCCGTCCGGCGCGTCCTCGTAGTACGCCACACCGGGCCCCGACGGCTCGACCCCGGCCGCCGTCAGCCGCCGGAACAGCTCCTCGTACAGCGGACCGATCACCGGCCCGATGTCCTCGGGTCCGTAACTCGCCGCCACTCCCGTCAGCTCGGCCACCCGAACCGCGGGAATGTTCTTCACAATGACGTCGTCGCTGGGCATCCGCCCCTCGCTCTCGATCGAACGGAGTCTCGCCTCGACCTGGCGCAGCCGGGCCGCGGCCGAGGCCATCGCCTCCTCCAGCTCGGCCTGCCGCAGCCTGAGCATCCCGCGCAGCTCCTCCGTGCTCACCGTCCCCTCCAGGATCAGCCGCACCTGTTCCAGGGTGAAGCCGAGATCCTTGAGGGCGATGATCCGGTTGAGCCGGGAGAGCTGGGACGCCTCGTAATGGCGGTAGCCGCTGAACGGGTCGGTGCTGACGGGGCGCAGCAGCCCGATGGCGTCGTAGTGACGCAGCATCCGTGCCGATACCCGGCCGTGCCTGGCGAATTCTCCGATGGTGAACATGACGTTCCCTACTTCACGGGTTCACACGGGGTCAGGGTCAAGCGGCCGGTGAAACGGCGATCGCCCCGGTCCGCCGTGACACGGCGGACCGGGGCGATCACCGGGGCGATCCCTTGAGACCCCTGAGGACCTTTAAGACCTCGGATTAAGACCTCAGAGGCCGTAGCGCTCCCGCGCCTCCTTCACCGAGGAGGCCGGTACCTCACCGCGCCGCGCCAGCTGCGCCAGCGCCGCGACCGTGATCGACTGCGCGTCCACGCCGAAGTGGCGGCGGGCCGCCTCCCGGGTGTCCGAGAGACCGAAGCCGTCCGTGCCCAGCGAGGACCAGTCCTGCTCGACCCACTGGCTGATCTGGTCCGGCACCTGGCGCATCCAGTCGCTGACCGCGAGCACCGGGCCCGGAGCGCCCTCCAGCGCCTTGCGGACGTACGGGATGCGCTCCTCCCCGCGCAGCAGCGCGGCGTCGGACTCCAGCGCGTCCCGGCGGAGCTCTCCCCAGGAGGTGGCGGACCAGACATCGGCCGTGACACCCCACTCGGCGGCCAGCAGCTCCTGGGCGGCGAGCGCCCAGTGGATCGCCGTGCCGGAGGCGAGCAGCTGGATCCGCGGGGCTGCGGCGGAGGCGGGCACGCCCTCCTTGAAGCGGTACAGACCCTTGACGATGCCCTCCTCGACGCCCTCGGGCATCGCGGGCTGGGGCTTGGGCTCGTTGTAGACGGTGAGGTAGTAGAAGACGTCCTCGGCGTCGGGCCCGTACATCCGGCGCAGACCGTCCTTGACGATCACCGCGATCTCGTACGCGAACGCCGGGTCGTAGTTGAGCGACGCCGGGTTGGTGGACGCGATCAGATGCGAGTGGCCGTCCGCGTGCTGGAGGCCCTCGCCCGTCAGCGTGGTGCGGCCCGCGGTCGCGCCGACGATGAAGCCCTTGCCGAGCTGGTCGGCGAGCTGCCACATCTGGTCGCCGGTGCGCTGCCAGCCGAACATCGAGTAGAAGATGTAGAAGGGGATCATCGTCTCGCCGTGCGTCGCGTACGACGTGGACGCGGCGATGAAGTCCGCCATGGCTCCGGCCTCGGTGATCCCCTCGTTGAGGATCTGGCCGTCCTTGGCTTCCTTGTAGTACATGAGCTGGTCGCGGTCGACCGGGTCATAGGTCTGGCCCAGCGGGGAGTAGATCCCGGCCGAGGGGAAGAGGGACTCCATACCGAAGGTACGGGCCTCGTCGGGGACGATCGGGCCACAGCGCTTGCCGGTCTCCTTGTCCCGCATCAGATCCTTGACCAGCCGGACGAAGGCCATGGTGGTGGCCATCTCCTGCTTGCCGGAGCCCTTCTCCAGGGCCTGGAAGGCACGCGCGGTGTTGGTCTCGGGGTCGGGCAGCGCGACCGCGTGCACCCGGCGGGCCGGGGCGGGGCCGCCGAGGGCCGCGCGGCGCTCCTGGAGGTAGCGGACTTCGGGGGAGTCGGCGCCGGGGTGGCCGTAGGGCACCACTCCGCCGTCGAAGGCGCTGTCGGGGATCGGGAGCCCGAGCAGGTCGCGCATGCCCTTGAACTCGTCGACCGACAGCTTCTTCATCTGGTGGTTGGCGTTCTTCGACTCGAAGCCCTTGCCGAGGGTGTAGCCCTTGACCGTCTGCGCCAGGACCACGGTCGGCGTGCCCTTGTGGGCGAGCGCCGCCCGGTAGGCCGCGTAGACCTTACGGGCCTCGTGGCCGCCGCGGGAGGTGTAGAAGCACTCGGCGATCTTCGCGTCGGTCAGCAGCTTCGCCAGCTCGGCGAGGGCGGGCTCGGCACCGAAGAAGTGCTCGCGGATGTAGCCGATGTCACGGGTGGCGTACGTCTGGAACTGGGCGTCCGGGACCTCGCGCAGCCGGCGGATCAGCGCGCCCGTGGTGTCGAGCTGGAACAGCTCGTCCCAGGCGGAGCCCCACAGGGACTTCACCACGTTCCAGCCAGCGCCGCGGAACTGGGCCTCCAGCTCCTGCACGATCTTGAAGTTCGCGCGGACCGGGCCGTCGAGGCGCTGGAGGTTGCAGTTGATGACGAAGGTCAGATTGTCGAGGCGCTCACGGGCCGCGAGGGCGAGGGCTGCCGTCGACTCGGGCTCGTCCATCTCGCCGTCGCCGAGGAAGGCCCAGACGTGCGAGTTGGCGGTGTCCTTGATCCCGCGGTTGTGCAGATAGCGGTTGAACCGCGCCTGGTAGATCGCCGAGAGCGGGCCGAGGCCCATGGAGACCGTGGGGAACTCCCACAGCCAGGGCAGCCGGCGCGGATGCGGGTACGAGGGCAGTCCGGCGCCGCCCGCCTCCTGGCGGAAGTTGTCGAGGTGGGCCTCGGTGAGGCGGCCGTCGAGGAAGGCGCGGGCGTAGATGCCGGGGGAGGCGTGGCCCTGGATGTAGAGCTGGTCGCCGCTGCCGTCGCCCTCCTTCCCGCGGAAGAAGTGGTTGAAGCCGGTCTCGTACAGCCAGGCCGCGGAGGCGAAGGTGGCGATGTGGCCGCCGACGCCGAGCTTGGAGCCGCGCGTCACCATGGCGGCGGCGTTCCAGCGGTTCCAGGCGGTGATCCGGGACTCCATCGCCTCGTCGCCGTCGAAGGCGGGCTCGGCGGGGGTGGGGATGGTGTTGACGTAGTCCGTCTCCAGCAGCCGGGGCACGGGGACTCCGGCGGCTTCGGCGTGCTGGAGGGTGCGGCGCATCAGATACGCGGCGCGGTGCGGGCCCGCGTGCTGAGCGACGGCATCGAGGGAGGCCGCCCACTCGGCGGTCTCCTCGGCGTCACGATCCGGGAGCTGGTCGAGCTCGCTCGGAAGCTTGGCTACGGGGTCGGTCATGTCGCCGCCTTCCGGACTGTCGGGGGGTGGGGGAAAGGGGGGTGCCTTGTCTGGCAGGACAGGGCG
>NZ_VCLA01000141.1:46611-48691 GCF_009600885.1 Streptomyces jumonjinensis
TCAAAGTATTGGCGGACAAAAGTGCTCCAGAGGGCGAAATTGGCATTCCGTGCCGCGAAAAAGGGCACGCGGTGCCGCAAGTTTCGGAACGGAGAGGGTGGGGGGCGCTTGCGCTGTGTGGTGTCGGCCGGCCCCTGGGGTGCACGCCCCTGGGGCGCGTGGGTGCGTGGGTGCGTGGGTGCGTGGGTGCGTGGTCCCGGGCTCGGCGGGGGTGCCGTGGGGTCGGCGGGGGTGCTGTGGAGTCGGCGGGAGTGCCGTGGGGGTGCCGTGGGGGTTCAGGCCCGGGGGGCGCAGCCCAGTACATGGGCCTTGACCAGGGGGCCGATGTCCGGATCCCGGCGCTTGAACGCCTCCACCAGGGCCTGGTGCTCCTCCGCGTACGACTGCTGGACCGTCCCCAGCCAGCGGATCGACAGCGCCGTGAAGACCTCGATCCCCAGCCCCTCCCAGGTGTGCAGCAGCACCGCGTTCCCGGCGGCGCGGACCAGCTCGCGGTGGAAGGCGACCGTGTGCCGCACCTGGCCCGCCGAGTCGGCCGCCCGGTCCGCCGCGTACAAGGCGGTGACATGCGGCTCCAGCGTCGAGCAGTCCTCGGCCAGCCGGTCCGCCGCCAGCTCGGCGGCGATCTGCTCAAGACCCGCCCGGACCGGGTAGCTCTCCTCCAGATCCGCCGCCGTGAGATTGCGGACCCGTACGCCCTTGTTCGGCGCGGACTCGATCAGCCGCAGGCTCTCCAGCTCCCGCAGCGCCTCCCGGACGGGCGTCTGGGACACCTGGAGCTCGGTGGCGATGCCCCGCTCCACGATCCGTTCCCCCGGCTTCCAGCGCCCGCTGACGATCCCCTCCACGATGTGGGCGCGGATCTGCTCCCGCAGCGATTGGACGACGGGCGGGGTCATGTGGGGGCTCCTTCGAGGCGGGTACAGCCTACGGGGACGGGGCTGGGGAGAACGCGGAACGCCCCACCCGGAGTGTTCCCGGGCGGGGCGTCCTGTCACATCGGTGCTGCGGGGCCTCAGAGGCCCAGCTCGACCTCGAATTCGCCTGCTTCGAGGATCGCCTTGACGGCCGTCAGATAGCGGGCGGCGTCCGCGCCGTCCACCAGACGGTGGTCGTAGGAGAGCGACAGATACGTCATGTCACGGACGCCGATGACGGTGCCCTCGGCGGTCTCGATGACCGCCGGACGCTTGACCGTGGCGCCGATGCCCAGGATGGCGGCCTGGTTCGGCGGAACGATGACCGTGTCGAAGAGCGCACCGCGCGAACCGGTGTTGCTGATCGTGAAGGTCGCGCCCGCGAGGTCGTCGGGGCGGATCTTGTTGGAGCGCACGGCCCCGGCCAGCTCGGCGGTCTTCTTGGCGATGCCGGCGATGTTCAGATCGCCCGCGCCCTTGATGACCGGCGTCATCAGACCCTTCTCGGAGTCCACGGCGATGCCGATGTTCTCCGAGTCGAAGTACGTGATGGTGCCCTCGTCCTCGTTGATCCGGGCGTTGACGATCGGGTGGGCCTTCAGCGCCTGGGCGGCGGCCTTGACGAAGAACGGCATCGGGGAGAGCTTGACGCCCTCACGGGCCGCGAAGCTGTTCTTCGCCTGGGCGCGCAGCTTCATCAGCTTGGTGATGTCGACCTCGACGACCGAGGTCAGCTGGGCCTGGCTGTGCAGCGCCTTCATCATGTTGTCGCCGATGAGCTTGCGCATCCGGGTCATCTTGACCGTCTGCCCGCGCAGCGGGGAGACCTCAAGGGCCGGTGCCTGCACCGCGGCGGCCTGGGCCGGAGCCGGGGCCTGCGCCTGCGCGGCGGCCTTGGCGGCCTCGGCGGCGGTGATGACGTCCTGCTTGCGGATACGGCCGCCGACGCCCGAGCCCCGGACCGAGGACAGGTCCACGCTGTTCTCGGCGGCGAGCTTACGGACCAGGGGGGTCACATAGACATCGCCGGAGGGGACGGCCGGAGCCGGGGCGGCGGGAGCCGCGACCGGAGCCGGAGCGACCGGAGCGGGCGCGGGGGCCGCCGGAGCGGGGGGCGCGACCGGGGCGGCGACCTGCGTCGGAGCCGGGGCGGCGGGAGCCGG
>NZ_VCLA01000142.1:0-6495 GCF_009600885.1 Streptomyces jumonjinensis
CGCCGGCCGGTGTGACAACCCCGCCCCTGGCCGGAACCGCCGCCTTCGCCCCGGCGGCGTCCGCCCGGTCCGCCGTGCGCCGCCCGGCCGCCGCGAGTACCGGTCCTGACAGGGTCGAGCCCTGTCCGACCTCGACGAACGTGTCGTAGCCGTCGTCGGCCAACCGCTCCACGGCGGCGCCGAAGCGAACCGGCAGCAGGGCGTGGTCACGTAGATAGTCCGGGTCGAGCACCGGCTGCCACTCGGTGGTGACCGTGCTCATCAGCGGAAGGGACGGAGGGTGCGGGGTGAGCGCACGCGCCGCGTCGGCGAGCGGATCGGCGATCGGGCGCATGAGCGGCGAGTGGAAGGCCCTGGACACCCGCAGCCGGCGTACGGCGACGCCCTGTGCGGTCAGGTCGCGGGCCGCGCGCTCCACGGCGGGCACAGCCCCGGAGAGGACCAGCAGACCGGGGCCGTTGTACGCGGCGACGGCGAGATCCCCCTCGGCCCCGGCCACCGCGGCGGCGACCGCCTCCTCCCCGCCACGGACGGCGAGCATGGCCCCGGGCCCGGTGAACGCGCCCATGAGACGGCCGCGTTCGGCCGCGAACCGGACGGCGTCCTCAAGGGTCAGCATCCCGCTGACGCAGGCGGCGGCGATCTCGCCGACGCTGTGCCCGGCGACCGCGTCGGGCTCCACGCCCCAGCTCCGCAGCTGGCGGGCGAGCGCCACCCCGGATGCGACGAGCAGCGGCTGGGCCACCTCCGTCATGGCCCGTACGGCCGGGACCGCGTCCGGATCCAGGCACCAGTCCAGGAGGGTCCGGCCGTGCAACGGGCCGAGGAGCGCGGACGCTTCGTCCAGGGTGTCACGGAACACCGGTGCCGTGCTGTACAGGGCGCGGCCCTCGCCGGGGTGCCGGGCTCCCTGTCCGGGCAGCAGGAAGACCACACGCGGGCGGGAGCGCACGACGCTCCCGACAGCCGCGCCGGACCGGCCGGATCCACCGAACCCAACAGGCCCGGCGGACCCACCGGACCCGGCCTCCCCCATGGCCCCGGCGGCGATCGCGGCGAGGCGTTCGCGCAGATCGCCGTCCGCGACGACGGCGAGCCGGTGCGGACCGTCGTCCCGGGAGGTGCTCGCGGTCAGACAGACATCGCCCTCCCCCAGCTCCGGGTGGTCGCGCAGATGGGCGGCGAGGTCGGCCACCGCCTCCCGCAGCCCTGCCGCGCTGCGGGCCGACAGGGTCAGCAGATGAGGCCCCCCGCCGTCGCGCGCGGCACGGGGCGGCGGGGGCGGGGCCTGTTCGAGGACGGCGTGGGCATTGGTGCCGCCGAACCCGAAGGCGTTGATCCCCGCCACGAGCGGGCCGGCCGACGTCCACTCCCTGGCCTCGGTCACCACGGAGAAACCGGCGAGCCCGGGGCCCGGCGAGGACGGCAGATGGTGCAGTGAGGCGGGCAGCCTGCCGTGGCCCAGTGCCAGGACGACCTTCACCAGGGCGGGCAGGGCGGCCGCGTTGAGCAGGTGTCCGATGTTGGTCTTCACCGAACCGAGCAGCCGGGGCTCCCGGTCGGGCCGTGCGGGGAACGCGTGGGAGAGCGATTGCAGCTCGATCGGATCGCCCACGGCCGTGCCGGTCCCGTGAGCCTCCACATAGGTCACCGAGGCGGGGTCGACACCGGCCTCCTCGTACGCCCGGGTGATGACCTCGCGCTGGCGCAGCGGGTTGGGCGCCAGCAGACTCAGCGATCTGCCGTCGTTGTTGACGGCTGTCCCGCGGACCACCGCGAGGACCGGGTCGTCGGCGAGGCGGGCCGCGTCGAGGCGCGTCAGGACGATGGCCGCGCCGCCCTCGCCGGGGACGAAGCCGTCGGCGGCGCCGCTGAAGGCGCGGCTGCGCCCGGTGGGAGAGAGGGCTTGGGCCTCTTCCAGCAGGCGGTGGCCGGTGGGCGTGAGGTGGAGGTTGACTCCGCCGACGACCGCGAGGTCGCATTCGCCGTCCAGCAGGGAGCGCCGTGCCAGGTGCAGGGCGACCAGCCCCGAGGAGCAGGCCGTGTCGACGGCGAGTGCGGGACCGTCGAGGTCGAGGCAGTGGGAGACCCGGGCGGCGACGAGGTTGGGCAGGTTCCCGGTGAGCGTGGCGGGCGGCGGGGAGCCGTCCCCCGCCCGGTCCAGTATCTCCCGGTAGCCGCTCTCCCCGACGGCGGCGAAGACGCCGATCCGGCGGCCCTGCCTCCGGGGCCCCGCGTAGCCGGCGCGTTCGAGGGCTTCATGGGCGAGTTCGAGGAAGAGCCGGGCCTGGGGGTCGAGCGCCCGCGCCTCCTCCTCGCCGATGCCGAAGTACCCGGCGTCGAATGCGGCCGGGTCGTCGAGGAACGCGCCCCAGCGCACGGGCGCGGGCGCGGGCCGCCGCCCTGCCCTGTCCTCCGGGTGCCGCCCCGGGTCCGGCTGGGTGTCCCAGCGTCCGGGCGGTACGGGGGTGACGGCGTCGTGCCCGTCGATGAGCAGCTCCCAGAAGGCGCCGGGGGTGGCGGCCCCGGGGAAGCGGCAGGCCATGCCGGTGATCGCGACCGGGGCGGGGGAGGGCCTGCCGGTCGCGGCCTCCTGAGGCACCGGGGCAGGGAGAGACCTGCCGGTCGCGGCCTCCTGGGGCGGGGAAGCGGGTCGGCCCGTCGTCGCGGTGGCCGGCGGGAGCACCGGGGCGGTGGAGCGGAGGCGGTCCGCGAGCGCGGCGACCGTGTCGTGGTCGCGCATCACCGCCGGCGGCAGCGTCACGGCGAAGGCGTCCTCCAGCGCCACGAGGACTTCCATCGCCTTGAGCGACGTCCCTCCGAGGCTGCCGAACCGCTCATGCCGGCCGACGGTCTCGGCGGTCACGCCCAGCACCCGTGCCCACACCTCCGCCACGACCCGTTCGGTCTCCGTCCGCGAGCGGGGCGCGGTCGCCCGCGCCGTACCGGCGGGTGCTGTCGCCGCCGGAGTCGTACGCCCGCCGGCGGGCAGTGGGCCGACGGCGACGACGGCGGCACCGTCGGCGCCGTCGGCGCCGTCACTGGGGTGGGTGCTCGCCTCGAAGCGCGCCCGCAGCAGCTGCCGTTGCAGCTTTCCGCTCGTCGTACGGGGGAACGCGCCCGGAGGCAGCGCCCGTACCCGTACGTCGTCGTGGAGCAGGGCCTCGCGGACCCGGGCGGCGACCCGTTCGAGGACCTCGGCCGCGTCGCCCGGCGGCCGGGCCCAGGGGACGAAGACCACGACCCGCTCCCCACCGGTGACCGGATCGGTCGACCCGATCACCGCCGGGGCTCCGGGCGGCAGCCCGGGGGTGGCCGCCGCCACCTCTTCCATGTCGGGGGCGTGGAAGGTGCGGCCGTTGAGGAACAGCACGTCCTTGTGGCGTCCGGTCACGCACAGGCGTCCGTCCCGGAGGAAGCCGAGGTCGCCGGTGCGCAGCCAGCCGCCGGTGAACGCCGCCTCGCTCAGGTCGGGACGGTGGTGGTAGCCGCGGGCGAGCTGGGGGCCGCGGACCATGATGTGTCCGACCCGCCGGTCGCCGAGCGGGCCGCCGCTGTCGTCCGTGATGCGTACGGCGCACTCGGCCACCGGGCGGCCGACGTCCATCAGCTCCACGGCGCCCTCGCCCGGTTCGGTGTCCACCGCCAGGCCGCGGCTCAGTGCGGCGCGGTCCAGCACCAGCGGCTCGGCCACCTCCCCCAACGGCGGGAAGGTCACCGCCAGCGTCGCCTCGGCCAGCCCGTAGACCGGCTGGGCCGCCGCCGGATCCAGCCCCGCCGGGCTCGTCTTGCGGGCGAAGTCGCGCCACACGGTGGGGGCGATCGGTTCGGCTCCCACCAGGATCAGCCGTACGCAGGACAGATCCAGCCGCGCGATGTCCTCGTCGGGAACGCGCCGTACGGCCAGCGCGAGGGCGAAGTTGGCGGCGGACAGCACGGTGCCCCGGTGCCGGGCCGCCACGTCGAACCACATGCCGGGCCGCTTGGCGAACGACAGCGGCCCGATCTTCACCTGCTTGGCGCGGGCTGCGAGCGGCGCGAGATGGGTGCCGATGAGCCCCATGTCATGGAAGTACGGCATCCAGCTGACCACCACGTCGTCGGCGCCGAGCGCCGAGGCGGCCCGTATCTGCTCCAGGTTGGCCAGCACCCCGGAATGGGTCACCTCGACCCCCTTCGGCACGCCGGTGCTGCCCGAGGAGAACTGAAGGAACGCCACATCGTCGGCCCCGGCGGGGACCGGCTCCCGGAGCGCCGGCCCCTCCCGCAGCGTCTCCAGCCTCAAGGCGTCCACCGTGTCGGGCAGTTCGGACAGCAGCGATGCGGTCGCCGCGTCCACCACGACGGGCGGCCGGCCCAGTTGCTCCCAGACCGGCAGGACCCGCCGGGCGTCCGGGGCCAGTGGAACGGGGATGAGACCGGCCGCGAGCGCGCCCCAGAACATCGGCTGGAAGTCCTCGCTCCGGTCGGCCAGCAACGGCACACAGGTACCCGGCGCGACGCCCGCCTCCCGGTAGCCGCCCGCCACGCGCAACGACGCGTCGAGAAGTTCGCGCAGGGTGACGGTCAACTCGCTTCCGTCGCCCCGGACATGGACGATGACCTGCTCCGGGGACTCGTGGGCCGCGTCCAGCAGTACGCGCAGCAGTGTCATGTCGTGTCGGTCCGTTTCTCTGGAAGTGCGGCAGAGCACCGATCATTTTCCTCTGCCGCCGTCCACTCCCACCCGGCACCCCACCCCACACCGCCCGGCCCCGCCCCGGCAGCGCACCCCACCCCAGCAGCGCGTTCCGCCCCGGCCAGGGCGCCGGGACTCAGTCGTGCACGCAGGTGGCGCCTGCTTCAGTGCGCGGTGTCCGCCACGGTGCGATCCAGCCCCAGGCGTCGTGCGTCGCGCTCCGGGCGGATGCTGGTCACGGCGAGCAGGCCGGCGAGGACCATGACGAGGGCGGTGATGAGGAAGGCGGTGGTGTAGCCGGAGGCCGCGGTGTCCGCGGCCTCGATCAGGTGGCCCGTGAGATAGGGCGCGATGAGGCCGGGGAGGGTGCCGGTGGCGGCGACGATGCCGAAGAGGGCGCCGCGCTGGGCGGCGGGGACGACCTCGGCGGCGGTCATGTAGTGCAGGGGAACGGCGACGGCGACGGTGCCGAACGCCAGCGCGATCAGCAGCAGGCGGGGCAGGGCGGATTCGGTGAAGGGGAAGGCCGCCATGGCGCAGCCGGCGACGCAGACCGCGATGCCCTGTACGGCGCCGCTGGACCAGCGGCTGGTGACGCCGCGGGCCTTGAGCGCGTCCATGAACGGGGAGACGGTCAGCAGCAGGACGAGGCTGAAGGCGGAGATGGCGCTGATGGCGGTCGCGACCGTAGCGGGGTTCATGCCGAGTTCGGTGCGGAGGTAGGCGGGCAGCCAGGAATGGCTGAGGGAGAGGGCCCAGGAGGCGCCGAAGGCGCTGGAGATGCTGCCCAGGACGGTTCCGGTCAGAAGAAGCCTGCGGTAGGGCAGGCGTACGGGGGCGGGCGCCCGCTCCGCGGAGTCCCTGGGGCCCGTGGGGCGGACATGGCCGAAGGGGCCGTCGTGCCCGATGTGCCACCAGACCAGGGCCCAGGCCGCGCTGACGACGGCGAGCGCGGCGTAGGCGGAGCGCCAGCCGTGGTGGGTGATGAGCCAGGTGAGGACGGGCGCGGAGACGAGGGTGCCCAGGGCCGCGCCGCTGATCTGCAAGGCGGAGGGGAGGCCGCGCCGGTGCGGGGGGAACCACTTGTAGAGGGCGTGCATGGACATGGAGGCGGCGGGCCCCTCGGCGGCGCCGAGGAGGACACGGCCGGCGATCAGCGTGGGAACGGCCGCCACGATGAGGACGGGCAGCTGGGCGACGGCCCAGGTCAGCGTCATGACGAAGAGCATGGTCCGGCTGGAGACGCGGGAGGAGAGAAATCCGACGACGAGTCCGGAGAGGCTGAAGAGCAGGGAGAAGGAGCTGGAGATCAGGCCGTAGGTGCTGTGGCTGATGTTCAGTTCGTCCATGATCGGGACGGCGGCGAGTCCGAGGACGGCTTTGTCGGCGAAGTTGATGACCATGAAGGCGACGATCATGGCGGTGACGAGCCAGGCTCGGCGCCGGTCGTATGAAGGAGCGTCGGCTGAAGGAGCGTCGGCCGTCTCTTCGCCGAGGAGACCGGCGGGGGTCGCGGAGTGCTGGGATGCCATGGGTGACTCCTGCGGGGTGCGGGTGAGGCAGGGGGTCGGGTCGAAGGAGGCGGGTCCCCGTGGCCGGGACAGCCCGTCTTAGCGAGCGTGCGGATCAGTGGTGTGTCCGGTACGTGGGGGACCTGGCCGGCCGTCCCGGCTCCGGCGGCCCCGGGGGCACGGCCGGCGGAGCCGCCTCGGAAGGCGTCAAGGGCCTTGCGTCGGGTCGGACGAGAGCCTGGGGCAGGCGAGAGCCTGGATCAGACGAGGGCCTTGACGATGGCGTTCTTGTGGATCTCGGTGGTG
>NZ_VCLA01000142.1:6914-19846 GCF_009600885.1 Streptomyces jumonjinensis
CCGGCTTTGCCGTGGATCTGTACGGCCTGGTCGGCGACGCGGAAGCACGCCTCGGAGGTGAACAGCTTGCACATGTTGGCCTCGACCGCGATGTTCTCGCCGCGGTCGGCGCGCGCGGCGGTGGCCATGACCATGGAGCGGGCGGCGTAGAGGTCGGTGGCCATGTCGGCGAGCTTGTGCTGGATGGCCTGGAGGGCGAGCAGCGGCTGCCCGAAGGCGACGCGGCTCTTGGAGTAGGCGACGGACAGGTCCCAGGCCCGCCGGGCGGCGCCGATCAGGGAGGGGCAGTGGAGCAACCGGTTGAGGGTGATGCGGCCGATGCCGATCCGCAGGCCCTGGCCGATCTCGCCGAGCAGGTTCTTCGCGGGGATCCGGCAGTCCTCGAAGACGAGGTCGCCTTCCATCCGCTGTCCGGACATGGGGACTTCGCCGTCCAGGACCCGGCAGCCGGGGGTGTCGAGGTCGACGAGGAAGGCGCTGTACGCCTCCTCGGTTCCGGCCATGCGGGCGACGACGATCGCGAAGTCCGCGAAGGGGGCGGCGGAGGAGTACACCTTGTGCCCGTTGAGGATGTAGGCGTCGCCGTCCGGGGTCGCGGTCGTGCTCATCCGCCGGACGTCGGAGCCGGCGTCCTGTTCGGTGATCGAGAAGCAGCAGGCCCGCTCGCCGCGGATGACGGGCATGAGGTAACGGTCGAGCTGGTGCTCGGTGGCGTACTGCACGATCGCGCCGACGCGCAGCGGCCCTCCCATGTCGCCCAGCACCGAGTGGGACAGGGCGGCCCCGGAAGCGGTCAGTTCCTCTTTCAGCGCGCACAGTTCGGTGAGGCTCAGGCCCTGGCCGCCGAGCTCGGGGGGCAGGCTGATGCCGTAGAAGCCGAGTTCCGCGCTGCGTTTCCAGACGTGTTCCAGCGTCGGGCGGTCGAGCTCGCTCTCGGCGGTGATGCCGTGCGCGCGCTCAAAGGGAATGAGCTCGTCGGTCAGATACGTGCGCAGCCGGTCGACGAGTTCCTGGAGGCGCGGGTTGTCGTCGTAGGCGGGTTCGAGGGTGTAGGGCATGGTGCGGGTTCCTGTTCCTGGGGTCGGTGGACTTCCTGAGGTCGGTGGACTTCCTGGGGTCAGTGGACTTCCTGAGGTCAGTGGACTTCCTGAGGTCAGTGGACTTCCTGAGGTCAGTGGACTTCCTGGGGTCAGTGGACGCGGCGCTCGGCGCCCGCCCAGTACCGCTCGCGGATCGCGCGGCGGTCGATCTTGCCGTTGGGGTTGTGCGGCAGGGCGGCGACGACCTCGACGGCGCGGGGCTTCTTCATCCGGGCGAGGCGTCCGGCGCAGAAGGCGATCAGCTCGGCCTCGTCGAGGACGGCGCCGTCGCGGGGAACGACGACGGCCTGGACGGCCTCGCCCCACTGTTCGTCGGGGATGCCGACGACGGCGGCCTCGTACACATCGGGGTGCTGGTGCAGGACGGATTCGACCTCGACGGCGTAGATGTTGAATCCGCCGGAGATGATCATGTCTTTCTTGCGGTCGACGATGAAGACGTACCCGTCGGACCTTCGGCGGGCGAGGTCGCCGGTGTGGAACCAGCCGTCGCGGAAGGTCTGCGCTGTGAGGTCAGGCGCGTTGTGGTAGCCGGGCACGACGTCGGGTCCGCGGACGGCGATCTCGCCGATCTCCCCGTCGGCGACGGGGGCGCCGCTGTCGTCGACGATCCGCACCTCGGCTTCGGCGATCGGCCGTCCGCAGGACAGCAGCAGTTCCTCGTCCTCGCCCTCGATGGCCCGCCGATGGTCCTCGGTGGAGAGGAACAGCACCCCGGAGGTGGTCTCGCCGCAGCCGAACCCCTGGGAGAGAACGGGTCCGAAGAGGTCCCAGGCCGCCCGGATCCGTGCCGGCGACATGGGCGCCGCGCCGTAGATGAGCTGTCGCAGGCTGGAGATGTCGTAGTCGCGTGCGCCTGGCAGCGCGAGGACGGTGTTGACCATCGTGGGAACGACGAAGGCGTGCGTGGCGCGCTCACGTTGGACGGTGGCGAGGAACTCCTCGGCGTCCCAGCGCGGCAGCACGATCGCGCAGCCGCCGGCGAAGAGTATGCCCAGCAGCGGCATGCCCGACGCGTGGGTGACCGGCCCGGCCAGGATCTGCCGGCCGCCGGGACCGACCCGGGTGTCGGCGCTCATCACCGACTTGCGCAGCAGCGCCAGGCGGTTGCCGTACGTCTGGACCGCCGCCTTGAGCCTGCCGGTGGAGCCGGACGTGAAGTGCAGTACGGCGATGTCGTCCTCGGCGCACTCCACCTCCACGGGTTCGGCGGTGGTGGCCGCGAGGGTCTCGGCGCAGCCGGGGCCCAGGTCGCTCGGACCGTCGTAGCCCAGGACCGCCTTCACCCCGGTGCCGGGGACCGCGACGCGGGCGGTCTCCAGGTGGGCGGCGTCGGTGAGCAGAACGCGGGCGTCCGACTCCGTGAGCAGGTGGGCGACCTCCGCGGCGCCCAGCCGGGCGTTGATCGGTACGCGGGCCAGCCCCGCCTTGCAGAGAGCCGCTTCGGTGACGACCAGTTCGGCGCGGTTGGCGGCAAGGGTCGCCACGCGGTCGCCCCGGCCCAGTCCGAGGTGGCCCAGCGCGGTGGCGAGGCGGTCGCTGTGGTCGTCGAGTTCCGCGTACGTCAGCCGGACAGGGCCGCAGACCACGGCTTCGGCGTCGGGTTGGTGGCCGGCCGTCCGGCGTATGTACCGCCCGAGGTTCATTACACCTCCAAAGTTTCCGAACACTGCGTCTGGTATCAAGCTTTGTGCTCGGCAACGTAAGGGCAGCAGTAGGGTCAGGTCAACGATCCGGAGAGAAGGAAGCGAAGTGGAAATCAAGCCCGCGGGAGACCGCCGTGTCCGCAGGACACGGGCGGCGCTGCGCCAGGCCCTGGTCGAACTGGTCCTGGACAAGGGGTTCCAGGCGATCACCGTCGAGGAGATCACCGCGCGCGCCGACATCGGCCGCGCCACCTTCTACGCGCACTACCGGGACAAGGAAGACCTGCTGGTCGGCATCGTCCGGGACCTCGCCGAGGACCGCGAACGCCTCCTGCCGGCGGTCCAGCAGGCACACGCCGAGGGGTTCACGGGCCTGCCGGTGAAGTACATCTTCGACCACGCGGAGCAGGAGAAGCCCGTCTACCGCGTCATCCTGCGGGGCGAGGGCGACGGGCGGGCCCTGCGCGAGTTCACCTCTGTCATCTGCGCGCACGCCGAGGCCGCCTTCCGCACCCGGAGCGAACAGCTGGCGGTCACCCCGAGGATCCCCCTGGACATCGTCGCCAGGGCCTGGACCGGCGAACTCATCGGCCTGCTGACCTGGTGGATCGAGAACGACACCGGCTACAGCGCCGCCGAGATCACCGCCCACCTGCGCGACCTGTCCGTCTACGGCCGTGTCTGGGCCACCGGACTGACCCCGTCCGACGCCCCCGGAGCCCTCGACCTCATCCCCTGAACAGCGGACGCACCATGCGCCGCTCCCCCGCTCACCCCCGCGCCTCTGGTCGAGTTACCAGACACGATGTACGGTATCGAGCCCAGTAACACACGATCGACAGAGCGGACAGGACGCATGACAGACATGCCCCCACTGGCCGACCTCGTCTGGGCACGGGGATACACCGATCCGGCCTGGGCCCGTCGGCACACGATGTCGGGCCGGGAGCTCGTTCCGAGCCGCGGTGTCTGGCGCGGATCCGGCGCGGCCTCAGCACTGCCGGCCACGCCGCCCGGGGCCCTGGACGGCCTTGCCTTCACCGGACCGCACGGGCAGTCGCTCACACTCCCCGAGCTGCTCGCCCAGGCCGAGACCGACGCCCTGCTCGTACTCCACCGCGGGACGCTCGTCCACGAGCAGTACCTGCACGGGTACGAGCCCCACATCCCGCACTTCAACGCCTCGGCCGCCAAGTCCTACCTCGGCCTCCTCGCCGCGGTCCTCGCCCACGAGGGGCAACTCGACCGCGGCGCCCGGGTGGCGGCGTACGTGCCCGAACTCGCCGGCACCGCCTTCGGCGACGCACAGGTCGACCACCTCCTCCACATGGGCACCCGGATGAGCTACGCGGGCCGCCCCTACGACAAAGCCCTGGAGGCGCAGCGCTACTTCGCCGTCCTCGCCCCCCAACTGCGCCCCTACGGCTACACCGGGCCGACCACCATCCGCGAGCACCTCGCCACCGCCCGGGCGACCGGTGAGCCGGGCCTGGAGTTCCGTTACGAGAACGGCAACGTCGAAGCCCTCGCCGAGGTGCTGCGCCGCATCACCGGCACCACCACCTCGGCGCTGCTGTCCGCGATGGTCTGGTCCCGCATCGGCGCCGAGGAGGACGCCTACTACGTCCTCGACGCGGACGGCACCGAGGCCGCCTGCGGCGGCTTCAGCGCCACCGCCCGCGATCTGGCCCGGCTGGGCGAGATGATCCGCTGTGGCGGCGCTATCGGCGACCGCCAGATCGTCCCCGAGGCCGTCGCCTCCACGATCGTCTCCGGCGCCCCGCACGGCTATCCACGCCGCGCACCCTTCCCCGGCTCGCCCGCCACCCTCTCCTACCACGACCTCTGGTGGATCCCGAACGACCCCTACGGCTCCTTCATGGCCAGCGGCATCCACGGCCAGTGCCTCTTCATCTCCCCCGCCCTCGACCTGGTGATCGTCCACTACGGCTCCCAGGTCGTCTCCCCAGCGGTTCCACACGTCCCCCTCGTCCGGGCATTCCTCACGATCGGCGCCCACCTCCGCGGCTGAGCAGCGCAATCGCGGGCGTGGGGTGGGCGGGGGTGTGTTCACCGGCCCGGTGGCGGTGAGAACACCCCCGTGCGCTCTTCCGGCCGCTGGCGGCAGTACGGGCCGCTGCCACGGTATCCGCCGCGGACAGGCCGAGCTAGGTCGTGTCTTCAAAGTCCCGTCTGCCTGCCGTGCCCTGGCACGCACGCTCTCCCCCGTAGCCCTGCGGGCACGGGAGGGACCCCCTGCGTTGTCGTCAGTCGCCGATGGCCCCCTGGGCCTGGCGGCCCGGGAGGTGCCCCCACCGCATGGACTCTCCCCCTGGGCTTCGCCCGGGGGCACCCCCATCCTCCGCCTTGCGATCGCACGCACCAGACCCCGCCAGGCCCTCCCCCTGGGCTTCGCCCGGGGGGACCCCCATCCGGGCGGACGACGCTACTTTGAAGACACTCCCTAGCGCACCGCCCTGAGCAGGGTCGTCACCCGCGAGCCACCGATCCAGCCGGCGAGTACCGCCGCCGCCACGGCGCCCGCCGAGGCGCCGGCCAGCCCGAGCCAGGGCCACAGCGACCAGCCCACCTCCAGCGCGGCGAGCAGCGCGGGGGTGACAGCGGCGGTCACCACCATGCCCATCCCCACTCCGAGGAGCGTCACCTGACCGGCGTACACCCCGGTGAGCAGGGATCGGAACCGGCGGTCGGCGCCCGCCGCGGCCAGTGCCGAGAGGTCGGGGCGCATCTCCTGGGTGGCCAGGGCGACGGTGAGGAACGCGAGGGTCGCGGCCACCAGCATCAGCGCCACGGCGCTGCCCACCGTCGTCGAACGCAGAACCTCGGCCGCCACCGGTCCGCGCTCCACCTCCAGGGTGAAGTAGCCGCTGCCGATATCGGACGCGAGCACCTCGCGCGCCCGGTCCTCCTGCTCCGTGGAGATCGAGCCGGCGGGCTTGGGCAGATAGAAATACGCGGAGTTGGGCTGCTCGATGCCGCCCATGGCCTTGAGCCCGGCAGTGGTGACGTAGACCGCCGGGAAGTTGCGGTAGTCCGACCGCGACTGTGACACCACCGCGTCGAGACTCACCTGGAGCATCTGTGGTTGACCCGCGCCGGTGACCGGCGACTCGGGCGCGGTCAGGGCGACCTTGCCGCCGGGGGCGAGCCGCTTGTCCATCACCATCGCCCCACCGGCGGCCAGTGTCCTGGTCTCCTCGGCAGTGGCGGCCCTGTCGAGCAGCGCGGGGAGATCCGCCTCCTTGACCACCATGACCGAGGTGGGCCGGTCCTCGGAGAGCTGGGTGGTGGTCTGGAACTCACCCCAGAAGGTCCACGGACTCCCGTCAGGAGTCGGTGTCTTGGGCACGGGAGGGGCAGCGAGCGTCATGAAGACCAGCCGGTCGCTGCCGAGAGCGTCCGCCATCGCGGCGACGGTGGACGTCTGCGGCATCTTGGTGGCGTACGCGAAGGCCGATCCCTCGGGGGAGTTCGGCCGGTAGGTCTTCCCCACCTCGGCGGTGAGGCCGCCCATGGCCGCCAGTACCAGCCCGGCGAGCACCGTGAGGCTGGCGACCACCGTGCCCATGGTGGCGGAACGGGAAGCGGAGCGGGCGAGGAGCCGCGCGCCGATCCGCTGCATCAGCGGAAAGCCGTCGGCCCGGTTGCTTGTCGACGGCAGGATTCTGGCGACGAGCATGCCCGTACCGATCACCAGGGCCAGTCCCCCGATCATGACCGTGAACGCCGCTTTCAGCGCACCACCCGCGACGATCAGCAGCAGTCCGCAGGTCAGCAGCGAGCCGAGCAGCACCTGCCCACGACGTGGGGTGCCCGTCTCGAAGTGGGCCTGGTCCCTCAGGGCTGCGACGACATCGCCGCCCACCCCGCGTGCCGCGATCCGGGCGGCGATCGCGGGGGTGACGATGCCGAGGACTGCCAGGACCGCGGTAGCGGTGGTGTCCAGCCGCAGCGTTCCCCAGATCTCACCGCTGCGCTCCGCGGCCCACGGCCTCAGCAGCCAGGCTGCCCCGACCCCGATGGCCATCGCGAGTGCGGTGGCGATGAGACCCACGAAGAAGCCCTGATGGGTGATGACCGAACGCCGGGTCTTCGGCCCGGCCCCGGCTGCGGCCAGCAGCCCCAGTTCACGTCGGTTGCTGCGTACGACGATGGCGTACACCGCGCCCATGACCAGGCCGAGTTCACCGAGGACCAGGACCACCAGCCCCAGGATCCAGGCGGATGCGGACTCCTGGGGGAGGAGGGAGCCGGAGTTGTCACTGTCGGCGACGGAGTCGGGGCGGGGCTCGGAGCGCCAGCCGGACTCGGCCATGGCCTTGGCGGTCTCCGGAGTGATTGCGTTGGGGGTGAACCACACGACGCTCGTGCTGTTCTGGCCCCCGGCCACCGAGCCGCCCTGTCCGGCCGATGAGGGAGAGGGAGCCTCGCGGGCCACGGTGAGGGGCGTGGCCAGCACGAACTTGCGCAGTGTGTCGGTGGGGATGGCGGCGATTCCGGTGACCTCGACGTCGGTCTTCCCCTTGCCGAGCCGCACCCGGTCGCCGACCTCGGTCTTGAGTCGTTCGGCGACGGTGGATGAGAGCGCGACCTCGTGCTCCGCACGCGGTGCCCGGCCCTCGGTCATGGCGAATCGTCCGCGGTGGACGGGCCGGTCGAGTTCGAGTCCGTAGCCGAAGGAGTCGACCTGTAGTCCGCCGGAGGAGACGGGAAGCCGGCCGTCGACCTCCGCGTGCACCTCGATGTCCTTCCCGGCGGCCTTCGCGAGCGCCCCGGGCGCCCCGGCCATCGCCTGCTCGACCCCCTGCTCCGAGACGAGGTCGTGATTGCGCAGCACGTTCGCCGACTGGCCAAAGGCAGCGGCGACCCGGATGTCCTGCGGGAGTTCACCGGTTGCCCGCAGGGTTACCAGGGCGACGGCCAGGGTCAGCGGGATCAGCAGCGCGGCGGTGAGGCCGAGGGTCCGCCTGCGGTCGTGCCGCACCCGCCGCAGCGCGATGCGGAAGGCGATCCTACGAGCGCTCATACGGCGGCCTCGGTGGCCGGGGCGTGGTCATGGCCGCCTTCGTGCAGCACGCCGTCGCGCATCCGGACCACCCGGTCGGCCCGGGCGGCCACCGCCTCGTCGTGCGTCACGATGACGCAGGTGGCCCCCGCCCGCACCAGCGACAGCAGGCTCACCATCACCTGGGCCGCGCTCTCGGTGTCGAGCGCCCCGGTCGGCTCATCGGCGAGGATCAGCCCACGGCCACCGGAGAAGGCCCGGGCCAGCGCGACCCGCTGCTGCTGCCCGCCCGAGAGCGAGTCGGGGTAGCGATCCGCGTACTCGTCCATACCGACGGAGGCCAGTGCCTCACGTGCCTGGGCTCGGGCCTTGCGGCGGGAAGTTCCGTCGAGTTCGGCGGGCAGGGCCACATTCTCCGCGACGCTGAGGATGCGGACGAGGTTGTAGTCCTGGAAGACATAACCGATATTTCGGCGGCGGTGCTGATAGAGCTGAGTCTCTTCGAGGGTGTCGATACGGGTGCCGGCGACGCTCACCGAGCCGGAGTCCGGCGGTTGCAGACCGCCCGCCATGGTGAGCAGGGTGGACTTGCCGCACCCGCTCGGTCCCATCACCGCGGTGAGAGTGCCCTGTCGCGCTGTGAGGCTCACCCCGCGCACCGCGGGCACCTCGATCTCTCCACTGCGGTAGTTCCGGGTCACCTCGTCTAACACCAACACCTGAGCAGCCCTTCGTTCGTACCGGTCTTCGTACTGGTTTCTTCTGCACGGCCATTGTGCCGTTTCGTACGGACGGCGCTCACGCATTCGCCGCGTACGGGGTTCGTCGGTGTGTGTCTGATCTCCGGGGCGCGGCGGACTGCGACACTGGAGAAGGCTGCCGGGCTGCTTTCCTCAGCCCGGCAGCCTTCAGGGGTGTTTCACCTCAGTGCTGGAATCCCGAGGACGAAACACCGAAGGTGCAGTCCGAGGTCCTGAAGTTGACGCCCGAGAACGGACCGCCACGCCAGGGCGAGACGACATCGAACGGCGAAAGCTCACACGTACCCCGCAGTCGGACCTGGGGAGACGTGCCGTGCGAACAGTTGTTGGCCCACGCATCTCCGCCGTTGCTGGAGTCGTGGCCCGACGACGAGCACGTGACGCTGCTGGCCTGCGCGGGCATGGCAGTGGCGAACGTGACCCCACCGGCGACTGCGGCTCCCACGGCGAGCGACGCAAAAAGACGCTTCATACTGATGTCCCCTTCAAGATCCACCAATGGGCTACCTGCTTCCCACCGGGATCCGGACTTCCGCGGCCGGGCTCTCCGACCGCCGCCATCACTGTTGCAATTGCGGCAGCGGCTGCCCATCGGACCTTTGGGCATGATCCCGAAGGTCCACTAGCGTCGTTTCGAACTTCTGTGCTACGAGGGCCGCCTCGACTCGAGACTCGACACCCAGCTTGCGCATCAGATTGGTGAGGTGAGCCTTGACCGTGCGCTCGGCTATGCCCAGCCGGCGGGCGAGGAGCCGGTTGGATACCCCTGTGGCCAGCAGGGAGAGGACCTCTAGTTCGCGTACTGTCAGGGATTCCAGTTCGCACCCGGGTCCACTCTCTCCCCCCAGGCCCATGGCGCGGCTTCTGACTCTGCTGTGATTGCCACTCATCGGCTGTCCCCTCATCCGTAGAGTCCCGGCATCGTAGCCAGAGGTCCGGTGCGCACACCGATGGATACAACTTTGCTTTTCGGCCAACGAGGTGCATGAGCTGCCGCCTGATGTCACTGTGCGAGGGAGCCGAGTGTGTGCAGATTGGCGCATTTCCTGTGGTTCCCCTGGCGCTGTGGGCCACTCCGCTTCCGAGTTGCTTGACTTCTGGACGGAAAGGGGAATAGCCCGGAAAATGCCATAAACGATTAGTTTGGTTTTCGGCCAACGAGGTGTGTGGGCTGCTGCCGCTTGGTGTAGCCGTGTGGGGGGTTCGGGTGGTTTCCCTGGCGCTGCGGGCCACTCCGCTTCCGGGTTGCCCGCCCCCTCCGCGTAAAGGGAATCAGCCGGAAAGCTTCACTTCCACTCGGGGGATCGCCGGTTGGCCCGAACTATCTGACGAAGTGTCGGGCAATCCCTTGGTGATAGAGCACGTGCACCCCGGCCCTGATGACAGTGTCGTCCTCCGGCAGGGGCGAGGCCGGGCCGACGGTACGTGAGGAGGGCCGCGGTGTTCAGGCGGGCGAATGCGTCGAGGCCGGGAAGGGCGTGAAGGAGACTTTCGGAGAAGTCCGCTGGTCATGCAGGGGCGTTGTCGGCGAAGGAGAACCCAACGCCCCGCGCAGCATCGTGCTCCCCCAGGCCCCCGACGCCGCCCAGACGATCACCGAACAGTTCCTGCCCGCCTGTCATCAGGCCCGTCGCCGCCGGGCTCGACGCCCGGTTCGCGGCGGCAGTGCCGTGCTGCGACCGGCCGTCCATCAGGTCGAGCGGGCCGATGCCGTCCAGTTGCGCACCGAACTCTCCTTCCCCTGTGTGTGGGTGGCACCCTGGAGCCGGTCGGACGGCATAGCCCCGCTGCGCGACTCCCTCGTCCTGTCGGCGCTCACGCGTGACGAGGCGCTGCTGGCGGAGCCGACCATCGGCAATGTGTACGCCGGCGCCCACCCGACGCACTGGATGGCCCAGGCGTGCCCCACGACAGTTATCTGTCCGACTCTCTGATGCGTAGCAAGGCCGTCGTCGGCACGGGGTGACACGGGGTGCGCGATCACGCCGATCAGTGGGGCAGGACCAGCGTGATCGCCGTGCCCAGCCCAGCGCCATCGGGCCGTCCCAGAAGTGGCCGTAGGGCCGTGGGCGCCCATGGCCCGAAGGGCACGGCGTCGGCGGCATTCATCGCGTGCCGTGTCCTCGCGCCGCGCGCCCGTGGACCGGTGGCGTCACCCGATGGACCGGTGATGTCACCCGGTGGGCCGCGGGGCACGCAGATGGGCGCGCTGCTCCAGCTCCTTCTCGGAGACGAGTTCGAGCATGGGCTTGCCCGGCGCGCACATCATCGTGACCACGAAACCGGTCCGGGCGTCGCCGAGCGCGTTGCCGTCCTGGTAGTGGATGACATCGCCGCCCGGCTCCCAGAAGGTGCCGCCGGCCTCCACCACCCGCTCCGGCTCACCCTCCAACTCGAAGCGGACCGCGCCCTCGATCACGTACCCGAAGGCGGGCCCGGAGTGGCGGTGCGGCGGGGTGCCCGGGTCGCCGGGCTCCCACTCGATCCGAACGGTCATCGCCGCGGCGCCTTCGGGGATCGTCAGCGGCTCCGCGGACTGCAGCACCCGCGCCGCGGTCATCCAGCTCGCCTTCTCCCCCTCGTCGCCGGTTCCGTGCATGTGGTCCGCGTGGTGGTCCAACACTGTTGTGCACCTTCCGTGGGTCGCCGTGTCATGGGCGTCGGGCACCTCGTGGACTCGCCGTGAGTCGGTGTCCGGCCGCGGCTCCATGACCGTTCGCCAGTGTTGACCGGCCACCGTGTGGATCTGTGACACGGACGACGGTACACGGGTCGGTGTCACAACAACGGCGCACGCACTGTCCTAAGTGTGGTGAGTGGCTGACGCCGCCGTCATGAACGCATCCACGGGGCCCCCGACGGGAAGAGACCCAGATGAACGTCGTCGTTGCAGGGGCCACCGGACTGATCTGTTCGAGGACGGTCGCCAGGCTCCGGGACCACGGTGCGGCGAGCGGCAAGATGTCACAACCTCGGTGACTCGTCGGTCAACCAGTTGCCCGGACTCCCCGATCCACCTCCTCTGCGTATGTGCTGCCGGGCACCGATCAGGGCACGCACCACGACCACGCCGGAGTCATTGCCGTGACCGACCCGATCCAGTTGCCCGACCTCTCCATCGAGAAGGACTACGACGGGGAGTCCTTCTCCGCCATCTACACGACGACCGTGACCGTCAGTGGCGGTGTGGCCGCCCACGGGCGGGCCTCGGGGAAGGCCCACTCGTCCGACGGCGTCCTGGACCTCGACCTGCGCATGCCCGCGGAACTGGGCGGGGACGGCAAGGGGACCAACCCCGAGCAGTTGTTCGCCGCCGGCTTCGCGGCCTGCTTCCACGGGGCGCTGAGTCTGGTGGCGCGGGAGAACGCGCTCGCCCCGGCCACGATCTCGGTCGAGGCGACCGTGGCCTTCGGGCGCGACCCGGAGGACGGCGGCTATCTGCTCCGCATCGACCTGGTGGTGAAGTGGCAGGGGGTCAGCCCGCAGGAGGCCACACCGCTGCTCCAGAAGGCCGATTCGCTCTGTCCGTACGCGCGGATGGCCTGGCGCGGAACGCCGACGACCATCACGCTCGCGTCCTAGCCAGGTCGTGTCGTCACAGTCCCGTCCGTCCGGCGGGACTGTGACGACACTCCCTCAGCCCGGGGACGGCGGGGTGGTCGCCGCCGGCGGTCTGCGGTCGCCCGTCCCGACCGCCGGGACGCTGCCCGGCGTACGTTGACAGTCGTGTAATACGCCCAGTGCGACGGGTTGTCATCCTCGGATACGGCCGTCTCACCGGGCGGGCGGCCGCCGCCCACTCGGCGTCGCTGACCGCGCAGCCGCGTTCGGCGGCGGCGGTGGAGCAGGCCCGTGCCGAGGTCGACGACCTGCTCGCCGCGGACGGTCGGGAGAATGTGCGCGCGCTCCAGCGCGCCATCCGCGACACCATGACCGAGCACACGGGTGTGGTGCGCGACGAGGACGGGCTGCGCACCGGGCTGGCGGAGCTGGAGGAGATCGAGAAGCGGATGGAGAGCGTCGGGGTCCATCCCGACATCGCCGGCTACCAGGATCTCGCGCACGCTTTCGACCTCAAGTCCGCGGCCCTAGGGAGTGTCTTCAAAGTAGCGTCGTCCGCCCGGATGGGGGTCCCCCCGGGCGAAGCCCAGGGGGAGAGTCCATGCGGTGGGGGCACCTCCCGTGCCGCCAGGCACAGGGGGCCATCGGCGACTGACGACAACGCTGGGGGCACCGCCCGTGCCCGCAGGGCTACGGGGGAGAGCGTGCGTGCCAGGGCACGGCAGGCAGACGGGACTTTGAAGACACGACCTAGCTGTATTGACCACGAGCGTTGTTGACGGTGTCGGGTCTTGATCATGACGAAGACCTCCGGTGTGGTGGAGGTGTCTAAGCCGCA
>NZ_VCLA01000004.1 GCF_009600885.1 Streptomyces jumonjinensis
AACGCCGCCCCCGCCTTCCACACCGCCAACTCCGCCACCACCATGTCCACCCCACGCGGCAGACACAGCCCCACCACACTCTCCCGACCCACACCCACACCCGTCAGATACCGGGCCAACCGATTCGAACGCTCGTCCAACTCCCCGTACGAGAGAACATCGGCACCACACCGCACCGCCACGATCCCGGGTGCGCGCTCCACCCGGGCCGAGAGGAGATCGAGAATCGAGCCCGGGTGGGCGTCAGACAGAGGTGAGCGGCGAGAATCAGGCATTGCGGAGTTCCCCACTGACTCGATGCGATGGTGAGCTTTCGCTGTGCAGGTGCGCTGCGGGCCTCATGCCCGCCGTTCTTCTCTCCCCGGCTCGGCCGGCGTCAGCCCCGGGGCGGCGGCCCGCCGTGCAGAGGCCCCGGGCCCTGAGCACCGGGGTAGGGTCCCGGCCCGCCCGGATACGGCCCAGGGCCGGGAGGACCGCCCGGGCCGCCCGCGAAGGGCATCCCGCCGGGGCCGCCGGGAAAGGGGCCGCCGGGACCAGGGCCCGGGCCGGGGCCCGGACCGCCGGGAAACGCGCCAGGAGGGCCCACCGGTTCGGGTATGCGTTCCGAGGACTCGGGAGCGGTGGCGGAGTGCTGCCCGTTGCCGTTGACCGAGGCCCGGCCCTGCCCGGCGAACTGGGTGCGGTGCAGTTCCGCGTACAGCCCTTCGAGTGCCATCAGCTCCTCATGGGTTCCGCGCTCCTGGACCCGGCCCTTGTCGATGACGAGGATCTGGTCGGCGTCCCGGATGGTGGAGAGCCGGTGCGCGATCACCAGTGAGGTGCGCCCTTCGAGCGCCGTCTTGAGCGCGCGCTGAAGCGCTGCCTCCGACTCCGAGTCGAGATGCGCGGTGGCTTCGTCCAGAACGACGATCGGCGGGGCTTTGAGCAGTAGTCGCGCCATGGCGATGCGCTGCTTCTCCCCGCCGGAGAGCCGGTATCCACGGTCTCCGACCAGGGTGTCGAATCCATCGGGGAGCGATTCGATGAGCTTCCAGATCTGTGCCGCCTTACAGGCGGCCACGAGATCCTGCTCGGTGGCGCCAGGGCGGGCGTAGGTGAGGTTCTCCCGGATCGTGCTGTGGAACAGATGTGCGTCCTGGGTCACCATGCCGACGGTGTCGCGCAGCGATTCCAGGGTCAGATCGCGCAGATCGTGGCCGCCGATGCGGACGGTTCCCTCGACCGGGTCGTAGAGCCGGGGAACGAGCTGGGTGATCGTCGTCTTGCCGGCTCCGGACGGGCCGACGAGAGCGGTGAGCTTCCCGGCGGGCACGGTGAAACTCAGATCACGCAGGGTCCACTCGTCTCCGACGCGTTCCTGCATCGGCACGGCGATGGATTCGAGAGAGGCCAGGGAGATGTCCGCGGCCTTCGGATAGCGGAAGGACACCCCGCTGAATTCGATGTCGGGGGACCCGCCGCCAGCGGTATCGAGGGCCAGCGGGACGGCGCCGGGCTTCTCCGCGATCAGCGGCTTGAGGTCGAGCACCTCGAAGAGCCGGTCGAAGCTGACCAGCGCGGACATGACATCGGCCTGTGCGCTGGAGAGCAGATTGATCGGGGTCAGCAGCCGGGTCATCAGCGTGGCCAGCGCGACGAGTGTGCCGATCTGGAAGGCGTTCTCGATGACGAGTCCGCCGCCGAGCCCGTACACCGTCGCGGTGGCCAGGGAGCTGAGGAGCAGCATGGAGATGGGCAGCATCTTCACATAGACCGCGGTCTGTACGCCCAGGTCGCGGCCTCTGCCCGCCAGCCGGGAGAAGAGGCGGTTCTCGTGCTCCGGTCGCCCGTACAGCTTGGCGAGCAGCGCTCCGGTGACGTTGAAGCGCTCGTTCATCAGGGAGCCCAGCTCGGCGTTGATCCCCATGTGCTGTCGCATGACGCGCTGGAGACGGCGGCCGACGATCTTGCCGGGCAGGATGAAGAACGGGAGCAGTACCAGGGAGATCAGGGTGACCGCCCAGGACAGATAGAACATCGCGATGAGGACGAAGAGCACGGTCAGCGCGGAGGAGACCACGGTGGACAGCAGCGAGGTGACGGCCTGCTGAGCGCCGATCACATCGTTGTTGAGCCTGCTGACCAGGGCGCCGGTCTGGGCCCGGGTGAAGAAGGCCAGGGGCTGGCGCTGCACATGGTCGAATACCTTGGTGCGGAGTTCGTAGATGAGCCCTTCACCAACACGGCCGGAGAACCATGCCTCGGCGAAGCCGAGATAGGCGCCGACGAGTGCCAGTCCGGCGACGGCAATGGAGATCCATACCACGACTTCGGTATTGCGTACGGCGATACCGTCGTCGATGAGGTACTTGAAGAGCACAGGCGTCGCGACCGTGATTGCGGCGTTGAGCGCGGCGATGACCAGGAGAATCCCTATGCTCAGCCGGTAGGGCTTGGTATAGGGGATTATTCGTTTTGTTGTGCCGGGGGTGACTTCTTGCTTGCCCGTGGGCGCGTCAGGCCCCGGCCCGCGCATCATCGGCCCCGGGCCACCGATCATGGCCACAGTTGCCTCCTTGCTTCGTCGTCGCTGTCGGGCGGGGTCGGCTAGCCGGCGGCCTTGGCCTTGTTCATCTCGTCGATGAGGCTCTGGGGACGCATGTCGGTCCAGTTCTCCTCGACGTACTCCAGGCATGCCTTGCGGGTGTCCTCCCCGAAGGCGACCCGCCAGCCGGCCGGAACGTCCGCGAAGGCGGGCCAGAGCGAATGCTGGTTTTCTTCGTGCACAAGTACGAGGAAGGTGCCGTTTTCGTCGTCGAACGGGTTCGCCATCACAACTCCCATCAATTTCCCTTGCCGGATCGCACCTCACGGTAGCGGGGCGTATGGGGGCGGGCAACGCTCGTCATCCATATCCCTGTCCAACCATGAATTCCGACACTTGGACGGCAATTGACAGATTGGTTTGGCGATTATCCGGAATAGCAGTTCGACGTGAACTCGCCGTGGCCGGTTCTGGGGCGCTGGATCCGGACATGGGTCCTCCGGATGAAACCCTGAGGAAACCCGGGGTGGTAGATCATGGACGAGCTTGTCAAGGTGTTTCGTGTCCAGAGTGCGCGGTCCCGCTCCGAGGGGCGGGCCGGCCGGCCGGAGTCCGGGGAGACGCCAGTGGTACGCGGTGGAGCGAGGGGGCGCAGGTGCGGGTGCTCGTAGTGGAGGACGACGAGGAGATGGCGCAGACGGTCGCCGTCGGTCTGCGCCGTGCGCAGATGGCCGTCGATGTGACGTTCGACGGCGAGGAGGGGCTGGAGCACGCGCTGTTCAGCGATTACGACGTCATCGTCCTGGACCGGGATCTGCCGGGGATGCACGGCGACGATGTGTGCGCCCGGCTGATCTCGGCCGGGTGTCGCAGCCGGGTGCTGATGCTGACGGCGGCGGCGACGGCGGAGGATCTGGTCGACGGGCTGAGCCTGGGGGCCGACGACTATCTCGCGAAGCCGTTCGATTTTCCGGTGCTGGTCGCGCGGATCGGCGCGCTGGCACGCCGTGCGCATCCGCTGGTGCCTCCGGTGGTCCGCCATGAGGATCTCGTGGTCGACACGGCCCGGCGCACCGCGAACCGGGGCGGCAGACAGCTGGATCTCGCGCCCAAGGAGTTCGGGGTTCTGGAGTTGCTGCTGGCGTCCAGGGGGCGGGCGGTGTCCGCCGAGGAGCTGCTGGAGCGGGTGTGGGACGAGGCGGCCGATCCCTTCACCAGCGCGGTGAAGATCACCATCAGCCGGCTGCGCGCCAAGCTCGGGGAGCCTCCGGTGATCGAGACCGTGCCCAAGCGCGGCTACCGGATCTAGAGGAGAACGGTCATGTCTGTGTTCGCCCGGCTCTCCCGGAGGCTGCTGCGTTCGGGGCGGCCCCGCGGCAGTGTGCGGCTGCGGCTGACTCTGCTGTACGGGGGGCTGTTCCTGGCCTCCGGGGCGGCGCTGCTGGCACTCACGTACTGGCAGGTGGCCATCAAGATCAGAAGCGCCGCCGCGGTGGACTTCCACGAGGCGCCGGCCGTGGCGGGCGGCAAGGACCCGGCCGAGGCCCTGGAGCCGACGCCCGGGAACACACGGCGGGCGCTGGTCGACGACAAGGCCGCGCTCCTCGACGATCTGCTGAACAGATTCGGAATCACTCTGGCGGTCATGGTCGTGGTCTCGATCGCGCTGGGCTGGATCGTCGCGGGCCGTATATTGCGGCCGCTTCAGACCATCACCGCCGCCGCTCAGGAGATCTCCGCGACCAGTCTGCATCAGCGGCTGGATCTCGACGGCCCGGCCGATGAGCTCAAGGAGCTGGGCGACACCTTCGACAGTCTGCTGAGCCGTCTTGAATCGTCCTTCGAGGCGCAGCGGCGGTTCGTCGCCAACGCCTCGCATGAGCTGCGGACGCCGCTGGCCCGTCAGCGGACGCTGGGGCAGGTCGTGCTGGCCGATCCGGACGCGACCGTGGAGTCGCTGCGGGCGGCGCATGAACGGATTCTGGCGGCGGGCGCTCAGCAGGAGCGGCTGATCGAGGCGCTGCTGACCCTGGCGCGGAGTCAGGGCGGCATCGACGTCCGTGAGCCGTTCGATCTGGCGCGGCTGACCCAGGAGGTCATCGACTCCCGGGAGGTCGACGCGGAGCAGCGGGCCGTGGTGTTCCTTCCGGCGGTCTCAGCGGCGACGGCGGCCGGCCATCGCAATCTCACCGAGCGCCTGATCACGAATCTGGTCGACAACGCGCTGCGGCACAATGCCCGCGGCGGCCGGGTGGATGTGACCGTGGGGACGGTGGACGGCCGGGCGACGATCACGGTCGCCAACACGGGCCCGGTGGTCCCGCCTGATCAGGTCGCCCGGCTCTTCCAGCCGTTCCAGCGGCTGGACGCCACGCGTGCGGCGCGCACCGAGGGTCTGGGGCTGGGGCTCTCCATCGTGCAGGCGATCGCCTATGCGCATGACGCGACCGTGACCACCCGGGCCCGGCCCGAGGGCGGGCTGACGATCGCGGTGGCGTTCCCTTCGGTGAGCGAACGGCCGGTGCCGCCGCGGGCTGTGCCGGAGCGGGTGGCACCGTCGCCGGGTGTGCCGGAACGAGTGGTGCCGGAGCGGGTGACGCCGTCGCCGGGTGTGCCGGAGCGGGTCAACGGGCGAAGAAGTCGATGATCGCCGAGTTCACCGCGGTGGGGCGCTCCAGATAGCCGTAGTGGCCGCAGCCGGGGATCTCGGTGTAGGCGGCGCCGGGGATGGCCTCCGCGACCTCGCGCGACAGATACGGCCGTACGACGAGATCGTCCGCGAAGCCGATGACCAGGCAGGGGCGGTCGATCCGCCGGTATGCGGGGAGCCGGTCGGGGATCAGCTCCAGGCCGAGCTGGTTGCGGACGGCCGCGGGGTCGAGGGGGGACATCTCGAAGACGGTGAGCCAGTCCTGGAGCTTCTCCTCGTCGTTGAGGGTCCGCGGGGACAGGTTCTGGAGCGCGTGTGTGTACGCGGCGTACCGCGGCGGGATCTTCGAGCCGCTCTCGCTGAGTTCGATGTCGCCGGCCGACATGGCGGTGATGAGCGCGTCGGCCCGTCCGCCGCTGGCCATCAGCACGGCCTGGCTGATGAGCTCGGGGCGGGCGAGCAGCAGCTCCTGGAGGATGATCCCGCCCAGTGAGGTGCCGATGACGCGGCAGGGGCCCTGGCCGAGGTGTTCGATGAGGGCGGCGAGGTCGGCGGCCATGTCATCGAGGGTGAACCCCTCCGGGCAGAGGTCGGTCGGCGGGATGCCCCGGTTGTCGACGGTGATGACCTGATAGCCGGCTCTGCGCAGCGCGGGGACCTGGTGGGTGCGCCAGACGCGTCCGGGGGCGCCGGTTCCGGTGACCATGACGACGGGTTCGCCGGAGCCGTAGACGTCGTAGCCGAGGTTGATCCCGTTGATCTGGGCGACCGGCATCGTGATGTCCCTTTCGTATGTCGTCTTCGTATGTCGTCCAACCGTCCGGTCCCCTCGCTTGGACACCAGGCTGTCGGGCTCAGCGTCCCGTCCATCGCGGGTCGCGGCGCTCGGTGAACGCCCGTACTCCTTCCGCCGCGTCGCTGCTGAGACGGCGGCGTTCCTCCCATGCGTAACGGGCGGTGAACGCCTGTTCCAGCGGCATGTCCACCGAGGCCAGCACGGCTTCTTTGATGGCGCGGACGGAGAGCGGTGCGCTGCGCACCAGGTCGTCGGTCCATTCCCCGACACAGGCGTCCAGCCGGGCCGCCGGTACGACCTCGTTGACCAGGCCATGGCGCAGGGCTGTGGCGGCGTCGAGCCGGCGGCCGGTGAGCAGATGGCCCATGGCGGTCTTCAGCGGCAGCTGCCGGGCGAGCCGGAACGCGCCTCCCGCGCCGGGGACGAGTCCGAGCCTGGCCTCGGGCAGACCGAAGACCGCCTGTTCCGACGCGATGATCAGGTCGCAGGCGAGGGCGAGTTCGAAGCCGCCGCCCAGGGCGTAGCCATGGACCCGTGCCAGCACCGGTTTGGAGAGGGTGAAGCGGTCGGTGAGCCGGGGCCAGCCGGGCTGGCCCCGGCTGCCGAAGGTGGTCAGGGGCGCGCCCCGCTCATCGAGCCGGGCGCGTTCCTTGAGGTCCTGTCCTACGGAGAAGGCCCGGTCGCCCGCCCCGGTGAGCACGGCGACGCGTATCTCGTCGTCGGCTTCGACGTCGTCCCAGACATCGGCGAGTTCCTCGTGCATCCGCAGATCCATCGCGTTGAGGACTTCGGGACGGTCGAGGGTGATGTGCGCGACGTGGTCCTTCTTCGCGTAGCGCACCCGGGTGTGTGCGGCGGTCATGTGAGGCGGGCTCCGAACCGGCCGACCTTCTGGATCACGTCCTCGCCGTAGATCCGCAGGGCCTGTTGGAGGGCGAACTCGGCCATATAGGCGCGGAATGCCTCGGGGGGCTCCTCGGCGAGGTTCAGCATGCGCCGGTTGGCGATGACCGCTTCGCCGTCGAGGCGGGCGAGGGCGCGTTCGATGGCGTCGTCCATGCCGTCGGGTTCGACGACTTCGTCGACGAGGATCCGGGCGTCGGGCTCGCTGGCCCGGATGCGGCGGCCTTCGAGAATGATCTGCCGGGAGAGGCGCGGTCCGGTGAACCGGCTGAGGCGGAAGTTGGCGACTCCGGGGATGATGCCCTCCTTCGCGGCGGGCAGGCTGAGGAACGCGTCGGCCGAGGCGAGCACATGGTCGAAGACGAGCAGCAGTTGAGCGCCGCCGCCGATGGCGAATCCGTCCACGGCGGCGACCCATGGTTTCTCGATGTGCGGCGAGTGCCAGCGGCCGGGCTGGTCGACGAGGATCCCTCTGATCAGCTTGTGGATATAGCCCAGTTCGCGCCGGAGCAGAAAGTCGACCAGGGAGATGTCGCCCGAGCTGAGATTCTTGAGGTTGATGCCGGCGCTGAACACCCGCCGGCCCCGGTAGCGGGGGTGGCTCATCTCCCCGCCGCGGAGCAGCCCGGCGTGTACGGCGGGGTCGAGGAGGGCGAGATCGACGGCGGTCTCCATGTCGTCGACCTGCTGGTCGTCCTCGGCGTTGAGACGGTCCTCCCGGCACATCGTCAGCCGTGCGACGCCGTTGTGGCGTTCGATGCGTACGGCTTCCATCTCCACGATGCCGGTCCGGATGAACTCGGGCAGCAGGCGTACGGCCCTGGGGGTGGGACGGAGCATGGTGTCGAGGAGGTGCCGGCCGGCCAGGGGGGATGAGAGGACCGCCCGGAGAAAGATGCCCTGATCGATCTCGTGGCCTTCCTTGTCGGCCTGGGGCAGGGCGCGTTCGGCCGCGAGGCGTTCGGCGGACGGCAGCAGGCCGGGGAAGGCGACGGCGGCGGCCTCGACGAGTTCGGCGAGCCGCAGACCGAGGGTGCGGCCCTCGGTGAGCTGGTCGTACACCGCGTCGGCGTGTGCGTCGAGATACTGGGTGCGCAGCGAGCGGGCCACGTCCTTGGCTCCGGCGGCGGCGGCCCGCTGCTGGGGGGAGCGTTCGCTCGGCCTGGGCAGTACGGCCACGGTGTCGTCGACCCGCTGGGTGGCCGCGATCAGGCTGGGCCAGACGGCGGGTGCGATGGTCGGTTCGGGCAGGGTCGTGGTCATGAGGGCTCCTCGGCCGTCGCCCGGCGCAGCGCTCGGTCGCAGGCGGCGAGGTGGGGGCCGATGGCGTCCTCGAAGCCGGTGGAGGTCGCGTCGAAGAGGAGCTGGCGTCTGATGGCGAGCTCTTTTCCGTTCAGCCCGGTGACGCGTTCCGCCGTGGCGGCGAGGACGGCGTCGGGGTCGTCGGCCACATCGTCGGCGATGCCCAGGGCGAGGGCCTCGGCGGCGTCGATGGGCAGGCCGAGGAGCACGGCGCGGCGGACCCTGGCGGCTCCGGCCTGCTGGACGAGGCGGAACGCGGCCATTCCGGGCCAGGTGGCCGCGGTGTCCGAGACGACGAGCAGCCGGGTGTCGGGTGCGGCGATGCGGAAGTCGGTGGCGAGGAAGGCGTCGAGCGCGGCGCCGCCGCAGTCTCCTCTGGCCACGGCGAGGGTGGGGGCGGGCAGCCGTTCCAGGCGGCGCAGGGTACGTTCCCACTTGGTGACCAGGGCGACGTCGAGCCCGCTGGTCCAGCCGTCCTCGGGTGCGCCGGTGACATGGACGGCCACGACGGCGGGGGTGGGCCGGTCCTCCGTCTCGTCGCAGAGTGCGGCGAGGGCTTTCACGGACTGGGCCGACAGCGGCGCGGTTCCGTCGATCTTCAGTGTGATCATGTTTTCTGTCAATCCCCCGGCTGTCACCATCGGACCAGTGCTGTCTCTATCGTCGACCCCGGTCCCATGGTCATCAGGACGCCATAGTCGCCGGGTGCGGTGATCTGTTCGTCGAGGAGCCGTTCGTAGGAGAAGAGGAACGAGCCGCTCGACACATTTCCGTAGTCGCGCAGTACGCCGACGGTGTGCCGCAGATCGTGCCGGGTCAGTCCGAGGTTGACGATCACGGCGTCGATGACTTTCTTGCCGCCGGAGTGGACCAGCCAGTGTTTGATGTCGCTGCGGCGCAGTCCGGTGCCCTGGAGCAGCCGGTCGACGGTGAGTTCGGCGTGCGCCCCCACGACATAGGGGATCTGCGGGTCGAGGAAGAAGCTGAACCGGCCCTGGTCGCGGTCCCAGTCGTAGCGCATGGCGTCGAGGGCTTCGGGGATGATGCAGCTGGCGAATTTGAGGACGCCGGGGCCTTCGGGCGCGGCGTCGGTGCCATCGGCGGCGGCGTCATCAGCGGTTTCGGCTTCGGCGGTGAGGGCGATGGCTCCGGCTCCGTCGCCGAAGAGGCTGTTGACGACCGCGGTCCGCATGGTGGAGTCCATGGCGTATGCGGCGGAGCACGCTTCGGCGCAGAGGACGACGGCGAGTTCGCCGGGGTGGGCGGTGGCCCAGCCGCTGACGACGCCGAGGGCGTTGAGGCCCGCGTTGCAGCCCATGCCGACGATGTCGGAGCGGCTGCAGTGCCGGTCGATGCCGAGCTCCCGGATCAACAGGGCGCTGAGGCCGGGGGTGAGGAAGCCGGTGGAGGTGACACAGCACAGATGGCGCAGATCGGAGAGCTCGGCTCCGGCGCGTTTGAGGCAGGCGCGCAGGGCTTCGGCGCCCATCTCGATCGCGAGGGCCTTGTGCTTGTCGAGGAGGTCGCCCTGTGGTTCGGAGAGGCGTAGGCCGTCCGGGTCCTCGGGGGGCAGGGTGAGATGGCGGCGGTCGATGGCGCTGTTGAGGAAGACGCCGCGGATCTTCGGGTCGGTGATGCGGAAGGTGTCGAGGACTTCCCGCTGGGTGTAGGACGTGGGCGTCGCGGAGGTGCCCACTCCGACGATCCTCGGAACCAGGGGCCGGTACGCGTACGGTGTGCCGGCGGCCGGGCGGCCGGTGGCGAGGTCGTCGGCGCCCGGTATCGCCGGACGGTCGATGCTGATGGTCATCGGAAGGTCCACCCCCACATGCGCGGTCTGCTGCGCGGTCGTAGCGCGGTGCTGGTCACGTGCTTCGCCTTTCTCATGGAGAGCCGAAGGGTCGGTGTGCTGGTGCGGCCGGCCACCGTCCTGTCCCGCCCGGCCATGACGGATCGGGTCGGGAAGGGTCGGGACGGCGGCCGGTGCTGGGGCGGCTAGGCCGCTTCTGATGGATCTTGCTGGGCTCGCGTGCCCTGGCACCGCGCCCTGATCCAGCCTGATCCATCAGAAACGCCCTAGGTCTGGGGCTCCGTGCTCAGCGCCGTGATGAAACGGGCGAGCCGAGCGGTGCCTTCTGTGATCTCCGCCGGGGTCAGATAGCTCGTGGACAGCCGGATGGCGTGGTCGCCGCCGGCCTGTGGATAGAAGTACTTCATCGGCGTCCACAGGACGCCGAATTCCTGTGCGGAGCGGGTCAGCGTCTCGTTGTCGGCCGGGAAGGGGACATGGACGGTGAGGAAGAAGCCTCCGGTGGGCTCGTTCCAGCCCACCCCGAGCTCGGCCCGGCGCTCGGCGGGCAGATTCCGGTCCAGTTCACGGAGGGTGGCCCGCATGGCGTCGCCGTAGTACTCGGCGGGGCGGGCGTTGAGCTCCGAGAGCCGTCCTCGCGCGGAGAGCAGCGCGCCCGCCACGGCGGCCTGGCTCAGGGAAGAGGTGTTCACCGTGACCATGCTCTTGATCTTGGCGAGTTCATCGGCGAGGAGGCTGGTGGCGCCGTTCTCGCCGGTGACTCGCTGGTCGGCGACGACGAAGCCGACGCGGGCTCCGGGAAATATGGTCTTGGAGAAGGAGCCGAGCTGGATGACGCGGCGGTCCCGGTCGAGGGATTTGAGCGACGGCAGCGGGGTGCCGGGGCTGACCAGCCGGTAGGGGCTGTCCTCCACGATGAGGAGGTCGTGGCGGGCCGCGAGGTCGAGCAGTTCGACGCGGGCCCGCATGCTCATGGTCGTACCCGAAGGGTTGGAGTGGTCGGGTACGACATAGAAGGCGCGGGGGCGCCGGCCGTGTGCCCGCTCGCGCTCGATCGCCGCTTCGAAATCGGCGCAGGAGACACCGTCCGCCCGCTCTTCGACGGCGCGCACCTCGGTGTCGAGCAGCAGGGCGGCCCCCGTGATCCCGACGTAGCAGGGGCTGGAGACGAGAAAGACGTCGTCGGGGCCGGTGATGAGGGCGCGGAGCACCAGCAGCATGGCTTCCTGGGCGCCCACGGTGACCACGATCGACTCCGCGGGCACATCGGTGTTCTCGTCGGCGCGCAGCGAGTCGGCGATGATCTCGCGTATCTGGCCGGCGGTGGGCCCGTACTGGTACATGGCGGTGCGTACGGCCTGCGGGGAGAGGCCCTGCCCGGTGAGATGGTCGAGGTAGGCGCGGATGTGGGTGACGATCTGCTCGGTGTCGAAGAAGCCGTCGTAGGGGCGGCCGGGTGCGAAGGAGATCGCGTCGGGGTAGCGCTGGGTGACCTCGTTGAGGAAGTTCATGGTGTCGAGGACGGGGTCGCCGACGCTGGTGTGCAGATCGCTCTTGCGCAGATCGCCGGTGCGGGGCGGGTGGGCGGCTTCCCGCGCCGGGGGGCCGGTGTCCGGTTCCCGGGCCGGGGTGCGGCCGGTGCGCAGCAGGCCGGGGTCCGCGTCGGCGGCGGAGCCGGTGCCGGTGAACACGAGCGCGGCGCGCAGTTCGCGTACGACTTCGTCCAGCACCGCGCCGACGCCCTCGCGTCCGGCGACCAGGAGGCCGTCCAGGACGGGGCGTTCGAGGAGGACGGCGTCCGCGCCGGAGGCGAGGGAGACCAGTACGTCGGCGCCGCGGCCGATGCCGCCGCGCAGGAGTACCGGGCAGCGTCCGGCGACGGTCGCGGCGATGGCGGGGAGCGTGTCGAGGGTTTCGGCGACGATTCCGTCCGCGCCCGACCGTAGTGCGCGGGAGGCGTCCTCGGGGGTGCGTACTCCCGCGATGAGCAGGGGCAGCGGGCAGACGGAGCGCAGCCATTCGACGCCGGGCCAGTCGACGGTGTGGTCGAGCAGTGCCGAGGGGTCCGCGAAGGGGCCGTATCCGCCAAGGTCGGCGAGGGGGCCGCCGCTCGGGGGGCGGATGGGGACGTCCTCGGCGAGGTTGACGGGTACGGCCCCGGGTGCGAGCCGGGCGTGCTGCTGGGGGCCGAGGGTGAGGACGACGGCCCCGAATCCGGCGTCCTGGGCGCGGGAGACGAGCCAGCGGGCGGCGCCCCGGTCGCGGAAGAGACGGGTGTGCAGCCAGAGGGGGCCTTCGGCGGCGGCGGAGAGCTCGGCGAAGGTGCGTCCGCTGAACGCGCTGACGACGACGGGGAGTCCGGCGGCGCGGGAGGCGCGGACGACGGCGAGTTCGCCTTCGGGCCGGAAGAGCCCGGCGAGGGGGCCGACGACGAGGGGGGCGGACCAGGTGCGGCCGAGGATCTTCGTCGCGGTCTCGGGCGGCCCGGGGGGTTCGGCGGGGCCCTGTCGCAGACCGGTCCGTTCGAGGATCTCCCGGTTGCCGGCCGATGCGCGTTCTTCGGCGGCCAGGAATTCGGCCTGCACGGCGTCCCGGCCCTCCCGTGCCAGGCGCGCATAGTCGTCGAGACTGTGTGCGGCCATGAATTTTACCCCCGGCAGTCAATGAATTGCTGCTAATGGATTACCGGACGCCAGGATCACATGGGTGCCGGGGGGCCTACAACGCCGTCCAACCGGGCGGGGCGTTCACTTGGACATGCCCGGGCGGCGATGACATCACCGTGTTTCCTTGTCATCCTCCATTCGGGGCGCGTCAGCCGCCATTCGGGAAGCAGGGCAGGTCGGTGAAGGCGAGGAGTTCCGCGGGAAGATCGGAACGGCTTCTGACCTTTAGCTTGCGGTAAATCTTGGTGAGATGCTGCTCGACCGTGCTGACGGTAATGAATAGCTGGAATGCGATCTCGCGATTGGTGCAGCCGGCGACGGCGAGCGCGCCGACCCGGCGTTCGGCGTCGGTGAGCTCGGCGAGCGCCGGTCCGCCTCCGCTGTCGTCGCCCGTGCTCTCGCCGGGGGCGGCGGTGCGGTAGGGGGACGGGGGGCCGGTGCGGGCCGGTGCCGGCGGGGTGTCCCGTACGGTCGCGCGCTCCTGCTGCCGTTCGGCCGCCGGGAATCGGCCGGGGTAGGCCATCGGCGCGGGCGCGCGCTTCGCGGGGAGCGATCCGTCCGGCCCGTCGCGCGGCCCGCTCCGTCCGCTGTCCGGTCCGCCGCGTGCTCCGCGCGGGGCGCCGTTCGATCCGCCGGGTCCACCGCGTACTCCACCGGGTCCGCCGCGTGCTCCACCAGGTCCGCCGCGTACTCCGCGCGGGAGGCCGCTGCGGTCATGGGTGTCGAGGGTCGCGTCCATATCGGCCTGGGCGCGGCCCAGTTCGAATTCGTCGCCGCAGTCGGCGAGGATCCGTATCGCCTCGGTGAGCAGCGACTGCCGGTCCGGCGCGGAGCTGATCGCGGCGAGCCGGCGAAGGGCGATCCCCCGGGCGCGGGAGCGTCCGTCGCCGAGGAGGGAGAGCTGTTCCTCCAGCAGGGTGCGTGCCCGGCCGGGCTGTCTCATGGCGACGAGCGCGGCGACGGCGTCCTTGCGCCAGTCGGCGAGCTCCGGGGAGTCGGTTCCCCACTGCCGCATCAGATCGCCGCAGGACTGGAAGTTGGTGAGCGCGGTGTGCGGGCGTCCCATGGCCAGGTGGTAGCGGCCGAGCGCCTGGAGGTAGGGCAGGGCGAACGGCGTGTCGAACATGACGGGCGGGACGGCGGTGTTGAGGTAGGGCATGACGGCGTCGAAGTCGCGCCGTTCGGTGGCGGCGCGGACCGCGAGCGCCAGTGGCAGGCCGACGACGACTCCCCAGCCCGCGGCGGTGACGACGTCCAGCGCGGTGTGCGCGGACTCCCCGGCGGTGACGGGATCGCCCTTGCGCAGGGAGGCCGCCGCTTTGATCGTCTCGAACATCGCGCGGCGCATCGGGACGCGCCGTGTCCAGGGCTCCGCGAGCAGCCGGTCGGACCACTGGACCGCCTCGTCGAAGCGGTGCGTCTGGATGAGGAGGACCAGCGCGAACAGCGTGGGAATGAGCGGGCTTGCGGCGTCGGCGCCGTGCAGGACCTGGTCGGCTCCCTGGGACTCGTCTCCGCCGCCGCTCAGGGTCGCCGACACGTTCAGCAGGGTGAGCAGGGAGACCGGGCGGGCGGCGGCGGTGTGCGGTAAGGGGGCGTCGCCCCCGGCTCCGGCTGCCGGGCTCTCCCGCGCCAGTCCGGGGTACATGAAGGACAGCCAGAGCCGGCCGATCTCGACGTCCACCGGCGAGGCGACCCAGGGCGGGTGCGCCGGGGCGGGTCCCGCTCCGCTCTCGATGATGCTGAGGAGCGCGTCGGCCTGGGTGAAGTCGCCCCGCCACATGAGGTGTTTGACGGGGACCATGGCGTCGGCGCCGGTCAGAACCCCGGAGCTGACAAGATGGCTCATATAGGGCAGATAGCGGGTGGCTTTGACGGGGTCGATGAGCCACTGGGCCTCGGCGAGCGCCGCCGCGATATGGGCTCCCTTCGCGGGGTCGTCGCAGATGCCGGACGCGTGGCGCAGATAGTCGGCGGTCCGGGGGGCGTCGCCCGCGTCGAGCGCCTCGCGGGCGGCCTCACGGAGGATCTCGACATGCCAGGAGGACTGGGTCTGGCCGTGGGTGGCCATGAGCTGTTCGGCGACTTCGCGCGCGGTCGCGCCGCTGGCGTGCAGTATCCCGGCGGCGCGTCCGTGCATGGCGTGCAGATCGTCGGGCGAGATGTCGGCGAGTACGGCCTGGCGCGCGCTGTCATGGCGGAACCGCAGCTGGGAGAGGAGGCCCGCGGAGTTGAGGTCGGCGAGGCCGCGGCGTACGGAGGTGGCGTCGATGCCGAGGAAGTCGCCGATCAGCACGGGTGAGGCGGATTCCCCGAGCACGGCGAGGACGCGGGCGGTGGCGAGCATCGAGGGTTCGCAGCGGTGCAGACAGCGCAGAAAGGCATGGCGGAAGGATTCACCCGGTTCGGGGGCGCCGGGCGCCGTGCCATCGCGGCCGGGGCGCCGGTCCTCGGTGGGAGCGTCCTCGACCAGGGCGTTCAGCAGCAGCGGATTGCCTCCGCTGATCTCGGCCCATCGCTGGACGCGGTCGGCGGCGGGGGCGGCGCCGAATCGGCGGGTGAGCTGATCGGCGGTGCCCGAGACGGTGAGGGTGCCCAGCCGGATGCGGTGGCAGTAGGGCAGATGGAGGGTCTCGGCGTGCAGGGTCGCGAGCTCCCGCTCGTGGCAGGAGCTCTCGTTCATCACGATGAGGACGGCCGAGGTGTCGATCCTGCGGATCAGATAGCGCAGGCACTGGAGGGACGGCTCGTCCGCGAAGTGCACATCGTCGATGCCGAGGACGAGAGGGCCGCGGTCGGCGAACTCGCTGATGGACCGGCTGATGCGCTGGAGGAGTCCCAGGGGGATACGGGGGGCTCCCTGCTGGTCGTCGGCGGACACGGTGACGTCGACCTCTTCCGCGGCGAGCGGGTCCGCGGTCATTCCCGCGGCGCGAATCGCGCTCACCAACTGGTCGATCAGGCCGAAGAGATGAAGACGTTCGCTCGCGGACGCGGTCACCGATAGGAAGAGACCGCCATTCTCCTTCACCCGGCTGGCGAATGTCTGGAGCAGCGCGGTCTTTCCACAGCCGACGGAACCGTTCGCGAGGACTACCGCGCCTTTGCCGCGGACGCACCCTTCGTACAAACGGTCGAGCAGTCGCAGTTCCTCGTCTCTTTCACTGAACTTCACAGATCCCCCCGTACGTTCTGTGCGCTCTCTGCGCTTCTGACCTGCAACGATCGGACTTGTGGGGGGCAGATCTGGACGTCGCCCGGACAGAAACACATCTCAGAACAGGGTACCGAGCCGAACCAGCGCATGCGGGCTCTTTTCGGCCACTCGGGAGAGGACACATCGGCGATTTTTAGACATCACTCGAATGGGTTACGCGTGGGATGAGGCGAAATACCGTGGCAGGGGAATGGAGATTCGGCCAGCTCCGCCTCAGGTCCGGACAGTCGGGAGTGCCGGGCCTTCTTCATATTGGTCAACATACGCACCATTTGCCCATCCAGCGTCCCATCCTTCGGCCGCCAGTCGTGCCACGGTCCGGCCGGCGGCGCGGGGCGCGACGGCGAACCGCACGGCGAGCCCTTCCCGCCCGGCGGGCCCGCACTCCTCGACGATCGCGTCCGCGGCGTCGACCCCGAGGTCCGCGACGGCGGCCAGCAGCCGGGGCAGTTCGCCGGGCCGGTCCGCGAGGGTCACCCGGATGTGCGCGCCGTGCTCCGGCACGCCGGGGCCCCGGCCCCGGATCTCGGTGAGACCGGCGATGCCCCGGTCCAGCAGATCCACCATCGCGCGCATCCCGTGCGCCCGCTCCCGGCCGTCCGGCCGGGCGAGCGCGTCCAGCGCCGCGACCAGCCGGGAGAGATCCTCGTGCAGCTCCCTCACCACCCCCGCCACGGCCGTCGCGTTGGACTGGAGGATGTCGCCCCACAGCCCCGAGTCCCCGCCCGCTATCCGGGTGACGTCCCGCAGCCCCTGGCCGGCGAACCGGGCCACCCCCTCCGGGCCCCCGGACAGCCGTGCCGCCATCAGGCTGGCGACGAGATGCGGCACATGCGAGGTCAGCGCGACGGCCTCGTCATGGGACGCGCTCTGGGTGACGACCGGGACCGCACCGCAGAGCGCCACCAGTTCACGGGCCCGGCGCAGCGCCGTGTCCGAGGTCAGCGGGGAGGGCGTCAGCACCCAGGGGCGGCCCTCGAACAGAGCGGCCCGGGCCGCCAGCGGGCCCGAGCGCTCCCGCCCCGCCAGCGGATGCCCTCCGATGTAGCACGACGGATCGGGCGCCAGCCGCAGCGCCGCCCGCTCCGGCCCCGACTTCACGCTCGCCACATCCGTATAGCAGTGGGCGAGCCCGCGCCGCTGCTGCTCGGCGAGCACCGGTCCGACCTGGCTCGGCGGCACGGCGAGCACCGCCAGATCCACCGGCACGGCCGGGGCCCGCGCCCGCCCCGCGCCCAGAGCCGCCGCCGTCCGGGCGGCCACGGGGTCCCGGTCGGAGAGGAACACGGTCACTCCCCGGCGGCAGGCCGCGAGCGCGATCGATGTTCCGATCAGTCCCGTGCCGATCACTGAAATGGCGCGGATCAAGATTCCTCACCCCGTTCTGAAAGCGTCGCTCATTAAGGTCGCTCAGCAAAGAGATTTATCCGTCTAACCGTTCACGTCCATCTGTCTGTCTAACCGTGCAGACATTGGGTTAAGTGTCCATTGGCCAGACGGAAGTAGCGGGCTCTACAGTTCCAGAAACTCGGTTCTTTCCCGGTTGGGGGACTTTCATGAGGGATTTGTCAAAAGTCACTGACCCGCTCGCCGATCTCTCCATCGACTACGTCGAGATATACGTCGCGGACCTGGAGTCGGCGGCATTCGACTGGGTCGACCGGTACGCCTTCACCGTGATCGGCACCGGCGGCTCCGCCGAGCACCGCAGCATCGCCCTGCGCCATGGACAGACCACCCTGGTCCTCACCGAGGCGACCTCGGACCACCATCCGGCGTCGGCCTACGTCTCCTCGCACGGTGACGGAGTCGCCGATATCGCGCTGCGCACCGCCGATGTGGAGGCGGCGTTCAGCGCGGCGGTCGGCGGCGGCGCGCTGGTGCACCGCCGGCCCACCCGGCACGCGGGCGGCGGCCCGGAGGTCACCGCGGCCCTCAAGGGCTTCGGGGACCTGGTGCACACGCTGGTCCAGCGCGCCCCCGGCGAGGAGCCGGGGCTGCCCGCCGGATTCGTCCCGGCGCTGCGGGCGGACGGCGACCGGGCGGACGACGTCGGCCTGGTCGACATCGACCATGTCGCGGTCTGTCTCTCCGTGGGCGATCTGGAGCCGACGGTCGAGTACTACGTGGGCGCTCTCGGGTTCCGGAACATCTTCGAGGAGCGCATCGTCGTCGGCAGGCAGGCGATGGAGTCCAAGGTCGTCCAGAGCCCCTCCGGGGCCGTGACCCTGACGCTGATCCAGCCCGACCCCACGGCGGATCCCGGGCAGATCGACGAGTTCCTCAAGGGTCATCAGGGTTCCGGCGTCCAGCATCTGGCGTTCTCCTCACCGGACGCCGTGCGCTCGGTGCGTGCGCTGAGCCGCCGCGGTGTGGGCTTCCTCAAGACCCCGTCGGCCTACTACGACCTGCTCGGCGAGCGCATCGAGCTGGCGGAGGAGCGGCTGGAGGATCTGCGGGCGACCCATGTGCTCGTGGACGAGGACCACGGAGGGCAGCTCTTCCAGATCTTCACCGCTTCGAGCCACCCCCGGCACACCCTGTTCTTCGAGGTCATCGAGCGACAGGGCGCGGCGACGTTCGGCAGTTCCAACATCAAGGCGCTGTACGAGGCCGTGGAGCTGGAGAGGGCCGGCAAGCGTGGGCTCGGTCTCTGATCCGGTCGCCGCCGCCGCGGTCCCCCCGGGGGCGGCGGCGGAGCCGCCCGTGACGGCGGATCCGTCCGCCGTCACGGGAGCGGATCCGGCCGGGCCGTACGCCGGGAGCGGGAGCGTCGCCCGGGCGGCGGTGTGTCTGGCCGACTTCGAGCGCGCCGCCGCCGCCGTGCTGCCCCCTGACGTACGGGACTTCATCGCCGGGGGCAGCGGCGGCGAGATCACTCTCGACGCCAATCGGGCCGCGCTGGACCGGGTCTTTCTGCTCCCCCGGATTCTGCGGGATGTCACCGAGGTCTCCACCCGGACCCGCCTGCTGGGCACGCCGGCCGCGCTGCCGATCGCGGTCGCGCCGATCGCGTACCACCGGCTGGTGCATCCGGACGGCGAGATCGCCACCGCCCGGGCGGCGCGGGCGGCGGGGGCGCCGTTCACCGCGAGCACGCTGAGCAGCGTGCCGATCGAGGAGATCACCGCGGTCGGCGGCACGGTCTGGTTCCAGCTCTACTGGCTGCGCGACACCGCACGCACCCTGGATCTGGTCCGCAGGGCCGAGGACGCGGGGTGCTCGGCGATCGTGCTCACCGTCGATGTGCCGTGGATGGGCCGCCGGCTGCGGGATGTCCGCAACCGGTTCACGCTGCCCGGCCATGTCCGCGCGGCCAATGTCGAGACGGGGGCGGCGGCGCACGAGCGGTCCGCGAACGCCTCCGCGCTGGCCGTGCACACCAGCCGTACGTTCTCCTCGGCGCTGACCTGGTCGTCGGTGGCGGCGCTGCGGAAGCTGACCGGTCTTCCGCTGGTCCTCAAGGGGGTGCTGGCGCCCGAGGACGCGCTGCGGGCGGCGGAGTTCGGGGTCGACGCCGTCGTGGTCTCCAACCACGGCGGACGCCAGCTCGACGGCGCGGTCCCCAGCGTCGACGCGCTGCCGGAGGTGGCGCGTGCCGTCTCCGGGAGCTGTGAGGTGCTGCTCGACAGCGGGATCCGCAGCGGCCCGGACGTCCTCAGGGCGCTCGCGCTCGGCGCTTCGGGGGTCCTGGTGGGCCGTCCGCTGCTCTGGGGGCTGGCCGCGGACGGCGAGGCGGGCGCGGCCCGGGTGCTGGAGCTGCTGGCCGAGGAGCTGCGCGACGCGCTGGGGCTGGCGGGGTGCGACGGCGTCGCCGCGGCGGCCCGGCTGCGTACGGTCCGGGCGGGCTCGTCCGTGGAGCGGTCACCGGAGGCGTGGGCTCCGCGGGCGCGCGCCGAGGTGTGACGCGGGGTGGGCGCCGGGTCCTGGGTCCCATCCCATGGGGAGGGTCCTGGGTCCCACCTCGCGGGGAAGGTCCTCGGTCCCATCCCGTGGGGAGGGTCCTGGGCCCCACCCCACGGGGGTCCGGGACTCATCTGCTGATCCACACGAGACCGACGCACGGGCCGGGTGCGTCCCGGTACGGCAGAGGGTCCTCCCGCCGGGTCGGCGGGAGGACCCTCCGTCATATGCCGCGCACCCCAGGGTTATGGAGATGGCGTGAAGGCAAATCCACGGGATGTCCAACTGTCCGCTTTTGACGCTCGGACATCCGCTATGGAGTTCTCAGCCTATCTGGGCGACGTCGTCCTTGATCCGCACGGCGAACTCCGACCAGAGATCCGCGAACTGCCGGGCGAGATCGGCGACGATGTCGGTGCAGTGCGGCGGGACATTGTTGATGATCGCGTCCCATTCCTCTTTCCGGAGCGTGTGCAGGGCCAGCAGCCGCAGCAGATTGCGCCCCGTCTCGGTGAAGCGGAGCGCCGGATCGGCCTTGAGCCGCTTCACCAGCATCGCCCGGTCGGGAGCGATGTCGGTGCGGGACCTGCCGGACCGCTGGGACGGCCCCTGCGCGACCAGCTCCGGACGCCGGGCGAGCAGTTCCTCCGTGAAGTCCTCCCGCGCCGCCACCAGGACCGCCGGCGTCTTTCTGCGGCACTGCCGGGGCACCAGATCGTCCCCGTTGTGCAGGCGGTTGCGCACATCGCGCGCCGTCTCGGGCGAGATGCCGGCCGCCCGGGCGACCTGGCGCAGCGACAGCCCCGGGTTGGCCGCCAGCAGCTCGCCCGCGAGCATCCGGCCCGCGCTCCCGTCGAGCGGGCGGACCCTGCCGTCCTGGCCGACCCGCCGCGACTCCGGCGTCCGGCCCGGGACGGTCCGCTTGCGGATGTCGCCCACGGTGCCCGGGGAGACCCCGGTGACCGTGGCCACCCTCCGGTCGGACCACTGCGGATGCGAGGCGATGATACGTTCGGCGGCCCGCTTGCGGTCGGCCAGAGCGAGCGGCAGACCGTGCCTGACGTTCAGCCGGACGGCGAGGACGAACGCCTCGGCCTCGTCGCCGTCGAAGAATCGGGCCTCAATCGTCTCCGCGCCGCGCAGCCTGGCCGCTTTCACCCGGTGAAAACCATCGATGACTTTCATCGTGGCCCGGTGCACGACAATGGGCGGAAGCGGGCTCTGCGCCGCCGCCAGAACATGCACATGCTCGGGACTCTCACCGGAAAGCCGCGGCGAACCCGCCGAGTTCAGTGAATCGAGTTCGACTTCCACCACGGACTGTTCTTCGATGTTCATTTCTTCGGGCACCACCCCATCACCTCAAGAACTCGGGGATGAGAGGCGGGCGGTGGTACGGCCCGTACTCGCTTCCAGAACGTGTGCTTCGCCCCCGTCATATCTGTGACACGGTGTATCGAATTTCCGAGACCAGCTCGTTGCCAATGTCCTCGAACCCCCATGGACGATTCCGAGCAGAGCATCCGGACGGCTGCCTGAACTTCCGCCAGATGAGAAGGAAATTAACATTCGTCCTTTGCGGGTCGTAACCCCTGCGTATGCCCTGTCTGTCGACCCCTATGGCCCCCTACCCCCCTAGGGGTGCCCCATCGTTCCCATGGGGCACCCCTCGTACCATCGGCACCATATTCGGCGACTGAAACGGAATCAGCGCGCCCGGACCGGCGCTTTTCGGGACGCGCGCGCCCCCGCGCGCACCGGCATGGCGAGGCTGCGGCCCATGAGCGGGGAGAGAATGGTCACCGCGTCGGCGACCTCGCGCAGATCGGACTCGATCAGCGCCTGATCGCCGTCGCAGCGCGCCGTCTTGGGCTCGGGGTGGATGTCGATGATGACCCCGTCCGCCCCCGCGGCGATCGCCGCCCGGGTGAGCGGCACCACCAGATCGCGGCGGCCTCCCGAGTGCGAGGGGTCGACGATCACGGGCAGATGCGACAGCCGCTGGACGACGGGCACCGCGCTGATGTCGAGGGTGTTGCGGGTGGCGGTCTCGAACGTCCGGATCCCCCGCTCGCAGAGCACGATGTCGAGGTTGCCGCGCTGCGCGATGTACTCGGCGGCGCTCAGCCATTCCTCGATCGTGGCGCTGAAACCCCTCTTGAGCAGCACCGGCTTGCCCGCGCGGCCGACCGCCTGGAGCAGCGCGAAGTTCTGCATGTTACGGGCGCCCACCTGGAGCATGTCGGCGTAGGAGGCGACCATGTCGACGCTGCCGGGGTCGATGACCTCGGTCACGACCGGCAGTCCGGTCTCCTCCCGCACATCGGCGAGGATCTTCAGCCCCCGCTCGCCGAGCCCCTGGTAGGAGTAGGGAGAGGTGCGCGGTTTGAAGGCGCCGCCGCGCAGCAGGGAGGCGCCGGCCTGCTTCGCCATCAGCACGGCCGCCAGGGTCTGCTCCGGTGTCTCGACGGCGCAGGGGCCGGCGATCACGCTCAGGGTGTCCGGCCCGATGGGCACTCCGCCCACCCGGATGACGGACCGGGTGGCGTGGTGCTCCCGGCTGACGAGCTTGTACGGCGCGGAGACCCGCATCACCTGGAGCACCCCGCTACGGCTGCCCAGATTCAGCGCTTCGAAATCATTCACATCCCCGACCAGACCGACGATCGTCCGGGATACTCCACGGCTGACAAATGCCTCTCCGCCGGCCGCGCGCACCAATCCGACGACGCCGTCTATTTCTTCCTGGGTAGCCTCGGGAACCATTACCACGACCATGAGTTCTCCTCGATGTGGGCACTTGCCTCCGCCGTCGACGACGGTCACAGAATTCACTGATCCGGCATGTATCCGGCCATCTGTCGTTTTCGTCATCCTAGGAGCGCCCGGCCATCGGAGTCGACCGTCCGGGGCCGCGTCCAACTGTTCTTCCGGCCATCGCCGCTGACTTTGCGGGGGTGGCGAATACCCTGTGTCCGGCGGGAGTTGTCACGGCCGGCCGGGATATCTCCCGGAATCGCGCCCTCCGTGACCGGACAGCGCTTTCCAGGGGCGTATGGTCGATGGCACACGCCGGATCCGGAGGCTTACGCGCCCGGCGTACGTATACGAAAGTTACGGAGGAGGTGATCCACTGCGCCGGTTCATGCGGTAGATTTTGCGCGCCCTTGACCGGTATCACCTCTCGCACATACGGAGACTGGCCCCGCAATGACCGACATAGTCAACGGACTCGGCCGCGCGAGCGCGTACGGCGCTCTCGGACTGGTTCTTCTGATCCTCGGCATGGTCCTGATCGACCTGCTCACCCCGGGCAAGCTCGGACGGCAGATCTGGGAGGACCGCAACCGCAACGCCGCCCTGCTGCTCAGCTCCGCGCTGCTGGGCATCGGCGGGATCGTGTTCACCTCGATCTGGACCACCTACGACGACTTCGGCAAGGGCCTCGCCTCGACGGCGGCGTTCGGTGTGCTCGGCTTGGTGATGATGGCCGTGGCGTTCCTGGTGGTGGACCTGGTCACCCCGGGCAGGCTGGGCGCGACGCTGGTGGAGCCGGAGCCGCATCCGGCGGTCTGGGTCACGGCGTCCTGCAATATCGCGGTGTCGGCGATCATCTCGGCGTCCATCGCCTGACACCCCGTGACCGGGGCACGCCCCGGTCACGGAACCGGCCGGTGCTCCCCCGCCCGGTGCTCCCCGCCCGGGACGGAGCGCGCGGCGTCAGACCGCGTACCGGAGATACTCCGTGGCGTACGAGCTCCACGGCCGCCACCGTGCGGCGGCAGCCGCCGTGACCCCGAGGCGGCGCATCGCGGCCCGTACGGCGGCGTCCTCGCTCAGCAGCACATCGGGATCGCCGAGCGCGCGCATCCGGATGCGGCCGGCGGTCCGGGGGCCGACTCCCGGCAGCGCGAGCAGCAGACGTTCGGTCCCGTCCCGGTCCGCGCCCGGGTCCAGGGAGAGGGTCCCGTCGGCGATCGCCGCGGCGATCGCGCGGAGGGCGGCACGCCGGGCCCCGGACAGGCCCAGCCCGTCCAGCGAGGCTTCCGCGAGATCACCGGCGGCCGGGAAGAGACGGGTCAGCCCGCCGCTGGTGCGGCGGAGCGGCTGTCCGTACGCCGCGACCAGCGCGTCACCCGCGCGGCGGGCCGCCGCTGTGGACAGCCGCCCGCCGAGTACCGCGCGCACGGCCGCCTCCTGCGGGTCGGCGGCCCCGGCGACGCGCAGCCCGGGACAGGCGGCGACCGGGGCGGCGAGCGCAGGATCCGTGCCGAGGCGCTCGGCGACGGCGCACGGGTCGGCGTCCAGATCGAAGAGCCGGCGGATCCGCTGGGTCGCGGTCGTCAGATCCCGCAGATCGGTGAGATGGAGCCGGCAGCCGAGCCAGCCCTCCGCGCCCGGCTGCTCGCGGACCTCGGCGATGCCGGGGCCGCCGGGCAGCCGCAGGGTGCGGCGGTAGGTGCGCGCGCCGCGCCCGCCGGTGATCTCCTCGATGCCGGTGAGCGCACGCTCGGCGAGATGGTCGAAGATCTGCGCGGCGGCGTAGGGGGTCCGGTGGGCCAGGCGCAGGGGCACCCCCGTCCGCCCGGTCTCGGGGCTGACCGGGCCGAAGCGGACGTCGCGGCCGGTGCGGGCGGAGCGCAGTTCGCTGGGGGTCGCCGCGTAGATGGCGCGCATGGTGTCGTTGAACTGGCGGACGCTCGCGAACCCCGACGCGAAGGCGATCTCGGCGGCTTGCAGGGTGGTGGTCTGGAGCAGTACGCGGGCGGTGTGGCCGCGCTGGGCGCGGGCGAGGGCGATGGGGCCCGCGCCGACCTCGGCGTTGAGCTGCCGCTGGACCTGGCGGGTGCTGTAGCCGAGCCGGTGGGCGAGTCCGGTGACGCCTTCGCGGTCCACGACGCCGTCGCCGATGAGCCTCATGGCCCGGCCCACCACATCGGCGCGGGCGTTCCACTCCGCGGATCCGGGCACGGCGTCGGGCCGGCAGCGGCGGCAGGCCCGGTAGCCGGCGCTCTGCGCGGCTGCCGCCGTCCGGTAGAAGGCGATGTTCCGGCGCTTGGGGGTGATCGCGGGGCAACTGGGCCGGCAGTAGATCCCGGTCGTGGAGACGGCGAAGAAGAAGACCCCGTCGAACCGGGCGTCCTTGCTGCTCACCGCCTCGTATCGGCTGTCCTCGATCGTCATGGGACCAGTATGGGCCGGGCCCGGAGGGCTCTGCTGGCGGGATTCGGACATGGCGTTCCCGGCGGTGTGGCCCGGGTGTGCCGGGTGTGCCGGGTGTCCGGCCCGTACGAGCGATCCCCCGGTACCTCGCCCGTACGAGCGATCCCCCCGGTACCTCGGTCAGGAGGTGCCCTGGCCTCCGGGGAGACCGTCCAGCAGGGCGTCCACCCGGGAGCGGAACCCGGCGAGCCGGGCGGCGGCCTCGTCGGGCCCGATCCGCGGCTCGTAGACGGCGGAGGGCCGCCAGTCGGGGATCGCCTCCTCGGTGGTCAGGGCCGGGTCGACGCCGAGCCGGGCGACCGCGCCGACGCCGAGGGCGGTCACATCGGGCAGCGCGGAGACCTCCACCGGGATCTGGAGCAGATCGGCCTGGGTCTGCATCAGCAGCGCGGAGCGGGTCAGCCCGCCGTCGACCCGCAGGCTCGACAGCGGCCGGCCGAGGTCGGCGGCGACGGCCCGGGTCAGTTCGGCGACCTGTGCGGAGATGCCCTCGCACAGGGCGCGCACCAGTTGCCCGGGCCCGGTGTCCAGGCCGAGCCCGGTGAGGGAGCCCCGTACGTCGCCGCGCCACCAGGGGGCGGCGAGTCCCGCGAGCGCCGGTACGAAGGTGACTCCGCCGCTGTCCGGCACCGCGGAGCCGACCGGGTCGAGATCGGCCGCTCCGGAGATCACCCCCAGGTCGGTGAGCCAGCGCACGGCGGAGGCGACGGTATAGACCTGTCCGTCGAGGCAGTAGCTGGTCTCTCCGCCGAGCCGCCAGGCGACGCAGCTGACGAGCCCGCTGTCGGTGCGGCGGGGGGTCCGCCCGGTCTGGGCGAGGAGGAACGCGCCGGTGCCGTAGGTGCACTTGGCGACGCCGGGTTCGGTGACGCTCTGGGCGAGCAGGGCGGCCTGCTGGTCGACCAGGAGGCCGGTCAGCGGGATCGGCACGCCGAAGGCGGTGGTCGTGCCCACCGGTCCGGCGGCGTCGACCACCTCCGGCAGCCGCTCGCCGTCGAGCCCGAAGACGCCGAGCGCCCTCGGCGACCAGGCGACGGTGTCGAGGTCGAGCAGCTGGGTGCGTCCCGCGGTCGCCGCGTCGGTGACGAACGCCCCGGTCAGCCGGTGGATCAGCCAGGAGTCGCTGGTGGTGACGACGCCCTCCCGGGTGCGTTCCCGACGTATCCATGCCATTTTGGGCGCGGCGAAGTAGGGATCGAGGGGCAGTCCGGTGAGATGCGCCAGTTCGTCCCCGTACGGGGAGAGCTCGGAGCACAGGGGCGCGGCCCGCCGGTCCTGCCAGACGATGGCGTCGGTGAGAGGCGCTCCGCTGTCGGGGTCCCAGGCGAGGACGGTCTCCCCCTGGTTGGCGAGGCCGACGGCGGCGACCGGCTCCCCGGCGTCGGCCAGCGCCCGCCGTCCGGCGTCGACGACGGAGGAGAGCAGTTCCCCCGGGTCGACCTCGACGGTGCCGCCGGCTCCGTAGCGGGGCGTCACCGGGGCGGTCCCGGTGCCGATGACGCCGCGGTCGGGGCAGATGACCAGGGCCTTGGTGCCGGAGGTGCCTTGATCCACGGCCAGTACGGCGCTTGCCATCGACCCTCACGCTCTCTTCGGGAAGTTCCGGCTGATCAGCGGGTAAGTGCCGGGCACACCATGATCGTTGACGACGACAGGGTGGAGCAGTCCGCGGCTCTCGTCAAGGGCGGGGCAATTGTCCTGGTCGATCCGCTCTTTGGTCCACCATGTGGCCTATTCAGGTCAACTTCTTGTCGTATTCGATTGGTTGAGTAAGATCGGCGCGCATACGGGGATCGGAATCTGATCCGTACCCCATGACGACCCCCCACCTGTCCCTATGAGGACCCATGACGACCATCTCGCGACATCCAACCCTGCGCGGAACGACGGGGGCGACGGCGGACTGATGTCCCAGGATCAGTTCCGACCGGTGTACCATCCGGCGGGCCATGACAACGAACTGCGCTCCGCCCTGCAGGATTTACGGACCGGCCGTTGGCTGTCGATGCGGAACCTGCTGCACAACACCGCCAGTTGGGGGATGTGGACCCAGCGCACCCAGGTGCTCGCGGCCATCGCCGCCGGTTCGGACGCGGTGCAGGCGTGGCGGGCCGAGGAGCCCGGCTCGCTCGCCGCGACGGTGATGCACTGCCGGATCGCGGTCGAACGGGCTCTGCGGGCGCACCGCGAGGGGCATCAGCGCACCCAGGAGTTGTGGCACGAGGCATGGGACGCCTGCCGGATCGCCGCCCATCAGGGGCCCGACGACCCGGTGCCGTGGGTGTGTCTGCTGGCGCTCGCGCAGCTCGACGAGAAGCAGCGGCTCGACGAGCACCGCCAGGTCCCGCCGGGGCCGATGCTGTTCCCCGGTCCCTGGGGGCTGCTGGCGGAGGCGCACAAGCGGGATCCGTACAACCGCGAGGCGTACCACCGGATGCTGCAGTTCGTGTATGTGCGCAAGTCCGCCGGTCATCTGTCGGAGGCGGTGAACTTCGTCCAGTGGGCGGCGTCCGCCGCGCCGGCGGGCTCGGCGCTGCTGGCCCTGCCGCTCCATGTCAGGGTGGAGCGCTACCGCAGGGACCGGGGCCATGAGCGAGCGCTGGATCTGCACTGGGTGACGGAGGACGCCACCCGGGAGGCCGTGATCGCTCTGGAAGGCTGGTTCGACCACATCGATCCGGCCGAGGCCTCACTGCTCGACCTCAACCATCTGGCCCACGCGCTGTGGGGCGCGGGCCGGTTCGTGGAGGCGGCCCGGGTCTTCGAGTCCCTGGGCCCGTACTTCACCGCTCCACCCTGGCTGTACCGCTCGCAGAACCCCGGTGACCCGGTGCTGGCCGAGGAGGTCTTCCTCCGCGCCCGCAGCCGGTGTCTCGCCGCCGCACGGGGTGCCGGTCACTGACCGCACCTTCCGGCGGCGCCGGTCCGCTCCCCCGGGCGGGCCGGGACGCTCCGCCGGGAGCGGCGTCCGTCCGCGCGATCCCGCGCGGGCGGCCGTGCCACCACCGTCAACCGTTCAGTGCAAAACCTTTCCCCCGGAGGTTGATCCACCATGTCCATCCCCTCGCCCAGATGGTCGGGTTCTGACCAGAAGTCGCCCGTCGATGAGGAGGAGCGGCTGCGGGAACTCGGCTACCAGCCGGTTCTGGCCCGCCGCATGGGAGGCTTCGGCAACTTCGCCATCAGCTTCTCCGTCATCTCCATCCTCTCGGGATGCATGACCCTGTACGGCTTCGGCATGAACACCGGCGGCCCCGCGGTGATGCTCTGGGGCTGGCTCGGCGTCGGCCTGTTCGTGCTCTGTGTCGGTATGGCGCTCGCCGAGGTGACCAGCTCGTACCCCACCTCCGGAGCGCTGTACTACATGGCGGACCGGCTGGGCGGCCGTAAGTGGGGCTGGTACACCGGCTGGCTGAATCTGCTGGGTCTGCTCGGCGCGATCGCCGGCATCGACTACGGCGCGGCCATGTTCACCGGAGCCTTCCTCCACCTTCAGTGGGGATTCGACCCCACCCCCGGCTCGACCATGGTCATCTTCATGATCATTCTGCTGCTGCACGCCACCTTGAACCTGTTCGGCGTGAAGCTGGTCAGCGTGCTCAACTCGATCAGCGTGTGGTGGCACATCGGCGGTGTCGTGCTGATCGTCGGCGTGCTGGCGATCGTCCCCAAGAACCACCAGTCCGCCGAGGTCGTCTTCACCGAGTTCGTCAACGGCACCGGCTGGGAGAACCCCATCTACGTCGCGGCGATCGGTCTGCTGCTCGCCCAGTACACCTTCTCCGGCTATGACGCCTCCGCCCATCTCTCGGAGGAGACCTCCAACGCGTCGGTCACCGCGGCCCAGGGCATCGTCCGCGCCATCTGGGTCTCCTGGATCGCCGGATTCGCCCTGCTGGCGGGGCTGGCCTTCGCCATCCAGGACTACGCCGGGGCGCAGAACTCCGCGACCGGTGTGCCGCCCGCCCAGATCATGATCGACGCGCTGGGCACCGGCGGCGCGTCGGCGCTGCTGCTGATCGTGATCGTGGCCCAGCTGTTCTGCGGCAACGCCGAGGTCGCGGCGGCCAGCCGGATGGTGTTCGCCTTCAGCCGTGACAACGCGCTGCCCGGCTCGTCCCTGTGGCGCAAGGTCAGCGCCAGGACGCAGACCCCGGTGCCCGCGGTGTGGCTGTCGGTGGGCTGCGCCTGTCTGCTGGCCCTGCCCTCGCTGTACTCCTCGACGGCGTACGGCGCGGTGACCGCCATCAATGTCATCGGCATCACCCCGGCGTACGCGATCCCGATCTATCTGAAGCTGCGCGCCGGGGACCGCTTCCAGCCGGGGCCGTGGAACCTCGGCAAGTGGAGCAAGCCGATCGGCTGGATAGCCGTGGTCTGGGTGGCGTTCGTGACCGTGCTGTTCCTGTTGCCGCAGACGAACCCGGTGACGGTCGACACCATGAACTACGCGTCGGTGGCGCTGGTCGCGGTGCTGACGCTGGCGACCATCTGGTGGTTCGTGGCCCGGCGTTCGTACGGCACTCCGCAGCCGCAGGCGTACGGCTCCGCTCGTGAGCAGGCCGAGCTGGCGGACCAGATCGTCTGACGCTCAGGCGTTTCGCTGGAAGTGGGGCCCGTCCGTGGACGGGCCCCATCGCGCTGTTCCGGGACGCCCGCACCGCTGTCAGCGGTCGGACGGGGGCTTTCCGCCGGCGGCCGAGGGGCTTTTGCCGGTGGCCGAGGGCTTTCCGCTGACGGTCAGGGCACGGAGGCTGCCCACATTGTCGAAGGAGCCGAAGCCCACCCGGCCCGTGCCGGCCCGCCGGTCCACGGCCGTCATCAGCGGGTGCCGGGAGCCGTCGACGTAGACCGCGATCTCGCCGCTGGCCGCGCAGTGGACCACCCGTACCGAGTGCCAGGCGGCGTCCACGACGGCGGGCTCGGCCCCTGTCCGGCCGTCCCACTGGTGATCGATCCGCAGCCGGTCGGCGTCGTCGACCACGAAGATCCCGTTGTGCGGGTAGATCGTGTTGTCGGAGGAGAGGTGGACATAGGAGAAGCGGGTGTCGGACCGATGGCCGAAGACGATGACGACATCGCGGTTGCTGATCTCCACCGGGGTGTCGAGCCGGACGTCGGCGTCGATCCGTACGCTGCCGAGCGGCGGGCCCGCGGTGAGCACCGCGTACTCATAGGGCCTGCGCGGGCCCGGCCGTGCGACGCCCGCCTCGGCGAGGGTGACCCGGCCGGACGGGAAGCGCCATTTGGCGGGGGTCACCGGGGCCCAGTTCCGCTCCGCCGTGAGCTGGGTGAGCGTGGTGCCGGTGGTGTCGCAGGCGGCGAAGGCGCGGCTGCCGGTGATCTTCCAGATCTTTCCGTTGGCCTTCGAGAGCAGATAGAGCTCGCCCTGGGCGTCCTGGCCCAAGCGCATGTCGACCCGGGTGTCCCCGGCGAGCGAGCGCATGGTGACCCGCTGTCCGGCGCGGTCGAAGAGCATCAGGGAGTAGGTGGCGGCGAGCCGCTGGGAGCCGCGGCGCATCGCGCCGGTCTCGGAGTAGAACAGCCGGCCGTCCACCAGATCGCCGTAGAGGTATGTGCCGCGCAGGGCCGGTACGAGCTGTCCCCGGTAGGCGAATCCGCCGACGATGGCACGGCCCACATCGGAACGGCAGTTCCAGTTCGCGGGCGGGTCGTGGTCGTAGGCGGCGACGGGGTAGACATACCCGTAGCGCGCGTCGTCCTCGGGCAGCGGGCGCAGCCGTTCGCAGGCGTCGGCCGCGCTCTTGTCGTAGACGAAGGCGCCCTCGCGTTCGCTCCAGCCGAGATTGTCCCCGGCGCGCACCTCGTAGACGCCTTCGACGGCATGCTCGCCGATATGCCCGAGGCGGAGCCGGTGCGGCCATGCCCGGTCCCAGCTGAAGCGGTGCGGATCGCGCATGCCGTAGGCGTAGATCTCGCCGAGCGCGCCGGGTCTGGCGGTGAAGGGATTGGCGGGCGGTACGCCGTACCGTCCGTTGGCGCCGGACCGGCCGCGCGGATCGATCCGGAGCAGCTTGCCGTGCGGCAGCGTGAGATCCTGCGGTTCGCCGTTGTTCAGGCCCTGCGCTCCGTCGCCGACGGCGATGTACAGCAGCCCGTAGTCGCTCTCGCCCGGCCGGGCGGTGGGGTTGAAGTCGATCTGCTGGATGCCGTGGCCGCCGCCGGTGAAGCCGATGCGGAGCAGCTCGCGGCGGCTGCCCGCGAAGACGGCGGCGGCGGGGTCGGCGGCCGTCCACTCGGTGACGACGCCGTGGTAGTTGACGGTCGAGCGCTGGACGAAGTCGGGCCGGGCGGCGGTCGCGGCGGCCTGCTCGGTGTGGACCGTGTAGAAGCGGCCGGTGCGGCGGAAGTCGGGGGCGAAGGCGGCGAAGCCGAGTCCCGACCCCAGTCCTCTGCTGGCGAAGAAGGCCGGGCCGACGGCGGCGGCCAGATCGAGGTATACGGCGGGACGGCCGTTCTGGACGAGATAGAGCCTGCCGTTGAGATCGGGGACGGCCATCCGGCCCGAGCCGTCGGGCAGTTCGCTCAGATGGTTGATGCGGGCATGGCGTCTGAGGCGGGCGTCGGTGACGGGCCCGGGGACGGGTTCGGTGCGGGGGAAGGAGGCGTACTCCTCGACGACGACCCCGAGACCGGACTCGACGGGCTTGCCGGGTACCGGGTCCAGGATCGCGCCGGCCGGAGCGGCGGACGCGGGCGCCGCCGTGACCGGCGGCAGGGCCGGAAGGGCGGCGAGCAGCACGAGGGCGAGCAGCGCGGCGAGACGGGGGGAGCGGCGGGGAGGCGAGCCGCTGCGCGACAGTGGAGGCATCCCACCATGTAATCGGCGTTCGAATCCATGAACAAGGTTCGGGTGATGATCGCTTGACAGTCCATCACATCGACCGGTGATCAGATCCCTGATCGGAGATCCGATCGGACAGCGTGCGTCGGATCGTCGGCGGTTCCCCGGCGCCCGGCTGTCAGCTGATGTGGAAGAGCGGTCCGGTGATCGTCAGTCCGAGGTCGTGGCCGACGTACGAGAAGAACGCGATCAGCATCAGGGCCGCGCCGCCCAGCGCGATGTCCTTGAAGAAGGCGATCATCTCGTTCTGCCGGGCCTGCCCTTCGCTCTCCTTCCAGAAGCCGTGCATCAGCAGGGCCGTGGGGAAGAGGAAGACGGCCAGCAGCAGGGCCCCGAGATCCGCCCAGATGCCGAGGGCCACGCTCACCACGCCCGCCAGCATCAGCAGTCCGCTGGCGAAGGTCCCGGCGGCGGGCGCGGGAATGCCCCGCGAGGCCGCGTAGCCGGCCAGGTCCTTGGTCTTGGTGAGATGACCGATGGCGGAATTGAGGAAGAGCAGCACGAACAGGATGCGTCCGATGAGTACCAGGACATCCATGACCGGCCTCCCGATCAGGCGGTTGAACGGATAACCATTCCTGTCCAGAATACTACTGATCAGCACATATCGCCCGCTATATCGCCATGCCCCTGCGCACGCCCACCCCCCGGCGACGGCGCTCCGGGTGGGTCTCCGACAGATGGGTATAGGTCGTACGCGCGGGCGTCTTCCGGCCCTCAGCCCGCCTCTGACGAGAGGTTCCACGATGAATCCGAACAGCGGTCGTTACGCGGTCATCGCATTAGCCCTGGCCTTCGCCGGCCTGGAGATGGCAGCCGTGCATCTTCTTCTCGACACGGGAACCGCGGTGCGGCTGGCGGCGGATGCGGCCGTCGTGATCGTCGTCGCCGCGTGTCTGTGGGCGGCCCTCGGCCGCCGCCGATGTCCTGACAAGGAGAGCCTCGCGGCGGAGTGCGCCCGCCAGCGCAGGGCCGTGCGGTTCAACGCGGACCGCGAGACCAGAGCACGGGAGTGCGGGCGGTCCGGCAGAGCCTGAGCCCGTCGCCGGCGCGGGTGCCCTACGGCCATGCGGCCATGCGGCGCGGACGCCCCGGGACAGCTGAATCGAGTCAGCATACCGTCGTTTTTAGCCGTACACGTCCCGGGTCCAGCCGGTTCCACCCCTCCAGCGGACATGATCAGCATGGAAGTCTTCACTGGTCACAGGCTGAAGGAGGGCCTCGATGCCCGCAGCACGCGTCAGTTCGGCCGTCATGACCCACCCGGTCCGCCGAGCCCAGGCGGAGGAGCTGTGCGCGCGCCTGGGGCTGGGCGGTCTGGCGATGGACCCCGACCCGGACGGCGACCCCTCCGCGCTGCGCACGGCATTGGTCGCCTGGTCCCGGATCGCCGAGGGGGCGACCCATCAGCTGATGATCCAGGACGATGTGGCCGCGCCCCGGGACCTGCTCGATCTGGTCGCCCACTGCGCCGACCGCTTCCCCGACGACGCGCTCGCTTACTACACCAACTGGCACGCGCGCAACGGCGCCGCCGCCCGGCTCGCCGCGCTGGCCGGGGCGGGCTGGGTGCGCGCCGTGCCCGAGGAGTTCACGCCGACCCTCGCCATCGTCCTCCCGGTCGCCCTGGCCGACGCGTTCCGCGCGTATGCCGGGAAGACCGGCGAGCGCCATGACGACGAGGTCATGGCGGCCTTTCTGCGGCAGGACGGGCGGCGCAGCGCCCTCCTCGCGGTGCCGACGGTCACCGAGCACACCGGCACCAGCAGCATCAACGGCCATGCGGCGCAGGGGGTGCGCAAGGCGGTCTGCCCGGCCGGCTCCGACGACGCCCGCCCGGCGCTCACCCGGGGCTGGGTGCTGGAGGAGCTCGACTGGCTGCCCTATATGCGGTATGGGGCGGGGTTCATCCGGCTGCCCGGCCAGGACGCCACACCCGACGCCCGCTCCCACTTCACCTGGCGTGAGGCGCTGCCCCGGACCGGGCTGACGGAGGAGCTGATCCAGGAGACGGCACGCCGGGAGCGCCCCGAGGACACCGCGACCGCCGTGCGGAAGGTGTTCGGGGAGTCCTTCGCCGACGAGCTGTGGATCCACTGTCTGCTGCTGGGCCGGCAGGCCGAGGCCGCGGCCCGCCGGCACGCACCGGCCACCGCCGGGACTCCCGCAGCCGCGGCCGGGACTCCCACGGCCGCGGAGGAGCGGCTGAAGGCGGCGGCGGTCTCCACCGTGGGCGTCGCCGGGCTGTCGCCGGAGCGGCGTCCCGAGGTGGACCAGGCGTACACGGAGCTGTTCTCCGCGTACGCCTGGAGCGCCGTCAGGAGCGGGGCGGCTCTGCTGGACCGGGCTCCCGCAGATCGAAGGTGATCCATACGCCCGGCTCCCAGTAGGAGGCCCGGTCGGCGGCCCGGTCCACCCGCAGGGTGCTGAGCCCTTCGGGGAAGACGTACTCCCCGTCCTCCGGGAAGGCCATCCCGGTCCAGCTCTCCCACTCGGCGACCGTTCCGGTGATCCGCGAGGACTTCTCGACGCTGGCGGCGACCCTTCCCCCGAGCCGCACCTGGGTACGGATCCAGGGGTCGAAGGGCTCGCCGTCCGCCCGGGTCCAGGACGCGTACCGCTCGATGGGGACGAGCGGGTACCGGTGCTTCCAGATGGGCCGCACCGGCACGATCAGATGCGGCAGTCCGTCCGCGCGCGCCATGTCCGTCATCTGCGTCAGCAGCGCCTTGGAGAGGCTTCTGCCCTGATGGGCGGGGGCCACCTCGACGCCCAGCGCGACCAGCGCGGTCGGCTTCACCCCGGCGTCATGGGCGCGGTAGGCGGCGTCGATCGATTCGTCCAGCCCGGCGCCGAGGTCTCCGGGGGTGCCGTCCCAGGTGCGCGGCAGGGAGCGGCCCGCGCCCAGGACGTCGTCCCGCTCCTCGTCGTACAGCATGAACTGGTAGTCGCTGAACTCTTCGAAGAGGCGGTTCCAGTGCGTCTCGTTGATGTCGCCGTGGAGGTTGTACTCGGGAACGACTCCGGCGAACACCTCGGGAATGCGGTCCCAGAGCTCCGGGCGTTCGGAGTGGCGCACGATTCTCATACTGCTTCCTTTCACTGTGCTGCGGGCTTGACGGCTTCCCACACGACGACGATGGGAATGCCGTCCCAAGCCGCGCGTGCCGCGTCCGCGATGAATTCCTCATAGCCGCCGGGGGCGAGCCGCCCATTGAATACCGGCTCGAAACACGCGCGTACGGTGAGCCCGGCGGAGGCGAAGGCCGCGATGTAATGGCTCGGCAGATGCACATAGTTGCGCACAAAGGCGAGCTCGTCCTCACCCTGTACAAAGAGGCACTGCCCCTGCAGGGTGACGACGAAGGGGTGCAGATCCGAGATGATGACCCGGCCGCCGGGCCGCACCACTCGCGCGAGTTCGGCGACGCCCTCCGTCAGATCGGACAGATGCGTCATGGCCAGCGTGCTGACCGCGAGGTCGACGGATGCGTCGTCCAGCGGCAGATTCTCCAGCCTGCCCCGGCGGAATTCGGCTTCCGGCGCCTTCTGCCGGGCCTTTTCCAGCATTTCGGGCGACTGGTCCACACCGATGGTCCGATAGCCGCGCGAGGTCAGGGCCACGGTGGTGCGGCCGGTGCCGCAGGCGGCGTCGAGCGCGGCGCCGACCGGGCCCTCGTCCAGCAGCCGCTGCACCACCGGCTCCTCGACCTCGATGAAGGAGCTGGGCAGGGAGTCGTAGATGGACGACCAGGCCGCGTAGCCGGCTGCGGCGTCGAGCTCGTTCACCGCGGCTCCGCCGCCGGGCAGCCCCTCTTCGCCGCCCGCCGCGAATTTCCTGATCTCCGCGACCCGTTCGTTCAGAAAAGTCTCGTCCGCATCGATGGCGGTCCGCAGAAGCGCGAGCCCCTCAATGCCGAGGACAAGTTCCCTGACTCGGAATTCATTACCCATTGCCGTCCTCTCGAAGAAAGATATTCCTGTTCAACCCGCGCTACCCAGAACACGGTATGCGCACTCTCCAGATGATCTACTTGGCCTGAATTCATCACGGAAAGTCCGAACCTGCCTTCCCCGCTTGCCGCCAGAGAGATCATCTTTTAGCATCAGGCCGGGACATGGGCCGCGAGCTGCGCGGATCTCACTGGGAGGGCAAATGATCGAAGGCTATATGGGCCGTGAAAGCGTGACGGCCGGCGAGGCTCTCACACTCCATGTCTCGACCGATGCCGATGAATTCCGGGTGCGCTTCTACCGGCTGGGCGATGGACTGTCCTTCCTGCTGGAGTCCGAGCCGTTCCGGGGTGTGCTGAAGAGTCCGCCGCCGCATCCGGACGGCGGTGACGGGCTTGCCTCGCCCGCCGTGGACTGGGACCTTGAGCCCTATTCCTTCCGCATCCCCGGCGACTGGCAGCCGGGCGTCTATCTCGCACATCTCGTGGCGGGCGACGAGCGGACGGCGGCAGCGGCGCCGCTGCTGGACGACAGCGGGATCGAGGGGTTCGAGCGGGAGTTCTTCGTCGTCAGACCGCGCGATCCGGGACGGCACGGCCGCATCCTGTACAAGAAGTCGACCTTCACCCGGCACGCCTACAACCGGTCGGACAACGAGGGCCTGCCCCGGGCGTCCAGCCTCTACGACAACCCCGTCTACCAGGAGGGCGGCGACGGCGAGCGCCGGGGGCACAAGCTCAGTCTGCACCGGCCGGGCGGGGTCATCGATCTCGCCTACTGGGACGCTCCCTTCATCGCCTGGCTGGAGCGCTCGGGCTATGCCGTCGAGTACTGCACCGATCTCGATCTCCACGAGGATCCGGAGCTGCTCGCGCCGTACGATCTGCTGCTGAGCGTGGGGCACGACGAGTACTGGAGCCAGGCGATGCGCGACCAGGTGGCCGCCCATGTGCGCGGGGGCGGGAACGTCGCGTTCTTCAGCGCGAACACCTGCTGGTGGCGGGTCCATCCGACCGACGGGAACACGGCGTTCGTCTCGGACACCGACCACCGGGTGGGGGACGCCTTCCCCCATCTTCCGGCGACGGATCTGTGGTGGCCGGCGCCGCCGGACGGGGTCGGCGCCCCGGAGAACGCCCTGACCGGGGTGAGCTTCCGCAACGGGGGGATGTGGGCCTCCGACGAGTGGCCCGGCGACCGGCCCCGGGCGGGGTACACCGTGCAGCACGCGGACCACTGGGTCTTCGAGGGCACCGGGCTGCGGGACGGTTCGGACGGCGGGGAGCCGGACGCGCTCGGCGCGGGGAGCGCGCTGATCGGATACGAGTGCGACGGCGCGGCCTTCGCGTACGACGAGAACGGAACCGCCCGCGCGACCGGCCGGGACGGTACCCCGGCGTCGTTTCTGATTCTGGGCGTCTATGTGCTGGACCCGGTGCACGAGAGCTTCCACGATCTGAAGTGGGGTCACTGGAACTGCCCCGAGCGCGAGCCGTCCGCGACGGGGCCCCGGGCGGCGACCATGGGCATCCATACGGCGGGCGGCACGGTGTTCACGGGCGGCACCACCGACTGGCCGGTGGTGTGCGGCCGGGAGCAGGACGCCGGTGTGGTGCGGGTGACCCGCAATGTGCTGGACCGGCTCTCGCACCGGACTACAGCAGCCGGATGAGATCGTGCAGGCCGGTGATCCGGTGCGCCCGCCCGGGCAGCGGCGGGGCCTCGCCCCGCACGGCCCGGTCCGGCCGCCACAGATGCACGGCGCGTATCCCCTGGGCCAGCGGACCCAGCACATCCGCTTCCCACATGTCCCCCACGAAGAGCGCCTGTCCCGGAGCGATGCCGCACTCGTCCAGTACGGCGCGGTAGATCAGCGGATGCGGTTTGCGCGCCCCCGCCCGGGCTGAGGTGACGGCCACGTCCACCAGGGGGCCGAGACCGACGCCGTCGAGCGCCTGGTCCAGATCCCAGAACCAGTTGGAGCAGACGGCGACCGTCAGGCCGTGCTCGCGCACCCGCGTGAGCACGGCCTTCGAGTCGGCGTAGAGCTCCAGCCGCAGATCCTTGATCGCCAGATCCAGCTCCATGGCGAGATCATCCGCCTGGTCCTCGGGAACACCGCAGGCCAGCGCCCGCCGGCGCAGCCGCCCGCGCTCCCAGGCCAGATAGGTCTCCCGGTCGGCGGATGCGGCGAGGTGCTCCTCGCCGTCCCCGGGCCCGACCGACCACTGATCGCCCCATCTCCCGGCGGCCTCGTCCAGGCCCCGCCGTCTGAGCAGCGCCTCATGGCTGGCCGGCAGCGGCGGCACCATACGGACGAGCGTGCCGTAGAAGTCGAAGATCACGGCTCTGACATCGGACGGCCGCCCGGGCCGTATGGCGCCCATGGCCGGTCAGTACCGTCCGTGCCTGCGGGGGAAGTAGTCCTCGCAGTCGCCCTCGCGCTCGATGTCGACGGTCGCGCAGTGCAGACCGCCGCCGAAGGGGCCGACGGCCCGGAAGGGCACCGGCACGATCTCGAAGCCGTACGACGACAGCTGCTCGGAGAGGTGTACTTCCTTCTCCTCGATGCACAGGGTGTTCTGGTCGAGGTTGAGCATGTTCCCGGCGAGCCAGGGGCTACAGAAGGAGAGCTTGGGCGGGTGGTCCCAGCTCGCCGGCTGGACCGCCTCGATGATCTCCCAGTCGTTGAGCTTGAAGAACTCCATCAGCTCGGGGTCGGCCAGCCGCTCGCCGCAGTGCAGCACCAGCCCCGGCCGCAGCGGCACCCAGGTGGCGTCGATGTGCAGGGGGTGGGTGTTGGTGGAGGTCACGGCGTGCACCCGGTGGTCGGGGAAGTGGCGCTTGAGCCACTGGAAGCCGCTGCGGTTGGTGACGAAGGACAGCTGGACGAAGAGGTCCTTGCCGAAGCGGGCCACGTCGGCCGCGTCGAAGAGGGGCTCCTCCTCGGTGAGCACCAGGTCGTAGTCGCGCACCTTGGCGAGCTGCACATCGGTGGGCAGCTGGTTGTAGGTGTCCCAGAACCCGGTGTGGTAACTGGCGTCGGTCAGCCGCGGCTTGGGGGCGGCCTCCCAGCGCATCCGCTCATCGGAGTTGAAGAGCTCTTGAAGAATGGGCCGGTAGCAGAGGTACTCGAACCAGCGGCTCCGGTAGGACATGGTCGCTTCGAGAACCTCGCTGCCGACGGTCAGCAGCAGATCCCGCGGCGGCATGCAGCCGGACATCGTCTCCTGCTCCCAGTCGGGCGTGGAGACCTTCTGGTTGAAGTCGACGGGGGTGGGCCGGTCGACCCGGATGCCGCGCTTGCGGAGCATCTCGGAGAAGCCGTCCAGCTGTTCATTGGCCTCGGCCGTCATATCGGCGGGCATGGGCCCGTAGGTGCCGAGGGGAAATCCGTCATCGGGGAAGTCCCGTCGCACCGCTGGTTCCGGCGCCTGCACTACGGCCGCGTCCGCCCTTCCGACGATGACATGGCGCAGTGGATCCCAACCGTTCCACGAGTTGACCCGTACGGGCCTCGTGGCCGATTCGCCAGTCGTCGTGTCGTGCTTAATCACGTGCCACACCCTTCGATAGGGGACGCGGGAGACACAACGAGAAAAATGAGTCAGGAGGGGCGTCACCGTCAAGGGCACCCAAGTGGTGCATCGTAGTATTTTGCGTCAACTCAAAACGGCCGTTGTGATGGCGTATGCCCTTGTCAACGATCCTCTGCCCGTGTAACGGAAGGCCGATCCGCAACAGGAACGTTCAATAATTCAGTGATCAATCCTGGCCAAAAACTGACCCCCGGGTAGATTGCCGGTCTTCGCTGGGTAGATAGGAGCCCGGCTCGGCCCGTCCTCGAAAGGTGGAGACCATGGCATGGCGCTTATCCCGCTTCACCTCGGCTCTCGGAGCTGCTGCTCTGGCTGCCGCACTGACCGCGTGCGACTCCGGCGGACCGTCCGACGCGGGCGGTCGCTCCGGGTCCCTGACGGTCTGGCTGACCATCGACGCCCGCGAGAGCTGGCCCGATCTGGTTGCCTCCACGAACAAACGTTTCGCCAAGCGGTATCCGCAGACCGAGGTAAAGGTCCAGTACCAGCAGTGGACCAGCAAGAACCAGAAAATTGACGCCGCCTTGGCCGGACAGAACGTTCCGGATGTGGTGGAGATGGGTAACAGCGAGACCACCAACTACATCGTCAACGGTGCGTTCGCGCCCCTCGACAAAGGCGATTACGACCATTCGGAAGATTGGCTTCCGGCACTGGCCGACGCCTGTCGATGGGAGGGCGAGACCTACTGCGTTCCCTACTACGCCGGCGCCAGGGTGGGCATCTACCGCACCGATCTGCTCAAGAAGATCGGTGTCACCGAGGCCCCCCGCGACTACGACGAGATGCTCGGCGTACTCGACCGGCTGAAGGCGAGATTCGGGGCCGCGGACGAGAACTTCTCCGCCTTCTACATGCCGGGCCGCTACTGGTACGCGGCGATGGCGTGGGTGAAGGACGCCGGCGGCGAGATGGCCGTCCAGCGCGACGGCCGCTGGCGGGGCGCGCTCTCCTCGCCCGAGTCCATCGCGGGTCTGACGACGTGGAAGAGACTCGTCGACGCGTACTACGTCGGCGACCGCTCCAAGGACAACGGCGATGAGCCGGCCGTGGTCGGCCAGGGCAATGTGGGTATGTTCTACGGCAACACCTGGGAGGCGTTCGCCGCTGCCGACCGCCGCTCGGGCGGAAACCCCGCGCTGAAGGGCAAGTTCGCCACCTTCCCCTTCCCCGGCCCCTCCGGCGAGCTGATGCCGCCCTTCCTCGGCGGCTCGCTGCTCGCGGTCCCGGTGAAGTCCAGGAACCAGGACCTGGCGAAGGAGTGGATCGGGCTCTTCACGGACCGCATCTCGCAACGGCAGCTCATCAAGGCCGAGACCCTGCCGAACAACACCGTCCAGCTGCGCGATGTGCCCGCCGACGGCATCAACGGAGCCGCCGCGCTCGCCGCCGAACGCGGCTGGGTCACTCCGCTCGCCCCCGGCTGGGGAGCCGTGGAGAAGTCCAATGTGCTCCCGTCGATGCTCCAGTCCATCGCGACCGGCGAGAAATCGGTGCGGGAGGCGGCCCGGGAGGCGGACCGCGAGATCGACGCAGTGATCAACGACAACTGACGCAGACCACGGGGAAACCCAAGCCTGCGCGGGCCCGCGTGCACGCCGGGCGTGCCGCGAACGACGATTCGAGGAGCTCGCCCGCATGGTGACCGCAGGTCCGCCGCGCCCGACCGGCGCGCTCTCACACCCACCCGGCTCCCCCGCGCCGCACCGGGGCCGGCGCCCCGCCCGGGGCGGCACGGCGTCGAGAGCGCGGCGGGCCGTCCCGTACCTCCTGATCGCGCCGACGGTGCTGGCGCTCGTCGCGGTGCTCGGGTATCCGCTGGTCGATCTGGTGGTGCTGTCGTTCCAGGACATGACCCGCAGGGAGCTGTTCGCCGGGACGTCCCCGCCCTGGGCGGGGGTGAGTCAGTACCGCACGGTGTTCACCGACGCGTTCTTCTGGGAGGTCGTGGGACGGACGGCGCTCTTCACGGTGGTCGTCTCCGGCGTGACCATGGCGGGGGCGATGCTGATCGCCCTGCTGATGCGCCGGGTCTCCCCCTGGGTGCGGCTGACGATGTCCGGGGTGCTGGTCGCCGTGTGGGCGATGCCGGTGATGGTCGCGGCCTCGGTCTTCCGGTGGCTGGTGGACGCCGACTTCGGGGTCGTCAACTGGCTGCTCGGACAGCTGCCGGGAGTCGAGTCCGCCCGGCACAACTGGTTCGAGGACCCCTGGCAGGGGTTCGCCGTCATCGTCGCCGTCGTGGTGTGGGGCGCGCTGCCCTTCTCGGCCATCACCCTCCAGGCGGCGCTCACCCAGGTTCCGCCGGAGCTGGAGGAAGCGGCCAGAGTGGACGGCGCGGAGCGGTCGCAGATCTTCCGCCACATCACCTTTCCCGTGATCAAACCGGCGTTCGTGATGGTGACGACGCTGACGGCGATCTGGAACTTCGGCGTCTTCAACCAGATATGGCTGATGCGCTCGGGACAGCCGGAGAAGGACTACTACCTGCTCGGCGTCTACTCCTTCATCGAGTCGTTCGCCGTCAACCGCTACAGCACCGGGGCGGCGATCGCGGTGATCACCGTACTGCTGCTCCTCGTCGGCGCCGTCGTCTACGTCCGTCAGCTCGTGAGAATGGGAGAGGCAGAGTGAGCGTCGATTCCCGCGCCCGGCGCGGATCCGGCCGCCGCCGGTCGCTGCGGGCCGACGGCCTGGGACTGCTGTTCTGCGCCGTGATGGCCTTCCCTCTCTACTGGATGCTGCTCACCGCGTTCCGGCCCGCGTCCGAGATCCGGCGCAATCCCCCGGACTTCTGGGCCTCGGAGCTGACGCTGGAGCACTTCCGCCGGGCCGTCGCGTCCGAGACCTTCTGGTCCAGCGTCCGGGCGAGCGTGCTCGTCGGGGTGGGGACCGTGGTGGTCTCGCTGGTCATCGGGGTGCTGGCCGCCTACGCGGTCGCGCGGTTCGCCTTCGCCGGGCGCAGAGCCTTCGTCCTGGTGATCCTGTCCGTGCAGATGATCCCGCTGGCCGGTCTGATCATCCCGCTCTATCTGCTGCTCAGCGACGCGGGGCTGACCGACAGCCTGACCGGGGTGGTGCTGACCTATCTGGTCTTCATGCTGCCCTTCACGGTGTGGCTGCTGCGCGGCTTCATCGCGGCCATCCCGGTGGAGCTGGAGGAGGCGGCGATGGTCGACGGCTGCACCCGGGCGGGCGCGTTCCGCCGGGTGCTGCTGCCGCTGCTCGCGCCCGGTCTGGTGGCCACGTCCATCTACTCCCTGGTCCAGGCGTGGAACGAGTACGTCCTGGCCTATGTGCTGCTCTCCAGCAACGACAAGCAGACCGTGAGCATCTGGCTGGTGTCGTTCCAGACGAGTTTCGGCACCGACTACGGCGCGCTGATGGCGGGCGCCACGCTCACGGCCCTTCCCGTCGTCGTCTTCTTTCTGTTCGTGCAGCGCCGGGTCGCGGCCGGCCTGGCGGCGGGAGCCGTCAAGGGATGAACGCGAGAGGCCCGCCGTTTCCGTTGCGGCATGAGCAGATGTGCGCGCCCGGGGACCGGGCGCTGGGGCACAGTGCACCGCCCCGCCGAACGACCGAGAACTCAGGGCCTGTGTGCCCGGTTCTCTTGACCAGCAGGAGAATCACTTTGACGTTCGACCGTCTCGACCTGGTATCCAAGCTGTACCAGCCCTCCGGCTGGCCCCGAGTGCTCGAAGCGGCTGCGGGGCAGCGTTCCAGCGGACCGCTGGTGGTGGATCTGGACCCGACGACCTTCTGCGACCTCGCCTGCCCGGAGTGCATCAGCGGCAAGCTGCTCAACCAGGGGCGTTTCACTCCGGAACGCCTCGCCGAACTGGCCGAAGAGCTCATAGAGATGTCCGTCCGCGGTGTGGTCCTCATCGGCGGCGGCGAGCCGCTGGCCCATCGCGGCACCCGGAATGTGCTGCGGGTGCTCGGTGAGGCCGGGATCGCCATCGGCGTCGTCACCAACGGGACCATGATCGCGCAGAATCTGGATGAGCTGGCGCGGTACGCGTCCTGGGTACGGGTCTCCATGGACGCCGGAACCAGCGAGACCTACGGCCTGTTCCGGCCGGATCGCAAGGGCCGCAGCGTGTTCGACAAGGTGGTCGGCAACATGCGGCTGCTGGCCTCCGTCAAAAAGGGCGCCCTCGGCTATTCGTTCCTGGTGATGACCCGGCGGGAGCCGGACGGCACGGTGGTGAGCAACCATCATGAGGTGCTGGAGGCCGCGCGGCTGGCGCGTGACATCGGCTGCGACTACTTCGAGACCAAGGCGATGTTCGACGACGGCCACCATGTGATCCAGGTGGCCGAGGAGATTCTCACGTCGGTCGACGACCAGTTGCGGGAGGCCGCCCAGTGGGAGGACGGCTCCTTCGAGATCATCAACTCCTCCACCCTGACCTCGCTGAGGAGCCGGGTGGGCGCGGTGCAGCCGAAGGATTACCACCACTGCAAGGTGGCGGAGCTGCGTACGCTCATCACCCCGTCCGGGGTCTATGTCTGCTCCTACCACCGGGGCAACTCCCAGGCCAAGATCGGCGACGCCGTGACGGAGCGGCTGCCCGACATCTGGCAGAACTCGGACCGCGGTGTGATCGATCCGAGCCGGGACTGCCTCTTCCACTGCGCGCGTCACCGCTCCAACCTCGAACTGGATCAGATCGCGGCCGGAACGGCGACGCCCGAACCGGGCAGTGACTACGACCCCTTCATCTAGCCTCTCCGTTCGCGCTCCGGGCACCCGCCCCGGCCGCGGCCCGGGTGGTCAACACCCGGGCCGCGGGCCGCAGCTCCCCGAGGGCCTGCCGGAGGGCGGTGGCGATCGGCTCCTGGTCGGCCGCCCGGCACACCCCCACCAGGGCTCCGCCCCCGCCGGCCCCGCTGAGCTTCAGCCGCAGGCCGGCGGAGCGCAGGGCCGCCTCCCGGAGGTCCTCCAGGACGGGAGTGGACATCCCCTGATGGTCCCGCATGGCGTTATGGGCGCGGTCCATGGCATCGCCGACACCGTCGAGATCGCCCGCTCCCATGGCCTCCCAGACATCGGCCGACGCCTGGTCCGCCTCCTTCAGATAGGCGGCGAGCGCGGGATCCCGCCCGGCGAGCTGGGCCCGGACCACCCGGATGTGGTCGCTGGTGTCCTTGCGGGTGGCCGAGTCCACCACCACCACGGCCCAGTCGTCCGGGAAGGCCCGGCGCTCCAGGACGGCGGGCAGCCCCGTGGGTCTGCCCTCCAGCAGCAGGGCGTCTCCCTCGATGACCGCGAGATGGTCCATCCCGCCGCCGTTGAAGTGGGCGAACTCGAACTCGTACGCCCACTGCGCGAGGGTGGCGACCGGGATGCCCGGCGACGGCGCGAAGGCATCGGTGTACGCCTGGAACAGCGCCACGATCAGGGCCGTCGACGACGACAGGCCGCTCGCGGCCGGTGCGTCGCTGTGGACGTTGAGCACCGGCGGGTTCGGGCCGAGGCCCGGTATCCGCCCGCGCAGAAAGCCCCAGACCTGGCCGGGCCAGCCCCCGGCCGCCGCCGGAGCGGCCGGGCCGGGGACCGTCTCGACGACGGTGGTCAGATCCAGGGCGAGGCTGACGGATCTCCCGCCGAGCCAGTCCAGATCCTCACCGGACAGACAGGCCCGGCAGGGCACCACCGCGCGTGCCGTACGCTCCCCGCTCACCGGGCCTGGAACCTTCCGGTCGCGCTGAACTCGCGGAACATGTCCAGAACCACCGCGGTCGGCGGGTGCAGGGGCGCCGGCGGATCGTCCGGATCACGGAACTCCGCCTGAAGGACCTCGTCCGGGCCGGGGACCAGCTCCCCCGACCAGGTGCGCGCCAGGAAGCAGAGGGCGAAGCAGTGGGTGACATCGCCGTTGGGGTAGGTGAGCGTATGGACCCCGGGGTCCGACAGGGAGGCGAAGGGGATCAGATCCGCCCGGTCCACCCGGAGTCCGGTCTCCTCCGCGAGCTCCCGTACGGCGGTGTCGGCGAAGTCGTCGCCCTCCTCGCACGCGCCCGCCGGGAGCTCCCAGACACCGGAGTCGGCGCGCTGCTGGAAGAGCGCCCGTCCGTCGCCGTCCAGCAGCAGTATCTGCGCGCCCGGGACGAGCAGCGGTCTGCTGCCCACCCGCTGGCGCAGCGACCAGAGGTAGGAACCGACGTATCCCACGAGTGTGCGGCCTTTCTCGGTGCCCGGCCGGACTTCGGCCGGTGGTGCCCAAAGTGTCACGTGGCGTTCTCCGCGAGCCAGTTGGGCACCGCCTCCGGCGTGGCTTCCAGCCAGCGCACATAGCGGTCCACGCCCTCGCGAACGGTGATGCCCGGCTTCCAGCGCAGCAGTTCATGCAGCCGGTCGGTGTCCGCGTAGCCGCCGAGCGGATCGTCGGCGGGCCGGGGGGTGATGACGAATTCCGATCCGGGGTAGTGCGGCTGGATGAGCTCGCCCACCTCGCGGACCGATGTGGGCACTCCGGTGCCGACGTTGACGGTCGCGCCGGCCGCGCCGTCCTCGACCAGCGCCAGAGCGGTGGCCATGGCGATGTCGTCCACATGGACCATGTCCCTGACCTGGACTCCCCCGCCGTTGAGCCGCATCGGGCGGCCGAGCTTGGCGTGCAGCGTCAGCCAGGCGACCATCCAGGAGTGGCTGCCGGGCTTGACTATCTGGGGGTCCCCGTACACGGAGAAGTAGCGGAGGATGGAGTATTCGATGCCCGCCGCGCCGAGCAGCAGCCGGGTCTGGTGCTCCGCCCAGAGCTTGGAGTTCCCGTACACCGACAGCGGGTGCGGGGGCTGGTCCTCGGAGAACACCTGGGGGCCGTCCAGAGGGGCGGTGCCGTTGCCGTACACGGCGGCCGACGACACCATGACGAGCCGGCGCAGATCCGCGGCGGCGGCGGCCTCTTCGAGCACCACCTCCGTTCCCTCGATATTGGCCCGGAAGGCGATATCGGGCCTGCGGGTGCAGGCGGCGACATCGGCATAGGCCGCGGCATGGACGACATAGTCGGCTCCGGAGAGCAGTTCGCGTACGGTCTCCCGGTCGCAGATGTCGCCGACGACCAGACGTGACGCGGACTTCTGCGCCCCGAACAGTTCATGGGTGGAGTCCGGGTAGGCGTCCAAGCGGTCCAGTACGGCGACTTCCGCCTCCACTCCCCGCAGGAGAGCGGTCAGCCTGCTTCCGACCAACCCGCCGCCGCCGGTCACCACGACCCGGGTGCCGCGGAGCTTCTCCAAGCGGGAAGAGACTGAATCGCCGGTGTCGGTACCCTCGGCGTCTGCCATCACGGTCATGCGGACTCCTCTATTGGTGATACGCATGTGGTTCACGTGCTGCAAGCATGACGATCATCGTCGTCGGAAACCAGGGTGCCTTTTCGGCGCCCTCGCAGCCGTAGAAAGCGCCACCGTACTGTCCGAATTCAATACGTCCGGAGGAGATCAGGATGCGGAATTCGGCCGTCCATCAGGAACCAGAGCACGGAGGATCTGTGACGCGTTATCGCATCAGCGGCGCGGTGATGACCCACCCGAAGCGCCTGCCGGCCGCCGAGGAAATGGTCCGGTCGGCGCCCCCGGGAGCGCTACGGGTGGTGATGGACCCCGATCCCGGCGGAAAGCCGTCGGTCCTGCGCACGGCGCTCGCGGCATGGGCGTCGACGGAGGAGGGCGCGACGCACCAGCTGGTCGTCCAGGACGACATGATTCTGTCCGACACGTTCTTCGAGCGGGCCCGCGCGGCGGTCGAGGAAATGCCGGACGCGGCGCTCGCCCTGTTCGCCCTGTGGGATTCCCGCAACGGCGCCGCCGTGCGCTTCGGCGCGATGGCCGGAGCCCGCTGGGTGGGCGCGGTCAATGAGTACTTCCCGTGTGTCGCCATCATTCTGCCCCGGGCGGTCGCCGAGGGGTTCGTGGAATACGGCAGAGCGCGGCTGGACGCCTGGCCCGACGACATCCTCATGTACCGGTATCTGCGGGCCAACCGCATCCCGGGCTATGTGTCGGTGCCCAACCTCGCCGAGCACGAGGACCACGGAAGCATTTCCGGGAACGCTTTCCGCGGCCCGCGCCGCTCGGTCTGTTTCCTCCCCGACGACCAGCCCGGCGGGGAGGGGGCGCGGCTGGAGGGGCTGCGGGTCGTTCCGTTCTTCAAGCACGGGGTCGCCCAGTGCACGGTCCGGCTGGACGGACCCGGTCCGGAGCGATGGCTCCACCTGGAGTGCGAGGACTATCTGGAAGGGTCCGGCGTACGCGTAGAAAGACTTAAACCAGCCAATTTCGAAACGTCCGAAGTAGCTGATCCCGAGGCCGCTCGAAGCACCTGGCTGACCGCTTTCACCATGGGATTCGTCCATCAGCGGGATGGACGGGGCACCGGCCTTTCCCGGACACCGGCCTCCGCGGAGGCACTGGCGACCATCGGACCGGGCGGTGTGAGCCACACCCGGAGCGAGGAACGGATCGCCGAGATCCGCGAGGGGCTCGCCCGGATCGCGCAAGCCGGCGTCGAGGCGGGTCTGGAGGCGGGCGCCCGCTCGCGCTCCGCCGGGCGTCCGGCGCGCGGCGGCACGGGACGCGGCGGCACGGGACGCGGGATCGGAGTGCTCGGCGGGGCGACCCCGCTGGGAGAGCATCTGGTCCGGGGCCTGGCCGACCGGGGGCACCGGGTCACGACCCCGGCGGCCACGGACTCCCCGGCGGGTCTCGACGCTCTCGTCGATCTCCGCCCGCTGCGCGACGGCGGCCTCCTGCGGGACGCGCATATCGTCGTCCGGCTCCTCGACCGGGCCACCGGCGCGGCCACCGCGACCCGCACTCTGCACACCGGTGACCTGTACGGACCCGGCTGTTCGCGGGACACGGTGATCGGCCGCATGGTGTGGAGCGCGCTGCGCAGCCACCCGGTGGCCGTCACCGATCCGCCGGGGGACGCGCTGCGTCCGCTGCATACGAAGGACCTGATCGCGGCGGTCTCCCAGGTGCTGCGGACCCCTGGCGCCGAGCCTGTGCTCACCCTTCCCGGAGAGGAGCTCATCGGGGTGCGGGAGCTGGCGGAGGCGGTCTGCTCGGCGGTCCGGCCGGTACCGATCGAGACCGTGAGACGGGTCGCCGCGGCTTCGGATTCGGTCTCGGGCCCGGATTCGGCTCCGGCTCCGGATTCGGCTTCGGATTCCGCTTCGGGCCCGGCTCCGGATTCCACCTCGGATTCCGCTTCCGTTTCGGGTCCGTCGGCGGCTGGGGCCTGGGCACGGCCCGCGGGCTGGAAACCGGCCATGGATCTCCATCATGGTCTGCATACCTTCGCCCAGTGGCTCGCCTACGAGGGAATCCAGTACGCGGCGGACTGACCGCCCGGTTGTTTTCGAGGAGAACACGGCAGGGGCCCTGCCGGATGGCTGCGATACGGCCCCTGCCGCTGTTCTCCGTCAACACACCGGGCGGCCCGGTCCCGGTGACCGACCGGAGTGCGCTCCCCAAGGAACCGGCCATTCCGTGAAATTCCGTTGACGCCGTACCGTCGCACCAGGCTAGATTTCCAGCATGGTGCGTCGAGTGGGGCTCGCATACCGGTTCTCCGACCTGGACCAGGACCGTTCCTGAGGGTTGTCGGACCCGGTTCGCGAGCCGTACTTCACCCTCTGAATAATCAATGTTCTTTGAAAAAGCTGTTCGGGATGGGCTGCACGACCGAGGACGGGGACGGAGTCAGCACATGAACGGCGACCGCTTCACCCATGAACTGTTCACGGGACGGGCCGCGCGTGCTCCGGATGCCGTCGCCCCACTCGTCGTCGCGGAGCCGTCGGCATACCCGCGACTGAACCGTCTCGCGGAGCGGCTCAAGGGCCCGCTCATCGCACCGGAGGCCGGTCCCGGAATCCCGTGCGCGTCAGTGCCGCCGGCCTTCCGGGAATCCAGGACGACTCCGCTCGCGGTCGGGAAGGCACGATGAAATCCCGGCTGGAGCACGCGCCGGACATCCTGGTCGCCGACACCGCCCACAACCCCTCGGGGCATTCTCCGGACCCCTTCGGCGCACTGGCCCGGGAAACGGCCGCGGACGGTCCGGAGCCCAGCCCGTCGGCACCGGACGATAAACCGCCCGCGAATGTCTCCGGCACCTTCGGAAGCGCTCTGCGAGGACCTTACGAAGAACCTCTCCGCGGAATCTTCGAAGAAGTGCTCGGACTCCCCCGGGTAGGCGTCGACGACGACTTCTTCGCACTCGGCGGACAGTCCCTCCACGCCCTGCGGATCGTCGGCCGCGCCCGCCGTGAACTCGGCGTCGAACTCACCGTCAGCGGCCTCTTCGCGACCCCCACCGTCGCCGGACTCGCCTCCCGCGCCGCCCCCGCCGCCGGACTCTCCTATCCCGCCCCGCACCCCCGCCCCCGGACCGTCCCGCTCTCCGCCGCTCAGCGGCAACTCTGGTGCGCCGGGCACCGATCGGGGCTCACGTCCGCCGGCATCGCCCTCGCCCATCACCTCACCGGCCGACTCGACATCCCCGCCCTGCGCCAGGCCGTCATCGACGTCATCACCCGGCACACGCCTCTCCGTACCCTCATCCGTCATGGCGATGGACAGCCGTATCAGCATCGACTGCCGCCGCCCGACGCCTCCTCGGCCCTCTCCCTCGTCCACACGACCCCCGGCGCGCTCGCCGCGCGGGTCGCCCGGTTCTGCGACCGAGCCTTCGATCCCGGCGCGGACCGGCCGCTGCGGACCGCGCTGTTCCGGCTGAATCCGGCCGAACATGTGCTGGTGCTGGCGGCTCATCCCCTCGCCGCCGACCACGGGTCGCTCGGCCCCCTCCTGCGCGATCTGTCCGAGGCGTACTCCGCCCGCCGTACGGGAGCACGGCCCGACTGGGCCCCGCTCCAGCCGGATTACACCGGTCACACCCTCGGGGAGCGTGCCCGGGACGGGCAGTGCGCGGGGCCGGGAGCGCGAGCCGCCCGTACGCCCGCCGCCGGGCGGCGACGCGACGCCGAGCCCATCGTCTTCCGGCTGAGTCCGCGGCTCTGCCGGGAGATCGCCGCCCTCGCCCGGGAGGCCGGCGCCACGGTCCTCATGGTGCTCCAGACCGCGGTGGCCGCGACGCTCTCCACGCTGGGGGCGGGCGCCGTCGTCCCGGTCGATGTGTACGTCCCCGGGCGTCCGGACGCATCCCTCGACCTTCTGGTCGGTCGCTTCGCCCATACGCTGACGCTGCGCGCCGATGTCTCCGGCGACCCCTCCTTCCGCCGGCTGCTCGCCCGGGTCCGTGCGGTGAATCTGGCCGCCTACGACCGTCAGGACCTCCCCCACGCCTGTCCCGCGGCGCCGTCCGGGACGCCCTTCCTCCCTGTGACGCTCGCGCTGGACGACGGCGAGCGGGCGCGGCCGGAGCTGCCGGGCCTCGCCGTCCGCGCCCTCCCCACCAGGCGGAGAGACATCCGGTGCGCTCTGGCGATCTCCTTCACCGCCGAGCCCGCCGAGCCCGCCGAGCCCGCCGAGCCCGCCGAGCCTTCCGAGCCTTCCGAGCTCGCCACGTCTACCGAACCCGCCGTGCCTGCCGGGCCCGCCGAGACTCCCGTGCCCGCCGGACCCGCCCGGTACGGCGCGGGCGGCATGACCGCCCTGATCGAGTACCGGCCCGAGCTGCTCGACGAGCCGGCCGCAAGCCGTCTCGCCCACTGCCTCGTACGGCTCCTGGAACGCTCGCTGTCCGCGCCGGACCGACCCCTCTCCCTGCTCGCTCTCCCCGCGCCGGAGCTGCCCTGACCCGCCGCGTACCGGCCGTTCGCACACCGCCGCGCGCCGGAGCCCGGCGTACCGCTGAACCGGAGGGGGCCACCGCCCGTGGGTCGGGAGGAAGAGAGGGAGGAGCCCCCATGCGCGACACCATCCCCGACTACCCCGGCCGCCCCTTCACCGGAGACCTGGGCCCACTGCCCCCCGACCCGGTGTCCCGGGTGCGCTTACCGAGCGGCAACCCCGTGTGGCTGGTCACCGGATACGACGAGGTCCGCGCCGCGCTCACCCATCCGCTGCTGTCCCGCGCCGTCATCGAGGGCGACCCCCAGGTGGGGACGGGCGGTCCGATCGGCGGCTACCGGCCGGGGCGGCGCACGCTCCAGCTCGACGGCGAGATACACGCCCAGATACGCCGGCTGGCCGCGAGACCCTTCACCCCCCGCCGAATCGCCGCGCTGCGTGAGCGCGTACAGGAACTCACCGACGAACTCCTCGACGCACTGGAGAAGAACGGCTCGCCGGGCGATCTCGTCCAGGGGCTGGCCCATCCGCTGCCGATCACGGTGATCTCGGAGCTCTTCGCGGTCCCGCCCGAGGACCGGGCCCGGTTCACCGGCTGGGCGGACCGCATCGTCACGGTCGTCGGGATCACAGCGGAGGAGATGACGGCGGTACGGGCCACGCTCCACGGCTATCTCGGCGAGCTGGTGGCCGCCCGGCGCGCCGAGCCGGGCGACGATGTGCTCAGCGGCTGGCTCTGCGCCGACGAGGCCGAGAACCCGCTGACCGACGACGAGATCGTGCCGCTGGCGCAGACCGTGCTCATCGGCGGCTACGAGACGACGGTGAACTCCATCGGGGCGGGGATGTGGCGGCTGTTCCAGCACCCGGACCAGCTGGACGCGGTGCGGAACGATCCCGGGCTGCTGCGCGGCGCGGTGGAGGAGATCCTGCGCTATCAGCCGCAGAGCATGTTCTTCCTCGTCATGGTGGCCAGGGAGGACCTGGAGCTGGGCGGAACGACCGTACGCAAGGGCGAGGGGGTGATGCCGCTGCCGTTCGCCGCCAACCGGGACCCGGCGCGGTTCGACGACCCGGACCGCTTCGACATCCGGCGCGCTCCCGGCGGACACGTCGGCTTCGGACACGGTCCGCACGCCTGCCTCGGCGCGGCGCTCGCGCGGATCGAGCTGGAGGTGGCGATCGGCACCCTGCTGCGGCGCTTCCCCTCGCTGCGCCCGGCCGGGGACATCACCTCGCTGGCCTGGCGCGGCGACCGGCTGGTCAGCGGTCTCAAGGAGCTGCTCGTCGAGTGGTGAGCTGACCGGCGCACTCCTTCGCGGCGCGTCGGCGGCAAGGGCTCGGCGTACCGCACGATATGACGGGTACTCGCTGTATCGGATCGCGGTGGCGGCAGGTCACCGGGCTCGCGCCGGGTCCGGGACCTCTCGGAGGAAGCGTATGGACGCGTTTCTGGGCCGGGTGGCCGCCCGGCTGTTCCCGGGGGCGCCCGGCGACCATGGCGTACTGCCTCCGCTGCTGCTGGCGCTGACCTTCGTCACCGGGCTGGTGGACGCCGTCAGCTATCTGGGGCTCGGCCATGTGTTCGTGGCGAATATGACCGGGAACGTGGTCTTCCTGGGCTTCGCGCTCGCCGGTGACCGTGAGCTGTCGGCTGTGGCCTCGCTGCTCGCGGTCGGCGCGTTTCTGACGGGCGCTCTGGCCGGGGGGCGGCTGCCGGTCTCCCCGGCCGGCCGCCCCTTGCGGCTCTTCGCCCTGCTGGTCGGGGCGCACGCGGTGCTGGTGGCGGGGGCGCTGGCGGCGGATCTCGCCGGGGCCTCGGCCTATGTGCTGGTGGTGCTGCTGGCCTTCGGCATGGGCTTGCAGAACACCGTCGTCCGCAGGATGGCCGTACCCGACTTCACCACCACCGTCCTCACCCTCACCCTCACCGGGCTCGCCGCCGACCGGCCCGGAGCCGCGACCGTACGGCGCCTGGCGTCGGTCGTGGCGATGTTCCTCGGGGCGCTGGCCGGCGGTCTGCTACAGATCCACCACGGCAGCGCCGCCGCACTCGCGCCCGCTGTGGTGCTGCTGGCCGCCGTGACGGCGGTCGCCGCGCGGAGTTCCGGCGCCGCCCCCGCGGCCAGGGGCGAAGCCGCCCCGTGACCGGCGAGCCGGACGGCCGATCGCCCGAGCCCGGTCAGCGGCATCGGTGAACCGGACGGTCTGCCCCCGAGCCCGGTCAACGGCATCGGCGAGCCGGACGGCCTACCTCCAGAGCCGGGTCAGCAGCAGGGTCAGCGACTCGGCGGACGGGCGGTCGAGACCCTCCGGCCGCTCCAGCGCCCAGGCGTCGAAGGCTTCGAGGACTCCGATGGTCGCCACGGTGACCAGCTCGGCGTCGACCTCGGGCCCGACGATGCCGATGCGCCGCCCGTTGTCGACGAGCCGCCGCACCCACGCGTGCCCGTCCCGGTGACCGTGCGGCTGCCCGGCGAGGACGGCCCGGTCCTCCGGATGCTCACGCAGCTGGGTGACGAGCCGGGTGTGCGCGTCGGCCACCTGCCGCCACAACTCGTCCTCCGCCGCCGCCTCGTTCCAGGGTCCGAGCGCGGCGAGCGTCCTGGCGGCGGCATCGGCGACCACCTCGTCGAAGAGATCGTCCTTGCCGTCGAAGTAGTGGTAGGCGGATGTCTTGGAGATGCCGGCCTCGGAGATGATCCGGTTGAAGGACGCGCCGTCCTTGCCGTCCCGTGCGAAGTGGGCGCGGGCGACGGCGAGCAGGGCGGCTTTCGTATCGGCGGGGAGCCGGTGGAAGCGGGGCAGGGCCATGGATTCCTTTACGGGCTGGGCAGGGGCGCGGTGACCTGGTGTTCGGTGTCCAGCGTACGGTTCGCGCGCACGGTCATGATCCAATGCGTCGCCCAGAGCGGGAGGGCGACGGCCCCGCCCACGTACGCGGCGGGGCCCGGCACGAGCGAGACGATCTGGAACACACAGGCGCCGTATCCGGCCACCGCCCACCGCCGGATGAAGGCGGCCCCCAGGCGGCCGTCGGCGGTCATGGAGCGGGTGAGGGCGCGGACGATGAAGAAATCCTCGGTGAAGTTGTACGGGATGGCGAACATCCACCATACGGAGGCGGGCGCGGCGGCGCGGGCACCGTCCCGTATGAGCGTCAGCGTCCGCTGAAGGGCCCGGCAGTAGACCGCGACGAGCCCGAAGAATCCGGCGACGGCGACGACGGCTCCGGGCATCCCGAACGCGGCCGTTTCGCCGAGGACGCCCGCGCCCCAGCCGGGCACCCAGAGCGGCTGGGTGAGGAGGGCGGTGACCAACAGGGTGCCCACGGTCTTGATGATGATCGTCACCGCTGAAGCGTACCAGCAGGGTGCACCACTAGTACACACTCGACGTACGCACTAGTGGAGAGCGACCGGCGCCCGGACCCCGCGCCCTCCGGCACCCGCCGTCCGCCCGCGCGCCCGCCTCCGGTATGCGTTTTCGCGATGCGCCCTCACAGCCGGATCCTCCGCCATTCGCATGAAACCGGGTTTGACATCCGGATCAGGCTCCCCGGGCAGCCAGGTCAATAACGTTCCCCTGCCTGCGCCCCGTGATAGAGAAGTGCAGGACTGAGCGACGATCTACTGTTAATCGAGAGCGAGATGACTGCCCTTCAGATCTCGGTTGTCGTGCCGTGCTTCAATGATTCCGAGGCGATCGAAGCCTTTCACTCCGCATTGCTCTCCGCCTTGGAGTCCACTCGCCAGACATTCGAGGTCTGTTATGTGGACGACGGCAGCGGCGACCGGACCAGGGCGCTGCTGAGCGGACTCGCCCGAGCCGATCCGCGCGTCCGCTACACCGCGTTCAGCCGCGCCTTCGGCAAGGAGGCGGCCCTGCTCGCCGGGCTGCGTATGTCCCGGGGACTCGCGGTGGTCGTCATGGACGCCGGGCTGCGGCATCCGCCCGAGCTCGTCCCCCGTATGCTCGCGCTGCACCGGCAGGGCTACGACCAGGTCGTGGCGGAGCGCGACCGTACGGACGACGGCGCCCTGCGCGCCCTGCTCGGCCGCGCCCGCCACCGGCTGATGCGTCATTTCATGGACGTCGACGTCATCGGCGGCTCGGACGACTTCAGACTGCTGTCGCGCCGGGCGGTGGAGAGTGTGCTGTCGCTGCCCGAGAGCAACCGCTACTCCCAGGGGATCTTCTCCTGGATCGGCTTCGAGACGGCCGCCTTCACCTACCGGAGCGGCGAGCGGCCGGCCGGAACGCCGAAACGGAGCGGCGGACGGCTCCTCGACCACGGCATCGACGGAGTGCTCTCCTTCAACAGCCGTCCCCTCCGACTGGCCGTCCACACCGGCCTCTGGATCTTTCTCTCGGCGCTCGGCTACGCCCTGTGGACCCTGGCCGACGTCGCGCTGAACGGCGCCGCCGTCCCCGGTTACGCCACCCTGCTGACCGCCGTCGTCGCGCTGGGCGGAATCCAGCTGGTCACCCTCGGCGTCATCGGCGAGTACGTGGGGCGCATCTACCACGAAGCGAAACACCGCCCGCATTATGTGGTCCGCGAGACGGACGAATCCCGCACGGTGCTTCCGACCCGGGGGCCGCCGCCGCCGATTACCGGGGAGCCCGCCGCAATCGGATCCGGACGCACCCGGACGCTGCGTGAATTCTCTTTCTTTGTGACGGTCGGGTTCGTCAACACCGGCGTCTATCTGGCCGTCTACGCTTCGCTGAACAACTGGACCCCTTATCTGATCGCCCATGTGCTGGGTTACTCGGTCAGCGTCGTGGGGTCGTTTCTCCTCAACTCGTACATCACCTGTAGAACGAAGCCGACCTGGCATGCTTTCCTCCGCTATCCCCTGTCGAGCGTCGTCGGTCTCGTGGCCGCCGGCGGTCTGCTCTATCTCGCCGTCGGCCGACTGGGCATGGACGAGACCACCGCCGCCCTGGCCGCGGGAGTCCTCGTCACACCGATCTCCTTTCTGCTCGCCCGGTGGGCCATCACCTCGGGCGCCGGGTCCGGCGCCGCCTCGGCGGACGGCCGGACGGGCGGGGCCCGGCTCGGACAGCCCGCGGACGAGTCCGACACCGCCTGAGCCCCCCGGCCCCGGCCCCGGCATGCATCCGAACCGTCCCCGGCGCGAAAGGCCCGGGGCGACAGCGAAAGGCGGTGCGGCACATGGTCGCTGACGGATCGAAGGCGGCAACCCGGGAGCAGCCGGACGGCGGCGCCCGGCCGCTCCGGGAGAAGGGAGGGGAGGAAGGGGGCCGGCCCCGGCCCGTGCACTGGGCGGCGGCCCTCGCGCTGCTGCCGCTCGGTCTGCTCGGTGCGGCGGCCTGGTTCGGCCGCTTCGTCCGCCCCGGCGCGGACGACTGGTGCTTTCTGCCCTTCGTACGGGACGAAGGGATCTCCGGGCTGATCGCCAAGTTCTACTTCGTGGACAACGGGCGGATCGCGAACGCCGCGCTGACCGGCCTCTACGCGAAGTTCGACATCCCGGGGCACCAGTGGTTCCCCGTGGTCAGCGGTGCGCTCACGCTGGGCGTCCTCTGGGCCGTCACCGCCTCGGCGCTGCGCGCGGCCGGGCTGAGCGCGCCGCGCGGAGTCCCGCTGCTGCTGGCCGCCATGGTGACGGCGGTCTTCCTCCTCGGGTCCCCCAACACCTACAAGACGTTCTACTGGCCCGCGTCGGCCGTCTCCCACACCGTGGCCCCGGCGCTCCCCCTGGCGGCGGCGATCGTGCTGCTGCGCGCCCGGTCGCGGCGGGGGAGGATCGCGGCCCTGGTCACCGCGGTCATCGCGGGAATCGTCCTCGGCACACTGTCGGAGGAGTCGTCCGTCGTCGCGCTCGTCGTGCTCTCGTCCGCCGTTCTGCTCGGCCGCCAGCTCTTCCCCGAGCACCGGAGGGCCTATGTACGGGCCTGGTGTCTGGCGGGCATCGCCGGGACCGGGATCGGGATCCTGGTGCTGCTCACCTCTCCGGGCTCACGGAACCGCAGGATGCGGTACGACGCGGAGGGCACCTCCATGTTCGCGCCGGAGCAGCTGATCGAATCCCTGCACGCCTTCGCCCGCATCCTGGGGACCCTTCTGACCACCTGGACGTATCTGGGGGCGGTCGCCGCCGGGGTCCTCGCGAGCCTGCTCGTCCGGGGGCCGGTGCGCACCGCGGTCCCGCGTCCGCGCGCTTCCCTGCTGGTCTGCGCCGGAGTGCTCGTCTTCCTGGTCTCCGGCTATCTCTGCACGGTCGTGGCGTTCCCCGCCTTCGGCCCGGGGATCGTGGTCGTCACCCGGTCGTGGAACGACTATCTCCTGCTGTACACGGTGCTGCTCGCCGGCGCGGGCGCGCTGCTGGGGCATGCGCTCCGACGCGGTGAGCGCTCCGGCACGGTGCTGAAGGCGGCCGGTGCGGCGGGGTGCGTGCTCGTGTGCGTCGCGTTCACCCTCTCCCTGAGCCGGCTCGGGGAGGACATGCGGGTACGGGCCGCCGACTGGGACCGTCAGGACCGGTGGATGCGCGCCCAGGCCGCGCTGGGGGCTCGTCAGCTCCCGTACAAGCCGCTGTCGGTCAGCGGAATGGGGGAGCCGTTCGGCAAGCACGGTTCCTGGCCCGCGGATTGCGTCGCCGACTACTACTACGTGGACCGGGTCGTCCGCGGCACAAGACTCCCCTGACCTCTGGGGATCGCCGTCACCGGGGCCGGTCGAGCACATGGTGGATACGGCTGGCGACATGCAGATTGAGACGGGTGTCGACATCGCCGAGGTCATGGCCGGTGACCTCGCGGATTCGCTGAAGGCGGTACCGCACGGTGCTCCGGTGGATACGGAGCGCCTCGGCGGTGGCGTCGTAACTTCCGCCGCTCTCCAGGTAGTACGAGAGGGTGGCGGTGAGCCCGGTGGTGTGGCGGGCGTCGTAGTCCAGCAGGGGGCCGAGCCACTCCCGGACGAAGCGGTCGGCCTCCCGTTCGCCGTCGCCCGCGCCCATCATGCGGCAGAGGCCGAGTTCCTCGAAGCCGGTGCCGCCGTGGGGTTCATGGGATCTGCGCCGTACGGTGAGAGCGCGGACGGCCTCGTCGTAGGAGTGCGGCAGATCCGCGCAGTCCTCGCAGGGGCCGCCGACGCCGACGGCTCCGGCGGCGGTGCCGAGTTCGTCCGAGACCGCCCGGTACAGGGCCTCGCCCCCGGTGTCCCGCCCAGCCAGCAGGGCGACGGCGGTCTCTCCCCGTACTCCGGTGAGCACGTCGAGGCCGAGGCGGCCGGCCGCCCGCTCCACCGCGTCGCCGACCGCCGCCCTCGCGATCGTGCCGGGCCACCGCAGTACGGCGACCCGGTGCGGCCGGTGCAGTTCATGGCCGAGCCCGGCCGCCTGGACGAACACCTCGTCGGTCGCCGTGCCGGAGATCAGCTTCTCGACCAGATCATGGCGCAGCCGAGGCTCCAGCTCGGCGAGTCTGCGCTCATGGGCGAGTTCGGGGGCCAGGACCAGCGCGGTCTGTTCGAGGGCGGACACGTCCGTGTCCGTCGCCCGCGACTCCGGGTCGGCCAGGGAGAGAAGCCCGAGCAGTTCACCGGCCATCGCGATGGGGACGGTCAGCCGGTCCCGGTCGCGGACCGCGCCGGGCCCGCTCCGGACGCGCCGCACCAGTTCCTCTCGGTCGCGGGCCGCCGGCTCGGGGCGCGGCCCGCCGGGGCCGGCCCGGGCGCGGGGATGGCCGCAGAGGTCCTCGGTGCGGGCGGCGAACCCCGTGTGCTCGTACAGGGTCCGCAGGATCGCCTGCTCTCCCCCGCCGGAGGCGGCGGCGCGGGCGAGCGCTTCATGAAAGGCGCTCCGGGCCGCGAGGCGGAAGACGGTGGCGCCGAGGCCGGCGTCGCGTACGGCGCTGAAGGCCCTCGGCGGGGACGGCTCCCCCCGGCACCGGGCGAGCGCGGCGAGGGCCGCGGCGGTCTCCCGGGCGATCAGATCGGCGTCGGCGGTCTGCTGGTCCGAGGGGGCGGCCAGGATCCGTACGACGAGATAGCCGAGACAGCGGTCGCGATGACGGAGCGCGATGGCGCGTATCCAGGGGCCGCCCGGATCGTCGAGGCACCGGCTGTGGCCGTCCAGCGCGCCGATCAGCCGGTCGAGGCGGTCGGCGGCGACCGGCTGCGCCGCTCCGGGGGCGGTGGCGGCGTTCCCGTACCGCCCGCCCGCTCCGGGGGCGGTGGCGGCGTTCCCGTACCGCCCGCTCGTACCGCCGGGCCGGCTCGCGGCCGGGTCCGCCGGGTGGGGGCGCGGGCAGCGCTGGGGCGGACCGTGGTCCAGGGTGTAGGCGGTTTCGGGGACGAAGGGCCCCAGGGCGGCGATGGCCGCCATGGCCGTCCAGAGCATCTCCCGCTCGTCGGAGCGGTCGAGTATCGCCGCGACGAGCCGGGGCACGGCGTGCCGGGCCGCTCCGGGCCGCTGTACCGGGCCGGCGGGCACGGACATCCTGGTGGGGGCTGCGTCCATCGGGATCCATTCGTGGCTCGACACCTGGCTCCGTGCTCCACGCTACGCCGCCCGGCCCGGGCTCTCACCAGCAAGCCGCGCCGCCCTCCTGTCCTCGCGGACGGGTGGGCCGCCGATGTTCGGTCCTGCCGGGCCGAAGAACCGGCCGGATCCCCGTACGACCCTGGCGGGAGGTGCGGCCCGCTGCGGCTGCGCCGTCGAAGCGTGCGCCTGCGACCTGGGCCGGGCCGCCGCGCCGTTCGGTCCGCGTCGCGACGGAGGAGAATCCCATGGCGAAGGCAGTCGGCATCGACCTCGGCACCACCAACTCGGTCATCGCGGCCTGGGAGGGCGGTGAGCCCACCGTGATCCCGAACGCCGAGGGAGCCAGGACGACGCCCTCGGTGGTCGCCTTCTCCGACAGCGGGGAGCGGCTGGTGGGGCAGCTCGCGCGACGGCAGTCGATCCTCAACCCCAAGGGCACCGTCACCTCCGCGAAGCGGTTCATCGGCCGCCGCTACGACGAGGTCCCCGACGAGGCCAAGGCGGTCTCCTTCGATGTGGTGGAGGGGCCGGGCGGGGTGGCCCGCTTCGATGTCCACGGCAAGCAGTACGCCCCGGAGGAGATCAGCGCGCAGGTGCTGCGCAAACTGGCCGAGGACGCCGGGAAGTCGCTGGGCGAGCGGGTGACCGAGGCCGTGATCACCGTGCCCGCCTACTTCAACGACGCGCAGCGGCAGGCGACCAAGGACGCGGGGAGGATCGCGGGTCTGGAGGTGCTGCGGATCATCAACGAGCCGACCGCCGCGGCGCTGGCCTACGGCCTGGACAAGAAGGGGCATGAAACCGTGCTCGTCTTCGACCTCGGCGGCGGCACCTTCGACGTGAGCATTCTGGACGTGGGCGACGGCGTGGTGGAGGTGCGCTCCACGGCCGGCGACTCCCATCTCGGCGGCGACGACTTCGACCGCCGGCTGGTGGACTATCTCGCGGACGGGTTCCAGAAGGCCGAGGGAATCGATCTGCGTAAGGACCCGCAGGCCCTTCAGCGCCTGTTCGAGGCGGCCGAGAAGGCGAAGACCGAGCTGAGTTCGGTCACCCAGACCCAGGTGAGTCTGCCGTTCGTCACCGCGGACGCCGCCGGGCCGAAGCATCTGACCGAGACGATCCGCCGCTCCACCTTCGACGAGATCACCGGCGATCTGGTGGAGCGCTGTCTGGAGCCGGTCAAGCAGGCGATGAGCGATGCGAAGATCACCGAGAACGACGTCGACGAGGTCATCCTGGTCGGCGGCTCGACCCGGATCCCGGCCGTGCAGACGCTGGTACGGCGTCTGACGGGCGGCAAGGACCCCAATATGAGCGTCAACCCGGACGAGGTGGTGGCCCTGGGCGCCGCCGTCCAGGCCGGCGTCCTCAAGGGCGAGGTCAAGGACGTTCTGCTGCTGGACGTCACCCCGCTCTCGCTGGGGGTGGAGACGGCGGGCGGCGTGATGACCAGGATCATCGAACGGAACACCACCATCCCCGCCCGCCGCGCGGAGGTCTTCTCCACCGCGGAGGACAACCAGCCCGCCGTGGATATCGTCGTGCTCCAGGGCGAGCGCGAACTGGCCGCCGACAACCGGGTGCTGGGCCGCTTCCGGCTGGAGAGCCTGCGGCCCGCTCCGCGCGGGGAGACCCGGATCGAGGTCACCTTCGACATCGACGCCAATGGAATCCTCAAGGTCGGCGCCAAGGACAAGGACACGGCCGCCGAACAGTCGATCACGATCAGCGAGGGGTCCAACCTCGATCCGGCCGAGGTCGAGCGGATGATCGACGAGGCGGAGCGGAACCGCGAATCCGACCAGGCCCTGCGCGAGGCCGTCGACGCGCGCAACGAGCTCGACGCCGTCGCCTACCAGGTGGAGCGCCGGCTCGGCGAACTCGGCGACGCCGCGCCCCAGCACGAGCGGGCCCGCGCCGAGCTGCTCGTCGACGAGGCGCGCACCGCCGTCAAGGAGGAGGCCCCGGCCGACCGCGCCCGCTCCCTCGGCTCCGAGCTCCAGCAGATCCACGCGGCGCTGGCCGCGCACACCGGAGGGGCGGCGGGGCCGGGGACCAGTGAAGCGCAGTCCGGCGGCGCCCGGACGGACGCGTCACCGGGCGGCGACGACGATGTCATCGACGCCGAGTTCGACCGCGGCTGAGGCGGCGCCATGTCCGAGCAGAGCCGGGCCCACTCCGCCGGGTCCACTCCCCCGCCCGAGGGACCGGAGCAGCACGGCACACCACCCGGCGGGACGCCGCCCGCACCGGAGCCGGAGAGCACACCACCCGGCGGGACGCCGACCGCGCCGGAGCGGGAGAGCACACCACCCGGCGGTCCGGCACCGGCACCGGCACCGGCACCGGACGCCGAGGAGCTGACGGACCGGTGGCGCCGCGCCCTCGCCGACCTCGACAACCTCCGCAAGCGGCACGCCCGCGACCGGCCCCGGGAGCTGGAGGCCGAGCGCGCCCGGGTCGCCGCCGCCTGGCTCCCGGTGCTCGACCACCTCGAACTCGCCCTCAGCCACGCCGAAGCGGACCCGGCGACGATCGTCCGCGGCGTCGAGGCCGTACGCGATCAGGCCGTGGAAGTGCTCCGCGGGCTCGGCTATCCCCGCCACGACGAGACCGGCGTCCCCTTCGACCCGCTGCGGCACGAGGTGGTGTCGGTGGCCGACGCCTCCGACCCGGCCACCGCCCCGGGCACCGTCGTCCAGGTGGTGCGCCCCGGCTACGGCGAGCCCGGCCGGCAGCTGCGGCCCGCGGCGGTGGCCGTCACCCGGAAGCCCGGGTGAGACCGCCGTGGCCCGCGACTACTACGACGTGCTCGGCGTCCCCCGTACCGCCGACGCCGCCGAGATCCAGCAGGCGTTCCGTACCCTGGCCCGCCGCCACCACCCGGACATCAACCGCGATCCGGCCGCCGAGGAGCGCTTCAAGGAGATCAACGAGGCGTACGGAGTCCTCGCCGACCCGGACACCCGGGCCCGGTACGACCGCTTCGGCGCGGACTTCCGGCAGATCCCGGAGGACTACGACGAGCGCGTCGCCGCCGCCCAGGGCTTCGGCACAGGCGGCGCGTACGGAGACGGTCCCTTCCGGGGCGGCGGTCCCTTCCGGGGCGGCCGGGGCCGGACCGGACCGGCCGCGGAGGGCTGGACGACGGCCGGCTTCGACACGTCCGGCGTCGACTTCGAGGACCTCTTCGGCGGGATGTTCGGCGGCCGGGCGGGCCGGGCGGGCCGGGGCGGCGGGCCGGCGCCCGGCGCGGACCAGGAGGCCGAGCTCACCCTCACCGTGGAGGAGGCCTACCGCGGCGGTCGCCGGAAGATCACCCTCGGCGGGCCCGGCGGGGAACGCGGCTATGACGTGAACATCCCGGCCGGGGTGATCGACGGCCAGCGCATCCGGCTCGCGGGCGAAGGCGGCCGGGGGCACGGCCCCGGCTCCGCCGGGGACCTCTATCTCGTGGTCAGGATCGCCCCGCACCCCCGCTACCGGCTCACCGGCCGCGATGTCCACGTCGATCTGCCGGTCACCCCCTGGGAAGCGGCGCTGGGCGCGACCGTGCCGGTCAGCGGCCCCGGCGGCACCGCCAAGGTCCAGGTGCCCCCGGGCACCTCCACCGGCCGCCGGCTGCGGCTGCGCGGCCAGGGGATGCCCCACCCCAAGGGCTCCCCCGGCGACCTCTACGCCGAGATCCGGGTGATGGTGCCCGCCGCGCCGAGCGGGCGTGAACGCGAGCTGTTCGAGGAGCTGGCCGCCGTCTCGACCTTCGATCCGAGAAGCCCGAGGAACCCGAAGAACCCGAGAACCCGAGAAGCCGAGAGCCCGAGGAACCCGAGGAAGCAGCCATGAGAGTCGATGAGCCGCCCCCGGCCGGAAGGGCCACCGGGGCAGGAGCCGCTCCCGGCGCCCGCCGGTACCCGCTGGTGCGGATCCACCGGACCGGCCCCTACCGGCTGCCGCTCGCCGGCGTCGCCCGGCGCAGCGGACTGCCGCCCGACATGGTCCGCCGCTTCGTCGCGCTCGGGCTGGTGGACGCCGAGCGGGACGCCGCCGGGCGGCTGTGGTTCCGTACGACCGCCCCGTCCGCCCTCGCACGGGCGCAGCGGCTACGGGCCGGGCTCTGCCTCAACTACGCGGCCGTCGGGGTCGTCCTGGATCTGCTCGACCGGATCGAACGTCTGGAGACCGCGCTGCGGCAGCGGGAACGCGCCGCCGAGGAGCGAACGCCATGGACATGAACCGCCTCACCCAGAAGTCGCAGGAAGCCCTCCAGGAAGCGCAGAGCACAGCGGTACGGCTGGGGCAGAACGAGGTCGACGGGGAGCATCTGCTGCTCGCCCTGCTCGATCAGACCGACGGGCTGACGGCCCGGCTGCTGACCGCCGCCGGGGCCGACACGGACGCGCTGCGCCGCACCGTCGAGAGCGATCTGGCGGGGCGTGCGCGCACCACCGGCCCCGGGGCCGCCCCCGGCCAGGTGATGGTGACCCAGCGGCTGGCCCGGCTGCTCGACACGGCGGAGCGGGAGGCGAGACGGCTCAAGGACGAGTACGTCTCCACCGAGCATCTGGTCCTCGCCCTGGTGGACGAGGGCCCGGCCGGCGCCGCCGGGCGGCGGCTCGCCGAGCAGCGGGTCACCCGGGACTCCTTCCTCACCGCCCTCACCGGGGTGCGCGGGAACCAGCGGGTGGTCTCCCCCCATCCGGAAGCCGTCTACGAGGCCCTGGAGAAGTACGGCCGCGATCTGGTCGTGGAGGCCCGTACCGGCCGTCTCGACCCGGTGATCGGCCGGGACGCCGAGATCCGCCGGGTGATCCAGATCCTCAGCCGCAAGACCAAGAACAACCCCGTGCTGATCGGCGAGCCGGGCGTCGGCAAGACCGCCATCGTGGAGGGGCTGGCCCAGCGGATCGTCCGCGGCGATGTGCCGGAGGGGCTGCGCGACAAGACCGTGTTCTCGCTCGATCTGAGCGCGCTGGTGGCCGGGGCCAAGTACCGCGGTGAGTTCGAGGAACGGCTCAAGGCCGTGCTGGCGGAGGTCAAGAGCGCCGAGGGCGGCATCCTGCTCTTCGTGGACGAGCTGCACACCGTCGTCGGGGCCGGCGCCGCCGAAGGCGCGATGGACGCCGGCAATATGCTCAAGCCGATGCTGGCCCGCGGCGAGCTCCATATGATCGGCGCCACCACCCTGGACGAGTACCGCAAGCACATCGAGTCCGACGCCGCTCTCGAACGCCGTTTCCAGACCGTGCTGGTGGACGAGCCGACCGTCGAGGACGCGATCTCCATTCTGCGCGGCATCCGCGAACGTCTGGAGATTTTCCACGGAGTCAAGATCCAGGACGGTGCGCTGGTCGCCGCCGCCGAGCTCAGCCACCGCTACATCACCGACCGCTTCCTGCCCGACAAGGCCATCGACCTGGTGGACGAGGCGTGCGCCCGGCTCCGTACCGAGATCGACTCCATGCCGGCCGAGCTGGACGAGCTCACCCGCCGGGCGACCCGGCTGGAGATCGAGGAGGCGGCGCTGGCCGAGGAGACCGATCCGGCCAGCCGGACCCGGCTGGAGGATCTCCGCCGCGAACTGGCCGATCTGCGGGGCGAGGCGGACGCCAAGCACGCGCAGTGGGAGTCCGAGCGGCAGGCCATCCGCCGGGTCCAGGAGCTGCGCCAGGAGCTGGAAGGCGCCCGGCAGGAGGCCGAGGAGGCCGAGCGCGCCTACGATCTCAACCGCGCCGCCCAGCTCCGCTACGGCACCGTCGCCGAGCTGGAGCGCCGTCTCGCGGCCGAGGAGGAGCAGCTCGCCGTCCGGCAGGGCGAGACCCGGCTGCTGCGCGAAGTGGTCACGGCGGAGGAGATCGCCGAGATCGTCTCCGCGTGGACCGGCATCCCCGTCACCCGGCTCCAGGAGGGCGAGCGGCAGAAGCTGCTCCGCCTGGACGAGATCCTGCGGGAGCGCGTCATCGGTCAGGACGAGGCCGTCCAGCTGGTCGCCGACGCGGTGATCCGGGCCCGTTCGGGGGTGCGCGACCCGCGCCGGCCGATCGGGTCGTTCATCTTCCTGGGTCCCACCGGCGTCGGTAAGACCGAGCTGGCCAAGACCCTGGCCGCCGCGCTGTTCGACAGCGAGAGCAATATGATCCGGCTCGATATGAGCGAGTACCAGGAACGGCACACGGTCAGCCGGCTGGTCGGAGCGCCTCCCGGCTATGTGGGCTACGAGGAGGGCGGCCAGCTCACCGAGGCGGTGCGCCGCAAACCGTACTCCGTCGTCCTCTTCGACGAGATCGAGAAGGCGCACGCCGATGTCTTCAACACCCTGCTCCAGGTGCTGGACGACGGCCGGATCACCGATGCCCAGGGCCGTACGGTCGACTTCCGCAACACCGTCGTCATCATGACCTCCAACCTCGGCTCGCAGTATCTGCTCGACGACGCCACCGCGGGCGGCGAGATCAAACCCGAGGTACGGGATCTGGTGCTGGGCGAGCTGAACAGCCACTTCCGGCCCGAGTTCCTCAACCGGGTCGACGACATCGTGCTCTTCCACCCGCTCGGTCTCGCGCAGATCGAGCGCATCGTGGATCTGCTCCTCGACGAGCTGCGCCGCCGTCTCGCCGATCAGCGCATCGCCCTGGCCCTCACCGAGCCGGCCCGCGCTCTGATCGCGAGCGAGGGATACGACCCGGTCTACGGAGCCCGGCCGCTGCGGCGTTTCATCTCGCACGAGGTCGAGACCCGGATCGGCCGTGCGCTGCTCAGCGGCGAGGCGCACGAGGATGGGACGGTCCTGGTCGACGCCGAGGAGGGCGAGCTGACCGTCGCCTTCCGGGACGGCCCTCAGGACACGTCATGAGCGCCGCCCCCGAGGGCGGCGGCCGTACGGTCCGCCGCGCCGAACGCGGCGGGACCGACCCGCTCGCGGATCAGCCGACCACACCCCGGAGGACGCGATGACCGCTTCGAACGACCCGCATCTGGCCCTGGTCCGGCCTGTCGTCCCCCGCACCCCGGAGGGGTGCGAGGACTGTCTGCGCGAGGGAACGGTCTGGGTCCATCTCCGGCTCTGTCTCACCTGCGGGCACGTCGGCTGCTGCGACTCCTCCCCGATGCGCCACGCGCGCGGCCACGCCGCCGGCGCCGGGCACCCCATCATCCGGTCCTTCGAACCGGGGGAGGAATGGCGCTGGTGCTTCGTCCACGAGGCGATGGTCTGAGCCGGCAGCCCCGAGGCGGTGGTCCGAGCCCGCAGCGGCGAGACGGTCCGGACGGCCGCTCAGTCGCGGCCGGGGCCGGCCCCGGCCCCGGCGAGCGCCGTGCCGAGGAGTACGTACGCGAGGAGTGCGGGAATCGGCATGTGTCCGCCCGCCCGGTCGATGTCGTCGATGAAGTATCCGGAGATCAGCAGCCAGCCGAACCCGCCGCCGAGGACGAGAAGTGCGGCGCCCTTCTCCCGGGTCAGCCGCAGCCCGGCCCAGAGCAGCAGTGGCATGAGGATCCAGGAGGCGGCCGTGACGAGGGCGAACTCGAAGCCGCCGGCGAGGATCGTGTTCGGGGAGTCGGCTCTCGCGTCGCGGGCCCACCCGTATCCGGCGTACATGAGGGAGTGGCAGACCGCGGTCGCGCCGGCGGTGACGAGGGCGCCTTTGACGAGTCGTGCGGAGTTCATGGTGAATCCTAGGCCGGGATGAGGCGGTTGGCCCCAGCGCACAGGCGCTGGGGCCAACCGGTCAGCTGTGGACGTGACCACAGGGTGGTCTGTCCGGGGTTACTGCAGGGCACGCTCCAGCGCGTCGGCGTAGAGGCGGGCGCCCGCGATCTTCGGGTGGAACGACTTCATCGACGGCTTCGGGGCGTCCTCGTCCGCCTCGGCGCGGCCGGTGAGGACGATACCGTTGATCGACTCGGGGTCACCGCAGATCGCCTTGCCCAGGAAGTCCGGGCCGGGGTCGGCGTACTTGGCCCCGACGGACGCGGCGGCGTTGCCCATCTCCGTGCTCAGGTGCGGGGCGACCACGTCGTTCAGCCACGGCGCCTCCCCGGTCCCGATGCCCGGGATGCACTGGCCGTTCTTGGACAGCAGCGCCGGGTAGCCCACGAGGACGACCTTGGCCTTCGGCGCACGGGCCTTGATCTCGTTGAGGACCTTCACGATGCGCGGCTTGACCTGATCGGTGATCCAGCCGGGCATGAAGTCCTTCAGCGGCCCGGTCATCTGACCGGGCAACTTGTTGCCGGTGTCCGGGTCGGACTTCTCGAACTCGGCGTCCTGGCACATCTTCAGACCGGCCATGATGATGCATTCCGTGATCACATCGGTGAACAGGCTGTCGTTACCGCCGATGGCGATGGTGACGAGGTCCGTGTTGTTGTCGAGGTAACCGAGGTCCATCTGCGGCATGGCGTTGCTGTACTGCGTCTTGCCGCCCGACCAGATGTTGTAGGTACGGGCGCCGGAGCAGGCGATGAAGCTCAGATCGACGTCACCGTAGGCGTCCGAGATGGCGCCGATCGACTGGGACTTGCCGGGCAGGGTCGCCTGCCGGATCCAGGCGTGCTTCGAGCGGTGGCACTTGTTGGCCACCTCCGTGCCGCCGAGGGTCTCCTTGTAGTCCGTCTCGCGGAAGTAGTCCTTGCCGTCCGCCACATCGGCGCCCTCACCGGAGGCGAAGGAGTCGCCCATGCCGACCACCGAGGTCGGCTTCGAGCTCAGCGACTGGAACGCGACGGCGTCCCAGGCGATGTCCACGCCCACGTTCTCTTCGGTGATGTTGGACAGGGCCACCGACGGGGTTCCGGTGAAGTTGAAGACACCGAGCGACCGCCACTCATTGCTGCGGATGCGCTGCGGGGCGACCCGCTCCCTGGAGGTGGAGTCGGTGCCGGACACGGTGTACTTCGCGTGCTGCGAGCGGGCCGCGACGTTCGGCATGTGGACCAGGACCCGGGTCCAGCCCTTGACGGTGCTGGGGCCGGTCCAGGTGCCGGTGACCTTCAGCCGGCTGGCCTCCGGGGAGGCGGCCTTGTGGGTGGTGGAGAACCACATGTGGTTTCCGTAACCCACACCGAGCTGATGGGTGTCCATTCTCGCCGAGGGCGAGACGAAGTCGAACTTGAACGATCCGGACGTCTGCGCGGTGTCCGAACAGCGCCTGAAGTCAGCGCCCGCGACCCGCTGGCCGCTGTTCACGTTGTCGACGATCGCCGTCCCGATCGGGAGTCCGGAGTTGCACCGGGGCGGGTGCGAGTTGCCGTCCGCCTCTTCCGGATAGGTGCTGTTGAAGCGGAAGAGCTCGAAGCCGCACATCGAGCTCTCGCACTTCTTCCACTCGACCTTCGCGTTCCACCAGCACTTCCAGTCCGTGCGCTGGCACGGGCCCGTCGCCGGGGAGTCGTTGGACGCGCCGTCCTGGATCTTCATCGGGTCGCATTCGTTGGACCCGTTGCAGAACAGCCCGACCGGGGGCTTGGCGAGAGTGCGGTAGCCGGGCGTGGTCCACCAGGCGGCACGGTAGGCGTGGATGAGCTTGCCCGGCTCCTCAAGGGCCTCCAGCGGGCGCGCGGCCCAGCCGATGACCTTCTCGGGGTACGGCCAGAACTGCGGCTTGGCGGCGTGGGAGTAGTCGTCGCCGCCCGCGGGGCCCTCCAGGAACGGAGTGCGGTTGGGCTTGTAGGTGGGGTTGGCCGGGTTGTTGGCCCAGCCCACGCCCCACTTGCCGCCGTTCTTGGTCGCGTCGGCCTGGGGGTAGAAGCCCGAGTTGTAGGCCCACAGGGCGAAGAACCAGTTCTCGATGCTCTTCGGGTCGCCGTTGTTGACGGTCATCCCGGCGCCGCGGGTCTGGTTCCACTTCTCGGCGAGGATGTTCACGCCGGCCGCGACGTTCGCGGTGTAGTCCAGCGCCACGGCCTCCTGGTACGCACGCGGCTTGGACGGCCTGACGGTGCCGTTCTCGTACGGCTTGTTCGGCAGGCGCATGCCGTCGGTGACCTGCGTGATGCCGTAACCGCAGTCAGCGGCCTTCCAGTTGATGAGCCACGGGTCGCTCACCTGGCCGTGCTCGTTGTGCTTGATGCCGTAGTAGTTGCCGATGAGGCTGTTGGCGGTGGTGCCCGGCGCGGCGAAGCGGGTCGCCTGCCACATGTTGGACTCCTGGGCGGTGATGCCGAGGAAGACCTGAGCCGGGATGCGTCCGCCGCCGGAGAGAGCGGTCAGACCGCCGGAGAGGGCCTGGGGCGAGTAGGCGCCCATGCCCATGTTCTTCCAGTTGGCCGGCCGGGAGACCTTGGCGTCCAGGGTGCCCTCGATGGCCCGGTTGACGGCCCACTCGATCTGGCGCGGCTTCGGCTGGAACGCCTGCTTCTGCGGGTTGCCACGCTCCACCGAGCAGGTGCGCTCCGCCTCGGGCTCGGCGATGTTCAGCCGCGCGGACTTGCCGCCGGCCGTGCTGTCGCCGCCGCCGGGGGTGGCGCCGAGGGACGGGGAGCGGTCCTGACCCTTCGTCGGGTCGGAGCTGAGCGTGTCGGCGGACGGAGTGGCCTCCAGCACCGAGTCACGACCGGTGGGCAGGTGCCGCATCTCGATGCGGGCCGTGCGCGTCGTGTCGTACTCGGAGGGGCGGACACGGGTGTCCTTGCCGTCGGCCCAGGTGCTGCTCACCGTGGCACGGGCCTTGGTGGACGCGATGGCGTCCTTGTCGACGCCGCCCGGGTTCCGCACGCTCGCGGGCAGGGTTCCGACGCTCTTCGCCTGACCGGTGACGATCGCGGTTCCGTCCGCGGCACGGGTGAGGTCGACGGAGGTCAGATCGCCCTGGGCGACCGTACGGGCCTTGGCGGCCTTGTCCTTGACCTGTCCGCCGGTCAGATACTTGACCTTGGCGATCTGGCCGGCGGACGCGGCCTCGGCGGCGCTCGCACCGGCGAGGGCCCTCGGGGTCTTCGCGGCCGGGGCGTCCTGCTTGCGGTCGAGGAAGGCGAGACCGCCGTCCTTGGTGACGGACAGGCTGAAGGGGACGTTGTCGGTCCGCGTGATCAGCTGGGACTTGCCGTCCTTGCCGACGCGCACGATCCCGTTGCCCTGCGCGGCGACGATGCCGTTGCGGGTGGGGACCGCGGAGGTGATCTGGCCCTTCACCTTGACGGGCTTGGCCGTCTTGCCGGTGCGGGCGTCGACGGTGATCAGCCGTGTCTCGTTCTTCTTCGACGTCTTCTCGTCGGTGAACTGCGACAGGACCGCCTGCTCGCCGTCGCCGCAGCCGGGCGAGAAGTAGGCGAGGCTCGCCTGGTACGGCAGCTTCTTGACCGCGCCCGTGTTCAGGTCGACAGTGGCCGTGAACGCGCCACGGGCCATCAGGTCCTGCTTGTTGGTGAACGTACGGGGCGCGTAGGCGACCACGGCGCGGTCACCGGACGCGGTGACACAGGCGTTGCCGATCCAGGTGTCCGTGTCGAAGAAACCCGGCTCGGCGAGGGTCGCGGCGGTCTTCCAGCGGTAGCCGTCGGACTCGTCGGCGACCAGCAGGTGGAAGCCCGTGGCGTCACCGCTGGTGGTCCACGCGGTGTCGCGGGACTTGGTGTAGCCGGAGCCGAGCCTCTCGCCCCGGGCCTTGGCGGGAACCCGGTCCTTGTGGCCGTCCTTGTCCGCCCGCACGCCGGGCTCCGAGGCGCTGGACCAGCCCTCGGCGGCCTCCGGCGGCGGTGTCGGACCCTGCGCGGCGGAAGCGGATGAGACGGTTCCGATCGCTATCGCGGTCGCGATGAAACAACTGAGGGGAACCCGAGCGGCGTTGAGACCGCCGGTTCGTCTGGTTCGTCTGGTTCTTCTCAAAGCGTTGCTTTCCTTTGGTATGCTTTTAGTAGCCCCGGATGCTGACGCAAACATGAGCATGAGCACAGCGATGCCCTGCCTCGGAACGCCCAAGAGGCAGCACTGCAGCACAGATCGAGCATCGGCGCAGGCTGGGCTCCCTGCGGGACATCGACGCCACGTGATGTGAAGGTACACACATCCCTTCGGCCAACGCTAGGTGATCAACGGTAACGACCGGTGAACTCCCCTGCCCCTGACCTGCAGTTCACTCCGGCTCTTTGTGATGGCAAGCAGAAAATGAGCCATCTCGCACCTGGGTACGCCACCCCCTTCCGGCACCCGCTCCCCCTCCGAACGACGCGGGGGCTCCAAGGGGGGTATGGGGTAGGCGCGTTCTGACCATCTCCGCGGGAGCGCGTCTTCACCGATGGGTTTCGGCCGATACATGACACGAGTACACGGCCATCGGCGAATCTGCGCCATGGCGATCATCACGACCCGATCGTCCGACCGGAATCCAGGACTCCGGGACTGTGGGACTCCGGTGGCGCCCGGCGGGCCGGCACCGGCTCGGGGTGAGCCGTCGAACGCCCCGACCGAGCGCGAGACCGCGGTCAGGGGTGCGGTGAACGCCGGAGCCGGCGGGCTGCCTCTGGCGCGCGGCCTGGAGCGCGGCCGCACGGCCCAGGGCGACCAGCACTGAGGCGGGGAGCAGATCCTCGATCTGCTCCCCGCCTGGGACCACACGGCTCCGGGACTCCGCCGCCGGGCCCCTGCTTCGGCGCGCTCAACCCGCGAAGCGGGCCATCCACGCCTCGACCTCGTCCGACGACCGCGGCAGGCCGGCCGACAGGTTCTGGTGACCGTCCTCGGTGACGACCAGGTCGTCCTCGATCCGGACGCCGATGCCGCGCCACTCCTCGGGCACGGTCAGGTCGTCCGGCTGGAAGTACAGGCCGGGCTCGACGGTGAGCACCATGCCCGGCTCCAGCACGCCGTCGACGTACTCCTCGTTCCGGGCCTGCGCGCAGTCGTGGACGTCCAGACCGAGCATGTGACCGGTGCCGGCCATGGTGAAGCGGCGCTGGAGGCCGAGTTCGTACGCGCGGTCGGCCGGGCCCTCGATGAAGCCCCATTCGACCAGCCTGGCCGCAAGCGAGCGCTGGGACGCCTCGTGGAAGTCGCGGTACGCCGCGCCCGGCTTGACGGCGGCCATGCCGGCTTCCTGAGCCTCGTACACCGCGTCGTAGACCTTGCGCTGCAGAGGCGTGAAGGTCCCGCTGATCGGAAGCGTGCGCGTGACGTCGGCGGTGTAGAGGGTGTGCGTCTCCACGCCGGCGTCGAGCAGCAGCAGCTCCCCCGGGCGCACCGGGCCGTCGTTGTCCTCCCAGTGCATGATCGTGGCGTGCTCGCCCGCGGCGCAGATCGAGCCGTAGCCGACGGAGTTGCCCTCAAGGCGCGCGCGGCGGAAGAACGTGCCCTCGATCCACCGCTCGGACGACGCGATCGCCCCGGAGAGCTCGCCGATCACATCGGTGAATCCGCGCACGGTGGAGTCCACGGCCTTGCGGAGTTCGCCGATCTCCCAGTCGTCTTTGACGAGGCGGAGGTCGCTGAGCGCCTCTTCCAGTTCGTCGTCGCGCTCCTCCTCGGTGGTGACGGCGGCTTCCAGGGACGGGGCGATGCCGCGGACTATCCGGGTCGGCGCACCGGAGGCGGCGGCCAGGTCGTCGGCGGCCGTGCGGACGTCGCGACAGGGCAGACCGAGCACGAGCTCCGACTCGGCGAGGGAGCGGCGGCGGCCCATCCACAGCTCCGCCGTGGGGCCGGTCCAGAATTCGTCGTCGTCCCTGCCGTCCCGCGGCAGCTGGTAGCAGTAGGCGTCATGGCCGCCGTCCGCACGGGGTTCGAGGACGAGAGCGCCGTCCCGGGCCTGGTCTCCGGTCATGTGCACATAGCCCGTGTACGGCCGGAACGGGTAGCTGCTGTCGTTCGAACGGACTTTGAGGCTCCCCGAGGGAACCACCAGGCGTTCGCCCGGAAAGCGCGCGGAGAGCGCGGCGCGGCGGCGGGCCGCGTACGGAGCCTGCTCGGCGAGCCGCAGATCGTGCCGCTCGGTGTCCGCCCAACCCGTCCGCATCAGGGCGGACAGCTCCTCGGAGATCCCTGAGTAGAGACCGTTCTTTCGGCCTTTCGCCACGTCGTACACCTTCCCTGAGTGGGTTCGTCACGGCGAGGGAGAGGGGGAGCCGTAGGGACCGGCTTCCTCCCGGTGCGGCTCGGACGCCCTCGCCGCCGCCGGTCGTCGGCGGCCTTCGGACGGTATCCCGCACCGCGCCCGCCCGGCGCCGAAGAGTGCCACTGGCATAGATCGGCCACACCGTGACCGGCGGCGTCGATAATGGGGCGTATGACGAACGAGAGACTCGGCGAGGCCCTCCGGCTCCTGGGGCTCGACCAGGCGGCGGCCCGGGTCTATCTGACGCTTCTCGAACTGGCCCCCGCCCCGCTGAGCGAGATCGCCGGCGCGGCCGGTATGGGCGGTGCGGAGCTCGCCACGGCGTACGGCGCACTGGTCGACGCCGGTCTGGCCAGTGCCGCCGAGGAGAGCGGGGACATGGTCGCCCCGGTTCCGCCCACCGCCGGTCTGGAGATCCTCGCCCGGCACCGGGCGGCCGAGGTCGAGGAGTCGCGCCTCGCCGTCGGAGGCGCGTTCGAGTCGTTCCGGCGGCAGCGGCTCGCCGCGTACACCGATGATCTCGTCGAGGTCGTCACCGGCGACACCATCGGCCCCAGGATTCGTCAGGCCTGGGCGAGCGCCCGCGAACAGATCCGGCAGTTCGAGTCGCCGCCGTACTTCCCCTTGCCCGGCGCCACGGACGACGCGCTGGCGACGCTCGCCCGCGGTGTGACGCAGCGTGTCGTGTACTCGCGGGAGTCGCTGGAGCATCCGGGCCATCTGAGGGAAGTGATCGAACCGTGCGTCAAGGCCGGCGAGCAGGCCAGGGTACTGCCGTCGGTACCGGTGAAACTCGTGATCATCGACGAGGCGTACGCGCTGGTCTCGCTGTCGATCAAGGAGGCTGACGTGCACAACTCCATGCTGGTCGTGCAGCCGTGCGGTCTGCTCTCCGCGCTCATGGCGCTGTTCGAGCAGTCCTGGCGGAACGCCCTGCCGTTCCCGGGCCGCACCACCCGCCCGGGCGGACTGCCATCCGCCGACCGGCGCCTGCTGTGGCTCCTCGCGGGCGGCGCGAGCGACGACGTCATCGCCCGCGAGATGGGTATCAGCCGCCGCACGCTGTTCCGGCGCCTCCAGATCCTGATGGCCCGGTCGGGCGCGACGAACCGCTTTCAGCTGGCCTTGCAGGCACAGCGCAACGGATGGTTGTGACCGGCGCGCTGAAGGCCATGACGACGGGGGTCGGCCTTCCCTAGGAGGCCCTGCCCGTCCTGGACCCGCCGGTCCCCAACTGGTCCCCGAGAAAAACCGAAAGGCGGCACCGGATTTCTCCGATACCGCCTACGACCCGCGAAAACGCTGGTCGGGACGACAGGATTTGAACCTGCGACCCCTTGACCCCCAGTCAAGTGCGCTACCAAGCTGCGCCACGTCCCGGTCGCGCGCCCTGTTGGGCTCAGGCCCGGCGCGCAGAAGAAACTTTACCCCACTCGCGGGGCTCTCCGGACCGCCTGCCTGCGGTCATCCGGGCGCGTCGGCGAGAATCGGAGGGTGAGCACAGCACCGCGAGACCGTGACGCCGCAGGCCGGGCGCGCAGCGCGCGCCCCCGGGACGGGCTCGGGCGACCGCTGCCCTATGGCTCGCCCGGGGTGGAGCGGCAGCCCGAGGGGGTGGTGCGCTCTCCCGGGGACACCCTGGCCGAGGCGCAGGGGCTGCTGGACGCGGGCAGACCGTTCCACGCCCATGAGGTCTTCGAGGACGCGTGGAAGTCCGGTCCGGAGCCGGAGCGCGAGCTGTGGCGGGGGCTGGCGCAGCTCGCGGTCGGGCTCACCCATGCCGCGCGCGGCAACGCCAAGGGCGGCGCGCGGCTGCTGCTGCGCGGTGCGGACCGGATCGCGGAGTACCGGGATCCGTACGGCATCGATGTCGCCGGGCTCGTGGCGTGGGCGCGCTCGCTCGCCGCCCGTGTCGGCGGCGAGACGGCGGAGGGGGAGCTCCGGGGCGGCGTCCCTGCTCCGGTGGACGCGCGGGCGGAGGCGCCGCGGCTAACCGGCTAGCAGCAGGACGACCTCCAGCTTGCGCGGCCCGTGGACGCCTTCGACCCGGTCGAGTTCGATGTCGCTGGTGGCGGAGGGCCCCGAGATCCAGGTGAGCGGGCGGGTCGGATCGATCCGCGGCAGGGCCAGCGGCACGGAGGCGACGATCTGCCCGGGGGCCCGCACGACGCAGACATGCAGATCGGGTACGAGGGTCAGGGCCCGCCGCCCCTGGCCCTCCCCCGCGTCGAGCACGATCGTGCCGGTCTCCGCGATCGCCAGTGCGCAGCCGCTGATGACGGCGTCGGTCGCGGCCAGCTCCCGGGCGCTCAGCGGCCCTTCGTCGCCGCGCGCCTCGGCGTCGGTCGCGCCGAGCCATTCCCGGGGCAGTCCGTCCGGCACGGCGACCGAGCGCGCGCCGTGCTTCTCCAGCACATCGGCGATCAGCCGGGGCAGCCCGGCCGCTGTGATGCGGTGCACGGTCGCCCGGTAGTCGGTCAGATTCCGGTGCAGCAGATCGAGGGCGGCGGCCGGGTCGTCGGGGATATGGCTGACGAGATAGTCGCGGGTGGGGGCCGGGGCGTCGTCGGCCTCCGCGACGGCGGCCCGGATCCGGGCGAGGATCCGCTCCCGCGACGACGGTGAGGAGGACGAGGAGGGCGAGGAGGGTGGGGTCACGGTCATCGGCGGTTCCTCCGCCACCAGTCGCGGAACGACCGCGCGGGCAGTTCGGGGAGCTCCCGCCCGCCGGTCCAGGCCCCGGCGCCCGGCGGGCTCTTCGGATGGAGTGCACGGGTCGCCGTGAGCAGCTTCTCGCCCGCCGCCAGCGCGCCGGGACGGTTGAGCACCCAGCCAGCCGCCGTGATCGCTGCCTTCTCCATCCGGTGTCCCTTGCCGCCCTGCGCCGCGACGCCCTCGCGCAGATGGAGGAGGACCTCGGGGATGTCGATGGCGACCGGGCACACCTCGTAGCACGCGCCGCAGAGCGTGGAGGCGTACGGCAGTGAGGCGTCGATCTCGCTCTGGATGCCGCGCAGCTGGGGGGTGAGGATGGCGCCGATCGGGCCGGGGTAGACCGAGCCGTACGCATGGCCCCCGGCGCGTTCGTACACCGGGCAGACGTTGAGACAGGCGGAGCAGCGGATGCAGCGCAGGGCCTGCCGGCCGGTCGCGTCGGCGAGGACTTCGGTGCGTCCGTTGTCGAGCAGCACCAGATGGAAGGCGCGCGGGCCGTCGCCGTCCGTGGTGCCGGTCCACATGGAGGTGTACGGGTTCATCCGCTCGGCGGTCGAGGAGCGGGGCAGCGTCTGGAGGAAGACTTCGAGATCGCGCCAGGTCGGCACCGTCTTCTCGATGCCCACGACGGAGATCAGCGTCTCGGGCAGGGTCAGGCACATCCGGCCGTTGCCCTCGGACTCGAAGACGATGAGGGTTCCGGTCTCGGCGACCATGAAGTTGGCGCCGGAGACGGCGACTCTCGCACGCAGGAACTTCTCCCGGAGGTGGAGTCTGGCGGCCTCCGCGAGATCGGCGGGGTCGTCGGTGAGCCCGTCTCGTGCGGCCCTGCCCCAGTTGCCCATCTCCGCCCGGAAGATGTCCCGGATCTCGCCACGGTTGCGGTGGATGGCCGGGACGAGGATATGCGAGGGCCGGTCGTCTCCGAGCTGCACGATGAGCTCGGCGAGGTCGGTCTCGTACACGGAGACGCCCTCGGCCGCGAGCGCCTCGTTCAGCCCGATCTCCTGGGTCGCCATCGACTTGACCTTGACGACCTCGCGTTCTCCGGTGGCCTTCACCAGATCGGCGACGATCCGGTTGGCGTCGTCGGCGTCGGCGGCCCAGTGCACCGTGCCCCCGGCGGCGGTGACGGCGGACTCCAGCTGCTCCAGATAGCGGTCGAGATGGCGGAGGGTGTGGTCCTTGATCTGCCGTCCGGCCTCGCGCAACCGGTCCCAGTCCGCCAGTTCGGCGACGGCCACGGCGCGTCTGTCCCGGATGGTGTGGGTGGCGTGCCGCAGATTGGCGCGGAGGGTCGCGTTGTGGACGGCGGCTCCGGCGGCCTCGGGGAACGGCGGGAACGAGGGCATTCCGAGATGGGTCCGGCTCATCCTCAGGGCTCCTGGGCGTAGGGGTGTTCCTCGGTCGCGCCGAGGATCTCCGCGATGTGCAGCGGGCGCAGCGGGGCGTCCTGGCGCCGGATGATGCCGCCCAGGTGCATCAGACAGGAGTTGTCCGCTCCGCAGAGCACGGCGGCCCCGGTGCCGGCCGCGTTGCGGATCTTGTCGCGGCCCATGGCGAGGGAGACCTCGGCGTTCTTGACGGCGAAGGTCCCCCCGAAGCCGCAGCACTCCTCGGCGCCGGGCAGCTCCCGCAGTTCGAGTCCCCTGACGGCCTGGAGCAGCCGGCGCGGCCGGTCGCCGAGCCGGAGATTGCGCAGCCCGTGGCAGGAGGGGTGGTAGGTGACGGTGTACGGGAACCAGGCGCCGACGTCGGTGACGCCGAGGACGTCGACGACGAACTCGGTGAGTTCGTAGGTGCGGGGTCCGAGGGCGCTCTCGCCGAAGGCGGGGTAGTGGTCGCGCACCATGGCCGCGCACGATCCGGAGGGGGTGACGATGTACTCGTATCCCGCGAAGGCCCGCGCGGTGCGCCGTACGAGGGGTTCGGCCTGGGCCCGGTAGCCGGTGTTGAACTGGGGCTGTCCGCAGCAGGTCTGCGCCCGGGGGAAGTCGACCTCCACGCCGAGCCGCTCCAGCAGTCCGACGGTCGCGATGCCGGTGGACGGGTACACCGCGTCGTTGACGCAGGTGACGAAGAGTGCGACACGCATGGTCGGAGGATATTCCCCGGGCACGGCCCCGGATAGGGAGCGCGGCGGGGGCCGCGGATGGGGCGTACGGGTGGGGGGCCGCGGGTGTGGCGTACGGGAGGGGGGACGGCGGCGCCGGGCGTCCCGGGTGAGCGGGCTCGGGTCTGTCGTGGGGGCGGAGTTGCCCGTAGATTGCTGATCATCTCGACGGAGTGATCGATAGTGATCGATGCGGAGGAAGCCGTGGACTGGGGGACCCTCGTCGCAACGGTCAGCGGCGGTGTCATAGCGATGTCCGGCACCGTGCTCGCGGACCATCTGCGCAGTCGTCATGAGGACAGCCGTGGTGTCGTGGACCGGCGGCGGGCGGTGTACATCGAGTTCATCAGTGCGGCCGGGGTGTGTCACGCCCGGCTGCGGGGCATAGCCCAGGATCCGCGGGCGGAGCCGGATCCCGCGTCGGCCGCTCGCGCGGCCCTGCGGGACGCGGGGATCCAGGAGGTGCGCGAGAGGCTGTACATCGATGCCAGCACGGCGGTCGCCGGCGCCGGGCAGACGATGTTCGAACGGCTTCGGGTGCTTCAGCACACCGTCGGGGCGGGTGCGTCGCACTCCTCGCCGGAGTTCCACCGGGACTACCACCCGTATCTCGGCGCGGTGTGGGCCTACCGGGTCGCGGTGCGGAAGGAGCTGGAGGATCAGTCCCTGTCGCCGTCTGCTTTCGGCTGGGAGGAGTGGGACGGCAGGGACCGGTGCCCGCTCTGCCGGGCGGCCCTGACGCCTGGCGGCTAGGGAGTGTCGTCGAAGTCCCGTCGCACTGGCGTGCCCTGGGGCTCGATGAGCGGAGTGAGTACGGGCCGCAGCCGCTCGGCGACCGCCGGGTCGGTCCGTTGGAGCTCCTCCAGGAGCACGGCGGCCGAGGCACCCAGGGCACGGCGGACCCAGGATGTGCCGCCGCGCCCCGGACCGGGGCTGTCACGCCGTCGACAGGGGCCCTCGGCCCGCCGGCCGGGACGGCTGGGGCTTGCGGCCCACTGCGCCGTAGGCGTCCACGTCCGGCAGATGCGGCGCGCCGTCCGGGGCGGGGCGCCAGCGGGTGACCTGGACGACTCCGGGCTCCGCTGTCTCCAGCCCGTCGAAGAATCCGGCGATCTCCGCCACTTCGCGCACATGGTAGGGAATCGCCCCGCTGGAGTTGTACGCCTCGGCCGCCGCGATCATTCCTGTGCTGGTGGCGGTGGAGTCGCAGACCACCAGATGGCTGCCGGGGGCCAGTTGCTCCATATAGCGTGCGACCAGCCCTCGCGCCCGCTGGTAGTCGCCGACATGCCCGAGGACGCTGAGCAGCATCAGGGCGACCGGCCGACTGAGGTCGAGGGTCGCGGCGGCTTGTTCCAGGACGGCGTCGGGCTCGTGGAGATCGGCGTCGATGAAGGCGGTCCTCCCCTGCGGGGCGCTGGTGAGCAGGGCGCGGGCATGGGCGAGGACGAGCGGGTCGTTGTCGACGTAGGCGATGCGCGCGTCGGGCGCCACGCGCTGGGCGACCTCATGGGTGTTGTCCGCGGTCGGGAGTCCGGTGCCGATGTCCAGGAACTGGCGGATGCCCTGCTCCCGCGCCAGATACTCGACGGTCCGGCCGAGGAACTGTCTGCTGGTGCGCGCGACGTCGGCCAGACCGGGGAAGATCGTCTTGATGTGGTCCCCGAGCGCCCGGTCCACCTCGTAGTTGTCTTTGCCTCCGACGAAATAATTCCAAAAACGCGCCGAATGAGGCGTTCTGGTGTCGATACGGGCCCTCATGTCCTCGGCTGCGGGCCTGGGGTAAGGGTCGGGTATCACAACGCCTCCTGCGGAGCATCGTTCGGACGAGCGGGCGAGCGGGCCCAACCTAGCGGTTGAGCCCTGTCGCACCGTGATCGTTCCGAAGATGTGTCGCAGGCCGGGGTGGGGCAGGGCAGGGCAAGGCGGAAGGGGCACGCCTCCCCCGGCGAGGCGATACCCCGCGGCCTCGCCGGGGGTATCGCCTCGCGGCGGCGGCGGGATCGGCTCAGCCCGTACCGGCACGCTCCTGGACGAGGTCGAGGAAACGCTGGAGCCCGTACCGGCTGTGGTCGAGGAAGAGATTGGGCTCCACGAGCTCAAGCTCCATCACGACCGGCGATCCGTCGTCGCCCAAAGCCATATCGATCCGCGCGTACAGCAGAGGATCCCGCCCGGGTACGGCCGCGAGCGCGGCTTCGGCCAGCTCCAGCTCGGCGGGGCCCGGTGTATGGGGCACCGGATCGGGGTGCGCCACCCGGTCGTTGTCTATGACGCCTATGTCGGTCAGGACCGGCCCCTTCCGGATCGCGTGGCTGAACACGCCGCCGAGGTAGACCAGTGCCCGCTCGCCTTCGTCGATCCGGGTCAGATACGGCTGCACCATGGCGGTTGATCCAGCGGCGTGCAGTGCGGCGATATGCCGTGCCGCCAGGTGGTGCTGGTCCTCGGTGTACCGCGCGCTGTCGCGCGCGCCCGCCGAGACGGCGGGCTTGACGACGAACTGGCCGCGCTCCGGGAGGCCGATGTCCGTGTGCGGGGCGATGAGCCGGGTCGGGACGGTCGGGACGCCATGGCCCGCGAGGTCCAGCAGATAGCTCTTGTCGGTGTTCCAGCGCACGATCCCGGCCGGGTTGTCGAGACGCGTCGTGGCCGCGACCGCATCGGCCCAGGCCAGAAACTCCGGTCTGCGGTCGGTGTACCCCCAGGTGGATCGTATGACCACGGCCGCGCACCGCGACCAGTCGAACCCTTCGGCGTCCCAGGCCACCGCCACGGCGTCCAGACCGCGTTCGCGCAGCGCCGCGACCATCGGCGGCAGATCCGCGTCCAGCTCCAGTCCTATGGCCGATGTGGCGAGCGCCACTCGCGGTGTGCTGGGCATTCTTACCTCCGGAAACGTCCCCGTACGGCCTGCGCCGTCCTCGGCCGATCAGCGTAGGGCCTCTCCGCTCTCCGGGACACGGAATTCGGAGCGGCACCGCCGGCGACGGGTCATATGCGCATACGCGCTGCTCAGCACCCGTGGCCGACGTACACCGCGAGAGGCCGCAGCCCAGCCTTATTCGGGTTCGGCCATCGCCTCGACGAGTTCCGGGAGTTGACGCAGACGAGCCACCGTCTGATTCAGCAGCCGCACCGCGTCGTCGGCCCTCGCGCGTCCGATGGGCGACGGCTGAGGTGCGGCACTGGCCTGGTCCTTCAGTTCTTTGAGCAGTTGCCCGATGCCAATGGATCCCGTGCTGACATCGCGAATCAGGGCTTCGATGCGATCCACCAGGTCGGCCTTCTGGAGTGGGGCCGCAGGCAGGGTGCCGGAAGCCTCGCTCCCGACCGTCCCTGGAGTGTGCCCCGCCGCGATGGAACCCGCCGGGTTCGGCAGCTGGACTCCCTGGGCGGGCAGCGCACCAGGGGGGGCCGGTGTACGCGACGCCGCCCCCGTTCCGGCGGACGCGGCGGGATCGCCCGAGGTCATGGGTGCGGGCTGCGCGGGTGCCAGACGACGGGCCGGGGCAGCGGAGACACGAGGGGCGGGCAGCGCAGCCGCCTTACGGGGCCGCGTTCCCGTCTCCTTGGGGAATTCCAAGTCGATCCAGAGAGCGGTCATCTCCCGGCCGGGCTCTGGAACGCCTGACAAACGTACGCGCCGGGGACGGCGATCCCCCTCGTCCATCGCCGCGGCGAGCTCCCTCAGAACGCCGACCGCCTGCTTCCTCTTCTTCTCATGGCGCAGCGCTTGCAGGACGTTCAGAACGCTCCGCCGTGCCCGTCGCACGTGCTCGCCCGAGTCGGTGATGGCTTCCTGTCCGTCCAGCGACCCCCGGTCCGCCTCGATGAGGTCGAAGGAGGCCAGCCAGTGTGCGGCACGGTAGGACACCAGCTCCTCGAAGGCGCTGTCGTCGGTGTCTGCGGAAGCCAGCAGGTCGGAGAGTGCCCGCCCGGAGAGGGCCACCCCTTCACGGACCTTGAGGCTGAACATCTGCCCGATCCTCGGATTCCATGGCTTCGGATAGCTCAGGGAGGTGAGCGCCGACCACGTCCGGGCACGCTGGTTGATCTCGTCCGCTTTCAACGTGGAGGGGGGGCCTTCGCTGAGCGCGCGCCGCAGCAGATGACGTTTATAGGGGTCGACGGTGAACAGCTCTTGCAGGAGCGCCATGGAGCGGAGGTCGCGCAGCTCGGAGACCGACATATCCGGCCGGGCTCCGGGGAGTTCGCGGATGGGGGCCAGCCCGGAGAGCACCTCCGCGGTCTTCTCATCCATCTGGCCGTGGGCGACGTACATCCCCAGGACGCTGCGCCCCAGGGCTCGGGAGCGGTCCACCGGATCGAACTCCAGCGGTGGATGCACATGGTCACGGCGGTTGCTCATCTGCACGATGCGATACAACCGCTGCGGGGTTGGCGTCCCGACGACGAGCTGAGCGTCCACCACGGCGACGGACGCCGCGCGCCGCGCCCTCGACATGGACTGAGGGTCCGAATCATCCGTCGATTCGGCGAATTCCTTGTTGAGCAGAGCGGAGAACTCCGCAAGCCAGATATTCGGATCGAAAACGATCTCATCTCCGGCCCGGCCCAGCTTCCCGGCCGGGACACCAGAAAGAACGTCACGGGAATTCAGATGAAAGATCGACTGTCGCGCTTGCGTTCTATTGTTGCCGCGGACGGCCATCCACCCCCAGTACGCCTCTGGGAAGATCGGATTGCCATCCGCATCCGTCTCCGGCTTCTCCCGGAGCCGCACTTGTTGCGGTACATACATACCGGGTTCCTGCTGCCCGTTAAGAACAAGGTCTTCCTCTAGGTCGTACGTTCGAACTTGATCACGCTTCGCCAATGCGTCCGCCGCGTCTTCAGCCTCCAGCAGCAGCGCCTGTCGATCCTGAACGAAACTCTGCAGCGCCGCGAGGAATTGTTCGCCCCCTTGCCCATCAGGGTGACTCCATGGCTGGACAGCAGCAAGCGCCTTATCCGTCTCCCGCCCTACAGTCGGATCCGCGACAGAACGCCAGATCGAACTAATGCGCTCATTGTGACTCCACTGCACTCCCCCAACACCATGCATACGTACGGACATCACCACCATGTCGCCAGCGTCCGTTCGAATGCGCCGCACCGCACCACCCTTGAGCCTCCGTACACCCCCCTCATCCGGCTCACCGAGCGTTTCCTCGGGATCTACGATGAAGGGGGCCACGTTCTCCAGTGCCGCGCGCGGAAGGTTGACGCCGTCAGTTGCCAGCACGGCGTCAACCCAAGCCTGCTGCCTCTCACGAGAGGGAGGCAGTAGGAAGGGAGTTTCGATAGAAAGATCAGTCACATCAACCTCTTATCATAGTTTACGAATGAACCACATAATGCCCCGGGTGATCCACACAAAACCCCAGACAATCACATACACGATCTTGATCGAGGCGATCCACGTCTTAGGGATCGAGGCAATCCACCCCTTAATGCGAGAACGCCAGACACGAAAGAACTCCCGGCAATTCCTTCGACCTTCTTCTGGTGACGACTCCCGCAACCCCATGATCAACTCCCCCGCTACGACCGGATCATTAACAGCGCCGCCAGCCTGGCAGATCCCGGGTCGCATCGCTAGCGAAACAGCGACCCACCACTCGCACGGGGTAGCCGGTCGCACACCCTTCCGTATGCAACTGGCCTTCTAAATTAGAAGACGAGCGCGCAGGATCCTATAGGGATCTGAATTACAGATGTTCAGCTAACCCGTCACTCACCCTTAAGGGTGAATTTAATTGACGAACACTCTGCGGACATGGTAAATAACCCTCTTCAAAAGAGGGACAGGGTCGGGCAGGAACGCCCGGTCAGGCCAGCGGCGTGTCCCGGCGCAGCAGCGGGAGGTGCTTGTCCACCGCCTTCTTCCAGGAGCCGTCCGCCTGCATCTTCTCCAGCGCGGTCTCGATCCCCGCCTTGAGGTGACTCTCCTGGCGAATGCCGATCCCGTACCGTTCCTCGGTGAGCCGGAAGCCGCCGAGCCGGTACTTGTCCGGGTTCTGGGCGGCGTACCCGGCGAGGAGGGCGTCGTCGGTCGTGACGGCGTCCACCGCGCGGTTGTTCAGGTCGGTCAGACACCGTGTGAAACTGTCCCGCTCCTCGATCAGGGCCTCGGGAGCGACCTTCGTTTCGAGGTTGCGCAAGGAGCTGGAACCCACGACCGAGCAGACCTTCTTGCCGTTCAGATCCGCAGCCCTGGCTATGGACATGTCGTCCACCCGCATCAGGATGTCCTGCCGGGCCACGAGATAGGGGCCGACGAAGTCGACCTCCCCCTTCCGTCTGTCGTTCATCACGTACGTGGCCACGATGAAGTCGACCTCTCCTCTCACCAGCATCTCTTCGCGTTCGGAGGCCCCGGCTTCCTTCCACGTGATGTCGTCCGGGTCATGGCCGAGCGCACGGGCGATATAGGTCGCCACATCCACGTCGAAGCCCTTGTACCCGCCCTTCCCGTCCTTGAGCCCGAGGCCGGGCTGGTCGAACTTGATCCCGATGGTGATCTTCTGGCCGTCGTTCGCTCCGGCGGTCCGGGAGCCGGTGCTCTTCCCGCCGCCGGAGCTGTTCGTGTCGTCGCCGTCTCCCGGGAGCAGGTTCCACAGGAGTACGCCGCCGAGCGACATCGCGACGACGGCCGCCGCGTACACCGGAACGCGCCGTCGCCACATCGGCGTCGGCCGGGGCGGCGAGGGCGGGGAGACGGAGTCAGGAACAGGGGCAGAGGCGGAGGCAGAGGAGGACGGTGTACGGGCCGGAGGCGCGAGCGGGTACGAGGTCGGAGTGCCGGGCGCGGACGGCGCCGCCGCCTCTGCCTCCGCCGTCGCGAGCAGCGCCTCCAGCGTCCCGGCGTCCGGCCGCGCCTCCGGATCCCGGACCAGTACGGCCGTCAGCGCCGCGGTCAGCGGGCCCGCCTTGCTCGGCGGCGGCACCTCCTCGCTGAGGACCGCGGCGAAGGTGGCCAGCGGGTTCGCGCGGCGCAGCGGATGGTGCCCTTCGACGGATTCGTACAGCATCAGGGCGAGCGACCAGAGGTCGGCCGCCGGTCCGCCGTCCTGGCCGCTGACGCGTTCGGGGGCCATGTAGTCGGGTGTGCCGATGACGGAACCGGTCACGGTGAGCGCGGCGGAGTCCCGGATCGCCGCGATGCCGAAGTCGGTGAGGACCGGACGGCCGTCCGGTCGCAGCAGGACGTTCGCGGGCTTGATGTCCCGGTGCTGGATGTCCGCGGCGTGTGCGGCCCGGAGCCCGGCCAGCACCCCGCGCCCCACCCTGGCCGCCTCCTGAGGAGTGAGCACGCCCCGGTTGAGCCGGTCCTGGAGGGAGCCTCCGGGGACCAGTTCCATGACGAGCCATGGATAGGCGTGCTCGCCGCTGTCCACGATGTGATGAATCGTCACGACATTGGGGTGGTCGATCCGCGCGAGCGCCCTGGCCTCCCGCAGGACGCGGGCGCGCAGTTCGCGGGCGCGCTCGGGGTCGTACTCGGCCAGCGCCGGGTCCGGCGGGCGTACCTCCTTGAGCGCCACCTCACGGTGCAGCACCAGATCACGCGCCCGCCACACCAGCCCCATGCCACCGCCGCCGAGCCGTGCTGACAGCTCGAACCGGCCGTCGATCACCTGCGCCACGCACTCCCCCTCAAACCCCGGTCAGGGCCCCGAACTCCGGTCACCACGAACCCCGGCGCTCCCCGGACCGGCACTCCTGCCCGACTCTGCCACACCAGAAGGACGCCGACACCGGGAACGCCCCACAGCCGCCCGCGCCCGCTGCCGCGAAGATCCTCAGCGGAGAGCTCCAGCGGAGATCCCCAGCGGAGCGGGACCCAGCGACTGTCCGCCGAGCGGGCGGTGGGCCGAAAAGGCCCGTGCGGTCCGGGAATCCGGTTGACAGGCTGGGATCATGAATCAGCACGACGATGCCCCCGGCTCCGCCACCACGCCCGGGACGGCAGCCTGGCTCACCAGGCCCGTCACCGCGGATCTGCTGCGCGGCGCGCTCGATCTGGAGCGTACCGAGCACGGGCTGCTGCCCCACCGGCTGCCCGCCCGGGCCCGCGCGCAGTGCGCCGACCGACAGCTGGCCACGGCGGAGTCCCAGCCCTCCGGCGTGCGGGTGGTCTTCCGTACCCGGGCCACCGCGGTCGAGCTGGAGACGCTGCGCACCAAGATGGCCTACCGGGGCGCCCCGCCCCGTCCGGACGGTGTGTACGACCTGCTCGTGGACGGCCGACTGACCCGGCAGTCCGGTGTGACCGGCGGCGATGTCCTGATGGTGGACATGTCCACCGGGGCCGTGGAGACCCTGCCCGGCCCGGCCGGCGCCGTCCGGTTCACCGGTCTTCCCGACCGGGTGAAGGACATCGAGATCTGGCTGCCGCACAACGAGATCACCCAGCTGATCGCGGTGCGCACCGACGCCCCCGTCGAGGCCGTGCCGGAAGACGGCCGCACCGTATGGCTGCACCACGGCAGTTCGATCAGTCAGGGCTCCGACGCGGCCAGTCCCAGCACGACCTGGCCGGCGCTGGCCGCCTCCCTCGGCGGTGTGGAGCTGATCAACCTCGGGCTGGGCGGCGCCGCCCTGCTCGATCCGTTCACCGCCCGCGCCCTGCGGGACACCCCCGCGGATCTGATCAGCGTCAAGATCGGCATCAACCTGGTCAACGCGGATCTGATGCGGCTGCGTGCCTTCACCCCGGCGGTGCACGGCTTCCTCGACACCATCCGCGAGGGGCACCCCACCGCTCCGCTGCTGGTCGTCTCGCCCATCCTCTGTCCCATCCACGAGGACACCCCCGGCCCCAGCGCCCCGGACTACGCGACGCTCAGCACGGGGAGGCTCCAGCTCCGGGCCGCCGGCGACCCCGCGGAACGGGCCGACGGGAAGCTGACGCTCAACGTCGTCCGGGACGAGCTCTCCCGCATCGTGGGACAGCGCGCGGCCGACGACCCGAACCTGCGGTATCTCGACGGCCGCGACCTCTACGGCGCGGCGGACTTCGCCGAACTGCCGCTGCCCGACCAGCTCCACCCGGACGCCGCCTCCCATCTCCGGATCGGCGAGCGCTTCGCAGCCCTGGCCTTCGGCCCCGGCGGACCCTTCGCCGCCGAGCCCGCGTGAAGAAACAGCGAAGGTCCGTTCGACCCATACGCAATCTTGTACGGTTCCGCTGGTACGCCCCTCGGCGCGGCTCGCAGCCGCAGCGCCGAGGCGGCGTACTGCCTGTTTCCCAGGCCATTCGTCCTTCAGAGAGGAAGACGATTGAGGAACCGAATACGCCGCCTGTTCGCCTCGGCGTTCATGGCCGGCGCCATGACGCTCGGACTGGCCACCGTCTCGACCTCCCCCGCGCAGGCCGCCGACGCCCCGTGCACGGGCACGGTGTCCCTCTACGGGGTCCTGCCCGACGGTCGCCTGACGTTCTCTCAGATAGCCCCCGCCACGGGCAACCGGTTCAAGACCCACATCGGGCCGGATCTGGGCTTCACGCCCAAGGCGATGGCGACGCTCAACTTCAATACGATTCTGGTCACCGACACGGCGGGCACGTTGTACCGCGTCGATGTGAGGACGAACAATCTCTCACTCGCCCTGCTGAACGACCCGGTCCCGATCGGCACCGGCTGGACGCACGACAAGCTCGTCTACGACGGGCACGGCCATCTCTACGGCACCGCGGGCGGCACGCTCCTCCAGTACCTGGTCTCGCAGGACAAGCCCGCAGGCTCCCAGCACATCGGGCAACGGCGTGAGATCGGCGGCGGGTTCGTCCTGAAGACCCTCGCCTCATCCGGCGATGACCGGCTGATCGCCACGACGGCCGACGGCCGTCTGCTCCAGTACAGGATCAACGCCGCGGGCGGCTGGTCGAGCGCCGAGCTGATCGCCTCGGGCTGGTCGGGCTTCACCCATCTCGTCTCGCCCGGCGGCGGCCTCTACTACGGGGTGACCGAGGCCAACGGCATGTACTGGTACCAGGACCGCAATCCGGCGGACCAGTCGGGCGCCGACATCGAGTACCACAACAACGACCCGGTGGACGCCTCCGGCTGGACCCAGACGCTGCTGTCCGCGGACCCGGAGACGGCCCGCTGCGCCAGCGACGCCTACGCCTATGTGCTCCCCCGGGGAGCCGTGGCCCGCGCCGAACTGGACGACCCGCACCACGACTACCCCGCCATCGACATCCAGATACCGACCGGGACTCCGGTCTACGCGGTGACCTCCGGGACGGTGAGCCACGTCGGCGGCGGTTACGGCAACGGCATCCAGGTCAACGGCGCCGACGGGGCCACGTACATCTACGGGCATCTGGACTCGCGCGGCGTCGCCGCCGGGGCGACGGTGAGCCCGGGGCAGTATCTCGGCGAGTCGGGCAACACCGGCAACTCCACCGGCCCGCATCTGCACTTCGAGATCCGGACGGACGGCGTCAAGCGGTGCCCGCAGACCATGCTGCTGGCGCTCTACGACGGCCTCACTCCGCCCGCCCCGACCTCGCTGCCCACCTCGGGATGCAGCTACTGACCCACGGCGCACGGCCGTCGTCCGCGCGTACCGCACGGGACTGACGGCCCGGGCCGCCCCGCCGGGTCCCGGCGGGGCGGTCCGGCCGGGGAGGGTCACCGGGCCGGGGGCGGCGCCTCGAAGCTGGTGAACGCGCTCCGCTTCGGCAGCCGGTAGATCTCGCGTCCGCTGATCGCGTTGAGGATGGTGGCGTTCCGCACCGCGCCGATGTCCAGGTTCGGGGAGGAGACGCCGTGGGCGTGGGTCTCCGCGTTGGCCACGAAGACCCGGCCGGTGACGCCCTCGGCGAGCTCGACCGAGTGGTCCAGCCGCACCTGGTGACGGCCTCCCGCGTCCCGCAGCAGCAGGTCGTCGATCGGGTTCAGGAACGCGGGCGGGCGATTGCGGTAGCCGGTCGCCGCCACCACCAGGTCGGTGATGTGCTCGAAGAGCTGGCCGGTGTCACGGTGCCGGCAGGTCAGCACCGTACGCCCCGCCGGGTCCACGGCCGCGGACTCGACCGTGATGCCGAACCGCAGTTCCACCTCGGCCAGTCCGTGCTCCAGCTGGCGCCGGTAGAGCAGTTCGTGGATCTCTTCGAGGGTGTCGGTGGAGATGCCCTTGTAGAACTGCCACTGCTCGCGGGTGAGCCGGTCCCGTACCTCCTCCGGCAGGGAGTGGAAGTACTGCATATACGCCGGGGTGGTCATCTCCAGGACCATTTTGGTGTAGTCCAGCGGCGCGAACGAGGCGGTGCGGGTCAGCCAGCTCACCGCGGGGCCGCCCTCCAGGTTGCGGCCGAGCAGATCCGCCGCGACCTCGGCTCCGGACTGGCCCGAGCCGACCACCGTGATCTTTCCGGCGCGGCTCACATCGGCCGCCCGGTGGACATAGTCGGAGGTGTGCAGCAGTGCCGAGGGCGGCAGGTCCGACAGGGCCTCGGGGGTGTACGGCGCGGTGCCGATGCCGAGGACCAGATTGCGGGCGGTCATCCGCAGCCGGGTGCCGTCGCCGCGTACGGAGAGCACGGTGAAGCACTCCTCGGCGGCGTCCCAGCGGACCTCCTCGACATGGTGCGAGAAGCGCACCGAGGGCAGTCTCGCCGCCGCCCAGCGCAGATAGTCCTCGTACTCACGGCGGGACGGGAAGAAGTTCTCCCGCACCGTGAAGGTGTAGAGCCGGTCCATGTCGTGGAGGTAGGTGAGGAACGACAGGGGGTGTCCGGGCGCGACGAGGGTGACGAGGTCGGCGAGAAAGTTCACCTGCATCGAGGCGTTGCCGAACATCATCCCGCGGTGCCAGGTCAGCTCGGGCTGCTCCTCCAGCACCACCAGGTCGAGATCGTCCACGGTGGAGGCCAGTGCGGCCAGGCCCAGGTTGAAGGGCCCGCAGCCGATGGCGATCACGTCGTGCCGGCTGATGATGTCGTCGGTCATCGGGGCAGATCTTTCTCGTGGCGGGGACGGATGAGCAGCGCGGCGGTCTTCTCGGGGAAGGCGATCTCTCCGGCGGTGTGGAATCCCGCGGCGGCGAACGCCTTGAGCGACGGAGTGTTGGTGACGTCCGGCTCGGCGACCACCCGGTCGCACGCGGGGTCGGCGGCGAGCAGGCCGTCGGCCAGCGCGCGCAGCAGGGACCGGCCGAGGCCCTGCCCGGTGCGGGCGGCCTCGCCGATGGCGATGTGCAGACCCAGGTCGTGGTCCCGGTGCGGATATTTCCCGGCGATCCGGTCGCGTACCACCCGGTAGACCTCGATGTACGCGAACGGGCTGCCGTCGTGCTCCACCAGGAGGGGCAGGATCGTATCGCCCGCGAGGTGTCCGGAGATCTCCTCCGCCCAGCGTTCACGGGGCCATGCCTGGTGCCAGAAGGCGTCGATGTGCGGCGACTGCATCCAGCCGTGCACCAGGTCCAGATCGGGGCCGTCGGCCTGGGCGGCGTGCGCCGACCAGGGTCCGTCCAGCACGGGGAGCGGCGGTCCGGGGACGGCGGCGGCCGGCTGGTCCCTCTGCTGACCTGCGGTCATACGGCTGCCTCCTGAAGCGGGTTGGGGGCGTCGAGGTAGACCGACTGGGCGTCGAGGGGCGCGAGGACCTCGTCGATGCCGTACAGCCGGGTGAGGAGATTGCCCTTGCACGGCAGGGTGTCGGCCTCCAGCCAGCGGCGTGCCAGCCGGTCGCCGTCGGGGCCGGCCTGGGCGAGGGCGGGCAGGGCCGCGCGCAGCCGGTCGGCGAGTACGGCGAGCAGGTTCCGCTCGTCCGCGAGGCCGTCGACCGCGAGGCAGCCGATGACCGACAGGACCTGGTTGCGCAGCAGGTAGTACGACAGCCGGTCGTCGACGAGGGCGTCGTCCACCACGGCCAGCGTGGAGGAGTCGGCGCCGAGCCGCTCCAGGAGGCCGGGCAGATAGGAGGCGGCCAGATAGTAGCCCTGGTTGTCGCGGAACGTGCCGCCGGTCACCCGGCCCCGCTCGTCCAGCCGGACCAGGGTGTTCTGCTGGTGGGCCTCCAGGCCGATGCCGGTGGCGGCGTACAGGTGCAGCATGGGCACCAGCACCTTGTCGGTGTAGTCGGCCGTCCACTGCTCGGCGGCTCCGGAGCCGAGGCCGGCCACCAGCTCGCCCAGCGCGCTGCGTCCGAGGCCGGGCCGCGGCGCCACCAGGCCCACCAGAGTGCGCAGGTCGGCGATGTCGCGCGGCACCTCGCGCACGGCGACGTCGAGGCCGGTGACCTCCGGTCCGCCCGGGCGTCCCGGTTCGTCCACCGCGAGCCAGGCGGGGTCGCGGGTGATGGCGAAGCCGGGGTGGGCGCGGAAGGTGTCGTCCGCGTACCCGGCGTCGAGGAGCCGGTTGATCTCCAGGCCGCGGAGCAGCTCGGTGCGGGTGGACTCGCGCCGGGAGTTGGTCAGGCGCAGGCCCAGCGAGAGTTTCAGCATCACGCCCGCGTCCGGCTGGTACACGGTGCGCACGCTGGAGGTGGGCCACCACTCCGGGCCGAGCTCGCCGAGCGGTTCGAGCGCGCCCGAGGCGACGAGTGCGGCGATACGGGGGCGGTGCAGCAGGTCCCGGGCCTGCCAGGGGTGGGCCGGGACCAGTACCCGGCCGTCGTCCAGCCGGTGCTCGGCGAGGCCGGCGAGGAGGGCGACGGTGTCCTGTCCGGCCAGGGACGGGGCGCCGTCGACCGCGTCGTGCGAGACGATCGACGCGTCGGCGGCGAACCAGTGCAGCCGGAAGGAGCCGCGCAGCTCGGGTGAGAACGCTGCCGCGTCGTTGTCCGAGATGCCGTCGCGGCTCTTGGGCGCGGGGTGGTTCAGATGCCCGAGCAGCAGGGCCTGTTCGGCGTCGAGGAAGCCGTCGACGCCGGGCGGCGGCTGCGGGTGTTTGCGCCGGTCGGCGATGAAGGAGGCGACGCGGCGTACGGACTCGGCGGTGCGCTCCACCAGGTCGGCGACCTCGCCGGACGGGACCCCGCCGGGGCGGCTGCCGCTCCCGGCTGCCGCTTCGGTGGAGAGCAGCGCGACGGCCGTCACGGGGTCGGCGCTCTCGCCCAGCGGGCCGCCCGGGCCCAGCAGGCGGACGGGGGCGAACCGGTGCCAGCCGGTGGGCGAGCGGTGGGTCACCTCGGTGACGAGGGCCAGTCCTGCGGTGGGGAGTTCGATCCGCAGCGGTCCGGGGGCGACCGGTGTGCCGGTCTCCAGGAGCCAGCAGCGCAGCAGGGCTTCGAGGTGGGCGTGTTCGGCGGCGCCCCGGGGGTCGGGCTGGTGGAGCGGGTCGGCGGTGGGAGCCGCGGTCGCGGTCACGCTCATGCGGCGCTCTCCTCGGTCAGTCGTACGCAGGCGCGGCCGGCGTCGAGGACGGCGTCCACGAGGCCGTCGATGTCGTCGGCGGTCGCGGTGGGGTTGAGCAGGGTGAATTTCAGGCAGACCCGCTGGGGGGAGCCGGGTCCGCCGGAGCGGACCTCTGTACGCCCGATGAGCGCGCTCCCGGACTCCAGCAGCCGGCGGCGCAGGGCGCCGTTGAGCCGGTCGGAGTCCGCGGGGTCCCCGCCGCGGTAGCGGAAGACCACCGTGGTCAGCTCGGCCGGGGCGACCAGCTCCAGCTCGGGCTCTTCGAGGATGCGGTGCTCGGCGTAGCGGGCGAGGTCGTGGCAGATCTCGACCATGCGGCCCATGCCGGTGCGGCCGTGGGTCAGGAAGGTGGCGGCGGCCTTCACGGCGTCGGGGCGGCGGGTGGTCTGCAGGCTGCGGCCGAGCAGTCCGTCGTAGCCCGCTTCGGAGTCGTCGGTCGGGTTGAGGTAGGCGACCTCGCGGTCGAGCGCGGTGAAGGCGCTCGTGTCGGAGACCAGCAGCACGCTGGTGGCGGCGGGCTGCCAGCCGATCTTATGCAGGTCCAGGGTGACCGAGTCGGCCAGTTCCAGACCGGCCAGCCGTCCGGCCAGCCGCTCGGAGAAGAGCGCGCCGAAGCCGTAGGCCGCGTCCACATGCATCCAGATGCCGCGGTCCGCGGCGATCTCGGCGATCTGCGGAAGCGGGTCGATGGAGCCGAAGTCCGTGGTCCCGGCGGTGGCGACCACCGCGAGCGGCGTCTGGTCGGGGGTGAGCGCGGCCAGGGCCGCGGCCAGCGCCTCGGGCCGCATGCGCCGCCGTTCGTCGGTGGGCACGGGGTGGACGGCCGCCTCGCCGAGCCCGAGGGCGGCGCAGGCGCGCTGCACCGAGAAGTGGGCGAGCTCGGAGCAGAACACGACCGGTCCGGGCAGGGCGGCGACGCCGTCCTGCCGGGCGTTGAGGCCCAGCCGGAGGGCGGCGGCGTCCCTGGCGAGCAGCAGGCCGAGCAGGTTGGAGAGCGAGCCGCCGGGGGTGAGGACGCCGTCGGCGCGCTTGCCCAGTCCGGCGAGGTCGATCAGTACGCCGATGAGCCAGCGTTCGACGGCGATGGCCGAGGGCCCGGAGTCGTAGGTGTCCAGCGAGGCGTTGGTGGCGCTCGCCAGGGCGTCCGCGGCGACGGCGACCGCCAGCGACGGCGGTTGCAGATGGGCGGCGGCCCGGGGGTGGGACAGGTCGATTCCGTGCTCGGTGAGCGTGGTGGCGAGCAGTTGGAGCGCGGCTTTGCCGCCGAGCCCCTCGGCGGGGAGCCGGGCCGGGCCCAGTGCCTGGGCGGCCGACAGGAGTACGTCGGCGGGTGCGCCGGCCGGTATGGGTCCGGTCGGCCGGGCGGCGGCCCGTACGGCGTCGATGGCTTCGCCGAGCGCGGCGAAGACCTCGGTCAGGCCCTCGCTGGAGCCCGCGAGCAGCGACGGCGGGAAGGACGGATGGATCGAAGGTGCTTCGGTGAGCGGTATCACGCCCATGCCTCCTCAGGCCTCTGCCAGCGGGTTGGGATGTGTGCCGTTCGGATACAGCGCGTGGCGCAGCGCGCGGTCGCCGTACCGGGTGACCACGATCCGGTCGCGGTTGAGGCCGTACCGGGGGATCTCGGGGGTGAGCAGGTCGTACTCGGCGAACCGGTCGGACAGTTCGGGGAAGCGGGCCTGGAAGTCGAGGATGGTCTGGCGGACCAGGCGCCAGAAGGTCTCCTCGGGTACGCCCAGCTGGTCGGCGCAGAGGGGTGCGAGGTAGCGGAAGTGGCCGACGAAGACCTGGTCCACGACGTGCTGGCGGATGATCGACGGGTGTTTGCGCGGCAGGACGTGGTCGTGTCCGTCCGGCTCGGGGCCGCGCTCGGGCACGTCGGTGAAGGAGACGCATACGTCGTCGACGAAGTCCTTCAGATACAGGCGGGTCGGCACGTCGTTCTCGTCGTAGCCGATCAGCGTGTTCTGGCCGTGCGGGTTGAAGGTGACGCCGTACCGGTAGAGCACGTGCATCAGCGGGACGAGCAGGGTGTCGAAGAGCCGTCGCAGCCATTCCTGCGGGTCGAGGCCGGAGGCGCGGACGAGTTCGGCGACGAAGGCGTCGCCGGTGTGGTCGACGTGGAGCAGCGAGGCGAAGGTGCGGACGCGCTCGTCGGGGTCCTTGCGCGCGGTGACGGAGTCGCGCCAGATGCAGCCCAGGGTCTCCAGGTGCTGGTAGGGCGCGTCTTCGAGCTTGGAGAGGTAGGGGTGGCGGACGGTGACGGAGGCGACTTCGCCGAGGAAGACGGTCCGGCAGGTCTCGGTGAGGAACGCGTCGCGCTCCACCAGTCCGCGCAGCCACTGGGTGACGACGGGCGCTCCGACGGTGCAGTGCGGGGGTATGCCCCGCCAGACGAGGGTGTTGAGGATTTTCAGCGGGAGTTTGACGTCGTACCGCTCGGCGGTGGTGACGTTGGCCATCGTGCGGATGGACTGGCCCGGCAGATAGGCGTCCGGGCTGTCGCCGAGGGGGATGATGCGCCGCTGGGCGATGTCGGACGCGTGCAGGATCTGGACGGCGTGGTCCCACTGCCAGGGGTGGACGGGCATCCACACATAGCCCTGCGGGTCGACTCCGGCCGCCTCCAGGACCGCGGTGAAGCGGGCCCGGGTCACCTCGTCCAGTTCGCGGGCGAGGACCTCGTGTTCGGACAGTTCCGAGGTGCCGCGGAATTCGGCGAGGCCGCGGTGGACGGCGACCCACTGGAGCCTGAGCGACTGGGCCGACTCGGGGGCGTATTTCTGGACGTCGGTGGCCGAGAAGCCGATGCGGCCCTTGTTCGCGACGAGGAGGTTATGGCCCGTCATACGGCATTCGAGCTCGGTGTGGCCGAGGGTGCGCAGCTCGGCGACGGTCTCGCCGCCGTGGGTGATGCGGGCGGCGTCGACGGCGAGCGTGGCGGACAGCTCGGTGAAGTACGTGGCGATCGTCGAGGGGTCGCTGCCCAGGGTCGAGGCGGCTTCGAGGAGGAACTGCTGTGCGTCCCAGGCGGGTTCGGCCACCGAGTTCCCGAGCATGCTGGTGGCGGTGCGGGTGATCGACTCGGGGTCGACGCGCAGCCAGCCGAACGCTCCGCGGGCGGCGTTGAACGCGTAGGTCGTACCGCTGTCGAGATCGACGCGGTAGCCGCCGTCTCCGGTCTCCGCCGCCTTGAGCATGTCCTCGAAACACCACTCGCCGATCGCTTTGGCGAGAAGCCGGCGATTGGCCTCCCGCCAGGCCGCGGGGGCCACTTCGGGCAGAGCGGGAACAGGATGGTCAGGGGGGATGGGCATCAAACAGCTCCGTAGTTCCGATTGATCGGATCGCCTGGGCACAGTCCGCCCGGGCCGGAGTTAGGTTAGGCAAACCTCATCTAGCCAGCAAGATCGATTTTCGGCCACATCAAAACTGACAAGCCATCAGCTGGTTTACCTAGGTTAGGCTAACCAAACTCCCCCCTTATGGCCTTCTTCTTTCGAGGTGATCAGCGGTGCCCTCCTGCCGTCGCACTCCCCGGTGGACTTTCGCCCTGGTCAGCGCCGGTGGCGTGATGATGACCCTGGACGTGACCATCGTGAACGTCGCGCTCTCGGACATCGCCCGGGATCTTGAAGCAGGGCTCGGCAGAGTGCAGTGGACAGTGTCGGCTTACTCACTCGCGTTCGGGGCGCTGTTGCTCACCGCGGGGGCGGTCTCCGACCGCATAGGGCGGCGCACGGTGTTCACCGCCGGAATGGCGCTCTTCACCCTCGCCTCGGCCGGCTGCGGACTGGCCCCCGACGCGGGCACCCTCATCGTCGCCCGGGCCGCCCAGGGCCTGGGCGGGGCCATGGTGTTCGCGCCGACGCTCGCGCTCCTGGCGGCTGCCTACGAGGGCGTCCGCCGACAGGCCGCGATCGCGGCGTTCGCGGCCATCGCCTCCGCCGCCGGAGCGCTCGGGCCGCTGGTCGGCGGTCTGTTCGTCGAGACCCTCGGATGGCGGTGGATCTTCCTGGTCAATGTGCCGATCGGCCTGCTGGTCGTGGTCGGCGCCCTGGCCCGGATGCCCGAGTCCGCCGCGCCGCGCGAGACGCGCCGGCGGATCGACGCGCTCGGCGCCCTGCTGGCCGTCGGCACCCTGCTGGCCCTGCACTATCCGCTGGTCACCGGCCCTGAAGTCGGCTGGACTGCACCGGAGGTGCTCGGTTCCGCGGCCCTGACCGTCGTCCTCGCCGTGGCCCTGGTGGCCAGTCAGCGGCGGGACGGCGGGCTGATCGACATGACGCTGCTGCGCATTCGCGCCTTCTCCGGAGCGGCCGTACTGGGGTTCCTCGCGCGGATGTCCAGCCTGGGCGTCCTCGCCTTCACCACGCTCTGGCTGCAGAGCACCCATGGGTACTCGCCCCTCGAAGTCGGCCTCCAGCTGCTGCCGCTCACCGGAAGTCTGCTGGTGGCGGGCCTGTTCGTCGCACGGCTCCAACGCGTCTTCGCTCCTGACCAGCTGGTGGCCGGCGGCTTCGCGCTCCAGGGGCTCGGGCTGCTCGCGCTGGCCGCCGCGGGGGCGGGCGCGGGGCAGGCCGTGACGGTCACCGGGCTGGTGCTGCTCGGCGTCGGAGGGGCCGTCATCTTCCCGCCGCTGATGGGCGTGGCGGTGAGCGCGGCGCCCGCCGAGCGGGCCGGGATGGCCTCGGGACTGACCAACGCCTGCTACCCGCTGGGCACCGCGACCGGAGTGGCCGTCTTCGGGGCCCTGTTCTCCGCCCGTCTGGAGTCCGGGGTGGACGTCGCCCCGGCCTCGTGGCCCGCGGTCGAGACCGGGCGGTTCGAGCTTCTCGACCCCTCGGTCCAGCCGCTCGCCCGGTCGGCCTTCTCCGACGCCTTCTCCGCCGTCTCTCTGGCCGCCGCCCTCGTCTGCCTGCTCGGCGTGATCGCCGCACGCACGCTCAGGCCGGACGCGGAGCCCGTCGACGGCGATGCCGTGAAGAGCCCCGCGTCCCCGGTCGCTCAGGCGTCCTGAGTCGGTGGTGCGCGCGGCCGGGTGCTCCGGCCGCGCGTCCCGGTTGCTCAGGCGTCCTGAGTCAGTGGTACGCGCGGGCCGGGTGCTCCGGCCCCGCGTCCCCGGTCGCTCAGGAGTCCTGAGCCCGGCCCCGCGTCCCGGTCGCTCAGGCGTCCTGGGTCCGGCGCAGCAGCCACACCAGATACGGGGCCCCGAGCAGCGCGGTGACGATGCCCACCGGGATCTCGGTGGGGGCGAGCAGCCAGCGGCCGAGCGCGTCCGCCGAGACGACCAGCACGGCGCCCAGCACCGCGGCCATGGGCACCATGCGCCCGGTGCCGTTGCCGACGATGCGCCGGGCGAGGTGCGGTGCGACCAGTCCGACGAAGCCCACCGCGCCGACGGCCGCGGCGGTGCCCGCCGCCAGCACGGCGCCGGCGCCGAGCACCAGCAGCCGGGCCCGGCCCAGGTCCAGGCCGAGCGCGCGCGGGAGTTCGTCGCCGAGGGGGAGCAGATTCACCGGCCGCGCCAGCACCACGAGCAGCACCGCGACCAGCGCCGGCAGGGCGAGCCAGCCGAGCGCGGTGAAGTCCCGGGCGTAGGTGCTGCCCGCGAGCCAGCTGAGCGCGGCCGAGATGTTCATCTGCGCACTGACCACCAGGATGTTGACCAGGGCCATCGAGGTGGCGGCGGCCCCGATGCCGACGAGGACCACCCGGGTCGGGTCCAGCCCGGAACGGCCGCCCTCCCGGCTCCCCCGGGCCACGAAGACCACGAGGGCCAGCATCAGCACGCCGCCGATCCCGGCGGCGGCCGGCAGTGCGACCGCCGGGGCCGAGGGGACGACGATCATGACCAGGACCGCGCCGAGGGAGGCCCCGCCGGTGACGCCGACGAGACCGGGCTCGGCCAGCGGATTGCGTACGACGGCCTGGACGGCGGCGCCGGCCACGGCCAGACAGGCTCCGGCCAGGGCTGCCACCAGGACGCGCGGCAAGCGGTAGTCCACGACGGCCTCGGTGGCCTCCTCGGCGGAGCCGAACAGCGCCGCCACGAGCTGGCTCCAGCCGATCTCCACGTCGCCGAGCCGCAGCGACACCATGATCGCCACAGCCAGGGCGGCCAGTCCGGCGCCGAGCGCGATGGCGTAGGCGGGGGTCCGGCGCTGCCCGGAGACGGTGACCGCGGCGCCGGTGTCGGCGTCGCCGGTGCTGACCCGGCGGGCGAGCAGCATGAAGACCGGACCGCCGATGAGGGCGGTCACCACGCCGACCGGGATCTCCGAGGTGTAGACGGCGGACGGCGGCACGACCAGCTGAGCCGCCGCGTCCGCCGTCAGCAGCACCGTGGCGGCGAGCAGCGCCGCCATCGGCAGCAGTTGGGCGTGCTTGCGCATGCCCAGCTGCCGGACGATGACGGGCGCGATCAGTCCGATGAACCCGATCGGGCCGGCCAGCGAGACCGCCGAGGCGGAGAGCAGCACCGCGACGAGGAAGGCGGCGGGGCGGACGCGTTCCACCCGTACGCCCATCGATTCCGCCGTCTCGTCGCCGAGTGCCAGCAGATCGAGGGGGCGTGCCAGCAGCGGCGCGATCAGCGCGCCGGCCAGGACGACCGCGCCGAGCGTCAGCGGCCGTTCCAGCCCCGACTGCATCAGGGTGCCGTTGCCCCAGAAGAACAGCCCGCGGGTGGCCTGGAGATCGATCATCTGGAGGAACTCGGCCGCCGCGGTGGCCGCCAGGGCGACGGTCGCCCCGGCGAGCAGCACCTTCCCGGGGGTGAGCACGCCGCCGCTGCTGAGGAGGTAGACCACGCCGACGGCGAGGAGGCCGCCGAGGAAGGCGGCGCCGCCGGTCGGCAGCGGGCCGAGGCTCGCCCCGGTGAACGCCACCAGCACCACGGCGAAGTAGGCGCCCGCGTTGACGCCCAGGGTGTCGGGGGCCGCCAGGGGGTTGCGGGTCGCTCCCTGGACCAGGACTCCGGAGACTCCGAGGGCGATGCCGACCACCAGGCCGGTCAGGGTGCGCGGCAGCCGGCTGCCGACCAGGACGTCCCAGGTGCGGGGGTCCCCGTTGCCCATGATCAGGTCCACGATGTCGCCGAGCCCCACGCCGGAGGCGCCGAGGCTGAGGTGGAGCACGGCGACGAGACAGAGTACGAGAAGCAGGGCGCCGCCCACGAACGGGGCTGGTGGGCGGCGGCCGAGCAGACGAGCGGGGGCGGTCATCAGACCTTCAGGGCCTTGCCGGTCTCGTCGAGGACGTGCAGCGCCGAGAGCGGACCGCCGAAGAGCCAGGTGCCGGGGTCGAGCGCGAGGACCTTGTCGTCCTTCACGAACTTCAGGCCCTTCCACACGGCGTTGTCCGCGAGATCGCCGGTGAAGGGGTTGTCCTGCTCACTGGCGACGTAGAGGAAGGTGCTGTTCTGGTCGGCCTTGGTCAGACCCTCGACGCCGACCGTGGTCATGCCCCAGGCGTCGCCCTTGCCCTTCCAGCCGTTCTTCAGCCCGGCGAGGTTCAGCACCTGGGGCGTGATGGCGTCGTCGGTGAGCAGCCGCATCGAGGCGGTGCCGTTGGCGGTGAAGCCCTGGGCGACGGTGTAGGTGAGGCCGCCCTTGTCCGCCTTCTCCAGCCGGGTCCTGAGGCCGGCGGCCTCGGTCTCGATCCGCTGGGTGACCTCGGTGGCCTTGTCCTCCTTGCCCACCGCCTTCGCCAGCTCGGTGAAGTTCTTCTTCATCGTCTCCAGCTGCGGCTGGGTGGTGTACGTGAACGCCACCACCGGGGCGATGTCCTGGAGCGCCTTGAGGTTGGCCTTCGACCGCTCGTTGTCGATCACGATGAGATCCGGATTCAGCGCCCTGATCTTCTCCAGGCTCGGCTCATTGCGGTCGCCGACGTCGGTGACGCCGTCCGGCAGACCGGCGCCCTTCGCGGTGATCCAGGTGCCGTAGCCCTTGTTGTCGGCGTTGCCCACCGGGGGCACTCCGAGGGCCACCAGCTCCTCGGCGTACGTCCACTCCAGCGACACCACCTTCGTGGCGGCCTTGTCCAGGCTGACCTTGCCCTGCGCGGTGTCGACGGTGATCTTGCCGCCGCCCGCCTTGGCCCCGCCGGACGTGTCGCCCGCGCTGTCGCCGGCCGTCCCGGACCCGCAGCCGGCGACCGTGAATATGAGTGCGGCGGCGGTGCCGCCCGTGACGAGGGCGCGCAGAATCCTCTGCATGGTGGAACTCTCCTTGGGTACGGGACGTGCAGAAAGTGCGGGTGAACCGCGGTGAAGGGGAGGCGCGGGATCAGGACTTGGCGATGGTTCCGGCGCCCGCATCGGCGCCGGACCGCTCCGGGAAGCAGGCGAGATATCCGGTCCGCGGGTCCCGGACGACATTGACCCGCAGGCCGAAGGCCCGGTCGATGACGTCAGGGGTCAGCACCTCCTCCGGTGTCCCGGAGGCCGTGATCCCGCCCTCCGCGACGACGACGACCTCGTCGGCGTAGGCCGCCGCCTGCATCAGGTCGTGCAGCACCACACCGCAGGCGATGCCGTGCTCACGAGCCAGTCGCCGGACGACGTCGAGCACCTCGAACTGATGCCTCATGTCGAGGTAGGTGGTGGGCTCGTCCAGCAGCAGCACCCCCGCGCGCTGCGCCAGCACCATGGCCAGCCAGGCGCGTTGGCGCTCGCCGCCCGACAGCTCGTCGAGCCGGCGGTCCGACAGGGGTGCGGCGTCGGTGACGTCGAGCGCCCACTCGATCGACTCGGCGTCCTCGCCGGTGTGCCGGGCGAGCGCGCCGCGATGGGCGTACCGGCCGTGCCGTACGAGTTCACGAACCGTCACCCCGGCCGGAGCGTGGGAGGTCTGCGGAAGGAACGCCAGACGCTGGGAGAGCGTACGGCGGGCCAGCCGCCCAAGGGGCTCTCCGTCGATGGTCACCTCGCCGCCGATCGGCGGCAGGAGACCTGCGACCGTACGCAACAGCGTCGACTTCCCACAGCCGTTGGGGCCGACCAGAACCGTGATCGCGCCGGACCGCAGCTCCAGATCGACCTGCTTGAGAACCGGGCGACCCGCGTGCCCGACGTCGAGACCATTCGCCACCAGGCGGACGTCATTCAAGGACACCGCATGCCTCCCCACCACCGAACTGACGTGGCCACCTTACAACTTAGGGAAGGCACACCTAAACTTTAAACGCCCTTCCGGCACCTTGTGATCGCGTCGAGACCTGGCGCACTACCGCGCGCCCCCCTGGTGCAACTCACGCCCCCCGGTTGCTTCTTCAGCCGTACTCCGGCATTTCGGGGCACATAACCCGCTTGCGACCGGTGGGCGGCCGAGCGCTCCGCAGGGTGGCGAGGAGGCCCGGCCCCGCCCGTGTCACGCCGTGCCGTCAGGAGGCGGCGGGCTCTGTTCCGCAGCCGCAGCCGCGGGGGCGCCGCCGTCGGGCCTGCGGCTCAGCTGTTCGTCCAGTTCGTCGAAGAGCAGCCCCTCCCGGCCCACGTATCCGGTGCGGTACGCCACCCGGGCGACCAGATGGGCGGCGACCGGGCCGGTCAGCAGCTGGAAGAACCCGATGAGCCCCAGGGTGCCGAGGTCGATGCCGCTGCGCAGCCGCAGCGCGACCCCGGCGAGCACCAGCAGCATGCCGAGCGACTGGGGGTTGGTGGCGGCGTGGCTGCGGGAGAGCACATCGGGCAGCCGCAGCATGCCGATCGCGCCGAGCAGGCTGACGGCCGCCCCGAGGAGGAGCAGCACCGCTCCGGCGGTGTCCGCCGTCTGCGCCCAGCCGCTCATCGCCGCTCCTCCCCCGGACCGGAACCGGGCCCCGGCTCCGGTCCGGGTTCCGTTCCGGGTGCGGGTTCCGTTCCGGGTCCGCGTCCCGGTCCGGAGGCCGGTGCGGTACGGGGGTCCGCGCCCGGCCGGTCCGGGGCGCGGTCGCGTACCGCGATGAAGCGGGCGATGCCCACCGAGCCGGTGAAGCCCAGAAAGGCCACGACCAGCATGACCGGGAAGTAGTAGGCGTCCCGGGTGAACGCGGACCGCACCCCGATCCCCGCGATCATGAGCGCGGCGCAGACGTCGAGGGCCATCGCCCGGTCCAGCATCGAGGGGCCGCGTGCGAGGCGCACCAGGACGAGCGCCCCCGCGACGAGGATCATCACGGCCGCCGCGGTCAGCAGGGCCTGGTCCACGGTCCGGGCCACGCTCATCGCCCCCCTCCCCCGGGCCGCGGGGCCGCACGGACCCGGTCGATCTCCTCATGGTCGCCGAACGCCCGCACGATCAGCTCCTCCATCCGCCATACCGAACGCCGGGCGCGGTCCGCCGCTTCCGGGTCGTCGGCCTCCAGGATGTGCACGAACAGGGTGGCGTTGGAGCGGCGTACCTCCACCACCGATCCGTCGGGGACGTTGGAGACGGCGACCGCCGTCGCGGTGAGCATCAGATCGCTGCGGCAGCGCAGCGGCACCGCGAGCACGGCCGCCCGGTAGGGCCTGCTGTCGAACATCTGGCGGGCGACCTTCACCCCGGAGGAGTACATGTCCGCCAGCAGACAGACCGCCAGCCGGGTGATCCCCAGCGGGTGCAGCCGCAGCCTCAGATCGACCACGGGCAGGGGGAAGACCAGACAGAGGACCACGGCGACCAGGACGCCGTTCAGGACATTGGCCCAGCTGAGATTTCCCCACAGCAGCACCCAGACGACGGTGAGCCAGGCGATCAGCGGCAGATCCAGGATCCGGCGGCGGCCCAGCACCACACAGCGGTAGGGAGGAAGGTCCGGGTCATGGAACCCGAGGGAGATCATGGGCGCGTCATCGGCCGAGCACCGCCTCGATATAGGGGGAACGTTCCAGGAGCTCCGCCGCCGCCCGGTCGGTGAGCGAGGTGAGCGGGCCGCCCAGCACCGTGTACGCGAGCGAGAGCAGCACCAGGGCCGCCGCGGCCCAGGTCATGGTGGGCGGCAGCCGGTCGGTGGTGACGGTGATGGCCCGGCCGAAGAGGGTGGCGGTCACGGCCTGTCCGGCGGGCCGTGACCGGCCGCCGCCGCCCGGGGGCCGCTCCGGGGGCGACGCGCCGCCCCGGTCGCCCTCCCGGAGTACGTCTCCGCCGCCGTCGCCGCAGTCGTCGTGGGTGTCCGGCTGCTCCAGGACCGTGCCCCGCGCGGGCCGGTCGGGCGGCGCGGTCCGCCAGAAGGCGAGATTCCAGACCTTGGCCATGACGTACAGCGTGATCAGACTGGTGAGGGCGGCGGCGGCGACCAGGGTGTACGACCAGCCGTCGGCCGTCGCGACACCGGCCCGCAGCAGTTGCAGTTTCCCGATGAAGCCCGACATCGGGGGGATGCCGGCGAGGTTCAGCGCGGGCAGGAGGAACAGCGCGGCGAGCGCCGGCGCCGCCCGGGCCAGTCCGCCGACCCGGGTGAGCTCGGTGGTTCCCGCGCGCCGCTCGATCAGGCCGGCGACCAGGAAGAGGGCGGTCTGCACGGTGATGTGATGGACGACGTAGACGATCGCGCCGCCGATCCCGTCGCGGGAGCCGAGTCCGATCCCGAAGACCATATAGCCGATATGGCTGATCAGAACGAAGGACAGCAGCCGCTTCAGATCGGTCTGGGCCACCGCGCCGAGCACCCCGATCACCAGCGAGGCGAGCGCTGCGGCCAGCAGCAGATGGCCCAGCCGGTTGCCGGGGAAGAGCAGGGTCTCCGTACGGAGCATGCAGTACACGCCGACCTTGGTGAGCAGTCCGGCGAAGACCGCGGTGACGGGGGCGGGCGCGGTGGGGTAGGAGTCGGGCAGCCAGGCCGCGAGCGGGAACACGGCGGCCTTCACCGCGAACACCGTCAGCAGCGTCCCCTCCAGCAGGGTCCGCACCCCGAGGGGCAGTTCCGCGAGCCGGACCGCGAGCTGGGCGAGGTTGACGGTGCCCGCCGCCGCGTAGGCCAGGGCGACGGCGGTGAAGAACACCATGGAGGAGATCAGCGAGACCACGACATAGGTCGAACCGGCTCTCAGCCGGGACCCGGTGCCGCCCAGGGTCAGCAGGACGAAGCTGGCCACGAGCATGATCTCGAAGCCGACGTAGAGATTGACCAGATCGCCGGCGAGGAAGATGCAGGAGACACCGGCCACCAGCACCAGATAGGCCGGGTGGAAGACGGCGAGCGGGGCCCGTTCGTCCCGGTCGGCCATGCCCTGGCCGAGGGAGTACACCAGGACGCACAGGGTCACCGCCGACGACACCGTGAGCATCAGCCCGGAGAGCCGGTCCGCGACCAGGGTGATGCCGAGCGGCGGGGGGAAGTCTCCCAGATGGACCGCGAGCGGACCCCGGGTGTCGGCGGCGATCAGCAGCAGGACGGAGAGGCCCAGCACGGCGGAGAGGACGACGACGCCGACCGCGCGCCGACCGCGGGGGAAGCG
>NZ_VCLA01000143.1 GCF_009600885.1 Streptomyces jumonjinensis
CGAGGTGTTCGCGGTGATCCGCTCGGGGGCCGCGCGGACCACCGACAGCGGCGGGCGGGTCGCCCTGGAGGCCGACCGGTCCGCCGTGCGCGATCCCACGCAGATCGCCCGGCTCCGGCTGCGGACGGCGGACGCGCGCGGGACCGACTGCCCGGAGAGCGTGTCCTGTGAGTGGATTCCGGCCCCGTACGCGGAGTTGAGCGACGGCGCGTACGGCAATCATGACAAGGCGGACCGGCCGCGGTCGCAGTCGGTGCGGTACATCGTCGTCCACGACACCGAGGGCTACTGGGACACGGCGCTCGATCTGGTGCGGGATCCGGCCTATGTGTCCTGGCAGTACACCCTGCGCTCACGGGACGGGCGTATCGCCCAGCATGTGCCGCTGAAGGATGTGGCCTGGCACTCCGGGAACTGGTTTGTGAACGCCAAGTCGATCGGTCTGGAGCACGAGGGCTTTCTGGCCGCTCCGGACGCCTGGTACACGGAGGCGATGTACCGCTCATCGGCTCGGCTGGTGCGCTATCTGGCGAAACGGTACGGCATCCCGCTGGACCGCAGACATGTCCTCGGGCACGACAATGTGCCGGGCACCACGGCCACGACGATCCGGGGGATGCACACCGACCCCGGCCCTTACTGGGACTGGGCGCACTACTTCACCCTGCTCGGCAAGCCGTTCGAACGGGCCGGGGGCGAAGGGGGCGGGAGCCGGCAGGCAGGGAGCGGACAGGCAGGGGGCGAAGGGGCCGGGGGCGAACGGGGCGCGGTGGTGACCATCCGTCCCGACTACAGCCGCCATCGGCCGCTCTACACGGGCTGTACGAAGCCGGGCGAGGGCTGCGTCCCGCACGGCTCCGGCGCGGTCCGGCTGCACACGGCTCCCGACGCGAGCGCCCCGCTGGTGAAGGACGCCGGGCTGCGCCCCGGCGGCGAGGATTCCACGACCGGGGTCAACGACACGGGCGCGCGGGCCTCGACGGGCCAGCAGTACGCGGTCGCGGAGCGGCGGGGCGCGTGGACGGCCGTCTGGTATCTGGGGCAGAAGGCGTGGTTCCACAATCCGCGTGAGCTGCCCACGGCGGTGCCCGGCCGGGGTCCGCTGCTCACTCCGAAGCCGGGTCTGGACGGCATCCCGGTCTATGGGCGGGCCTATCCGGAGGCGGCGGCCTATCCCGCGGGCGTACCGGTCCAGCCGGTGTCACCGCTGCCGTACCGGCTGCTCGCCGGTCAGCGCTATGTGGCGGGCGATCGACTGCCAGGCGAATATTTTTACGCACGCACGTTCGACACATCACACCATCAGGTGGTTCGCGGCGAGGAGTTGTACTACGAAATCCAGTTCGGACACCGTCTCGCCTTTGTGAAGGCGGCCGATGTGCGCGTCCTGGGATAACCGGAGCGCGGCATCGGCCGGGCAGTCTAACGGCTCGCTTTTCATCCTGTCGGACTATGAGGCTTTATGCGTGAGCCGTTCGGGGGACGGGTAAAGCTGGGCCGTTGACCCGTCCCCTGCTGAAAGGCGCGGCCCGCATGGCGCAGCCCTTTGTCCTGCCCGATTTCTATGTGCCGTATCCGGCACGCCTCAACCCCCATGTCGAGACCGCGCGGACGCACACCCGCGCGTGGGCACGCGGCATGGGCATGCTGGAGGGGTCCGGCGTCTGGGAGACGCGCGACCTCGAAGCGCACGACTACGCCCTGCTCTGCGGCTACACCCACCCCGACTGCGACGCCGACGCGCTGTCCCTGGTCACCGACTGGTACGTCTGGGTCTTCTTCTTCGACGACCACTTCCTGGAGATGTTCAAGCGGACCCTGGACCGGCCGGGCGGCAAGGCGTATCTGGAGCGGCTGCCCGCCTTCATGCCGATGGACCCGGAGGCCGGCACGCCGGAGCCGATCAATCCGGTGGAGGCGGGGCTCGCCGACCTCTGGCAGCGGACCGTGCCGGCCATGTCACCGGCCTGGCGTGCCCGGTTCGCGGAGTCGACCCGCAATCTCCTCAATGAGTCCCTCTGGGAGCTCGCCAACATCCATGAGGGCCGGATCGCCAACCCCGTCGAGTACATCGAGATGCGCCGCAAGGTGGGCGGCGCGCCCTGGTCGGCGCAGCTGGTCGAGTACGCGGCGGGGGCCGAGGTGCCCGAGTCGGTGGCCGGCTCCCGTCCGCTGCGCGTGCTCACCGAGACCTTCGCCGACTCGGTGCATCTGCGCAACGACCTCTTCTCGTATCAGCGGGAGGTCGAGGAGGAGGGCGAGCTGAGCAATGGCGTCCTGGTCCTGGAGACCTTTCTCGGCTGTACGACCCAGGAGGCGGCCGAGGCCGTCAACGATCTGCTGACCTCACGGCTCCAGCAGTTCGAGAACACGGCGCTGACCGAGGTCCCCGGGCTCTGTCTGACGCAGGGGCTCACCCCCGCCGAGTGCGCGGCGGTCGGGCTGTACGCCAAGGGGCTCCAGGACTGGCAGTCGGGCGGCCATGAGTGGCATATGCGCTCCAGCCGCTATATGAACAAGGGTCTGGACACCGGAAGGTCGATGTCCGGCGGAGTGCTCGGGACCTCCGCGCTCGACATAAAGACGATCTTCGGCCGTCCGGCCGCCGCCCGGCTCCGTACCCTCACCCATGCGCCGCATCAGCGGGTCGGCCCCTCGCTGCTGCCGGAGTTCGACCTTCCGTTCCCGCTGACGCTGAGCCCGCACCACCAGGACGCCCTGGAGAAGTCGGTCGCCTGGGCGGAGCGGATGGGGCTGCTGGGCGACATCTGGGACGGCCCGATGCTGCGGGGCTTCGACTTCGCGCTCTGCTCCGCCGGTCTGGACCCGGACGCCACTGCTGAGGAGCTGGAGCTGAGCGCGGAGTGGCTGACCTGGGGGACCTACGGAGACGACTACTACCCCATGGTGTTCGGCCGCTCCCGCAATCTGGCCGGGGCGCAGCTGGCCCATGAGCGGCTGCTGGCGTGTATGCCGGTCGACGACCCCGCGTCGGCCCCGGCCATGGCGCTGAGCCCCATCGAGCGGTCGCTGGCCGATCTCTGGACGCGCACCACCGCGCCGATGAGCCAGGACGCCCGGCGGCAGCTGTACACCTCGATAGAGGACATGCTGGAGAGCTGGCTGTGGGAGCTGCACAACCAGGCGCAGCACCGGGTGCCGGATCCGGTCGACTATCTGGAGATGCGCAGGACGACCTTCGGCTCGGATATGACGATGCTGCTCTGCAAGCTGCGGCACGAGGGCGAGCTCCCCCGGGAGGTGCTGCGCAGCGGGACGCTCCAGAGCCTGGAGCACTCGGCGCAGGACTACGCGTGTCTGCTCAACGATCTCTTCTCGTATCAGAAGGAGATCGAGGTCGAGGGCGAGGTGCACAACTCGGTACTGGTGGTGCAGACGTTCTTCGGCTGCGACTATCCCGCCGCCGTGGCGATCGTGGACGATCTGATGCGCGGCAGGCTGAAGCAGTTCCTCCATGTGCGGGACCATGAACTGCCGGTGCTGTGCGAGGACTTCGGGCTGAGCGAGAGCGAGCGGGCCGCGCTCGGCGGCTATGTGCGCGAGATGGAGGACTGGCTGGCGGGCATCCTCAACTGGCACCGGAAGGTGCGTCGTTACGCGCCGGAGGATGTGCGCTCCGGGGCGGGCACCGCGCTGCTGGGACAGCCGGCCGGGCTCGGCACGGCGGCGGTGCGGGTGGCGACGATGCTGGCCCGCTGAGGCGGACGGCGGCGGACATGGGTGCGCGCCGCGGGTTCGGTGACCTCGCGGCGCGCGATCCGATGTGCCTCTGCGGACCCGGTGTGTCGCGCGGACCGGGTGTCCGGTGCGCCCGCCGGGTCCGGGCGGGGTGGTCAGCCCTGCTGGAAGAGCTCGGCGGGCAGCGGCTTCAGCAGCGCGTACAGATCGTCCGTGATCGGCCGGTCCCAGCTGGCGATGGTGACCAGGACCTGGTCGCTGCGGTCGAACTGGACGCAGGAGATCCGGCTCTCGGAGAGCTTCAGCCGGCGCACGATCAGCAGATTGTCGCCCTGCATGACCGGTACGTCCTCGGTGCCGACGACCTCGACGGGCTCATCGTTCTCCAGGGCCAGCAGCAGCTGGGCCACCTCGAACGGGATCTGCCCCTCTTCCAGCTCCCGGGCCGGGGAGCCCTCCGGCAGATTTCCGATGATCATGGCGGGGCCGCGTCCGCCGAAGAGGTCGTAGCGGAGAAAGACGCCCTGGCAGGTTCCATCGGGTGCGGGAAGGAGCCCCGCGCCGAGATTGCCGGGCCAGTCCCCCGGGTCCATGGCCAGGACGTCGAAGTCCGGGCCCGCGGGTGTGGCGGCGCTGCGGCGGCGGAGGAAGGACATACCGCCATGGTACGTGTCCGGGAACCGACGGTGGACCGGGGGCCCGGGGTGCGCCTGGACGGCGGAGCCCGTCGCGGGCGGCGCCGACGA
>NZ_VCLA01000144.1:0-7237 GCF_009600885.1 Streptomyces jumonjinensis
GCGAGTTTCCGCAGCGTCTCAAGGCGGGCGGTCTCCCGCTCACCCTGCTCCAACTTCCGGATGATGGAGAGCGATACGCCCGAGGCTTCAGCCAGACCGTGTTGCGTGAGCCCCCGGCGCTTACGTACTTCCTTCACGTGCTTGCCTGCGCTGCTCATATCACGAGAGTACGACGCAAGCGGCAGTGCGGCTCCCGGCAGATGTCAAGGCCAACGGCATCAGAGCCGGCTGTCCTGTCCGTCCGCACCCCGGGGCGAACACCCGTACGTACACGCCGTCTTCGCCCGGCGGCCCCCCAGAGCACCCGAGCCCAGCGCGACCCGGACGGGAGCGCCGGTCTCAAGTCAGTGCGCCCGCACGGTTGGCGAAGGCCCGGACGCCGGGGAGTACGCGGTCGTGTCGCATCAAGCCGGCGGCAATGGTGCGTACGGAGCTGCGGCGGACTTCCTGAGGGGCGGCCTGTTCGGCGGCCAGAAGGGCCCGATAGCAACGGTCGGGTTTGCCCCATTGGTCGAATGAGCGGGCGACATCGATCCAGTAGCGGGCCTGGCGTTCGGGGGTCGGCAGGTGGCCGGCATTGACGCGGCGGGCGTGTTCGATGGCCTGCCCCGAGTCGCCGAGGAGGTGGCTGATGGAGATCTGGTGCAGCAGGACCTGGCTGGGGCCGAAGAAGGCGGTGCCGCCCAGCTCGTCGTGCCCCAGCCGGCCAGCGGTGATCTCCGCTTCGGCAATCAGTTCGCGGGCTGTGTGCCGGTCGCCCTGTTTGGCTGCGGTGTAGGCGGCGGTGGCGTACAGGTTGCCCTGTACGGACAGCCGTTCGGCTTCCGGTGCGGTGCGATCGGCCGCCAGCTGTTGAGCAGCGGTCACGGCGACATCGGTAGCACGGGCGTAGTGGCCCTGGCGCCGCCAGGAGCTGGAGACCATGCGGTGTGCTTCGGCGACGGTGAGGGCACCGGCACCGGAGAGGGCCGCCGTCAGCGCCCGGTCGGCGGTGACGGCGGCGAGGCCGTCTTCCCCCAGCTTGATGCAGAGCCGGGTGGCGGTGTTGTAGAGCTCGGCGACGGCGGTGGCGGACCGCTCGGCCGCCCCCTGCTGGCCCAGGGCCTGGGCGAGGGCGATGCGGGACGGCAGCGCACGGGCAAGGATGTCGTAGCGACAGGTGCCGAACTCCCGGAGGGAGGCCGCGAGCGCGGCGGCCACCGCCTGCGGGGTGGGTTCAACGCCAGTGGCCGGGCCGCCCCGGTGCAGCAGCAGATCCTCCAGCCCGGCCAGAGCCGGCCGGGCGGTGGCCGGGGCCGCGCCGAAGACTGTGCTTGCGGCGGTCGTGGCCAGCCCGGCCAGGAGATTGCGGCGTCGCACTGGATCCTCACCCTCCTCACCGAACGGCGATGCTCCGGCCACCCTAGTTGCCGGGCCGGGCGGGTGAGAGGCGGATCCGTACGTCCCTGGCGGGGTGTGTCGTGATGCGAGGCCGAGCAGCTGGGGCGGGATGTTCAGAACCTCCGCGATCCTCCTCAGCAGTGCCATGTCGCGCATCGGCTGTTTGCCGCGTTCCATCCTGGAGATCGACGCGGCGGTGTAGCCAGTTGACGCTCCCAGATCGGCCTGGGTCAGCTCCGCCGCGAGACGGGCCAGTCTCACGATGGCACCGGGTCTGCTCTGAGCGATGGCCTCCAGCATCGGCGGCGCGCTCCAGATCGGGTGTGTGTCGTCCAGGGCCACGGTTCTCCACCTTCCGCTGAGTGGATTGTCGCGTCAACACCGCCGGGAACGCGAGGTTTTGCACGCCACTTACACGGGGTGTACGCCGCTTGCATATCGGCAGGACGCCTCTCCCCCGTCGCCCCGCCCGCCGGTTTCCTTCCCTCACCGGCGGACCGAGACCCGGACCGCCCACCAGGGAGGCGAGAATCGATGCGTGCGCTGGATCTGCTCAACACCCCTACCGCTGACTGGTCGTCGACCGACCCGGGGCAGGGGGCCGCCGATCAGAACGGCCTGCGGACGAAGCTGCGGGCCATCTTGCGGCTGGCTGGATCACCGGACAACCACCATCGTGTGGCCGAACGAGACCTGCACAGCCTGTCGATCGCCCCCGGGGCGCTCCAGGCTGCTCTTGCCGACTGCCACTCGGGTCCCGTGCATGTCACCGGCTCGCTGGACCGGCGTCTGGTGCTCATGAAGCGGAACGACGGTCTCTGGGTCCTCGGCGACCTGTCCGGGCTGCCGCACCGGACACGGGCCTGGCCCGCCTGGCTGGACGGCCGCATCGCCTTCGAGGATGATGCCTCCTGGTTGTCGCCGGCCGAGATCGAACCGGAGGCCGCTGAGCGGTTCGGCCGCCCCCGCGTACTGCTGGCCGCGCTCTACCACCCCGAATACTTCCCCCTGCCCCGCTTCCCGCTGGGCATCTCGGACGTGGCGCGGGCGGCCCGGTCCACCCTGCTGGGCACCGTTGAGCTGGCCGACATGCAGCTCGGCACCACCCTGGACGACCTGGTAGCCGGGCTACGGGAAGGGATGCCGGACATCCTTGGCGTATCCGCGACGTTCGGTCAGTACGACCTCCTCTCCCAGCTTCTGGACACCGCCTTCGCCCTGCCCTCTCCGCCGGTGATCGTGGCCGGCGGAAGCCTGGTCGCGCGCAACGAACGCCTCCTGCTGGAGCGCTACCCGGACCTGCTGGTGGCCCGTGCGGGAGGGGAAGCCACGATCGAAGGGCTCCTCGCCCACTGGCACGGCGATCTCGAACGTGAGCGGATCCCCGCGCTCGGCTACAACGGGGTCGCCCGCGGCGGCGGCATGACCATCACCCGCAGGCACACCGCCAAACCGGTCGCGCGGGACATGACCGCGGACATCTTCCCCGAGCTGGATCTCCTCCCTGCGACATTCGATCACCACGGCGTCGCCCAGCTCGAAGCCTCCCGAGGGTGCACCAACTTCTGTTCGTTCTGCCCGCGAGGCCACAAGGGCACCTGGTCCGGGGCCGCCCCCGACCGGCTGCCCTGGATGTTGCGGGAGATGGGACAGGTCTTCGACCGATACCCGCATGTCTCGCGCACCCTCTACCTGGTGGACGAGGAGTTCATCGGTCGCGGGGAGGACGCCGTGGACCGTGCGCTCGCCGTCTCCCAGGTGCTGGACGAGGCCGGGTTCGCCTGGGAGTCGAGCTGCCGTGTCGACCAGGTCGTCGACCCCGTCCAGGACACCGCCTGGCATGAGCAGCGGGCCCGGATGTGGCGCACCCTCCTCGACCGGGGACTCCGCCGGATGCTGTTCGGCGTGGAATCCGGCGTCGACTCCGTCCTGGAGCGCTTCAACAAGGAGACCACCGGCAGGCAGAACGCGCTGGCGATCCGCACTCTGTCGACCCTCGGCGTCCCCACCCGCTTCACCTACATCACCTTCGACCACCTGATGAGCCTGGAGGAGCTGAAGGCCACCTACGCCTTCCAGGGCCGGACCGACCTCCTGCTCGCCCCGCAGCCGGAGCTTCCCGTGGCCGACATCGTGGCCGGGGTACGCGATGAGGCGTTCGTAGCCGAGCACAGCATGGGGATGGCCCTGCACAACGGCGTCTCGTACATGCTCGTGTCGATGGAATGCCTGATCGGCGCTGCGTACACCCGCAAGGCGGCGGACGCCGGACTGACCGGGCAGGTAAGGCCATCGATGGGCAGGGTCGACGCCCGCTTCGCCGACTGGCGCATCGGCGTCGCCTCCGGCTGGGCACAGTGCTGGGTGGACCGGAACTTCGCCCTCGACTACACCCTGAAATCGCTGGAGAAAGTCCTGGACGGCAGTCGGCGGGACGCGGTCCGAGAGGCCCGGGTCGTGCTCAAGGGCGCCGCCTTCGCCGTCCTCGGCGACATGATCCGAGCCCTCGACCAGTACCCCCTGACAGGAGTCAGTGGCGAGGCCATACGCGACCTCACCCACCACGTCGGCCGGCTCCTGGAGGCCCGAATCGACCGGCTGCGCCCTCGCATGACCACCGCAGTCGAACACGTCGCCGGCCAGTTGCGGGGAGAGCACGCCACCACGCTCAGCCGCGAGCACGACCGATGGGCGACGACCACGGGCTGGGCCCTGATCAACGCCTCCGACTCCTGCGGAACCTAGGGAGCCCCCGATGGATTACACAGAGCTTCCGGGCCTCGGACGGCCTGTGTCGCGGATCGGCGCGGGCTGCTGGACCATCGGCGGCCCAGCCGTCAACAACGGCAAGCCGATCGGCTGGGAAGGAGTGGACGAGGACGCCGCCTACGCCGGTCTGGTCCGCTCCCGCGACCTCGGCGTCACCCTCTTCGACACCGCTGACGTCTACGGCCTGGGCCGCTCCGAACGTCTCATCGGCCGCCTGCTGGCCGAGATGCGCCGGGACGAGCTGGTGATCTCCAGCAAGGTCGGCTACTTCGCCGGCACCGCCCGCCACCCCTACCTCCAGCGGCAGATCCGCCACCAGCTCGCCACCACCCTGGACAACCTCGGCACCGACTACCTGGACCTGTACCACCTGCACAGTACGGACTTCGGCCCGCAGGACGCCTACCTCGCCCCGGCCATCTGGACGCTGCGGCGGCTTCGGGAGGAGGGCCTGATCCGCGCGGTCGGAATACGGGCCCCGCACCGATTCGCCGCCGAGTGGGCGACCGACCCTGACCACCCCCACGCCGCTGAAGCCCGCCGGTTCCTCGCCCTGTACGCGGCTGTGCGGCCCGATGCAATCACCGTCCGGCACAACCTCATGACTCCGCTGTACAGGCCGGACGAGACCGATGTCCTCGCCCTCGCCCGCCGGGACGGCGTCGGTGTCCTGCTCAAGCAGACCCTCGGACAGGGTCTACTTCTCGGTACCTACCGAAACCGCACCGAACAGGGCTTCAGCAGCGCCGACCACCGCTCCCGGAAACCGGTCAGCTCCACCCTCGTGAGCCTGGTGGAGCACGCCGTGGGCCGGATCGGACAACGGTTCGGCACCGCCCGTAGCGATCTGGCCCGGGTCGCCATCCAGTACGCCCTCCACACCGCCCCCGGAGCCGTCGCTCTCGTCGGATTCCGGGACGCCACCCAGATCACCGACAACCTTGCCCGCAGCGGTGAACCCCTCACCGACCAGAACCTGCACTTCCTTCACCGTGTCATGTCACCCGTGCGGGAGAACCTGACCGAATCCGGCCCCCTGGCCGGCCCCGCCCAGAAGAATCGCCCCACCGACCACCAGTAAGGAAACCACCGTGGAATACACCGAGGTCGAACAGAAGTACCGCCTCACCGGCCCTGCCCAACCCGTCAAGTCCACTTTGACCAGGCTGGAGGCCAAGCCCGGCACCCCATCACGGCAGATCGACACCTACTACAACGCGCCCCATCGGGACTTCCTCGCCACTGAGATCATCTCTGAATGGCTGCGCGTCCGCGTCGAGGACGCCACGGCTTCCCTCAACTTCAAGCGGTGGCACCCCCTGGAAGCCGCCATGAAGACCCACTGCGACGAGTACGAGAGCACGGTCAGCGACCCCGAGGCCATCACCCGGCTCCTCGCCGCCCTCGACTACAAGAAGATCGCCGTCGTCGACAAGGTCCGCGAGGAGTGGACCACCAGCGACGGCCAGATCGCCGTCGCCTTCGACGAGGTCGCCGACCTCGGCACCTTCATCGAGTTCGAGTTCAAGGGCGAAGCCGACAGCGTCGAAGCCGCCACTGCCTGCCTGGACGAGTTCATCGCCGATCTCGGCGCTGCACTCGGCGAACGCGTTCACGCCGGGTACCCGCATCTCGTCCTCGGACGGTAGACCGCTACCTGAACACACTGGAGCGGGACATCACGACACCCGCCCGATCGGACCGGCGCGGTTCAGCTCACGGACCCGAGACCGCAGCGATAGCAACAGCGGCGAATCGTGCGCAGGGGAGAGTGAGGGGCGGGGCCTTCGCCTAGTGTACGAGTCTGGTCCGTCAGACGCTTGACGGGTTGAGCGTCTGACACGTCGATGCCTCCGCTTACCGGCACTTCGCCACCTGCCCATTGATCGGCTAAGTGGCTGAGACGCTGCCACGCAGTGTCCTTACAGAGGCAGTCCCACGACATCCGCCATGGTCCGCATGTCGGCAGTCAGTGTTCGGCGACCCTTAAGGATCTTGGCGAGGATGTCTCGGGCGTACCGCTGGTTCGGAAGCCATTCGGGGCTGTCTTCTCTGATCTGTTCGAGCTTTCCGAACGCCTCGGAGTACTGACGGGTCCGGGCGTGGGCATGTGCCACATCCAGCAGGTAGCGGTTGCGGTTACTGGATGTTGCCGCCTTGAGCGAGCGAGGAGAGATGCCCTCGGCGAGGCGCAGAACCGCATCTGGGCGATCCGCGACGCTCGCGTTCTCGGCAGCCTTGAGATTGACCGTGGTGGGACCGAAGGCCCGCAGGATCTCGCTCTCCGGTGCGTGCTCGCGTCCTAGCAAGACCGCCGCCGAACGTGCGAGCCTGAGTGCGTCGTCCGCCTGTCCGGTCTGAGAGTTCCTTATCGCTGCCGCCGACACCCGGAGCAGCATCGAACCCCAAGCGCTCAGCTCGGTGGGAGTCGCGCGAGAGATGCGGGGCTCTATGTCGTCCGCCCACTTCACGGCCAGGTCGTACGCCGTATCCAACGACCCCTTCCGCAGAAGCAGCCAACACATCGTATTGACCGTGGCTGCTCCTTCCATGCGGTCTCCCGCATCGTCCAGCGCACGGCGGAGCGCAGTCTCAGCCGCACCGAACTGCCGTGTGTGGACCATGGCGCCGCCCGCGAGCTGTAACAGGCGGACACGGACCCTACGGCCGCTGTCTCCCAATGCCTCGGCATCCCGGAGCATCGGTGCCAGAACCTCTGCGAGCGCGCTGAACCGATGTGCGGCGTAGAGAGGCAGCGCCTCTACCGCCAGGCTCGTGCGTACGCCTTCGACGGTCGGCGGATCATCGTCCGATTCCAGGCGGAGCGGGGGCTGTTCGAGCGCTGCGCGGACTGCTCCCCATCGTTCTTCGGTGCCTTCCCTGGGCCCCTCTGGGCGCGGACCGTCGGACAGGCGCATGGTCGGCACGCGGAGTGCGACGGCGAGTTTCCGCAGCGTCTCAAGGCGGGCGGTCTCCCGCTCACCCTGCTCCAACTTCCGGATGATCGACAGTGAGACGCCCGAGGCGTCAGCGAGGCCCCGTTGCGTGAGCCCCCGGCGCTTACGTACTTCCTTCACGTGCTTGCCTG
>NZ_VCLA01000144.1:7247-17795 GCF_009600885.1 Streptomyces jumonjinensis
ACGGCCCCCCAGGACGCCCGAACCCGGCCCACCCCGGACGGAAGGCCCTAACCTTTCTGCGGTGACCATCGAGTTGAGCGTGCTGTCGACCGTGTCCTACCGGGGGCAGGAGATCACCGCCCCCCGGCTGCGCGGGCTGCTCGCGCTGCTCGCCGGGGAGGTGCGCGTCGGGTGTGGGACCGGGCGGCTCGTGGAGGGGCTGTGGCCCGACAAGCTGCCCGAGAACCCCACCAAGGCGCTCCAGATCCTCATCTCGCGGGCCCGTGCGCTCCTCGGGCCCGAGGTCATCGCCAGCACGCCCACCGGATACCGGCTCACCCTCGGCGAGGAGCGGGTCGACGCCTCCGCCGTGCTGCTGCACACCGCCGCGAGCGCCGAGAAGGCACGCGCCGGGGACCACGCGGGATCGCTCGCCGAGGCCGAGGCGGGCCTCGCGCTCTGGGGCGCGGACGGGCCCGGGCAGCAGGAGCCCCTGGCCGGGGACCCGGTGTCCGCGCTGCGGGCCGAGCGGGCGGCGGCGTACCGGTCGCTGGTACGGGACCGTGCGCTGGGCCTCGCCCGCTCCGGCGACCGGGCCGGGGCGCTCCCACCGCTCACCGGGCTGGCCCGCGAACGGCCACGGGACGAGGAGGTGCTGCTGGAGCTGGTGCGCTGCGAGGCGGCCGGCACGGGCGCCGCCGCGGCCCTGGCGACGTACGACCGCTACCGCCGCGCCCTGCGCGAGGAGCTCGGCGCCGACCCCGGCCCCGCGCTGCGCGCCCTGCACCAGGAACTGCTGCGGGGCCAGGCTCCCGCGGTCCGGCGCGGGGTGCCCCACGAGCCCAACGCGCTCCTCGGCCGGGACGGCGACATCGCCGCGGTGACCCGGCTGCTCCACACCTCCCGGGTCACCTCGATCGTGGGGGCGGGCGGACTCGGCAAGACCAGGCTCGCGGGCGCGGTCGGCCGGCGGGCGGAGGCCCGGGCCGTCCATCTGGTCGCGCTCGCCGGCGTCACCGGCGACGCGGATGTGGCGGCCGAGGTCGCGTCGGCGCTCGGCGCGGGAGAGTCCCGGCGCCCGCCGGCGGGCGGTTTCGGCTCCCCGGCGGACCAGCTGACCGGCATCGTGACCGCCCTCGGGCCCGGCCCCGCGCTGCTGATCCTGGACAACTGCGAGCATGTCGTCCAGGGCGTCGCCGAGCTGGTACGGGCCCTGGTCTCGATGACCCGGGAGCTGCGGGTGCTCACCACCAGCCGGGCCCCCCTCGGTCTCTCCTCCGAATCGGTGTATCCGCTGCCGGAGCTGGATCCGGCGACCACGGTGGAGCTGTTCGAGCAGCGCGCCCGCGCCGCCCGCCCCGGAGTGGAGCTGCCCGGGGAGCAGGTCGCGGAGCTCTGCCGCCGGCTGGACGGGCTGCCGCTGGCGACCGAGCTCGCGGCGGCCCGGGTGCGGATCATGACGGTCGCCGAGATAGCCGCCCGGCTGGAGGACCGCTTCGCGCTGCTGCGCGGCGGCGCGCGCGACGCGCCCCAGCGGCACCGCACCCTGCACGCGGTCGTCGACTGGAGCTGGAATCTGCTGGAACCGGCGGGGCAGGCCGCCCTGCGCGCGCTCTCCGTCTTCCCCGGCGGCTTCACCGCCCAGGCCGCCGAACGCCTGCTCGGCGGGCATCAGCTGTTCGCGGACCCCCAGCCCATGACCGGCGGCGCGGATGTCCTCCAGACCCTGGAGGATCTGACCGATCAGTCGCTGCTGAAGGTGGCCGACACCCCCTCCGGGACCCGCTTCCGGATGCTGGAGACCGTACGGGAGTTCAGCGCGGCCCACCGTGAACAGGCGGGCGAGACCGAGCGGGTGACCGAGTGGTTCACCGGCTGGGCCCGCGACTTCGGCCGCGCGCACCATGACGCGCCCTTCGGCGCCGACCCGGTCGGATCCTGGCGGCTGATCAAGGCCGAGCAGGACAATCTCGTCGCGGCGCTACGGCTCGGGATCGCCCGCGACGACGGGGCCACGGTCGCCGCGGTCGCCGCGGTGCTCGCCGCCCTGTGGACCACGGAATCGAGCTACGCCCGCCTCAGCGCCCTGACCCAGGACACCGGCCGGCTGCTCTCGCACCACCGTCCGGAGCCCGACGGGATCGAGGTGCTCCGCACCGCCGCCTCGCTGATCAGCGCCAATGTCTTTCTCGGCGTGGGCCATGGCTCGCCACGCTTTCTGGTCGCCCTGCGCAGACTCCCGGCCGCCCCGGCGGACACCCTGATCAGAGCCATCGCGACGGTCCTGTGCACCGCCCCCGATGTGCTCGGCCCGGACCCTTCGGCGCTGCACGCGCTCTGCGAGAGCGGCGAGCCGCTGCTCGCGGGCGTCGCCTCCGGGGTCGCCAGCTACCGATGGGAGAGCGAGCACGAGCCCGACCTGGCGATGAAGGCCGCCCGCCGGACCCTCGCCGTCTTCGACGAGCGGCGGATTCCCTGGCTCCAGATCATGGCCCTCTCCCGGCTGGGGGAGCTCTGTCTCCAGACCGAGCGGGGCGAGGAGGCCGACCGCCATATCCGCCGGGCCATGCGGCTGCTCGACGAGTTCGGCGAGTGGCACGACACGATGGGGCTGCGCTGGGGTCTGGTGCTGGCCAATCTCCAGACCGGGGCGGTCGACGCGGCGGAGCGCTGGCTGGAGCTGGCCCTGCTGAACCAGCCGAGCGAATCGCCCGACGCCCTCACCCCGGACCTCGCGGCCCGCGCGGAGATAGCGCTCGCGCGGGGGGATACGGAGCGCGGTCTCGGCCTCTGGCGCGAGGCGGTCGAGCGGGTCGCGGAGGACACGGTTCCGCTCTTCGGCGCCGAACTGGACCTGGAGCCCTGGCTGCTGGAGATCCAGGCCGTGGCGGTGGCGGCCCATGCCCGGCACGGCCGGCTCGATCCGGTCGCGGAGCTCGCCGCCGTACTCCCGGACCGGCTGACGGCCCTGCTGACCCGGGCGGCCGGCCATCCGCAGCGGGCGCTGGTGGACTTCCCGGTCTGCGGGGCGCTCGCCCTCGCGCTGGGGCTGACCGATCTCGACCACGCCCGCCGCTCGGGGGATTCCCGGTCGCTGCGGACCGGGGTACGGCTGATCGCGCTGGCCGACCGGTTCCGCTGGATGCGGAGCTTCCAGCCGACCATGTCGTCGGCCCGCGCCCGGAACGCGGCCGAGGACGCCGACCGGGCGGCGTACGAGGAGTCGGTGGCGGCGTACGCCTCGCTGGGCCCCGAGGGGGTCCGGGAGGCGGCGCTCGCCCTGCTGCGGAAGCGGGGGTGACCGGGGTGACCTGCGGTGCCCCCGACTGACCGGGGCGACCCGCACCGCCCCGGCTGACCCGCCGACCCGTACCCGCGGCAAGCGGTCTCAGAGCCGTACCGGCAGACCCAGCAGATGGAACCCGTCCCCGGGCCAGTGCCCGAACTCCAGCCCGTCGCGGGGCACGGCGAGCTCCACGCCCGGCCGCCCGATGAGCAGCCGGTCGAAGACGACCCCGGTCACCAGCCGTCCGAGCGCCGCGCCCAGGCAGTAATGGGCTCCGTGGCCGAAGGCGAGATGGCCGTCGCCCCGGCCGAACTCCCGGGTGATGTCGAGACGCTCGGCGTGCTCCCCGTACTCCTGAGGGTCATGGTTCGCGGCGATCAGGGCCACCGCCACGGCCTCGCCCTTCCGGAGCGGGGTCCCGGCGAAGGTGAAGTCCTCGGCGGCGTACAGCGACGCGCCGATCCGCACCATGGAGACGTACCGCAGCAGTTCGGGCACGGCCCGCTCCAGCAGCTCCGGCCGCTCCCGCAGCAGGGCGAGCTGGCCGGGGTGGTCGAACAGGGCGAGCGCGGCGTGGGCGAGGAAGAGCGCGGGCGGGGTGATGCCGGTGTCGATGAGGAGGAAGACCGTCGAGATCAGCTCGTCCTCGGTGAGCGGATCGCCGCTCCCGGCGCTGTTCTGGATCAGCGCGGAGATCAGGTCGTCGGCCGGTTCGGCCCGGCGGCGGGCGATCAGCCGGGCGACATAGTCCACGACGCCCTTGAGACCGGCGACGGCCCCGGTTCCGTCGCCGTAGGCGAAGTCCCGTATCCACCCGCACACCTGTGCCCGGTCGGCCTCGTCGACGCCGACGAGCTCGCAGATCACGGCGGTGCAGAGGGGGTAGGCGAACTCATGGAGCAGATCCGCCCCGCCCCGCTCGGCGAGCGAGTCCAGCAGCTCCTGCGCGGTCCGCTCGGTGAACGAGCGCAGGGACGCGATCCGCCGGGCGGTGAAGGCGCGGGTGAGGGGAGCCCGGCGGCGGGCGTGCTCCGCGCCGTCGAAGAGCGCGAGCGGGCCGGTCAGATACTTCGCGTACTCCGGCGGGAAGGCGTCGAAGACGGCGGCGGCGAGTTCGGCCTGCGGGTCGGGGCCCTCGGCGCCGCCGGGGACCGCGCCGCGGTTCCTGATCAGCCGCGGCTCGCTCAGGGCGGTCCGGACATCGGCGTAACGGGTGATGAGCCGTACCGGGATCTGGCTGCCGGGCAGCAGCACCTCCGCGAGCGAGTCCCGCTCGCGGAGGTCCGCATAGCCGCGGACCGGGTCCTCGACGAGCTCGGGGGTCAGCTGGACGGCGCTGGACTCGGACATGACACACCTTTCGAAGGCTTTCGGAGACTTTCGGAGACTTTCGGACGGTTTTTGGGCGGCTTTCGGACGACTCTCGGGGACTCTTCGGAGAGGGAGAGCCGTGGAGGATCAGCGGGAGGAGCGGTTGAACCGGTTCCTCGACCAGAGGTAGCCGAGGACGGTGAGCCCGACGCCCCAGCCCAGGGCCAGCCAGCCGTCGGCGCCGATCCCGCTGCCGGTGAGCAGTCCGCGCAGGGTCTCGATGACGGTGGTGAACGGCTGGTACTCGGCGAACCAGCGGATCCAGCCCGGCATCGACTCCACCGGCACGAAGGCGCTGCTCATGAAGGGCAGCAGGAACGACAGCGGCAGTACGGCGTTGCTGGCCGCCTCGGCGGTCGGGTTGGCGAGGCCGATGCCGACCGCGAGCCAGGTGAGCGCGAGGGCCGTCAGAGCCAGGATTCCGGCGGCGGCGACCCACTCGACGGCGGTGGCGTTCGAACGGAAACCGATGGCGAGCGCGACCCCGGTGACCAGCACCAGGCTGATCATCGTCTGGATGACGCTGCCGATGACATGGCCGATCAGGATCGAGGAGCGGGAGATCGCCATGGTGCGGAAGCGGGCGACGATGCCCTCGGCCATATCGGTGCAGACGGCCACGGCGGTCGAGGTGGACGCGGAACCCACGGTCATCAGCAGAATGCCGGGGACGACATAGGCGATATACGCGGCGCGGTCCCCGCCGCCGCCGATCCCGGCGCTCAGCGAGCTGCCGAAGACATAGACGAAGAGCAGCAGGATGATGATCGGCATGGCGACCACGCCGAGCGTCATGGACGGATAGCGCCTGGCGTGCAGCAGATTGCGCCGCAGCATGGTCGCCGAGTCGCGCAGGGGGTACGAGGGGGCGCTCATCGGGCTTCCACCTTGTCGTTGTCGGGGTGGCCGGTGACGGCGAAGAACACGTCGTCGAGGTCGGGGGTGTGGACGGTCAGCGTGCCGACGGCGACGGACGCCCGGTCGAGCCGGTCGAGCAGGAGGCGCAGGGCCGCGACGCTGCCGTCGCTGGGCACCTGGAGGGTGAGCCCCTCGTCGTCCGGTGTCCCGTCGCCCAGCGCCCGGCAGGCGGAGGCGAGATCGCTCGCGGTGTCGAACCGGAGCCGGACATGGCCGCCGGGCACCAGCCGCTTGAGCTCGTCGGGGGTGCCCTGGGCGACCAGCTTCCCCCGGCTGAGGACCGCGATCCGGTCGGCGAGCTGGTCGGCCTCCTCCAGATACTGCGTGGTGAGGAAGACGGTGACGCCGCCGGAGACCAGATCCCGGATGATCTGCCACATGTTGTGGCGGCTGCGGGGGTCGAGCCCGGTCGTCGGCTCATCGAGGAAGATCACCTGGGGGCCGCCGACCAGGGTCATCGCGATGTCGAGCCGCCTGCGCATGCCGCCGGAGTAGGTGGACGCGGGCTTCTTGGCAGCGTCCACGAGATCGAAGCGTTCGAGCAGCTCGGCGGTGATCCGGCGGCTCTCGCGGCGGTCCAGATGGTGCAGGTCCGCCATGAGGGCCATGTTCTCCGCGCCGGTGATCATGTTGTCCACGGCGGAGAACTGTCCGGTGACGCCGATCACGGAGCGCACCCCGCGCGGGTCGGCGGTCAGATCACGGCCGAGGATGCGGGCGCTCCCGCTGTCGGCGGTGCTGAGGGTGGAGAGGATCCGGACCGCGGTGGTCTTGCCCGCGCCGTTGGGGCCGAGCAGCGAGAAGACCGTGCCCTGCGGGACATGCAGATCGATGCCGTCGAGCACGGTCTTGTCGCCGTACGCCTTGCGCAGTCCGGCGGCCGTGATGGCCGGGGGCGGTGGAGTGAGGTGGTGCGGTGAGGTCATGCCGCAGAGCTTGTCGGCGGCGGGCTTCAGCGCGGCTTCACGGCGGCTTCAGCGGGTGCCGGGGGAGTTTCAGCGGGCGCGCGGAGCGGCCCCGGGCGGATACCCGGGGCCGGTCGCACGCAGAGGCGATTCAGGAGAGCAGCCGCTGCTTGGCCTTCTGGAACTCCTCGTCGGTGAGCGCGCCCTTCTCCTTGAGCTCGGCCAGCTTGGTGAGCTCGGAGGCGCTTCCGCCGCCTCCCGCGGACTCCCGGATGTACGACTTGAAGGCGGCGTCACGCTCCTGCGCGGCGGCGATCTCGCGACCGCTCATCGACTTGCCCCGGACGATCACATAGATCAGCACGCCGATGAACGGCAGCACGATGACCAGGATCAGCCAGCCCGCTTTGCCCCAGCCGTGCAGGCCGTGGTCGCGGAAAATGTCCGAGATCACCTTGAAGAGCAGAAACAGCCATACGACCCAGAGGAAGAACCAGAGCATGGTCCAGAAGAGATTGAGGAGGGGATAGTCGTCCACGGTCGGTTCCCTTCCTGGGGAGACGGGCTCCATGGGGATGGTGGGGGAGACGGTCGTCGCCTCTGCCGATGTGTGCACGGGCGGGCGCCGGTGCCGCTCAGCCTCAGTGAAGGAGCCGCCGGGGGCGGGCGCACGCTGGTGTAGGCCATTCGGGTGGATTTCGCCGAGCCCGGGCGGGCCCGGCGCGGTACCGGGGCGGTACGGGGCGGCGGTCCTCAGCGCTCGTCGTCGGGGGAACGGCCCTCTTCTCCGGGGGAGCGGCTCTCCCCGGCCCCGGGATGAGGGTGCTTCGGCCGGTGCGGACGGCCGACCCCCGGCAGGGTGTCGCCGTAGTGGTACGCCGCGGTCCGCGCCTGCTGCCGCGCGTTGAGCCGGTGGATCAGCGCCACTCCCACGAGGATCATGGCGATGATCGCGGCGGCGACGACGACGGTCGTCATATCCGTACCTCCTTGGGGACGGCTCTCCCGGTCCCGGCCTCGGGGCGGGACGCGTACGGCCGTACGCACCGGCCTGCCCGCGGGAGCCCTGCCCACCGGGGCCCTGTCCACCGGGCCCCTGACCCTGAGCGCGCCGCGCTCCCGGTGCGCTCAGGGGGTATGTGCCGCACGCGTGTACGGGGCGTACGGGCGTGCCCGGGGTTCTTCCACGCTACTCCGGCGGACACCGGCCAGGCACTGATCAGACGCCGCCGGACCGGTCGTCCGGGCCGCTCTCGCCCCGGCGGAGCTCCTCGTTGATCCGCAGGGCGTCCTTGAGCTGGTCTTCGAGAAGGATGATGCGGCAGGCGGCCTCGATCGGCGTGCCCTGGTCCACCAGCTCGCGCGCGCGGGCGGCGATGCGCAGCTGATGGCGCGAGTAGCGGCGGTGGCCGCCGCCGGACCTCAGCGGGGTGATCAGCCCGGCCTCGCCGAGGGCCCGCAGAAAGGCCGGAGTGGTCCCGATCAGCTCCGCCGCACGACCCATCGTGTACGCGGGGTAATCGTCGTCGTCGAGATTGTCGGCGGCGTTCGGTCGGGTTCCTTGAGCCATGCGCGCCCTTCGTCGGTGGCGTCGAAGAGGCCCTGGTCCAGTGTGACCCAGGCCCCATGCGGTCGGTATCGCCTGCCCACCCGGCGGGCCGGAGCCATGGTCGCGGGAGCGTCCGTGGTCCGCGCGGCCGGCGAATCCTTCCTGGCGGGCCACGTCCGTCCCCACTGGACGACTGCGCGCCTACGCGCGGACCCTATCCACTGGCGGTGAAGCATGTCTAACGTGGCGATCATAGATTCAGACCTCGAACACACACCCGTACTCCGCTGATCAGCCCGGCAGATGGGCCGGTCGCGGGGTGTGCGGAGCTGCCGACGGAGCTGGGATGGTCCGTCCTGGCGCTGAATATCTCATCTCGGCGTCTGAGAAATAGTTGATGCGCTGATGACGGTTTTGTGACTCCATACCCCCTGGATTTGTGACTTCTCGCCCACCGACTGTGTAATCTCCACGCGGCGTCCCACGAGCCGTGCTACTGTCGATCGCAGTTGCAGTTGTGGTTCCCAAACTTTCAAGTGCCTCCACCGGTCATCTGGCCTGTGGGAGCACTTTGTGTTGCCGGTTCTCTCCGGATGGGGCAATCATCGCGGCGGCGCGAGGCTCGCACAGTGCGAGTCCGATGCATTCCCCGAAGGAGATTTAGATATGGCTACTGGCACCGTGAAGTGGTTCAACTCGGAAAAGGGCTTCGGCTTCATCGAGCAGGACGGTGGCGGCGCTGACGTGTTCGCCCACTACTCGAACATCGCCACCCAGGGCTTCCGTGAGCTCCAGGAGGGCCAGAAGGTGACCTTCGACGTCACGCAGGGCCAGAAGGGCCCGCAGGCCGAGAACATCCTCCCCGCCTGAAGTCAAAGCATGTGACGTTGGGGCCCGCACCTTGGGTGCGGGCCCCTCCGTTTTGCTGTGCGGCCTGCTCTGCCGTGTCGATCCGTGCGGCGTCCGGTGACACCGGAGCTGCGCGTCGATCCCTCACACGGGCGATTCGCCCCGATCGAAACCGCGAATCCCGGACCTCGGCATTCGAAGTTCAGCATGAGCCCGGCTGCTCTTTGTGGCGTGTTTTCTCCGCTCGCATACGCCGGAGACGCCAAATAACAGTCGTTTTTCTTGATCTTTATCGACTCGTCTTGCGATTCCCTGTGCGGCCGGTTGGCCGAGGTTCGTCGTACGCGTCGCTTTCGAGGAGGGTTCAGCATGAGCCGCACAGGTCGCAATCGCACAGCACGAGTGGACGGCCGTAACTTCCGTTCCGGCCAGGCCCAGAGCGGCGGCGCCGCTCAAGGTCGTTCCGGCAGCAAGCCGCCGAGGCGCTCCGGCGGCTCCCGCACCGCTTCGGCGGGCCGCGGCGGAGCCCGTCCGGGAACGCTCCGGGGCGAGTACACCGTCCCGACGCCCCGCGTCCCGTCGCTGCCGGCGGTGAACGAGTTCGCCGAGCTGGACATGCCCAAGGCGATGCTCGCGGCGCTGGCCTCCGAGGGCGTGACCGTGCCGTTCCCGATCCAGGCCGCGACCCTGCCGAACTCGCTGGCGGGCCGTGACGTCCTCGGCCGCGGCCGTACCGGCTCCGGCAAGACCCTGGCCTTCGGCCTCGCCCTGCTGGCCCGTACCGCCGGACTGCGCGCCGAGCCCCGACAGCCGCTCTCCCTGGTCCTCGTCCCCACCCGGGACCTCGCCCAGCAGGTGACGGACGCCCTCACCCCCTACGCCCGCGCCCTCCAGCTGCGGCTGACCACCGTCGTCGGCGGTCTGTCGATGAGCAGGCAGGCCCGCGCGCTGCGCGACGGGGCCGAGGTCGTCGTGGCCACCCCCGGCCGGCTGAGGGACCTCGTACAGCGCGGCGACTGCCGGCTGGACCGCGTCGGCATCACCGTCCTGGACGAAGCCGACCAGATGGCCGACATGGGCTTCATGCCGCAGATCACCGCCCTGCTCGACATGGTGCGGCCGGACGGCCAGCGGCTGCTCTTCTCGGCCACCCTGGACCGCAACGTCGATGTGCTCGTCCGCCGCTACCTGGACGACCCGGTCGTGCACTCGGTCGACCCCAACGCGGGCGCGGTGACCACGATGGAGCACCACCTCCTCTACGTACGCGACGCCGACAAGAACGACACGGCGACCGAGATCGCGGCCCGCGACGGCCGGACGATCATGTTCCTGGACACCAAGCACGCGGTGGACCGGCTCACCAAGCATCTGCTGCGCAGCGGAGTGCACGCCTCGGCGCTGCACGGAGGGAAGTCCCAGCCGCAGCGCACCCGGACCCTGGCCCGGTTCAAGGAGGGCGACATCACGGTCCTGGTCGCCACCAATGTGGCGGCGCGCGGCATCCATGTCGACGATCTCGACCTCGTCGTCAACGTCGACCCGCCCGCCGACTTCAAGGACTATCTGCACCGTGGCGGACGCACCGCCCGCGCGGGTGAGTCCGGCAGCGTCGTCACCCTCGTACTGCCCCATCAGCGCCACTCCATGGACAACCTGATGGCGGACGCCGGGATCACCCCGCAGACCAG
>NZ_VCLA01000005.1 GCF_009600885.1 Streptomyces jumonjinensis
CGGAAGGATCCGGTAACGCTCGGAGGGGGGTTTGTTGGTGTGCTGGGTCGTTGGTGGCCTGGAGTGTTGTGGGTTTGTTGAGAGGCGGATTTGGCGGTTCGTCGGGGGTGGCCGAGGTGTGTGGGCTGGAGTTATGTGTTCTGTGTTGAGTGGGGCTGGGTGTGTTGTAGTTAGTTCTGGCGTGTCATGGCCCGATTGGTGTTTGTGCTGGTCAGGGCTGTTCTGGCTGCTCGGTGGGTGTGGGCTATCGGCTTCGGCGGGGGCGGTGGTGGGTTTCGGCGAGGTGGTCGAGGCGGATGGTGTCGAGGGTGGTTTTGGTGATGCGTTCGGTGCCGTCGTGGATGGCGGTGATGGCGGCTTGGCGGATGAGTCGGGTGAGGGATCCGATGCGGCCTGCGGTGCGCTGGTGGAGGTAGGGGGTGTGGCGGGGGAGGGTGCCGGGTTTGTGGTGCTGGAGGTCGAGATGGTTTTCGATGTCGGTGATGACGTCGCGGAAGGGGTGGCGGGTGCCGTGGCGGGCGGGTAGGGGGCCGCAGTCGACGAGGGTGGCGCGTCCGGCGAGTTGGGCGCCCCGCGTCCCGGTGAACAGGGGTGTGTCGGTGACGTTGATGCCGGCGTGGACGAACGTGGCGGGGAGGCGTTCGCTCAGGTCTTTGATGAGGTCGGCGGTTTGGGCGCCGGTGGTGGTGCGGGGGTTGAGGCGGTGGATCTCGTCGATCATCACCAACTGGACACCAGCCTGGGTGTAGGTGTGGCAGACGGCTTCGGTGATCTGGGTCTGTGTCATACGCGCGGTGACGGGGATGCCGAGGTAGCGGGCGAACTCGGTGATGAGGGTCTTCGCGGTCGCGCCGGGCGGGACCAGAACATACGCGACGGGTACCGCGGCATGCGCTGATCCCGGTGACGGCGGGTTTTTGCGGGTGTGGGCGAGGTGGCAGGTACGCCCGACGTTCAGGAGGGCGGTGGTTTTCCCTGCTGCGGCGGGCCCGGTGACGATGAGGGAGGGCCGTGCGGTGGTCTGCTGGTGGCGGCCGAGAATCATCAGGGTGCGGACCTGGGTGGCCAGGGCGTGGATGGCAGGGGTGCGGATGGTGACGAAGCTGGAGTGGTAGGCCAGGCGTTCCTCCGCACTGCGGGGCGGGTCGCCGGGCCGGGGAGGGACGACGGGGTCGGTGGTCGCGAAACGGTGCCAGCCCTGCCAGGTGGTCAGCGGCCAGGACGGCTCGGCTCCGCCGATGCCGCCGGCTGGTGTGCTGCTCGCGCCTGTCTGGCTGGGGTTCACCATGTGGCGGCTTCCTCGTGCGCGTTGTAGAGCCCGAATCCGGTGGCCGGGGCGGGGCTGTCGTCGTCGTCGGGCAGGTCGTCGAGGTCATCGATGCTGTCGTCGTTGCCTTCGTCGCCTTGCTGCGCCGGGCTGCCGGCGGGTGCTTCGGTGCCGTGGTCCCCATCGCGGGCTTCGGGGAGCGGGAGGCGAGCGGTGCGGGCCATGAGGGCCTGCTCCGTTGTGGTGGCGTGGCCGCTGTGGACGCGGCGCATGAGCTGGTCGAGGGCGTCGGCGAGGCCGGCTTCGTGACTCTCGGCATCACCGTGGTTGCCATCAACGGCCTGGGCGCGGATGTGCTGCCAGGTGCGTTCGTCGAAGGGCCGGTGGACGTGGTCGCGGTGGATCCACGGAATCTCGGTGAGTTCACCGTCGGGAAGCCGGACCCAGATCTGGCGCACGTCGTGCGGGTTGTAGTGGATCTCCCATTTCCCGCCGCGGCCGGCGACGGGGGAGGCCTGGCCGCGGTGCGGGGCGAGGAGATCCGCGTCGTAGGTGCGGTGGTGGATGGTGATGCCGGCGGGGGTGATGGCCTGCCGGCGCACGGGCAGCAGTTCGAGGTAGTCGCGCCCGGTCAACGGGACGGGTACGTATCCGGCGACGGCGACGAGGACGGCCCACATCTGGTTCGGGGTGAGTGCCTTCCTGGGCATCATCGGGTGGCGCAGACCTTCGTGGGGCCGGTGGTGGTAGTGCACCAGCCACTCATCGAGGAGGTCTTGCAACTGGGCGACGCTGTAGCAGGCGTCTTTCTCGGTGTCGGGGCCGCGGCGGGCGACGTCGGATCCGGTGTAGCCGGGCAAGTGCTGGCAGAACAGGGCGTTGATGGAGCCGAAGGTGCGCTCGACGATGCCCTTCGCGGTGGGGGCACGGGGCGGGGCGGGCTGGACGCTGATGCCAAGGCTCTCGCAGGCGGCGGTGAACGCCCGGGAGACGAAGACCTTGCCCCGGTCGACGACGATCGCCTCGGGCAACACGACCGGCCGGGCCGCCGCACCGGCCAGACGCTCATCCAGCGTGACCAGCCGCTGGCAGGGGAGCGCGCGGGCATGGTCCATGCGCAGGATGTCCGGCCAGGTCGGCCTGGCCGGGTGCGGGACCGCCATCTCCGCCAGCAGCAGGGCCGCATCCACCGCCTTGGTCGCGTTCGGGCACAGCACGGCGGCCAGGATGGAGCGGGTGGCGACGTCGACGGCGATAGTCAGCTCGGGCCGGGCCAGGCGCCCGTCGTCGAAGAGTGCCAGGACATCCAGGCGGGTGGTGTCGATCTGGACCTGCTCGCCCGGCCGCAGCGCCATGGCGGGGGTAAAAGCCCGCCCCTCGACACTCGCGGGCACCTGCCGCACCGGACCACTGGGCAGCTCACCGGGGCGGGCGAGGGAGGTGACGAGCCGGTACAGCGTGGCCTGGGACGGTACGGGCACCGCGCCGGGGCCGTGCTGTTCCTGAAGGATCTGGTTGATGAGGGGGAACAGGCCGTTGATGGTGCCTTTGGAGCGCCCGCGTCGGCGGCGCAGTGCTTCACGGACGGCGGCGACGACTCGTTCGTCGGAGCGCCCGGTGGTGCTGGAAGCGCGGGTGGTCCGGTGGTCGAGGAGTCCCCACAGTCCCTGTTTGCGGTAGGCCAGGCGCATGCGCTGCACTGTGGTGCGCGACACCCTCCCGAAGCCGAGCGCGGTCAGCTCCTTAGCCTTGGCCTGCTCCCGCTCGGCCAGGGTGTGCCGTGCGGGGTCGTACGGCTCCCGCACCGCTCCAGCACCGCCGGGCCCGTCGGCAAGGCCGCATTCGACTTCTCTCACGTGCCTCTGCCAGGCCAGGGCCTTCTCTCGCGCCGCGGCGGGGGCGGTCTCGAACAGCCCCCACTGCGGGGCCGCCTGCGGCACGTCGGCCCCGATGACGCTGAAGCCGGGATCGGCGAACAGGTACCCGGCGAGCACCGCCTCGCCACCACCGTCCGGGCCGACGAGGTGGATCACCTGCCCGGACAGGGCGACCACCTGCCACTTCACACCGCGGAACCGGACCTGCGCCCCGACTTTCACCGATGGCCGGGCATTGCGCCGCGCGGTCACCGAGCCCCTCCTGCCGTGCGACCCGGGCCACTCCAGCCTGCAGGGCCAACCATCACGTGTTCGTGCAGCGGCGCCTCCAGATCTGCCGTCACCCGCCCGTGCCACAGGGCGTGAAAGACGGCGGGAAGAATCTCGATCGGGTCGCCGGCCGCTTCAACGCCCTCGATCAGCGGCCGCGGCCGCGCGAACGCCTCCACAACCGCGGGCGCCAGGCCGGGGCGTCCGGCGTTGCGGGGGTGGCGGTAGCCGGCCAGCCATTTCAGATTGGCGGCCAGGACGTCGTCGAGCGGCGCAAGGCGCCGGTAGGCCCAGCCGATCTCCTCACACGCCGCGCTCACCGCTGCGGCGGCCTGCACCGCACGGTCGCCGCCGGCTTCCGGGTGGCTGGGGCAGTCGGCCAGCAGACCCGTGCCGTCGCGATACCGGGCGAACAACTGCGGTACCCAGGAACGCACCCGGCCCCGCTCCTCGCGCCACGTCAGCCGTACCGGACGTCCCGCGAGCCCGGTCACGTGCGGGTCGCGGTCCAGGACCATCAGCTGGGTGCGCATCGCGTTCGACCCGGCGGCCACGTGCCGCCCGGTGGTCGCCGACCACCACAGCCCCGGCCCCCAGCGGCGCCCCGGGATCACCGGGAACGCCGACACCGGCGGCAACTCCGCGAACGCCACGGCCACGGCGGCATCCGCCCATCGCTGCTGAACCGGCTGCCCCACCGGATCGAGGAACACCGCCTCGAACCCACTCCGACGATCCACGGCCACTCGCCTCGCCCGGCCCCCGGGCCGGGCGGCCTCTCCTGTGCTGATCACCCGCGTCAGCCAAGCCGCTCCCGCCGACAAGCATCGTCGTTTTCAGGGTTTCTGCCACAAACGAGTGCTGTATCAGCTAACAGCCGATGCGTCCCTGCCTTGTTCTCAGCCGTCGTCTTCCTCCCCACCTGCCGACAGCATCCTCTTCAGTGTCCCGGGAGACATATCCGCCCACCGGGCTACCTCCTCCAACGGCACTCCGCCGTTCACCGCCGCCACCGCGGTCCGCTTCCAGGCCGCTTCGACCAGACCGGCACTGTGACCGAGGCCTTGCAGCACCTGCCGGGCGACCTCGGCGGTCGGCCCGCTCTGCACGCCGCGCAGCTGCAGCAACTGCTCCTCGGCACTGCCGATGAGACTGCCGATCCGCATCCGCTGCTCGGCCGGCACCACCGCCCGCCACATCGTCCCCGAGCCCGGCGCCCTCTTCTCCTTGCCCAGCACCCGCAACTGCCCGGCCATCGTCACCGGCTGATGCTCCCGGCGCAGCCACCAGGGGTCGTTGTCGTACCCGGGGGGCCCACCGGCCCCACGGCGCAACCGGATCACGCTGCTCATCCACGCGATCAGCGGACCGCCATGGTCCGCCGCGGCCAGCGGCCCGAGCCACTCCCGTCCGACACGCTCTCCGAGCCGGCGGCAGAACAGCCCGTCGGCGGGCAGCGCTTGCGGCCGCCCGGCACCGCTGTCCACCCACACCAGCTCGGCCATTGCCGGATCCAGCAGCGCCTCGGCGACCGCCACCCCCTCCGGGAAGACGACCGCGCCCCGCCCCACGATCCGCCACCACTCGAATTCCGGCCCGGCATCCCCGCCCGCGACCTGATGCAGCCGCCGAGGCCAGACCGTCTCCCGCTCCCAGCCCAACGCCTGCTCCCACCACCGGCCTACCACCGCACCCGCCAGTGCGAACACCCGCTCCGGCCCGGACCCCACCCGCACCGCCCGCCGCGCCACTCCCGCCCACCGCCGCGGCGCCGCGGCCATCTCCGGTATGTTCCGTACGTCCAGATACTCGTAGGGCTGGTCGGCGTCCGCGTCCAGGAGCCACCTGCCGTGCCGGATCCACACCCGGGACCAGAGCGGCATGTACCGCACCGCCCGCACGCCCGCCCCCGTGCGCCGCGCCGTGCACAGACGGCAGCCGAACGCCACCGGCCCGGCGAGCACCCCACCGACCCGCCACACCGCCGTCGGCGCCTCGTCCTCTTCGGCGGGCAGCCTGGCATCCTCCAGCCCGCAGGACGGCAACGCCCGCGCCAGCACGCCTTCCTCGACGCCGCACAACTGGACCAGCAGCCGCCTGCCTCCGGCGTTGAGCAGCACATCGGCATCAGCCCGAGGAGCCCCGCTCTCGTGTCTGGGCTGCTGGCTGCGCCACTTCCAGATGGACCGCAGCGACGATGTCTCAAGCCCGTAGCAGGCGGCAACACGGCCGATCAAAGAGGCCGTGGTCTCCTGCGGCAGGGGCGCAATACGAAGAACTCCAGCACGGGAGAGACGACTCTCCGGGATGCCTGGGACATGGATCACACTGGGCCTCAGCTTTCTGTGGCAGATACGTTGCGTGCGGGCCTGCTGCAGCAGCGGACAACGCCCGCCCACATCCCTGCAGCCGGTCGAGAACGCAGGATCGACTGTTGAGCACCCGAGGCCACCAAGATCGTTTTTGTGCAATTGTGCAAGTGGGCCGTGTCCCGAGGTTCTGGCACTGGACGACCGTTCCGCGTGGAGGTGCTGGTGCCACACGGCATGCCGGTCCTCTACCGTGCCCATTTGATGCCGAGGTTGGCGAGGGCGACCAGCTGCTCGTCGGTGAGCTTGTCCCGCCGGCTCTTGGTGTTGGAGATCCATACCCCGAGTTTCACGGGTACCGGCTCCGCCTCGCCGTCGACTGCGATCTCCACGACCGCGCCGCGTGGGACGGGCCGCTGCCCCTCCTTCTGCACCCACACCGCCAAGGCGGTCAGGCCCCGCTGGAACGCCGCCTGTGCCTTGTTCCCCGGCTTCTTCGGGCCCTTGAGGGCGGCGGCCAGCGCCGGACGGAGCTCCGCCGGGGCGATGGCCGCGGGGAGGGCCGCGCCCCGTACGCCCAGCGCCCCAGGCGGTCGCGCTGCTCGGGCAGGAGCTGTGCCCACGTGCCCGGTTCCTGCTGCCTCCACCTCCAGGTGCCG
>NZ_VCLA01000145.1:0-2468 GCF_009600885.1 Streptomyces jumonjinensis
CCAGCCCATGACGGTTCATCCGCCACGGCTGCGGCGGGGGCTGCCCCCGGTGCGCAGCCAGCCCTTCGAGCGGCTGCCCCATACCGGCCGCACCATGGTCCTGACCTTCGACGACGGGCCCGACCCCGAGTACACGCCCGGCATTCTGCGGACCCTGCGGCGGTACGACGTGCGGGCCATGTTCTTCGTCTGCGGGGAGATGGCCGACATCCACCCCGATCTGCTGCGCGCGCTGGCCGACGACGGGCATGTCATCGGCAACCACACGTGGTCGCATCCGCTGATCCCGCAGCTCGCGCCCTCGGAGATCCGCGGCGAACTCGGGCGTACCAGCGAGGTGATCGAGCAGATCTCGGGGCTCCCGCCGCTGTGGTACCGGGCGCCCTTCGGGGCCTGGAACCGGCATTCGTTCGAGATCGGCGCGGAGCTCGGGATGGAGCCGCTGGCCTGGACGGTCGACACCCTCGACTGGACCGAACCGGGGACCGGCACCATCGTGAGCCGGGTGCTGGACGGCGCGGGACCCGGGGTCGTGGTGCTCTCCCACGACGCGGGCGGTGACCGTTCGCAGAGCGTCACCGCGCTGCGCCACTATCTGCCCCGGCTGCTGGACGACGGGTACCGGATCACCGTGCCGCGCCGCTGAATCGTTACGGCAAGATCGCCACGGGGCCCGCGAAGACCGGCGGGCCCCTTGGGGCGAGACCGGTCCGGGGTGAGTCCGGTTCGAGGGCCGGCCGGTCCGGGGCAGGCCGGTCCGGCGTGGGACCGGCCTGGGGGCAACTGGTCCGGGGCGGGGGTCAGCCGGTCTTCACCATCCGGGCGAACACCACGACATTGGCGTCGTAGCCGTTCGCCTTGGAGTAGCGACCGCCGCAGGTGATCACCCGCAGCTCGGGGAAGCCGGTGTCGCCGTACACCTGAGCGGCGGGGAAGTCGTCCTTGTCGAGCACCTCTACGCCGTACACCTCGAAGACGGCGGTCTTCCCGTCCATCCGGGGCACCTCGACGCGCTCCCCCCTGCGGAGGGAGCCGAGGCCGTAGAACACGGCGGGGCCGGTGCGGTTGTCGACATGGCCGACGAGGACCGCGGTGCCGCGCTGCCCGGGGGCGACGCCGTTCTGGTACCAGCCGGCGATATCGGGGTCCTCGGGCGGTGGCGCCTCGATCCACCCCTCGGCGTCCAGTCCGACGTTCATGAGCGGGGCGTCGATGCGGAGCGAGGGGATCCGTACGCGGTCGGCGGGGGAGAAGTCCATCGACCTCGGCTGGGCGAGCGGGGCGAAGGTCTCGCCGTCCGGACGGTCCAGCGAGGCCGCCGCGGCCGGCTGGGGCGGCCCCAGCGCCACATCGACGCCGTTCTTCATCAGCGCGATCCCGGTGAGCATCACCAGGGCCAGAACGCCCCAGGGCGAGCGTCTGCGTGACTCCGAGCCAGTGAACCCGTCGCCCATGATTCTCCTTTTTGTCTTACTTTCAGCGCCTGGAGGCACGGTAAGCGGGCACGGCGTTCGCGGCGAGGGGGAGAGAGCGAACGGGTGGCTGCGGCCGGTCGGGGTGATCCATCCGTGTCATCGGTACGACGAATTCCCTGGCAGTCGGTTGACCTGCGGCTCCGTCAGATCCTCCGGCGTGTCGCCGGTGTGTCGCCGGTGTGTCGTCTCACCGGGGTGGACCAGCGCCGAAATGCACGAAAGGCAACACCCGGTGAGGGTTCGTCATGGAAGGCGTACTCGTCGAATTCCCCGGAGCGCCGCTTCGGTGCGTCTTCCTGGAGGATCACGATGCCTGCTTCACGCGCTCTCGCAGTGGCCGCCGCCGCGTGCGCCGCCGTCGGGCTGTCCGCCCCGGTGGCCGCCGCGGGCGGCGACAGCCAGGATCATGAGTCGGTCCATGTCTCCCTCAGTCCGCACGCCGTCCACCAGGGCGGCACTCTGACGATCATCGTGCGCGGCTGCGGCCGTGGCGGCACGATCACATCCCATGCCTTCCCGAGGATCAATCTGAACCGGGGCGACGGCCGTGAGGACGACCGCGGCGGCGACGGCCGTGGCGGCGACGGCCGTGAGGACGACCGCGGCGGCGACGGTCGGGGCAACGACAACAACAGGGCCGACCGGGGCGGTGACAACAGGGGAGGCGACAACCGCGAGGAGAACCGGGGGAACGCGCTCAGCGTCGGCGCGCGGATCCACGACCACGCCTCGCCGGGTCACTACAACCTCGCCGTGCGGTGCCACAACAACAACAATTCCTCGGTGGCGACCGCGCAGTTCAGGGTGCTCCCGGCCCGGGGCGCGCTCGGCGGGCTCGGCGGCTCGGCGGCCCCCAGCTCCGCCGAGACGGCGATCGGCGCGGGTCTGGTGGCCACGGCCGCCCTCGGCGGCACGCTGTTCATCGCCCGTCGCCGCCGCACGGTCGGCGGCCGGGCCTGACCGGAGTGCCCCTCATCTGTCGTACGGCGGGAC
>NZ_VCLA01000145.1:2909-117366 GCF_009600885.1 Streptomyces jumonjinensis
GCGCCGATCGCGATCTGCCCGGCGTCGGCCTCCCCGACGCTGCCGCCGAGCCCGCCTCGTACCCCTTCGGGGGTGGCGGAAGCCGTCGCGCTCACGGCGGCGGGCGCGCTGACGGCGGCGGTGGAGCTGATGGTGGGCGTCGAGCTCCCGCCCGCGATGGCGAGATTGAACGAGCCCCGCTGGCTACCACAGGTGAACTGGACCGAGTACTGGGCGCCGGGCCGGGCGTCCGCGTACACCGTGGCCACGGACGAGGTGCCGGGACGGATGGTCACGGCTTCGAAGACGCCGGACGACGCGGTCGCCGTGGTGTTGCACCCGCTCGCGGACAGGGAGACCCGCCCGCCCGGTGCGACGGTCGAGGGACTGGCGGTGAAGAGGGGCGTCGCCCTGCCCTCCGCCTTGCCGTCCCCGCCGCCGGGCGCCGCCGTCGCGGCGGGGGCGGCGAGGGTGAGGGCGGTGGTGGCTGACAGCACGGCTGCGAATGCGGCACATATCGCGCGCATGGTGATTTCCTCCGGGTTCCCCGAGGAGCAGCCGCGGAACAGTTTCCACACAAGGAAGTAAATGCCCCTCGATGACCGAAACGCTAAGAGCCCGTCCGCGGCCCCGCGATCGCTGTCGGGCGAATGGGTCATCCGGCATACGCCGTGCGGAGGACGGCCGGGCGCGCTGTCCGGCGCATCCGGTATCCGGCGCACCCCGTACGGGAACCGATAGGGGGGTCCCTCCCCGGCGGATGTTCTCCGAGGCGGCTTCTCCTGGCGTCCCGAGAATTTTTCGGAGACGTTTGAACGCTCCGCCGCATCCGGTCCGTATCCAGGGCCATGAACGGCGCGCCCCGGCGCCGCGAAGGTCCGACGGACAATTGGAGTGGACATGAACACCTGGCGGAACGCCTCCCTCGCGGTGACCGCGGCGGCCGTGCTCGTACTGACGACGGCGTGCGGTCAGGAGAAGGGCGACGAGAGCTCCAAGGCGCAGCCGGCCGAGGCCGCGGGCCAGGCCCAGCCCGGAAACGGGGGGTACGGCTCCGACTCCGGTTCCGGCGCCCGGACGGCGGCCGAGCCCGCCGGCCAGCTCGCCGTATGGGAGAGCGAGGAGCTCGGCTCGGTCGTCACCGACAGCGCGGGCCTCACCCTCTACCGCTTCGACAACGACACCGCCTCGCCGCCCAAGGCGACCTGCGAGGGCGACTGCGCCAAGACCTGGCCCGTGGTCGCCGCGGGCGGCGCGTCGCCCGCACCGGGGGTCGACGCCGACCTGATCGGCGAGGTCACCCGGAGCGACGGCTCCAAGCAGCTGACCATCGCCGGCTGGCCGATGTACCGGTTCGCCAAGGACACCAAGCCCGGCGACGCCAAGGGCCAGGGCGTCGGCGGCACCTGGTTCGCCGCCGCACCCGACGGCAAGAAGGCCGAGGCCGGCGCGGGCTCCGGTTCGGGTTCCGGCTCCGGTTCCGGCTCCGGTTCCGGTTCCGCGGACGACGCGGGCGGCGGGGAGGCCGGAGTCGGCCTGTCCACCCGCAAGGACCCCGAGCTCGGCGAGATCGTCATCGACAGGAACGGTATGACCGTCTACCGGTTCGTGAAGGACTCGGCCTGGCCCATGAAGACGGCCTGCACCGGTGAGTGCCTCAAGAAATGGCCGGTTGTCGCCCCTGTCGACAAGAATGACACCAAGGGAATCCTCAAGAAGGGCTATGTCACGTTCAGCCGGCCCGACGGCGTCAAGCAGCAGACCATCGACTGCTGGCCCCTCTACACCTTCGCCGGCGACAGCAAGCCGGGAGACGTCAACGGACAAGGCGTCGGCGGCACTTGGTACGCGGTCAGCCCGCAGGGAAAGCTGGTCGGAGCGCCCGAGTAGCCCCCGCGCACCGACACCGGTCTCCGCCGTCCCGCCCCGCGCCGCTCCCGCGCGGCGGGCCGGTCGCCGCCCCGATATGTGACCAAGAACGGATCGTGAATTTCCGTTTGGGCTCGCTCAATTGGCGGCCGATCAGTAGCCTCGGCTCGAACACTGGCCATGTGCATGGCCGGACTTCCCCTGGCCACTGTGGCGACTTGGTTGGAGAGATCGATGGAGCGACCCGCCTGGGCCCCGCCCGGCATCGACATTTCGGTGCCGAGCGTGTCCCGAATGTACGACTTCTACCTGGGCGGCTCGCACAACTTCGAGATCGACCGTCAAGCCGCCCGCCGGGCGATGGAGTTCATGCCCGGACTGCCCAAGGTCATGCAGGCGAATCGGGCCTTCATGCGCCGGTCGGTGCGGTACGCGGCGGGCCAGGGCGTCACCCAGTTCCTCGACGTCGGCTCCGGCATCCCGACCCATGGAAACGTCCATGAGGTCGCGCTGGCGGCCGACCCCGGCTCCCGGGTGCTGTACGTCGACCACGACCCCGTCGCGGTCAACCACAGCCGGGCCGTGCTCGGTGAGGAGACCCGGGCGGGCGTCATCGCCGCCGACCTGCGAAGACCCCGCCAGATCCTGGAGAACGCCGAGCTCGCCCGGCTGCTGGACCTGGCACAGCCGGTGGCGCTGCTGCTGTACTGCGTGCTCCACTTCGTCGAGGACGCGGACGACCCGTACGGCGCGGTGGCCGAACTGGGCGCGGCGCTCGCACCCGGAAGTCTGCTCGTCATCAACCACACGTCGTACGGCGGAATGCCGGTGCCCGAGGAGCAGGCGGCCGGCGCCGTTCAGGTCTACCGTGACATCCGCAATCCGCTGAGCATGCGCTCACGGGAACAGATAGCCAGGTTCTTCGAGGGGTACGAGATGGTCGAGCCCGGACTGGTGTCACCGCCCGACTGGCGGCCCGACGCCTCCGCCGAGCAGGATGACCCATATGCCTTCACAGGCTTCGCCGGGGTGGGGCGCAAGGCGTGATGACGCCCCCGCAGGCGGTGGGTCCCCAGACGGACCCCGACGGTCTTGAGGACAGACTCCGCCGATTCGCGACCATCTGGAGCCGGGCCGTCTTCCCGGTGACGGCGACCTCGCTCACCCGCGCCGAAGTCGAGGAGCGTCTGCTGCCCCTGGCCCGGACGCTGAGCGAATCGCTGCACGCCCACCCCTTCGACCCCCACGCGGCCCAGCGGGTCGGGGCCGCGCTCATCGACGCGCACTGCACCGATCCGGAGGCGCTCAGCCGCACCCTCGGCGTCATCGACGCGTATCTCGTGCTCTACTGCGGCTCCGGCCCCGGGCAGCGGCCCGAACCGTCCGCGGAGGAGAGCCGCGCCCGCTGCGCCCGGCTCCAGCACGCGCTCGCCGCGGGCTTCGCCGGGGGGCTGCGCGAGCGCACCCTCGCCGAGCAGGAGGCCATCGCGCGCTCCACGCTCCAGGCCCGCTCCGACGCCGTCAACGCCCTGCACGCCACCGAGACCCGGCTGCGCGCCGTGTTCGAGGGAGCCGCGATCGGCATCGGGATCGCCGACCTCGAAGGCAATGTGCTGGAGGTCAATGAGACCCTGACCAGGATGTTCGGCGGCCTGGAGAACCATGTGCGGGGCAAGAAGGTCACCGAGTGGGCACACCCCGAGGACCGGCCCCATGTCTGGCAGCTGCACCGGGAGCTGATCCGGGGCGAACGCGAGCACTTCCGGGTGGAGAAACCGTTCTTCCGCAATGACGGCACCGTGCTCTGGACCAATCTCACGGTCTCCCTGCTGCGGGACCCCGAGGGCAGGCCCCAGTACCAGCTGGCCCTCCTGGAGGACACCACCGAGCGCCGGCTGCTCAATCTGCGGCTCCGGTACGAGGCCACCCATGACGCCCTGACCGGACTCCCCAACCGGACGCTGTTCTTCGAGCGGCTGGAGAAGGCGCTCGCCAAGGGCGAGGGCTCCCGGTTCGGGCTCTGCTATCTGGATCTCGACGGGTTCAAGGCCATCAACGACAGCCTCGGCCATGCCACCGGGGACCGGCTGCTGGTGGAGGTCGCCGACCGGCTCCAGAGCTGCGCCACCGCCCCCGGCGAGATGGTGGCCCGCCTCGGCGGCGACGAGTTCGTGGCGCTCACCACCGGGCCCGACACCCAGCACGAGGTCCATGAACTGGCCGCCCGGATCCTGGCGGCGCTCGCCGCGCCGATCCGGGTGGACGGACGCGAGTTCTCCGTGCGCGGCTCCATCGGGATCGTCGAGGGCCCCGCGGGCGAGCGCACCCCGGCCGAGGTGCTGCGCAGCGCCGACATCACCATGTACCGGGCCAAGTCGGCGGGCGGCAATCGCTGCGAGACCGCCGACCCCGAACTGGACGCCCGCGCCATCACCAGCCACGGACTGACCACCGCGCTGCCCGCGGCGCTGGAGCGCGGTGAGTTCTTCATCGAGTACCAGCCCCTGGTGCACATGGACGACGGCAGCGTGCACGGCGCCGAGGCGCTGGTGCGCTGGTCCCATCCACAGCACGGGATACTGGGACCGGACCAGTTCATTCCGCTGGCCGAGCGCACCGGTCTGATCGTCCCGCTGGGCCGCTGGGTGCTCCAGGAGGCGGTACGCCAGGCGCGGTACTGGCAGGAGCATCACACCGAGGGCGGTCCGCTGCGGATCAATGTGAACCTCTCGCCCGCCCAGCTCCAGCATCCCGGCCTGGTCACCGACACCGTCGCGGTCCTGGAGCGCTCCGGCCTGGCGCCGGGCGTGCTCTGTCTGGAGGTCACCGAATCGGCGCTGATCGGGGCCGATGAGACGCTGCTCCGGCCGCTGCGCCAACTCGCCGAGATGGGCGTGGACATCGCGCTGGACGACTTCGGCACCGGCTACTCGAACCTGGCGAATCTGCGCAGACTGCCGGTCAGCGTTCTGAAGCTGGACCGTTCCTTCACCCAGGGGATGCAGCAGCTGCCGGTCGATCCGGTCGATCTGAAGATCGTGGAGGGGATCGTCTCGCTGGCGCACAGCCTGGAGCTGGCGGTCACGGTGGAGGGGGTCGAGACGGGCGCGCAGGCGGACCGGCTGAGAGAGCTGGGCTGCGACACGGCCCAGGGCTGGTACTACGCCCGTCCGGGCCCGCCGGAGCTGCTGCACGCCCTCTCCCTGGCCGACGCGATCTGACGGCCGGGCTTTCGGACCCCGGGGCATTCGGACCCCGGGGCTCCGGCCCTCTGGACAGGACGTTCCGTCCAGAGGGCCGGAGCCCTCTCGGCATGATCGGCGGAGCCTAGGGAGTGTCTTCAAAGTAGCGTCGTCCGCCCGGAGGGCGGGTCTGGCGGGGTCTGGTGCGTGCATCGCAAGGCGGAGGAAGGAGCCACTGCGGAGCATTGGCGACTGACGACAACGCAGCGAGCGTGCGTGCCAGGGCACGGCAGACAGACGGGACTTTGAAGACACGACCTAGTAGGGGCGGTCCAGCTTCTTGCTGGTGTTCGCCCCGATGACCTCGATTCCCTTGCTCCCGAAGAGGTCGTTCAGCGGGAGGGTCACCGTGTACGGCCCCAGCGCGGGCAGCCCGAAGCCGGAGAGATCGCCGAGCACCTCGATGCCCCAGTACTCCGGCTGTTCGATGTAGATGCGCGGGGAGAGCTGGACCCGCATGTTCAGAAAAGGCTTGGTGCCGCTGACGACCAGGACGTAGGAGTGGTCCCCGAAGGGGATGGGCACGATCTCCGCCACGTCGAAGTCGATGATCCGGATCGACTCCGGATTGGGCAGGCTGAGGAAATCCGCCGGCATGGTGAGCCCCTTTCTCGGCCGATGCGCTTCCCTCCGGAAGACGCCGCAGAATGAACATCTCACGCCAAAAGCCGACAAATGGGGAAATTGACCGTGCGAGTCGGATGGGCGAGAAGGGCGAATCCGATGTCCGGGGCACGCCGGGCACCTCAGGCGAACCGGAGGCCGGCGCGGCGGCTCCCGCACCGGCTCCCGTAAGGCGCCGGCCGTCACAGTGACCGTGACTCCAGCAGCACCCGCTGCAACTCCCGCGCCGCCCTCGGCGGCGCCACATCACTGCGGTGCGCCAGCGCGATCGTCCGCCGCAGCCCCGGCCCCGCCAGCGGAGTCACCCGGAACCCCGGACCCGCCCGGTCCGCGACCATGCTCGGGACCACCGCCATCCCCAGCCCCGCCCGGACGAACCCCAGGACCGCGTCCATCTCGCCCCCCTCCACCGTGAAGCCCGGCTCGAACCCCGCCGCCCGGCACGCCGCGACCGTCAGCTCGCGCAGGTCGTAGCCGTGCCGGAACATCACCAGCGGCTGATCGCGCAGATCGGCGATCCGCACCGGCCGCCGCGGCGCCTTCCCGGCCGCGGCCGACACCACCACCAGATCCTCCTGGAGCAGCTCCACCGTCGTCAGCGCCGGCGACCCCGGCGGCAGCGGCAGCACGATCAGCGCCAGATCCAGCGCTCCGCGCGCCAGCTGCCGTACGAGATCGTGCGAGCCCCCCTCCTCGATCAGCAGCCGGATGCCCGGATGCCGGTCGTGGAAGACCCGCAGCACCTCGGGCAGCAGCCCCGTGCACAGACTCGGCGTCGCCCCCAGCCGCACCCGGCCGCGCCTCAGCTGCGCCAGCTCCTGCACTTCGAGCCGGGCGGTGTCCGCGTCCGCCAGAATCCGGCGGGCCAGCGGCAGCAGCGCCGCCCCCGCCTCGGTGAGCCCGATATTGCCGCGCGCCCGGCTGAAGAGCTCCGCCCCGAGCTCGCTCTCCAGCGCCCGGATCTGCTGCGAGAGCGAGGGCTGGGAGACATGGACCCGCTCGGCGGCGCGGGTGAAGTGCCGGGTCTCGGCGACCGCCACAAAGTACAGAAGCTGTTGGAACTGCATACGGCCACCCTAGATCCACGATAGGCGTAGCCTATGGAGATCAGCCAGATCATGTCTTGGACCTCTTGAACCATCCGGACCTACGGTTCCCCCATGGCTCTGGCAACGCGGACGCGGCAGCGGGGGACGGACCGAAAACCGTCGCCCCAGCGCACTTTCTGGGGATCGACCGTCGGCAAGAAGGCCGTCATGGCCGTGAGCGGCCTGCTGATGCTCGGCTATCTCGTCGCCCATGTGATGGGCAACCTCAAGGTCTTCTTCGGACCGCGGGAGTTCAACGAGTACGGTCACTGGCTGCGGACCATGGGCGCACCCGTCCTGCACGAGGAGTGGGCCCTGTGGATCGTCCGCCTCGTGCTGCTCGCCACCGTGGCGGCGCACGCGGTCTCCGCGTACCAGCTCAGCAGGCGCGACATCAAGGCCCGCCCGGTCGCCTACGCGCACAAGCGCCGGCGCGCGAGCTACGCCACGCGCACCATGCGCTGGGGCGGCGTGATCATCGCGCTCTTCATCGTCTGGCACATCCTCGATCTGACGACGCTGACCGTCAACGAGAACGCCCAGCCGGGCCACCCCTACGAGAACGTCGTCGCCACCTTCTCCACCTGGTACGGCAACGTCGTCTACATCACCGCGATGCTCGCCGTGGGACTCCATGTCCGCCATGGCTTCTGGAGCGCCGCCCAGACCCTCGGCGCGGGCAGCGCCTCCCGCGACCGCGCCCTCAAGGCCGTCGCAAGCGGCCTCGCGCTGGTGCTGACCGCGGGATTCATCGCCGTGCCCGTCGCCGTCATGACCGGAGTGGTGAGCTGATATGAGCTATCCGCAGTACGAGACCGGCGAGCCGATCGCCGACGCCGGCGCCCCGGACGGTCCCATCGCCGAACGCTGGGACCGCCGCCGCTTCGAGGCCGAACTCGTCAACCCGGCCAACCGCCGCAAGCACACCGTCATCGTCGTCGGCACCGGACTGGCCGGCGGCGCGGCCGGAGCCACCCTCGGCGAGCAGGGCTACCACGTCGAGCAGTTCTGCTACCAGGACTCGCCCCGCCGCGCCCACTCCATCGCCGCCCAGGGCGGCATCAACGCCGCCAAGAACTACCGCAACGACGGCGACTCCGTGCACCGTCTCTTCTACGACACCGTCAAGGGCGGCGACTTCCGGGCCCGCGAGTCCAATGTGCACCGGCTCGCCCAGATATCCGTGGAGATCATCGACCAGTGCGTGGCGCAGGGCGTGCCCTTCGCCCGCGAGTACGGCGGACTCCTGGACACCCGCTCCTTCGGCGGCGTCCAGGTCTCCCGTACCTTCTACGCCCGGGGCCAGACGGGGCAGCAGCTGCTGCTCGGCGCCTATCAGGCGCTCTCCCGGCAGATCGCCGCCGGAAACGTCGTCCTCCACGCCCGCACCGAGATGCTCGATCTGATCGTGATCGACGGACGGGCCCGTGGCATCGTCGCCCGTGATCTGATCACCGGCGAGATCTCCAGCCACTTCGCCGACGCGGTGGTGCTGGCGACCGGCGGCTACGGCAATGTCTTCTATCTGTCGACCAACGCCATGAACTCCAACGCCACCGCGATCTGGCGTGCCCACCGGCGCGGCGCGTACTTCGCCAACCCCTGCTTCACCCAGATCCACCCCACCTGTATCCCGCGCACCGGCGATCACCAGTCCAAGCTGACCCTGATGAGCGAGTCGCTCCGCAACGACGGCCGTATCTGGGTGCCCAAGGCCCACGGCGACACGCGGCCCGCGCATCAGATCCCCGAGGACGAGCGCGACTACTACCTGGAGCGGATCTATCCCTCCTTCGGCAATCTCGTCCCCCGCGACATCGCCTCCCGCGCCGCGAAGAACGTCTGCGACGAGGGACGCGGCGTCGGCCCCGGCGGCCAGGGCGTCTATCTCGACTTCGCCGACGCGATCCGGCGCATGGGCCGGGAGAAGGTCGAGGAGAAGTACGGCAACCTCTTCGACATGTACGCGCGGATCACCGCGGAGAACCCCTACGAGACGCCCATGCGGATCTACCCCGCCGTGCACTACACCATGGGCGGGCTCTGGGTGGACTACGACCTCCGGACCACGATCCCCGGGCTCTTCGCCATCGGCGAGGCCAACTTCTCCGACCACGGCGCCAACCGGCTGGGCGCCTCCGCGCTGATGCAGGGGCTCGGCGACGGGTACTTCGTCCTGCCGTCCACCATCAACGACTATCTGGCCCGCGCCCCTCTCGCGGACCGGCCCGACGCCTCCCACCCGGCGGTCGCCGAGGTGCTCGCCGAGACCGAGGACCGGCTGAATCTGCTGCTCTCCGTCGACGGGGACCGCACCCCCGACTCCTTCCACCGCGAACTCGGCGAGCTGATGTGGGAGTACTGCGGAATGGCCCGTACGGAAGAGGGGCTGCGCAAGGCGCTCGACCGCATCCCCCTGATCCGCGAGGAGTTCTGGCGGCGGATCAAGGTCCCCGGCACCGGTGAGGAGTTCAACCATTCGCTGGAGAAGGCCAACCGCGTCGTCGACTATCTGGAGCTCGCCGAGCTGATGTGTCTGGACGCGCTGCACCGGTCCGAGTCGTGCGGCGGTCACTTCCGCGAGGAGTCCCAGACCCCGGACGGCGAGGCCGCCCGCAAGGACGAGCAGTTCGGCTACGTCGCCGCCTGGGAGTTCACCGGGACCGGTGAAGCGCCCGTGCTGCACAAGGAAGACCTCGTCTTCGAGTATGTCCACCCCACCCAGCGGAGCTACGCATGAAACTCAAACTGCGCGTCTGGCGTCAGCGCGACGCCGCCGCGACCGGCGAGATGGCCGCCTACGAGGTCGACGGCGTCTCCGAGGACATGTCCTTCCTGGAGATGCTCGACACCCTCAACGAGGAACTGCTGCTGCGCGGCGAGGACCCCATCGCCTTCGACCACGACTGCCGCGAGGGCATCTGCGGCGCGTGCGGCCTGGTCATCAACGGCGACGCCCACGGGCCCGAGCGCACCACTGCCTGCCAGCTCCATATGCGCTCCTTCCGCGACGGCGACACCATCGACGTCGAGCCCTGGCGTGCCGCCGCCTTCCCCGTGATCAAGGACCTGGTCGTCGACCGGTCCGCGTTCGACCGGATCATCCAGGCCGGCGGCTATGTCTCCGCCCCGACCGGAGCCGCCCCCGAGGCGCATGCCACGCCCGTGCCCAAACCGGACGCCGACTTCGCGTTCGAGCACGCCGAGTGCATCGGCTGCGGAGCCTGCGTCGCGGCCTGCCCGAACGGCTCGGCGATGCTCTTCACCTCGGCGAAGGTCAACCATCTCAATGTGCTGCCGCAGGGCGTGCCCGAGCGTGAGACCCGGGTGCTCGACATGGTGGCGACGATGGACGCCGAGGGCTTCGGCGGCTGCACCCTGGCCGGTGAGTGCGCGACGGCCTGCCCCAAGGGCATTCCGCTGCCGTCCATCGCGGCCATGAACAAGGAGTGGCTGCGGGCAAACCGCAAGGTCAAGCGGTAGTCGGCGGAGACTGGGGCCGCTGACGCCCCGGATTTAGGAACCGGCCAATAGGGTGTATCGGGCAAGTGGTTGCGTAGATTTTCAGACATGTTTGCGCCATGATCACTGCGTAGCGAGACGCCATGGATTCCGCAAGATCTTCACATGAGAGGCACATGAACGGCTGAATCTCCTCTTCTGGAGCCTCTGGGGCACCCGCGCGGAGCAAGATCCATGGCGACGGCCTTCGCGCGGCCCATCAGGAATGTCCAGATGACAGCCAACCGAAATGACCCCCCTACTACGGGTCATCACTGTCCGTGTAGGCATGGGCGAGGCGGCCCCATCCGATCCGGGAGCCGCCTCCCGCCATCCTTCTGGGGGTTATCAGTCATGTCCAGACTCACCCGTCGTCAGGCCGTGGGCGCCGTCACCGGCGCCGCGGCGGGCCTAGCGCTCGCCGGTGTGGCCACCGCATCGGCGGACGACACCACACCGGCGAAGAACCCGGCGAAGAACAAGGGCGAGGCCGCGAAGCCCAAGGGCGCCGGCGAGCTCGCGCCCTTCGACGAGGTCTTCCAGGGCCGCCGCATCCAGGGCATGCCCGCCGATGACGCCGCTGCCCACGCCCATGGGCACGGCGGGCACACAAACGGCTACCGCGTCCTCATCGACGGCCGCGAACTCCAGGTGATGAAGCACGGGAAGAGCGGCTGGAGCAGCCCGATCAACCACTACGTGAGGTTCGAGACCCCGCTCGACGCCGCGCGCACCGCGGTCACCTCACTCAAGGGCGCGGTCGTCGTCCCCTTCGATCCCACCGCCTGAGCCGGGAGCCCTCGCCATGACCATACGCAAGAACCAGGCGAACCTCACGGCCGCCGAGAAGAAAGCCTTCGTCGACGCCGTACTCGAAGTCAAGCGCAGAGGCGTGTACGACGAGTTCGTCGCCGCCCACCGCCTCCGCTTCGCGCTGGACATGAACACCGGGGTATACGTGGGCCACTTCGGCCCGTCGTTCCTGCCCTGGCACCGCAAGTTCCTCATCGACTTCGAGAAGGAGCTCCAGAAGGTCAACTGGTCGGTGTCGATCCCCTACTGGGACTGGACCGCCGACAACACCGTCGCCTCCTCGATCTGGGCGCCGGACTTCCTCGGCGGCACCGGACGCGCCCTGGACGACCAGGTGATGGACGGCCCCTTCGCGTACTCCGCCGGCAACTGGCCGATCAACATCCAGGTCGACAGCCGCCCGTTCCTCGCCCGCAATCTGGCCTACCGCGTCCCCTCGCTCCCGACCCGGGCCGAGGTCGACGCCGCCCTCGCCATTCCCACCTATGACTCGGCGCCCTTCCGCGACGGCTCGGCCGGCTTCCGCGCCAGGCTCGAAGGCGCGGACGGCTATCTGAGCATGCACAACCGGGTGCACTCCTGGGTCTGGGGCCAGATGGAGTCGAGCGTCTCCCCGAACGATCCGGTGTTCTGGCTGCACCACGCGTTCGTCGACAAGCTCTGGGTCGACTGGCACAAGCTCCACCCGACCAGCGCCGAGTACCTCCCCGCCGGGGCCACGGCCGATGTGATCGACCTGAACGAGACCATGCCGCCCTGGACCAGCACCACCCCGCAGAACATGCTGGACCACACGCAGTTCTACACCTACGCCTGACGGTCCCCGAGGGCGGTCGCCAGAAACGGCGCCGTACGGCTCCCCGCTGCCGAGGCGACCTCGGCCGGGGTGCCCGTGGCGACGACGCGTCCGCCCTCGTCGCCGCCGCCCGGCCCCATGTCGACCACCCAGTCGGCAGCCGCGACCACATCCATGTCGTGCTCCACGACGACCACCGAATGTCCCGCCTCCACAAGACCGTTCAACTGGCGCATCAGCACCTCCACATCGGCGGGGTGCAGCCCGGTCGTCGGCTCGTCCAGGACATAGAGGGTGTGGTCGCGGCGCAGCCGCTGAAGCTCCGTCGCCAGCTTGATCCGCTGGGCCTCGCCGCCCGACAGCTCGGTGGCGGGCTGACCCAGCCGCAGATAGCCGAGCCCCACCTCCAGCAGGGCGCCCAGACCGCGGGCCGCCGCCGGGACGCCGGCGAAGAACTCCGCCGCCGCCTCCACGGTCAGATCCAGCACCCCGGCGATGTCCAGACCCCGGTAACGGACCTCCAGTGTCTCCCGGTTGTAGCGCGCGCCACGGCATGTCGGGCAGGGCGAGTACGTACTCGGCAGAAACAGCAGCTCGACCGAGACGAACCCCTCGCCCTGACAGGTCTCGCACCGCCCGCCCACCACATTGAACGAGAACCGGCCCGCCCGGTAGCCACGGGCCCCGGCCTCGTCGGTGGCCGCGAAGAGCTTCCTCACGACGTCGAACAGACCCGTGTAGGTGGCCAGATTGGAACGGGGAGTGCGGCCGATCGGCTTCTGATCCACCGTCACCAGCTTGCCCACGCCCGGCGATCCCGCGGTGATGGCCCCGACGAGCGTGGACTTTCCCGACCCGGAGACCCCGGTGACCGCCGTCAGCGCCCCCAGCGGCACCCGGGTCCCGACAGCTCGCAGATTGTGCCGGGTCACCGGGCCGATCTCCAGCCATCCGGTGCTCCGCCTCGGCGGGCGCGCGGCTGCCGGCGAGCCGCCGAAGAGAAACCTCCGGGTCGCCGACTCCGCCACCGACGCCAGCTCCGCCACCGGCCCGCTGTGCAGCACCAGACCTCCGTGCTCGCCCGCCCGGGGGCCCACGTCCACGATCCAGTCCGCGCCGCGCACCACGTCCAGATGGTGCTCCACGACGAAGACCGAGTTGCCCGCGGCCTTCAGCCGCTCCAGGACCACCAGCAGGGCCTCGGTGTCCGCCGGATGCAGTCCGGCCGACGGCTCGTCCAGTACGTACACCACCCCGAAGAGGCCGGACCGCAGCTGGGTCGCCAGCCGCAGCCGCTGCAACTCACCGCTGGAGAGCGTGGGCGTCGCCCGGTCCAGGCCGAGATAGCCGAGCCCCAGCTCGGTGACCGGGGCGATCCGGGCCAGCAGATCGGCGGTCAGCACCCGCGCCGTCTCGTCGCCGTCCGCCGAGCCGAGCACCCCGGCGAGCACGGTCAGCGGCAGCGCCGAGAGCTCGGCGATGGTCCGGCCCGCGAAGGTGACCGCCAGCGCCTGTGGCCGCAGTCTGCCGCCCCCGCAGGACGGACAGGGCGCACTGGTCAGAAAGCGCTCGGCCCGGGCGCGCAGCGTCTGGCTCTTCGAATCGGCGTAGGTGTGCAGCACATAGCGCCGGGCGCTCGCATACGTGCCCTGGTACGGGCGCTGGATACGGCCCGCCTCCCGCACCGGATGCACCGTGACCACCGGCTGCTCGTCGGTGAAAAGGATCCACTCCCGGTCCCGCCGCGCCAGCTCGCGCCACGGCCGGTCGACGTCGTACCCCAGGGCGTCCAGCACATCGCGCAGATTCTTGCCCTGCCACGCGCCCGGCCACGCCGCGATCGCGCCCTCGCGGATCGACAGCGAGGGATCGGGCACGAGCAGCTCCTCGTCGGTGCGGTGCACCCGGCCCAGACCATGGCACTCGGGGCACGCCCCGGCGGCGGTGTTCGGCGAGAAGGCGTCCGAGTCCAGCCGTGGCACGCCCTCGGGGTAGTCGCCCGCCCGGGAGAACAGCATGCGCAGAGAGTTGGAGAGCGTGGTGACCGTGCCGACCGACGAGCGGGAGGTGGGGGAGGAGCGCCGTTGCTCCAGCGAGACCGCGGGCGGCAGCCCCGTGATCTCGCCCACCTTCGGCACGCCCACCTGGTGGATGAGCCGGCGGGCGTAGGGCGCGACGGACTCGAAGTAGCGCCGCTGGGCCTCCGCGTAGATCGTGCCGAAGGCGAGCGAGGACTTCCCCGACCCGGAGACCCCGGTGAAGACGACCAGGGCGTCACGGGGGATGTCGACGTCGACACCGCGGAGATTGTGCTCCCGGGCGTCACGGACGCGGACATAGGGGTCATGAGGGCTGTGCATAACGGACAATTCTAGGTGTGGTGGTGGTCAGTCGTCCGACCGGTCCCCAGTCGGCGGCCGGTGTTCTGGTGTTCCGGCGATCCTGGCCAGCCGCCGGTAGGAGTCCAGCAGTGCGTCACGGTCGTACGCGGCGGTCGTGACCAGCACCTCGTCCGCCCCGGTGTCCCTGATCACGGAGGTCAGCTCCTCCCGCACCCGGTCCTCGGTTCCGGCGATGCCGCCCCGCAGCCCCGATTCGAGGAGCCGCCTCTCCCGCTCCGTCATCGTCAGCGTCTCGATCCGCTCCGGCGGCAGCAGTGGAGGGAAGACGCCATGGGTCCGTGAGTACGCCAGCGACCAGGCCTCGGACAGCAGCATCCGGTGCGCCAGGGCGTCGGTGTCGGCGACGGCGACCGTGCCCGAGTAGATCACATAGGGCCGATCGCCCCAGGGGGCGGGGGTGAACTCCGCGCGGTAGCGGTCGATGGCCGCCAGCAGCCGGTCGCGGCCCCGGACCCCGCCGATGACCAGCGGCAGCCCCGCCCGTGCCGCGACACCCGCGCCCTCGCCGGTCGCCAGGATGTACGCGGGGACCCGCAGCGCGTCGGCGGGGTGGGCGCGCACCGTGGAGCGGCTGGAGTCCGCCGGGGTGCTGGAGCTCGCGGGGGTGCCGGGGTCCGCCGGGCTGCTGGAGCTCGCCGGGCGGCCGGGGTCCGCCGGGCTGCTGGAGCTCGCCGGGCGGCCGGGGTCCGCTGAGCCGCTGGGGTCCGCCGGGCCGCTGGAGTCCGCGAAGTACCGCAGCAGCTCATCGAGGCTCCGCTCGAACAGCTCCATGTCGTCCTTGCCCCGGCCCAGCGCCCTGCGCACCGGTTCGGTGAAGCCGACCGAGCGGCCGAGCCCCATGTCGATCCGCCCGGGGAAGAGCGAGGCGAGCACCCCGAACTGCTCGGCGACGACGAACGGCTGATGATTGGGCAGCATCACCCCGCCGGTGCCCACCCGGATCGCCGAGGTCGCCGAGGCGACGGCCGCCGCGAGAACGGTCGGCGCGGAGCCGGCCACCCCGGGCACGCTGTGATGCTCGGAGACCCAGAACCGGTGGTAGCCGAGCGCCTCCGCCTGCTGTGCGAACCGGACGGTGTCGCGCAGCGCCGCAGGGCCGTCGTGCCCCTCGCGGACGGGGGAGCGGTCGAGTACGGACAGGGGCGTGGAGGCCGGCGCTGAAGTCACCTTCCGTTCAACGCCCCGGCGGTCGCACGATTCCCGTACCGCGCCGTGGCCTGCCGCACCGCGCCGGGCCGTGCCCTGCGCTCCGGCCGTCGCACGATTCCCGCACCGTTCTGCGCCGCCCGGGTGACGCCCGCCTCCGAGCGGGGGCGCCGGGCCGGAGCGTCAATCCCCGTCCTCCAGCCGGAAGCCGACCTTCAGCCCCACCTGGTAGTGCTCGATCCGCCCCTCGGCGATCCGGCCGCGGACCTGGGTCACCTCGAACCAGTCGAGCGCGCGCAGGGTCTGGTCCGCCCGTGCGATGGCATTGCGGATGGCTTGATCCACTCCATCGGGAGATGTGCCGACAATCTCAGTGACCCGATAAGTGTGATTGGACATGTTGACGTACTCCTCTCGCTACACTCTCTCCACATGCTCTCCACCGTGCCCCACCAGGAGGCGGTGCGCGAGGCGTAGGTATAGGGCTTGACCGGCACTTTGGTACATACCAAAATCCAGCCACACCCGTGCGAGCCTGGAGCGCGCTTCCCCACCGGGTACACGTTTCCATGCCCTCGAAGGTGAACGCTGTGAAAATCCGACGCCCCCTCCCACCGTCCGTCGCGCTCGTCTGTGTTCTCGCGCTCACCACCGGATGCGGGCTCATACCGGGCAGCGGCTCGGACACGCGCACCGTGAAAATCTGGCTGATGCAGGACAGCGTCTCCGAGGAATTCCTCGACCGCTTCTCCAAGGAGTACGAGGAGAAGCACCCCTCGGTGAAGCTGGAGTTCACCTTCCAGCCCTGGACCGGCATCGGGAAGAAGGTGAACGCGGCCCTGGAGGGCGAGGACACGCCCGATATCATCGAGGTCGGCAACACCCAGGTCGCCCAGTACGCCGAGACCGACGCCCTGGAGGACCTCACCCTCGAATCCGTGCGCGACCTCGGCGGCGAGGACTGGCTGGAGGGTCTCGCCCAGCCCGGCAACATCGACGGCTCGCAGTACGGCATCCCCTGGTACGCCGCCAACCGGGTCGTCATCTACAACAAGGACGTCTTCGCGGACGCGGGCATCAAGAAGACGCCCAAGACGCGTGACGAGTGGCTCGCGATGACCGAGCAGCTCAACCAGGACGGCACCCAGGGCATCTACCTCCCCGGCCAGGACTGGTACACCCTCGCGGGCTTCATCTGGGACGAGGGCGGCGACCTCGCCGTCGAGCGCGCCGGGAGCTGGGAGGGCATGCTCCACACCGACGCGACGCTGCGGGGAATGGACTTCTACAAGGAACTCCAGGAGCTCGGCCAGGGCCCCAAGGACTCCGACGAGACGAAGCCGCCGCAGGGCGAGGTCTTCGCCAAGGGCAATGTGGCCCAGATCGTGGCTCCCCCGTCCGTGGCGAGCACGATCCTGAAGGCCAACCCCGAGCTTGAGGACAAGCTGGGCTACTTCACCATTCCGGGCAAAACAGCGGATAAGGCGGGTGCGGTCTTCACGGGCGGCTCCGACCTGATCATTCCGCAGAAGGCCGAAGAGCGCGGCGCCGCGATCGAGGTCGTCAAGGCGCTGGCCGGCGAGCGCTGGCAGACCGACCTCGCCCGCACCATGAACTACGTGCCCAACAAGAAGTCGCTGGCCAAGGTCGTCCAGGGCGAGGAGAGCACGGCGGCGATGGCCGCCGGCGCCGCCGCCGAGGGCAGCCAGGCCACCCCCAACTCCGCCCAGTGGGCGGATGTCGAGATCGAGAACCCCATCAAGCCGTTCATGACCAAGGTGCTCGAAGGCGGGGACCCCGAGGCGGCCGGACGCGAGGCGTCCAAGCGCATCACGTCCCTTCTCACCCCGGGCTGACCCGCCCCGTACACGGAAGCGGCGACGGCCGGATATCCGGCCGTCGCCGCTTCTGCCGCTCGCGCGGTGCCCGGGGCACCGCTCAGGAGTCGCCCGCTGCCCGGACGGAACGCGCCTGTGCACCGCTTGCGAGACGGCCGCGGTCACACGCGCGCACCGCTTACGAGACGGCCGCGGTTCGGGCCCGCGGACCACTCGCGAGATGCCCGCGCCCGCGCCCGCGCACCGCTCAGGAGGCGACCGTCGCGAGCGAGAGCGCGAATCTGCCCCGCTCGTCCGTCCACCACCGCGACAGCTCCATCCCGGCGCCGGCGAGTTCGGCGGCCACCCCCTCGCGACGGAACTTCGCCGACACCTCCGTACGGAGCTCCTCGCCCTCCTCGAAGGCCACCACCAGATTCAGCGCCGGGATCTTCACGGTCAGCGCGGATCGCGCCCGCAGGCGCATCTCGATCCACTCCCGCTCCCGGTCCCAGAGCGCCACATGGTCGAAGTCGGCGGGATCCACATCGGCGTCCAGCTCCCGCGCCAGGACATTCAGTACATTCTTATTGAACTCGGCCGTCACTCCCCTGGCGTCGTCATACGCCCGTACGAGCACCTCCTCGTCCTTCACCAGGTCGGTGCCCAGCAGCAGCGCGTCCCCCGGGCGCAGCAGCGTCCGTACGGAGCGCAGAAACAGCGCACGCTCCGGGGGCAGCAGATTGCCGATCGTGCCGCCGAGGAAGGCGACCAGGCGCGGCCCGGGGGTGTCGGGCAGGATGAGCTCCTGGGTGAAGTCGGCGATCAGCGCGTGCACCTGGAGCGCCGGGCGCTCCCTCAGCAGCGCCTCGGCCGCTCCCGTCAGAGCGCTCTCGCTCACATCGACCGGCAGATAACTCCGCAGACCGGGCAGGGCGTCCAGCAGATGCCGGGTCTTCTCGGAGGATCCGGAGCCCAGCTCCACCAGGGTCCGGGCCCCGGTCGCGGCGGCGATCGCGGGGGCGCGGGCGATCAGGATCTCCCGCTCGGCCCGGGTCGGGTAGTACTCCGGCAGCCGGGTGATCTCCTCGAACAGCTCACTGCCCCGGGCGTCGTAGAACCACTTGGGAGGCAGCACTTTCGGAGTGCTGGTCAGCCCCTGGAGCACATCTTCGCTCAGCGCGGCGCCGGTGGCGTCCTCGGGGAGGGTACGGGTCAGCTGGAACGGACTCACAGAGCAGGCTCCTTGAGCGGGGACAGAAGAACATCGGCGCGGCCGGCGACCAGCAGGGTGCGGTCGGGCGCCTCGCGCCAGCGCGGATCGTCGTCGTACGGCTCCGAGGCCACGACGATCCGCAGACCCGTCGCGGCGGCGGGGCCGGACACGACCGGCGCCGCCGAGGCGGCGGCAGACTCCACGGACTCCACGGACTCCGCCAGGGACCACAGGGAATCGCCCCAGGCGGTCGCCGCGATGGTCTCGCCATCGGTGAGAAGAAAATTCAGCCGGGATCCGGGCGCGGCCTCCGCCACCTCGCGGACCGTGTCCGCGAGCGCCTGGCCGGGCCCGTCGCCGTCCCGCAGCCTGCGCAGCACCAGCGCCCACAGCAGCGCCGAGTCCGAGCGGGCCTCCAGCGAGAGCAGCTCGTCGGCGGGCAGCGTCCGGACGAGCGGCGCGAGCGAGCCGGGCCAGCCCGAGACCGCGCCGTTGTGGCTGAACAGCCAGGGCCCGCCGGCGAAGGGCGCCGCCGCGGCCTCACCGTCCGCACCGGCCAGGGTCGCGTCGCGCACGGCCGCGAGCACGGCGCGGCTGCGGACCACCCGGGCCAGATCGGCGAACGAGAGATCGCCCCAGATGGGGCCCGCCCGCCGATAGCGGGCCGGCACCGGATCGCCGTCCGCGTACCAGCCCACGCCGAAGCCGTCCGCGTTGACGGTGCCATGGCGCTGACGGCGCGGAGCCCAGGACTGCCGCAGCAGCCCGTGCTCCGGCGCGATGAGCAGTTCGCCCAGGGGCAGCGGGGGACCGAGAGCGGCGATATGGCGGCACATCAGCCGATCCCCTCATCCGGTCCGGCGTCCCGCGCGGTGCGGAACCCGCTGAAGATCTGCCGCCGCACCGGAAGGTCCCAGTTGCGGAAGGTGCCCCGGCAGGCCACCTGGTCCACCCCGAAGGAGCCGCCCCGCAGCACCTTGTACGAGCTGCCGAAGAACACCTCGGAGTACTCGCGGTAGGGAAAGGCGGCAAAGCCCGGGTAGGGCCCGAAGTCGCTCGACGTCCACTCCCACACATCGCCGATCAGCTGCCGTATCCCGAGCGGCGATCCGCCCTGCGGGTAGGCGCCTGCCGGGGCCGGGCGCAGATGGCGCTGGCCCAGATTGGCATGGGCCGGTGTGGGGTCCTCGTCGCCCCAGGGGAAACGGCGGGAGCGGCCCGACACGGGGTCATGACGGGCGGCCTTCTCCCACTCGGCCTCGGTGGGCAGCCGCCGTCCCGCCCAGCGGGCGTAGGCATCGGCCTCGTACCAGCTCACATGCAGCACCGGTTCGTCCAGCGGCACCGGCTCGGTCACCCCGAAGCGGCGGCGCAGCCACTGCCCGCTCTCGCGCCGCCAGAACAGCGGTGCGTCGATGCCGTTCCGCCGGACCTGCTCGAAGCCCTCGGCCGCCCACCAGCGCGGCTCGCGGTAGCCGCCGTCCGCCATGAAGGAGAGATACGCCCCGCAGGTCACCGGCACGGTGTCGAGATGGAAAGCCGGGACGGCCCGCTGGTGCGCGGGCCGTTCATTGTCCAGCGCCCAGGGCTCGGCCGAGGTGCCCATGGTGAAGGGGCCGCCGGGGACCAGGACCTCGGCGGGCAGCTCCCCGGCGCCGGCGCGCGGCGGCTCGGGCGCGGTGAGCGCCGCGGGGCCCTTGCGCAGCTGATGCGTGATGAGCATGGTCTCGTCGTGCTGCTGCTCATGCTGGGCGATCATCCCGAAAGCGAAGGCGGAGTCCGTCAGCGGTCCGCCCTCCAGCGGGGTGGCGTTGAGGATATCCAGCACCCGGCCGCGTACGTCGGAGGCGTAGCCGCGCGCCTCGGCCGGTGCGAGCAGCGGCAGCGAGGGGCGGTCGGCGCGGGGGTGTGCGAACGCGTCGTAGACGGAGTCGATCTCGGGGCGGAGCGCGGTGCGCCCGCCGACCGTGCGCAGCAGCCACTGCTCCTCCTGATTGCCGATGTGCGCGAGGTCCCAGACCAGCGGGGACATCAGGGGGGAGTGCTGGGCGGTCAGCTCGTGGTCGTCGACACAGCCGGTGAGGATCGCGGTACGGGCCCGCGCGGTCGTCAGCGCGTCGAGCGCGCGGCTGCGGAGGTCCTCGGTCATGGGCTCGCTTCCTTCCCGTCGGCGGTCGGCTCCTGGCGGTGCGTTTCCATGAGCAGATCGTCGGCGGGACATCGGCCCCGCAGAACGTGGTGCTCGTTGAAGGCGGCGACCGTCTCGCACACCGCGGTGGACGCGCCGATCCTCGGCAGCGCCTCCAGGGCCAGCCGGAAGCAGCTCACGGCGGCGGAGCGCAGCTCCGGGTCGGTGAGTCCGCGCCGGGCGGCGCCGACCCAGAGCGGATTGATCGGGGCGGGCAGCTCCCCGGCGAACTCCGCGAGCGGTTTGACGGTCCGGTAGACGGTCTCCGCCGCCTCGGGGTCCTCGAACAGGGCGGTGACGACCGCGAGCGGCACCATCCAGCCGTTGTCGCCCGGCTGGGCGTCGATCATGCGCAGTTCGAGGTGGCCGCGCGGGCGCACCGGCGGGAAGAGGGTGCTCAGATGGTGTTCGAGATCCTGCCGGGTCGCGGGGCGCGGTGCGCCCGAACGCAGCCATGCGCGGAAGGTCAGCCCCTCGGGCTGCTCCCAGGGGCCGGTGGGCGTCCGTATGAACATCACGGGAGCGTCCAGGGCATGGGCGGTCCAGGCGGACCTGGGCTCCTGGTCCAGCGGCGGCGCGATGGGGCGTACGGCGTCCAGTCCGGCCCAGATCGCCTGCCGGGTGGAGCGCCAGCCGGTCCGCTGCCCGCCGAGGACGGGTGAGTTGGCGAAGGCGGCGGTGAGCACCGCGCCGAGCAGATGCGCCAGCTGCCAGCGGCGGCCGTGACCGAGCGGGCCCGGCTCCTTCTCTCCCGCGTCGAGGCAGACCTGTATGGAGGCGGAGTTGCACATCATGACGCGGCCGTAGGGTCCCGTACGGTCGAGATACGCCTCCATGGCGTCGTAGCGGGGTTCCCGGAGGATCCTGCGGGGCGGCTGCCAGGGGTCGATTCCGAGCCCGGTGAGGGAGAGGCCGCCCGGCTGGAGAGCGGTGCGTACGGCGTCCAGATCGGCCGCGACGGAGTCGATGCACTCCATCAGGGAGGCGGCGGGAGGGGAGCTGAGCTCCAGCTGGCCGCCCGGCTCAAAGGTGAGCGCCGAGGTGAGCGGCAGCGAGCGCACCTGTTCGTGGGCGGCGGTGAGACGGTCGGCGGCGATGGTGCGCCGGGGGTTGCGGTGTTCCTGGATGAGCCATTCCAACTCCACGCCCACGGATACGGGCGGGCCGTTCTTGAAGCAGATGCCGTGCAGCAGGTCCTCTGCTTCCGCTTCCGTGATGGGGCGGCCGTAGTCGCCGCTGTCGGGTGGACGCATGATCGGCTCCTCTTTCGAAGGCCTTGCGAAGGCACTCTGCCAACCTAAGGCCACGGTCGCCGGTCCGCACAAGAGTGCCCTGGTGGGCCCGCCCGCCGGGTTGCGCGGACGGGTGACGGCGGGGGAGCGGCGATGGGCGCGTCTGTCGCAGGTCAGCGAGCATGCGGCGAGGAGCGCACGACGGCGGGGGATCGCCCGGCGGCCTCGGGAGATCGTGGAAATCACGTAGTACGCACCCAATGGGCGTAAGGCAATCATTTCAGCGGACATGGCTGAGCGCGGGCCGGGGGCTGGGGGGGCGGCGGTACGGGGTCCGGGGGCCGGGGGTACGGGCCGGAGACGGTCGTACGGTCCGCCGTCCGCCGCAGCGGACGGGACCTACCTCCAGCCGTAGCGCTCACGGAGCCGTTCCGCCACCGTGTCGAACCGCGGCCGGTCCAGTGCGCACGCTTCGCGGCGCATGCCCCGCTCATGCACCCGGAGCACCCGGTCCAGATCGACCCAGGAGTCGCGTCCCTCCCGGTCCCAGCTCCCGGTTCCGATCGGCACCCACTCACGGTCCCGGTCATGACGCTTGCTGGACAGCTGCACCGCCAGCAGGGTGCCCGGCTCCTCGCGGGCCACGATCAGCACCGGCCGGTCCTTCCCGCGCCCGTCGCCCTCCTCGAACGGCACCCACGTCCAGACGATCTCGCCGGGGTCGGGATCGCCGTCGCGGTCGGGGGCGTACGAGGTGTGGACCGGGCCCACGGCGGCGGGGTCGGCCTCGGAGGTGGCGCCGGCGCCGGTGCGGCCGGGGAGGTCGGCGGGGTCCGATGCGCCGGGGAAGGTCGTCACAGCTCTCACCGTACTGTCCGCGGGTCGCGGCCGGCGGCATTCCGCGACGGCGACGGCGACCGCGGAGTGCGGGGCCGCATCCCCTCCCGGGCCGTACCCTCCCGGGCCGTACCCTCCCGGGCCGACAGCCCGGCCCGGGCGAACAGTTCGGGACGGAAACCGCCGGCGCGGTCCCTCGCGGTCCAGGCCGGATCCGCTCCACCGCGCACGTCGGCGGGAGCCCGCCGAGCCCCGCCGCGAGTCCGCGACGGCGAGGAGCGGAAGCCGCCGTGCCGAGCCAGCGCTCCATCGCGTCGCACGCCAGTGCCATGCCGGAGCCCGGCCCGCGCCCGGCCGTCGCCCCGCCGGCGCGGAGTGAGCCGCCATGATCGGAATCGATGGCCGAAGACCATAGGAGAAGGTGCAGCCGAATCAGGCCAACTATGGGGCGGTGCCCGGAACCGTTCTGGAAAGATTCCCAGGGCGATGAGCCAGACACCCAGACAATCCGCCGAACGCTCCGTTCCCACCAGCGCCGATGTCGCCCGGTTAGCGGGGGTTTCCCGGGCCACAGTCTCGTATGTACTCAACAACACCTCGTCCGTACGGATCAGCGAGCCCACGCGCCGTCGGGTCCGGGAAGCCGCCGAGGAACTGGGCTATGTGCCCCATGCCGCGGCCCGCAGTCTGCGGGCCGGACATACCCGCATGGTGCTGCTGCCCGCCTCGGCGTCCTCGGTCGGACCGCTGTACCTCCAGTTCTTCAACGAGCTCCAGTGGGCCCTGAGAAGGCTCGACTACACCGTCGTGCAGTACGGCAGCCTCGGCCTCGACGGCGACGAGGCGGCCCGTGCCTGGGCCGAACTGCGGCCGGTCGCCGTCGTCTCGCTCGGCGAGGTGGGGCTCACCCCGCAGGGCGTCGACATCCTCAAGCGCTCCGGCGCGAAAGCGGTCATCACCCTCGCTCCCCGCCGGGTGGCCGGTGCGCACTCCCTCGTCATGGACCAGAGCGAGGTCGGCGGTTGCGCGGTCGCCCATCTGGTCCAGCGCGGACGGCGGTCCATCGGAGTCGTCATGCCCAGCGAACCAGGGCTCGAACACTTCGCCGAGCCGCGGTTCGAGGGCGCGCGCCGGGCCGCCGCCGGCACCGGGGCGCGGATCGTGCCGCTGGCGCTGGCGTACGACGAGAAATCGGCGAACGACCTCGCGGCGGGCTGGGCTGGGCTCGGACTCGACGCGGTCTACGCGTACAACGACGAGTACGCCATGCTGCTGATGCGCGCCCTCCAGGACGCGGGGATCGACATACCCGGCCGGACCGCGGTGGTCGGCGCGGACGATCTGCTGCTGGGCAGACTGCTGCGGCCCCGGCTGAGCACGGTCCATATCGACATGGTCACCGGGCAACTGCTCGCCGAGCTCGTCGACCGCACGGTGCGGGACCCGAACGGCGAGCCGGAGACCCGTGATCTGATGGGGGCGAGAGCGGTCCACCGGGAGTCCAGCTGACCGCGTCCCTGCGGATGCGGCGCGACCGGCGTCTGTCTACCGTCGCGCGCATGGACGATGCCAGCAGTAATCACGGCGATCACGGCCGCCGACAGCACGGACACCGAGGCGACGACCCCGGTCAGGACGCGGATCACGGCCGGGATGTGCAGGAGACCGGCCCCCGGGACTTCAGGCGGCACGGTCATGCCGCCGCTGATCCCCCACGGCGCTTCGAGATCCTGGTGGTTCCCGAGCATGTCCTGGGACGGGGCCCCGATTCGCTGGCGGAGGCCGCCATCCGGTCGGCGCTCGTGGTCGCCACGGGTGAGACAGGCGCCTCCGGCTACCCCCGTTACGCGGGCGAGGGAGTGGTGGCGGACATCGACCCCATCACCCGGACGGTGGAAGCGCTGCTGGTCGATGGAGCGGAACTGGACTACGGCCTCTCGGTACGGGTACGGGACGCCGCGTCCTGAGAACCGGCGCCCGCGCGGCACAGCCGGTGCCCCCGCCGAGCGGGGGCACCGTCCGGGTCCGCTCTCCCGGGTCCGCTCTCCCGGGTCAGCTCTCCCGGGGGCGGTCGCCGTCGGCGGCGGTCGCCTCGGCCTGCTTGATCGACTTGCGGACCTCGTCCATGTCCAGCGCCCGGGCCTGCCCGATCACATCCTCCAGCGCCGCCTCGGGCAGCGCACCCGGCTGGGCGAACACCGCGACGTTCTCGCGGACGATCATGAGCGTCGGAATGGACTGGATCTCGAACGCGGCGGCCAGCTCCTGTTCGGCCTCCGTGTCCACCTTGGCGAACACCAGGTCGGGGTGGCGCTCGGCGGCCCCTTCGTAGACCGGGGCGAACTGCCGGCAGGGGCCGCACCATGAAGCCCAGAAATCGATCAGAACGAAGTCATTGTCCGAAACAACCTGATCGAAATTCTGCTTGGTGAGCTCAACAGTGCTCATGACGTGCTACCTCTCCCATGTGTCCGATGCGTCCGATGGACTCGCCCCGCACAACGGCGACCGGGGCCGTGCTATTCCTGCCGCCGCGCCTGCCCATGTGGCCATGAGCCACACCCGGTACCAGACTGTGCCTATGACGGAAGCTGTTGAATACGACGTTGTGGTGCTGGGCGCGGGGCCCACCGGCGAGAACATGGCGGACCGGCTGCGCGCCGGGGGCCTGAGCACGGCGGTCGTGGAGAGCGAACTGGTCGGCGGCGAGTGCTCGTACTGGGCGTGCATGCCCAGCAAGGCCCTGCTGCGCCCGGTGATCGCCCGCGCCGAGGCCCGCCGTGTCCCGGGACTGCGCCAGGCCGCCGAAGGGCCTTTGGACACCGATGCCGTACTCGCCCACCGGGACGAGTACGCCTCTCATTGGAAGGACGGCGGACAGGTCTCCTGGCTGGACTCCACCGGGGCCCGGTTCTACCGCGGGCGGGGCCGGCTGCACGGGCCGAGGAAAGTCGTGGTGGACGGGCCCGAGGGCGAACACCATGTGCTGACCGCGCGACACGCGGTAGCCGTCTGCACCGGCAGCCGGGCCGTCCTGCCGGATCTGCCGGGGCTCGCCGGCGCGAAGGCATGGACCAGCCGGGAGGCCACCAGCGCTCACGCGGTCCCCGGCCGGCTCGCGGTCGTCGGCGGGGGAGTGGTGGGGGTGGAGATGGCCACCGCCTGGCAGGCCCTGGGCTCCCGGGTCACCCTGCTGGTGCGAGGGGACGGGCTGCTGCCCCGGATGGAGCCCTTCGTCGGCGAATATGTCGCCGACGCGCTGACGGCGGCGGGAGCCGAGGTCCGCAGGAACACCTCCGTCGCCTCCGTGGAGCGCCCGGACACCGGCGGTCCCGTCACCCTGGTACTGGAGAACGGCGAACGGATCGAGGCCGACGAGGTCCTCTTCGCCACCGGCCGGGCCCCGCGCACCGAGGACGTGGGCCTGGAGTCGGTGGGCCTGCGCCCGGGCTCCTGGCTGCCGGTGGACGACAGCTGCCGCGTCGAGGGCAGCGAGTGGCTGTACGGGGTGGGCGATGTGAACCACCGGGCGCTCCTCACCCACCAGGGCAAATACCAGGCACGCATCGCCGCGGCGGCCATCGTGGCCAGAGCCCAGGGCGTCCCCCTCCTGGAGACCGACCGCTGGGGCGCCCACACGGCGACCGCGGACCACGCCGCCGTCCCCCAGGTCGTCTTCACCGACCCGGAGGCCGCGGCCGTCGGCCTCTCCCTCGCGGAAGCCGAGACAGCGGGCCACCGCGTCCGCGCCGTCGACTACGACATCTCCTCCGTCGCGGGCGCGAGCCTCTACGGCGACGGCTACCGCGGCCGGGCCCGGATGATCGTCGACCTGGACCGCGAGATCCTGCTCGGCGTCACCTTGGTCGGCCCCGGCGTGGGCGAACTGCTGCACTCGGCGACCGTGGCGGTGGTGGGCGAGGTGCCGAGCGAACGACTGTGGCACGCGGGGCCGGCGTATCCGACGATCAGCGAGGTGTGGTTGCGGTTGCTGGAGACCTACCGCCGCTGAGTACATACCGGCGGAGGCCGCGGTATGCCCGCCGTGGTCGAGTCCATCGGCGGGTACGTCCTGCACGTTCCAGGGAGGCGCGACCGATTGACGCATCGGCTTGTGGCGGACGGCGTCATGCCGATGGCTCACTGCACGGACGACGGAGCCGCCTGGTCTGCCGGGGAACGGAGCCGGTGGAGACGGTGGCCGAGGTACCGGGTAAAGCTGCCTGCCTGGTCGAGCGCGGTGGGGACAACGCCGTGGAAGAGCGCACCGAGCCTCATGGGCTGCCCGGCCTCAGACGTTGACCAGGCGATTCACCGTGGTGTGTCGGGATGGCACCCGGCATGCGGCCCCGACTCGGCTGCCGCTTCCCCGGAAGCCTCAGCCGTCCGCACCGCGCGCCCCCCTGGTCCGGCTGACCTTCACGCGCTCGCCGGAGGGCAGCTCCGGCTTCAGGTCGACTTGGATCTGGTGCGTCGTCTGGCGGTCGACCGCGCCGCCGAATTCGGCTGTCACCACGCCGATGTTGACACCGCCGCGGCCGGTTCCGGAGCGGTGGACCTGGAAGGTCAGGGTGAGGTTCACGTTCTCCACGGTGAAACCGACGTCCCGGCCCTGGGCCTCCGCGCGGGCCTCCTCCAGTTCGCTGCGGATCTGACGGATCACCTCGGCCAGCCCCACGGACTCCGATTCGTTCGACAACTCGCCTCCACAGTAGGCATGTTGATCCTCTGTCCCGTCAGTATGCGACAGGAGCAGGCGCCCGTATAGTTTCGATATGGCTGCTGGCGGGGGAGTCCGGGCCGCTTCGTCGATGGAGACGCCCAGCTGGGCGGCGCGGATCCGGGGAGCGGACGGGCAAATCGTGGGGGCCGGCATTCTGCTGAGCCCCGACCGAGTCCTCACCTGTGCTCATGTGGTGGACGCGGCGGCGGGGCGGATCACCGCAGAGTTCGTCGGCGCCACTGGTCACAGCGTCCCTTCGATGGCGGCCTGGGTGGACGGGGACGCCTATGTGCCGGAGACCCAGGACGCCGACGGCGATCCCAGCGGGGATGTCGCACTGCTGAGGTTGGAACGGCCCAGGCCCGCCGAAGAAGCGGTACGGCTCCACCGGTTGTCCGCGTCCAACCGTGACGTGCGGATGTACGGTTTCCCCGAGGACCACAACGGCGGCATCTGGTTCCGGGCCACCGTCGTCGGCGGCTGCGGACGCGACGGGCAGGTGCAGCTCATCCCGACCAGCCCCGGTGAGCTGGCCAGCCCCGGATGCAGCGGCGCGGGCGTCGCCGACAGCCTGACCGGCGAGGTCTTCGGCATGGTGCTGACCGGGCAGAAGGACGCACACGGGAACCTGTTCTCCTTCATGACCCCGGCCGAGACCATCGTCCGGCATCTGCACCACGTCCACCCGTTCACGGTGGGCCGGACCGCCGTCGACGACCGGCTCAGATCCACCGGCGACGACGCATCCGACACCCTGCTCGACGAACCGTTCGCCCAAGGCCTCGCCGCCTGGTTGCGGGACGACGGGCAGCAGGTGAAGATCAGCGTCGTCCGGCCCGGCGACAGCGCCCGGGCCGCCACGCTGCGCCGTGCCATCACCCTCGCCGACCGGGAGTTGCGCACCGCCGCGTCCGTCCATCGCGCCTCGCTCGATCCACCGGGCACGATCCCCTCGGCCGGCGGCCACGATCTGGCGGTGGACGCCGACGGGCTCACCTGCGCCGAGATCGCCGAGCGGATCTCCGAGCGTATGGGGCTCCGGCAGCACTCGGCGGATTTGGCCACCGATGGGATCCGGGACACCAAGGCCACCCTCAGCCTTGTCGTCGTCGGCGTCGACGAGGCCGTGGATCCCCCCGCCCTCCTCGATCTGCTGGAAGTGCTGCGCGCCGGGGGCAGCAGGCTGCTGCTCGTCTTCCGCACGGCCGGTGCTCTGCACCGCCGTGCCCGCGACGAGCTGCTGATCAGGCCTGCGCGCGAGCGCCGAGCACAGCTCGTCGAGCGGCTGAGGGAGATCACTGGGCCACTCGCCGGGGCCCTCTACGAGCGCCGGGCCGCCGTGGTACCCGACGGCATCCGGCCCATGGACTCGGACCTGGTGGCCGCCCACGCCGCCCTCGCCGACCTCACCCGCGCGGAGGACGACCCGGGCCGGGGCCCGGATCGGGTCCGCTACGAGCGGCTGGCCGAGTGGGTGGCGGCCCGGCTGGCCAGACACATCGACCGCCTCGACCGGCTCCGCGACCGGCGCGACGAACTGAGCGGACGCCTGCGCGGCTACCACGTTCTGCACCAGCACTCCGCCCAAGGCAAGGAGGACCCTGCGGTGGACGCTCTCTATCTCCGGGCGCACGCCCTGCTCCAGGCCAGGCCCTGCGACGTGCGCGCGGCCGAGGCGGCGGTGGACGCCTACACGCGCAAGGTCGACGACCGCGACGGGCAGCGGCGCAGCCGCCTCGGGGGTTCGCCGTCATGACCGCCGCGGTATGTGTCAGACCTGGCTGCCAGAGCGGCCGCATCATGGTGACCGGCTTCTGCGACACATGTTTCCGCCGCCCCGCCGCCCCCAAGGCCCCGCCCGCCCCGGCGCCGGAACAGCCCGAAGCCGAGCAGCCCGATCCCCCACGCCGCTCCTCCAGCCCGGCCGCCGGAGAGCTGGACCGCGACGGCCTGCCGGTCCTGCCGTATCTCCCCTCTCCTGACCCCTCGGAGGCCGCCGACACCACAGCCCAGCCGCCCACCGGCGGCCGACGCTGCGGTGTGGACAACTGCGTCGGCACCATCGGGGTTTCGTACGGCGGCGACCCGCCGCCCGACCACGGGTTCTGCCCGGAGTGCGGTACGGAGTACTCGTTCAGGCCGAAACTGCGCCCCGGCGACGTGGTCGGTGGCCACTACAAGGTGCTCGGCTATCTCGCCGCGGGTGGCCACGGCTGGATCTACCTGGCCGAGGACACCCGGGTGCCGGATCTCCACGTCGTCCTCAAAGGGCTTATCAACACCGGTGACGCCATGGCCCGGCGCGCGGCCGTCGAGGAGCGCCGCTCGCTCACCACGCTCCGCCACCCGGACATCGTCCGCATCATCACTCATGTACAGCACCGGGCGACCGGGGATCCGGAACCCACCGGCTACATCGTGATGGAGTACGTCGGTGGCCGTTCGCTCGCCTGGATCCGGTTCGCCCCGGACGAGGAGCTGACCCGGCTGCTCGGCGGCCCACTGGAGTTCGGGCATGTGATCACCTACGGCTGCGTGATCCTCGGCGCCGTGGAGTACTTGCACGACCAGGGTCTGCTGTACTGCGACATGAAGCCCGAGAACGTCATCCACTACGGGCGGCGGATCAAGGTCATCGACCTCGGGGCCATTCGAACGATCGGCGACCGGACCTCTGTCCTGACCTACACGCACGGCTTCCCGCCCGGCAGGCCGGAACTCGATAAGCGCGGCTTCCACATCGACAGCGACCTGTTCACCGTCGGCCGGACCCTGAAGTCCCTCGCCGCCCGTGCCGCGGAGCCCGTCGGGCTCGCCGCCCGCTCGTTCGACGTGCTGATCCGCCGCGCCACCCACCCGGACCCGGCCGCCCGGTTCGGCTCGGCGGCCGAGATGTCCCGCCAGCTGTGGGAGGTGCTGCGCGAGCATCAGGCGCTCGCCGGGCACGAGCCGTACCCGGAGCGTTCCACACGGTTCGAGCCGACCGCGGCGGTCTTCGGCGCCGATCTCGGCACGGTCCCGGAGCTGAAGCACTGGACGCGCCGCTCCGGAGCCGAGGCACCGGAGTTGCCCGTCGGGGCTCCGGAGCCCCGGGAGACGGCTCTGGCCCTGCCGGTCCCGATCCCCGACGCCGAGGACGGTGCCGCCGTGCTGCTCGGCGGACTCGCCGCCGACAGTCCGAACCGCATCGCGGAGCAGGCGTGCCAGGACCCGAAGCTGCGCACCGTGGAGGCCGCGCTGTGGCTGTGCCGCGCGTATCTGGAAGCCGATGAGGCGGACCAGGCCCACGCGTGGGTGCGGACGGCGAAGGGGTGGACCGGCGACTACGACTGGCGGATCTTCTGGCACCAAGGCCTGGTCCATCTGGTGCGCGGGGAGGTGCACGAGGCGGAGGCCGAGTTCACGGCCGCCTACCACGCGCTCCCGGGCGAGTCCGCGCCGAAGCTGGCCCTCGGGTACTGCGCGGAGTACCGCGAGTCGGCACAGCTCGCCGAGGAACAGGACCGCGGGCGGCGTGCCACGGAGTACTACGAGGCCGTCCGGCGGCGGGACCCCGCCCAGGGCAGTGCCGCCTTCGGACTGGCCCGCGTCCATCTGCGCCAGGGCGAGCGGGACCGGGCCGTCGCCGTGCTCGACGAGGTACCGACGACCTCACGGCACTACGACGCCGCGCGCGTCGCCGCGGTCCGGCTGCTGGTCGGCCGGCTGCCGGGTGGGGCCGGGCCAGGACCCGCCGAGTTGGGCGGGGCGGCCGAGCGGCTGGCCGGGCTGCACCTGGACGACAGCGGGCCCTGGGACCGGCTGGTCACCGAGGTGAGGGAGCACGCGCTCGCCTGCCGTCCGCGCGCTGGATGGGGGACCGGCTTCCCCGCCGGTGACCTGCTCGGGCCCGAGGACACCCCGGAGGCCTTGGCCGCCCTGCTGTCCCGGTCGCTGAAGCGGCTCGCGGACCAGGCGGGCAGCGTCGGTGAGCGCGGCGATCTGCTGGACCGGGCGTACGCGGTGCTCCCCGAGCCCCCCGGGTTCCGGGACCTGCTGCGCGGATGGCGGCGTACCGCCTGAGGAAGCGACGACGAGGGCGAGGAGTACGGACACAGTGGACAGAGAAACGCCCGAAGCGGACGAGGCGACCGCACAGGTCGCCGTCGGACTGGAGATCAGCCAGTGGAAGTACCTGTCCAGCGAGGCCGACGACCCGCAGATGCACGCCATCCTCAGCGTCCAGGTAAACGGCGCTGAGGGCGGCGGCCGCAGCCCGGTGCTCGCACAGGTCCTGGCCGTGGACTGCTCCAGCTCGATGACCTGGCCGCCGGAGAAGCTGCACGCCGCCCAGCAGGCGGCAGCGGCGGCGATCCGGATGCTGTCCGACGGCACCCCCTTCGCGGTGGTCCGGGGCAACGAGAAGGCAGCAGTGGTCTACCCCGACACCCTCGGCATGGCCCGGGCCGACGACCGGAGCCGGGCGGCGGCGGAGCGGGCCGTGCACCGGCTGGTCGCGGGCGGCGGCACCTGCATCGGCGCCTGGCTGGACCTGTCCCATCGGCTTCTGGCCGAGCAGAACGCGCCCATCGGACACGTGCTGCTGCTCACCGACGGCATGAACCAGCACGACGAGCAGATGCCGCTGGCGGAGGTCCTGGAAATCTGCGCGGGGCGGTTCGTCTGCGACGCGTGGGGCATCGGCGACGGCTGGGACGGCCGGGAGTTGCTGCGCATCACCCGTCGGCTGCACGGCAGCGCCTCTTCTGTCCACGAGGAGGCGGCCCTTCCGGCGGAGTACGAAAAGCTGATGGAGCGCCTGCTCACCAAGACCGTGCCCGAACTGGAGATCACCGTGACCCCCATGGCCGGGGCCGCCGTGCGCTACCTCAAGCAGGTCTATCCGACCGAGGCGCAACTGATCCCCGAGGGCGGGACCCAGCGGTTCGTCACCCGAGCCTGGGGCGACGAGACCCGCCGCTACCAGCTGTGCCTGTCCGCCGACCCGGCCGCCCGGCCGCGCCACGAGGACCTCCAGCTCGCCGTGGTCACCGTCGAGGCGCCCGGCGGCGCAGAGGTGCGGCTGCCACCGCCGCAGCCCTGCGTGGTGCACTGGACCGACAACCCCGCGCTCTCCGCGCGGACCGACGCCCAGGTCGAGCACTTCGAGCACCACCAGCGGCTCGGCGAGGCCATCGCGACCGCGACCGACGCGCACCGCCGCGGCGAGCGCGACCTGGCGGAGCGGAACCTCGGCTGGGCCGTGCGACTCGCCCACGCCATGGGCGCCGATCAGCAACTCGGCAGACTGGCCAGGCTGGTGGAGATCGACGACGCACGAGCCGGGCAGGTCAGACTGCGTTCCGAGGTGACGGCCGTCGACTTCGAGCACCTGATCACCGCAAGCAGCCACAGTACCTACGGTCCTGCGTCCGGCACCGGCGTCGGCAGCGCCACCGATGCTGCGGGACCGGGCGGCAGGGCTGCTGTGCAATGCCCGAGCTGCGCCCACCAGGCGCCGGCCACCGCACGGTTCTGCCCCTCCTGCCGCCACCGCTTCACGGGGCGGCCGTGAGCACCACCGGCCGGGAACTGACCCGCAGGCTCCGGCTGCTGCTGACGCTCGGGGCCGCCACCACGCTCGTACTGTTCTTCGCCTACCGGGGCGTGCACGACGACACCGTACCGCTGTCGTCGTCGAGCACCCCGGGGATCCTCGCCGTCGACACCGCGCGGAACGCGCTCGCCACGGCACATCGGATCGTCGGCGACAGCGGGCCGGAAGGCGACATGAGCGACGAGTTCCACACCCAGGTCTCGGTCGCCCACCAGAGCCTCGCCCTGACCGCGTCGGAGAACGTCATCGGCGTGGAGGGCCGCCACGACCTCCAGACGATCACCGGGCTGATCGCCGTCTACTCGGGTTGGGTGGAGCGATGGGGCCGTGAGGACCACCAGGCGCTGAGCACCGCCTATCTGCACTACGCGGAACGGGTGCTCGGCCTGGAGTCCGAGCCCGGAACCGACGGGGACGTGATGAGCCGCCTCGATGCGCTGCGCGACAAGCAACTCGACGTGGCCGAGCGGCAGGCCGCGTTCCCCTGGCAACTGTGGCTCGGGTGGAGCGCGGTCGCGGTGCTGTACCTCGCGCTGCTCCTGGCCCTGCTGGACACTCAGCGGTTTCTGCGACGGCGCTTCCGGCGCCCCGTGCAGGTGCGGCTGCTCGCGGCCACCGCGGTGTGCGGACTCGGCGTGCCGGTGCTGGGCCGGATCACGTGGACCGCGCAGCGCGCGATGAGTGGGTCCCTCGACGGGATCCGGGTACGGGAGAAAGACCCGGACGGGATTCCCAAGACCGCCGACCAGGTGCAGAGTGCCCTGGCGGATGCCGGTTTCTGGGCGTCGCTGTCCGGCTGGGTGCTGTTGGGAGGGGCCGTGGCGATGGCGCTCACGGTGTGGGGGCTGTGGCCGCGGATCACCGAGTACAGATGGAGGGCACCGCGATGAGACGGCTGCGACCCCGCACGGCGGGCATCCTCTGCGCCTGTCTGGTCCTGCTCGGAGCCGGAGTGTTCGCCGGGGCGCGCTGGGCCCAGGGCTGGAAGGGTTCGGTGACGCTGCTCGCCAACTGGAGCGGCGAGGAGCGCGATCAGTTCGAGGAGAACGTCATCGAGCCGTTCGAGAGGAAGTACCGCATTGATGTCGTCTACCAGGGCAGTTCCGCGCTCAGCCAGGTGCTTGCCGCCGACATGGTAGCCGGGAACCCGCCGGACGTGGCGGTGCTGCCCGGCCCCGGCGAACTGCTGGCCTACGCCGTCGACGGCCGGCTCCAGCCGCTGGACGGCCTGTTCGACGCCGGGCACTACGACCGGATCTGGGCGCCCGAGGTGACGGTCCCGGGCCGGGAGGGCCGGAACACGTACTGGCTGCCGGTCAAGACCGGCCTGAAGAGCATGGTGTGGTACTCGGGCGAACGGCCCACCGTGGAGTCGGCGGGCGATCCGGAACGCTGGTGCCTGGGCATGGAGTCCGGCGCGACCTCCGGCTGGCCCGGCACCGACTGGGTGGAGGACATCCTGCTCCAGCAGGCCGGACCGCAGGTCTACGAGAAGTGGGCGAACGGCGGGCTGGACTGGACCCACCCCGCCGTACGGAAGGCATGGATGACGTGGGGGGAACTGGTCGGCGCGGGCGAGGGCCGCGCCGTGCGGGCGCTGACGACCGGATACGGGGAGGACTGCGCGGGGCGGCGCCTGGAGCACCAGGGGTCCTTCCGTGCCGGCCACTGGCGGGCGGCGGGCGGCGACTACGTCCACTCCTCCGAGATCGTCCCCGACACCGGCCCGGACGCCGGGGCCTGGGAGGTCTCCGGCGACCTCGCGATCCTGCTGAACCCGACCGAGGAGGCCCGGCAGCTGATCCGCTACCTGGCCGGCACCGGCGCAGCGCTGCCGGACCACTCGGCGAACGAGGCGGCGGCCCCGGACAGCGCCCAGGATGCCACCCAGAAGGAGATCGGCGACATCCTGCGCGGCAGGCAGAAGGAGACTCGCTGCTGGGACGCCTCCGACACGATGCCCCGCGCCATGCGGGACGCCTTCCAGCAGGCGGTGCTGCGCTTTCTCGTCGAACCTGCTTCACTGGAAGCCCAGTTGAAGGAGCTGCAGAAGCTGAGCGTGGAGCAATCCCTGCCAGTGTGCAGCCGCGACTGACCGGCTTGATTCATCGGACGGTCGCGTCCCAGCCGACTTCGATGACCGCGTGCCGGATGCGGATCGCTCGGGTGCGCGACTGTGGGAGGGGCGTGTCCGCGGGGTGCACGGTGACCACCGTCCCGGTAGTCGCGGTCCCATGCGCTGATCCCGTCGGGCCCTGGCCTGGGCGAGTGCATCGGCCCAGTGGCCCGCAGGCGTGGACGCCGAACCCCGGGACACCGCCGCCACTCTTGCCGTCAGCCTCCGCCGGTGGCGGGCACAGCCTTTGCCTTCATCGTCGGCGCCGTTGCGGGAACGCTGGTGGTCCCGAGCCGGTGCAGACGGCTGGACCTGCGTTGTTCGCCCGGGTCCTCGGCGGCAGCCCTGAAGAGTCGACCTTCCATGAGATCACCTCGTACATCGAGCGGTACGGCCCTGGGATTCTTGTGACTCTCTCCCTCCTGTCCTGGACACCATGTACGGCCGTACTGGTGGGCGTCTCCCCGTGGTCATCGCGCTGGCGGTACTGGCGGGCCGCCCCGTCCTGGCCATGGTGCTCGCCCTGGCCGGGGCCGGGGCGCCCCGACTGCTGGCCACGCCCCGCTCCGGACGGCCGTGCGCAGTCTGACCACCCTCGACCTCGACCCTCACGCTCCTCGCCGGGCTGTACGCCACCACGCTCCGGCTCGTCCGCGAACATGACCAGGTCCCAGGCGCGGCACCGCCCACCGCGCGGTGAGGCGCGGGGACGGTGTGGCCCTCGATCGGCGGCGCCTTCCCGGTCAGCCCTCGTAGGTGCCGACGATCCGGGAGAACTCGTACGGCGGCTGTGGGACGTTGGTGCACAGGGACCAGGGTGCTCAGACTCGGAGTGGGTCAGGTGCCCATGTCCACATACGGCGCGGTGGACAGGGTCCGCGGCGGGCTCGGGTCCCCGGTGGCACCCGTGACCGCGTGGCTCAGGGCCGACCGGTTGCCCGCCAGGTCCCTCGCGAGCAGTCGGAACATGTACGCCGTGTTGGGCCGGAGCCCGGTCATACGGTGGGAGGTGACACCGGTCAGGGTGGAGTGCCGGACACCGTCGACGAAGATCTCGTAGTCCACCACCGGGCTGCGGTCGTCGACCGATGCCGTCCAGTTGAGCGTGAGCGCCCTGTCCTCGATCGCGGTGACGTGGAGGCCGGTGGGAACCGTCGGGGGCGTGATGTCCGAGTCCTCCTCACAGGGCCCGCCCTTGTTGACCACGCACCGCCCGGGCACACCGCTGCCTTGGGCCACCCATCCGAAGGTGGTGGAGGCCCCGGGGGCGAGCGAGCCGTTGTAGCCGACGCTGCGGAAGGTGTACCGGTCCCCGTCGCGGGTGAGCTGGGCGTCCCAGTGGGTCGTGACGGTCGTGTTCACGGGCAGGGAGAACTCAACGGTCCAGCTGTCCAACGCCGTACGGCTGTGATTCTTGATCGTGTACGTGCCCTGGTAGCCGCTCTCCCAGGAAGAGGTCTTGCGGGACTCTGCCGTCACCAGCACCAAGGGGCTGGTGGCGGAGGCGGGCGGGGCACCCAACAGGGTGAGGACTCCGAGGACGGTGGCGACCAATGACGCCAGTGATCTTCGCATTGCTGCCTCCCAAACGGGGAACGAGCGCGAGCCGTACCGGTCGATGCGGCGACTTGGTCTATACCAAAGCCGCCCGCATTGACTACCGGTCGCGGGCCACCGAGTCAAGATGGACGACCGCCCGACTCATGTCCGCACCGCGCCCTCGTCGGATTCCCCCGGATGCGGCACCGGACTGCACATCAGCGAGCCTGGCCCTCCAGACCGAGCCGGGGCGGGCATTCGAGTCGCTCCCCTCCGGCAACTTCGACCCCGAAGGGGCAGTGGTCGAGTGGGAAATGCCTTCTGGACGTCCGGCGGCTTCGAGGAACTCGTCGACACCGGTGAGCCTCACAACGTCACCACCTTGAGCTGTCCATGGCTTACCCGGGCGCTCCAGCCGACCAGTCGCAGCGGTGTGGTGAGCCGCCTCAGCAGGCAGTTGCCGGGTGCTTGTGGCGGAGTGCCCCTTGCCCTGGAACCGGGGATCGGCGTTGACCGCGTACACCTGGACGTCCGCGAGAACGCCGAGGGGGATACCGCTGCCATGAGGCTTCCACCCGCTGCCTCCGGGTGCTTCGAACGGCACCAGGTCCAAGTCCTGGCCGGAAGCGAGGAGCCCGTGCCACACCGCGCTAGGGAGGCCGCGGGAGCGCCCGGCCCGGTCGTACCCGGTATCGAGCCTCCGTAGGTCCTGGACACCACGGGCCATCGCCAGCAGACGCAGGTTGCGCTCCCGCACTCTCGCCTCGTCACCGAACGCCAGCCACGCGGCTTGCTGGGCAACCGAGTTCAGGCCGAGCTCCTCACCGAACAGCGGGTCGTCAGCGCTGCGTAGGTGCCCCGGCCGCCACCTGTCCTGGTTCTCGGGCCGCTGACCGACCTCGTTCGACCATGGTTCGATCAGGGCGGCGGGAAGGTTCTTCGAGCTCGCGACGAGAAAACCTCGCCAACCATGGGCGGCCCGTCGCTCGAACTCTGGGAACGGCAGCATCTCTGCCCCGCCGTCCGTGGAGAACACGATGTACAGCTCGTCCTCGGCGTTCCCGACCGAGCGCAGCAGCCGCAGGTGGTCTGCGGTGAGGGGACGACGTCGGTGCACGGTCGTGTCGTCGAAGACACCGGGGCCGAGTTGGCTTGCCTCGGCCTCGGCTGCGACGGCCTCGGGGGGAAGAGGGCTCGCAGTGCAGGGGCGAGGAGCGGATGAGAAGCCGGTCGGCGATAAGTTGCGGCACGCGGATGGTGAGCCGGCGGTGGCCCCAGTCGGCGCCGGTGAGATGGGTGAGGAGGACCCCGGTCGTCCAGTCGTCCAGGTCGGCCAGCAGGCCCATCTCTCGCCCGCGAGACCGGTACGTCTCATCTTTCTGGATCTCCGAAAGGTGCACTGTCAGCACCACCGCTGTCTCGGTGTCAGCGGCATTGACGATCCGGTGTGCCTCGTCATCCCACGACGCCATCAACCGGCCAACCGCGGCGCGGGCTTCGGCGTACCCTTTGCGGCTTTGGCGGATACCGTGGACAGCGTCGTGGGTGAGCAAAGAGTCGCCGGGGAGGCCCCAGCTGCCGCAGCCAGGAGCCCTGCGGGGGTAACAAAATGTGCCGCCTGCCCGCGGAGTGTCTCCATGAACTGCTCCTTCAGAGCCATCTTCGGCTGGGCCCAGTCGGCGAGCCAGGGGAACGAAGCGACGGTCACCTGGGCGAGGTGGAGACTTCGTGCGGCATCACGGCACGCGGACACCACCGATTCCCGCAGGCGCTCGGCATCGTCGCGGATCTCCCAGTCCTCCTCCTCGTGCTCCTCGTCCTCCGAGGCAACGGGTTCGACCCGCAGCACTTCGGCAGTGCGTTCGACTTCCTCCTGGTCCACCGTGTAGTCCCGGTCCCGCTCGGTGTACCGCTGAAGTTGGTACAGAAGACCGACGCCGCCCAGTGCACGGAGGAACAGGCCTACGCCGCTGTCAGGGCGGCCCCAGTCGCCGTGGTGTGCACAGCTGGAGCACATCCGACCGATGGTGTGGGAGTTGAGCGGCACCTCCGACGTCACGGCGCCGTCGGCGCGCAGCCGGGTGCACGTGCGGCGGGCGTGCAGCTTGGAGCCTTTCCCCTTCGCCGAGTAGACGGAAACGGCGTGGTCTTGGAACGGGCCAAGCGGGACATCAGCGGTCAGCGCACAGTCGAGCACGTATCTCCCCAAATCGTTCTCGGCTGTCGAGTCGGCTGCCGACGAGGTTAGTGTGGCCGCCGCGCTGTCCGCCGCGCGTCGCTACTGACACGCCTGTCTCAATCCGTAGGCGGCGTCATCGAGTCCGGTTGCGACGCGGTTTCGCCAGTCACCGGTCCTTGCGGCCGAGCGGGCAGAGTATCTGCTTGCGGCGCGCAGGGTATGCGCTAGCCTGCGGGCAGGAATGGAGCCTGGGACGGTACCTGGGCCACCTCCGGTCGTCTTGAGGTACGGAGCGTCGGAAAGCACCCTCGCCACCACCTCCTTCCCGCTTCCTGTGTACCTGTTCTGTCCGGCCGTCGTGTGCCGGACAGCCGAAAGACGTTTCCTTGACCATCTACTCTCAGCACGCCACCCGTGGAAAGACCCAGATCCTTGCGACCTACCAGGGTCCGGACGGCGTCGTGTCCAAGACCGTGACGAGTCTTGCCGAGCCTCGCCTCGCGGTTCCGGTCGTCGACGCCCTCAATCGGATCTCCGCCTTCGCCACCGTCCCCGTCAGCATCCACGACCGCCGGGAACGGCGTGTGGGCTAATACCCGCGCACCCACCTCGCCGCGCTGACCGACCCCGCCACCCACACCGCTCTTCTCGGCGGCGCCCACAGTCTGTGGTACGAGTACGTCTGCCTGCGGCTTCACCAGGCGCTCGCCGACCTGGAAAGTGCCGTGGCGACTCTCCCCGACACGGTCAGCAGGGCGATCCGATCCGAACTGGAGGCAGAGAAGCACGGATTGCAGACAGGACTCGCGGACTTCTCGGGAACTTCCTCGGAGGAGGAGCCAGAGACCGAGCGCTGCTGGGAGTTCGGGCACCCCTTCGTGAAGTACGACGACGGGCTGGACACCCTGAACGACGAGACGCGCGAGCAGCTCGACCGACATGAGTCGGGATTCACCTCGGAGGAACGGGAGAAGGCGGTCGCCGCCCTCCGGGTGCTGGTCACCGCGCACTCCCAGAGTGGCGACGCGTGGGCTTCACTCGACGACCCCAGCTGTCGCCTCTTCATGGAGCCGTACGACTCCGACGGCTTCTACCTGACGATCGAAGCGCCGGAACCAGGCGACGACGAGGCTTCGTGGGAGATCGAGGTCGGCCGTTGGGTGCCGCACGATCCCGAGGAGGAGCCCGGGAACCACACCAGCGCGACAGGTCACGCCGTGGTCGGCTGCGCCCTTCCGGTCGCGCCAGCCGCCGAGGAGATCGCTCACTTGCTGAAGTCCGTGGACGAGAAGCTGCTGCTGCTCGCCGAGTGGGCTGCTGCACCCGCGGGAGCGGTACTCGCAGGGACGGCGATGGTGGTGACTGAACGCTACGACTCGTGATCCGGGTCGGCAAGGAGGCTGTGACGCCGACATGATGGGCTGGGAACGGCCCGCCACCACATGCCGAGCAGATGCTTCAGCCGTGGTGGTCACCCCGCGAGGTGACGGCCACGGCTGGACCGGCGTGCGTTGCCATCCGGATAGGCTGGGGTTGTCCTTGCGGAGGTTGGCGGATACCAACGTGCCTCGTCGGAGTCCGCCGCCTCTCCCAGATGTCCGCCGCCACCAGCTCCCCGGAGCGCCGGCGTGACCACGTGCTCGCCGTGGTCGACTCCATCGGCGGGCACGTCGTGGCCTGGGCCGACGACACCGGCAAGATCCTGCTGACCTACGGCCACGACGGTCCCTGGCACCTCGACGACCCGAACGACGAGAACCGCCTCACCATGGAAGCCTGGGGCGCGCAGATGGAGCTGCGCGCCATCCAGCGCCGCAACCGTGAGGAGTCTGTGTATTCCGCCGCCGCACCCGGTGGCGGCCGGGGCGCCCCGCCCGCCACCGGGTCGAAACCGCAGGTCAGCGCCGCAGACCGCGGTCCAGTGCAGCGATCAGCGAGCCCTGGGCGTCATCCCCGTCCAGGGACCAGACCATCACGCCGCCGAGACCGTTCCGCTGGGTGTAGCGGGCCTTCTGGGCGGCGGTGGCCGGGGTGTCGTACGTCCAGAACTCGGTGCCGTCGTACTTCCAGGCCGCGCCGTGCTTGCGGTCGGTGTGCACGGCGCCCGGCAGGTCCTTGATGGCCTTGTAGGGCAGCTGGCCGCCGCCGCGCGGGGACATGCCGGTGGCGGGCTGGTAGAGGCCGTTCTTCGTCCCGGCGGGCACTCCCGTCCAGCCGTAGCCCCAGGATGGCACCCCGAGCACCGCCTTGCGGGCCGGCAGGCCGCCGGCCAGGTAGTGCCGCACGACCCGGTCCGCGCTGTAGCTGTGGTCGATGCCGGAGGGGTCGGCCGGGTCGGTGTAGAGGTTCGCCTGGTGGTTGGTTGGGCCCTGCGGCTCCCAGGAGCCGTGCATGGTGTAGGTCATCAGGTTCAGGTAGTCCACCTGGCGGGCGACCTTCCGCAGCTCCAGCCGGTCCGCGACGTCGGTGTTGGCGGCGACGGCCGCCGTCAGCAGGTGGCGCCCCCGCCCGCCGTTGCCCAGCGCGTCCAGCTGCCGCCGGAACTCGGCCAGCAGCAGGGTGAAGTTGCGGCCGTCCTCGGGGCGCACCGAGTTGTCCGGCAGACCGTCGCCGCCCGGGTGCTCCCAGTCGAGGTCGATGCCGTCGAAGACGCCCGCGCCGCTGCCCGGGCCGCCCTCCAGCGAGCCCAGCTTCGGCAGGTTGCCCTTGATGTAGAGGTCGACGCAGGAGGCCACGAACTTCTTGCGCGCGGCGTCAGTGGCGGCCACGTCCGAGAAGTACTTGGACCAGCCCCAGCCGCCGATCGAGATGACGGCCTTCAGGTGGGGGTTCTTCGCTTTCAGCTTCCGCAGCTGGTTGAAGCTGCCTTTCAGCGGCTGGTCCCAGGTGTCGGCGACGCCGTCCACCGAGTCGGCCGCGCCGATCGGGCGCTGGTAGTCGGCCCAGGCGTCGGCCTGGTCGGCCAGGTTGTCCTCGAAGCAGGTGCCCTCGGGGGAGATGTTGCCGAAGGCGTAGTTGATCACGGTCAGCTTCGCCGCCTGGCCCGAGTCCTGGACCTTCTTGGCGGAGAAGCCGCTGTAGACGCTCCACGCGGTGAAGTAGGCCACACGGTGGCCGGGCAGCCGGCGGCTGTCGTCGTCATCGGCGTGAGCGGTCGCGGGGGCCGCGACGAGCGAGGCGAGCAGAGCCGTCGCCAGGAACGCGGAGGCGCGTCTGAACATACTGGTGGCCTTGTCTGAGCGGGGTCAGATGGTCTGTACCAATCGCGAGAAGAGATCTAGTCCATGCCCGGGGGTGCACACAAGAGGTCGAACCACATGAAGTAGCCTGGCCTTCTTGGGAATTGATGGTGCCTCAGCCGCTCGGCTGCGCAGCACGTACTGCAGAATGCCGCCGTTGCGTCAGTGGTCCGCCTCACCGAGGGTGTCGATGCGGACCACTGCGTCGAACTCGACCGAGCCCGAGGTGACCGGTGACACCAGTGAAGGAGGGTGAAGGGGAAGGTCTCCCCGCCGGTCGGGCCCAGCGACTCGGCGGTCCGGCCGGCCGGGAACTGCAGCGGCAGCACGCCCATGCCGACCAGGTTCGAGCGCTGGATGCCCTCGAGTGTGCCGCACACGAGCTGGGTGCGAGTGTTCTTTACGGCGGTTGCTGGAGGCCTACCGGGGGTGAGGTGCGCGGGGGCTGCGCGCCATCCAGCGCCGCAACCGCGAGGCGACCATCAAGGCCCGGCAGAAGGGCCCGGTCAGTCGCGGCAGGGGGCCGGTCGGACCGCCATCGTCCCTGCGGCGAGGCTCCCGCCGGGGTCGTCACCGGCACCGCCGGAAGCCCGCTCACGGCGTTCCCGGGGGCGTGCCCGGAGCGGGGTCGCCACCGGGTCGGAGGCGGCCGCCCTCGGGCGGCGGGACGGTGGCGAGGGTCATCAGCGCGGGATCCTGGGCGAGGATGCGGCGGTGCAGTTCCCGCAGGGCGAAGCCGGGGTCGGCGCCGAGTTCGTCGGCCACCCGGCGCTGGTAGCCGTGGTAGTGGGAGAGCGCGTCGCCGCCCCGGTCGGCGCGGAACAGAGCGAGCATCAGCAACCAGCTGAAGCGTTCGCTCAGCGGGCGGCGGTGCAGGACGAAGTAAAGGTAGGGGATGGCGTTGCGGTGCCGACCGAGGTCGAGTTCGACTTCGGCGCGCAACTCCATGTCGGCCAGGAAGCGTTCCTCCCGGTAGACGCGCTCACGGTCCAGCACGGGGGCCTCCAGCCCCTCGGCCAGGGTGCCGGTGACCAGGATTCGCGCGCCGTCCAGGTGTCGCGCCGCCCCGTGCAGGTCGCCGGTGAGGGCCATGGTGGTGCCCTCCGAGGCGAGCCGTTCGTAGACGTGCAGGTCCACCACGGCGTCGCCGGTCTCCAGCCGGTAGCCGCCCGGGGTCCACACGACCTCGGGGGCCGTGCCCGGGACCCCCGCCACGGCGCCGGCGAGCACCCCGCGCAACCCGGAGACGTACTTCTGCACCAGGTTCTTCGCGTACGCGGGCTGCTCGACCCCCCAGAGGGCGGAGATCAGTTGATCGGTTCCGGTGGAGAGTCCGGGGCGCAGCAGCAGGGTCGCCAGCAACGCCCGCTGCTTCGGTGGGCCCAGGGTCACCGGATCGCCGTCCACCAGCATCTGGATCGGACCGAAGAGGGTGAACCGGACACCCGACGACCGGTCCCCGTCCCCGTCGCCGTCCGGACCCGTGTGCCTCAGCAGAACCGTGGACATCGTCCTCCCCCTCGTCGATCCGACCGCCCCGTTCCGTCCACCCGTTCCGGTTCCGGAGGCCGGACACCACTTCTGACAATACGTCATAGATCGTTCTCTGTTTCTTCCTTGATCCTTCCCCACTCCTTCAGCGGTCCTTCCAGCGGCCTTCCCCGTTCCCTCCCGACGTGTACGGCGGTCCGCTCCAGCGCCTTCGGGAAAGGTGTGCACACGTCACCGACACCGAGCCGCGTCGGGCCCCGGCCTCCCCGCCCCACGGTGCCCCTCCCGTGCCGGTGCCCCACGGGCGCCTGCCCGGCGGACGTCCCGCCGGACACGGCCGAACACGAAGGAACCAAGAGTGGCCTCCACCTCCACGCCCCCAGCCGCCTCCCGGAACACGGCGGCGCCACCCGGCGACGACACCGTCCTGTACCGCCTCGGCGCCGCCGCCGCCCGCCGCCCCCGCCCGGTGATCTGGCTGAGCGTCCTCTTCACCGTGCTCGGACTCGCCCTCGCGGCCGGGGTGATGGACCGGCTGGTCCTCAGCCGGTTCGAGGGCCCCGGCTCCGAGTCCCTGGACACCCGCGCCGTCCTGGAGCGGGAGTTCGGCACCGGAACACCGAGCGTGCTGCTCCTGGTCACCGCCAAGAGCGGCGACGTGGACACGGACGCCGTCGTGACGGCGGGCCGCGCCCTGGAACGGGAACTGGCGGACCAGGACGGGGTGGCCGAGACCGCCTCGTACTGGTCGCGCGACGCGTCCCCCGTGATGCGTTCGAAGAACGGCCAGCAGGCGCTGGTGATCGCCCGAATGGCCGGCACGGTCACCGAGGCCCGCACCAAGCTCGCGGAGTTCGCCCCCGACTTCGCGCGCGACGGCGAGCGGCTGCGGGTCGAGGTCGGCGGCGGTGACGAGATCTTCCGGCAGGCCGCGGAACAGGCCCGCACCGACTTCCTCCGCGCCGAACTCATCGTCTTCCCGCTGGTCCTGCTCCTCCTCGCCGTCATCTACCGACGGTTCAACGCGGCCCTGCTCACCCTCGGTATGGGCCTGTTCTCCGTCGTCATGACGCTCGCCCTGATGCGTCTGCTGACCGGCTTCACGGACGTCTCGACCTTCGCCGCCAATCTCACCCTCGTCATGGGCATCGGCCTCGGCGTCGACTACTCCCTCTTCGTGATCAGCCGCTTCCGGGAGGAACTGGCCGACGGACACGAGGTCCCCGAGGCGGTGCGGCGGGCCGTGGGGCGCGCGGGCCGCACCGTCGCCTTCTCCGGGCTGACCGTGATGGTCTCCCTGGCCTGTCTGCTCCTCTTCCCGTTCCCGTTCCTGCGCTCCTTCGCCTACTCGGGCATCGCGACCGTCCTCACCTCGGTCTTCGCCGCCGTGGTGATCCTGCCCGCCGCCCTCGCCCGGCTCGGCCACCGAGTCCAGCGCAAGAAGCCCGCCCGGGCCCGCGCCGACGGCGGCTGGTGGCACACCACCGCACTGCGCGTGACCCGCCGCCCACTGATCTACGGCGTCTCCGCGCTCGCGGTCCTGCTCGCCCTCTCCGCCCCCGCCCTGGGCGTCAACTTCGGCACCCCGGACGACCGGGTGTTGCCCGCCGAGGTCTCCAGCCGGGTCGTCCAGGACCAGATCCGCGCGGGCTTCGTCGCCGAGGAGGTGGACGCCCTCCAGGTCCTCACCCCCGGCCTCACCGACCGGAGCGCCATCGCGGACACCGCCCGGGACCTCTCCCGCCTCGACGGCATCGCCCAGGTCGATGCGCTCACCGGCTCCTACGCCGACGGCCGCCGCATCCTGGAACCCGGCGAGTCCGCCGAACGGTTTGAGGGCTCCGATGCCACCTGGTTCTCCGTCGTCGCCACCCAGGACGGACTCTCCGACGACCCGGACGCGGTCATCGCCGAGGTGCGCTCCACCGTCGCCGACGGGGCCGCCACCGAGGTCCGGGTCGGCGGCTACCCCGCCGAACTGGCCGACTTCCGCACGGTGCTGGTCGACCGGCTACCCCTCGTCTTCGGGCTGGTCCTCCTGGTCACCTTCGTCATCCTGTTCCTGATGACCGGCAGCCTGCTGCTCCCGGCCAAGGCGATGGTCCTCAACACCCTCTCCATGGCCGTCATGTTCGGCGCGCTGGTCTGGATCTTCCAGGACGGCAACCTCTCCTCCGCTCTCGGCTTCACCGCCACCGGCGCCCTGGAACCGTCCATCCCGATCCTGATGTTCTGCACCGCGTTCGGGCTCTCCATGGACTACGAGGTGTTGATGCTGTCCCGGATCAAGGAGGAGTACCACCGCGTCGGCGACACCACGGCCGCGGTCGCCGCAGGTCTGGAACGCAGCGGTCCGCTGATCACCTCCGCCGCCGTGATCCTCGCCGCCTCCTTCGCCACCTACGCCTCCTCCGGGATCGTCTACCTCAAGATGCTCGGGCTGGGCATGGTCGTCGTCATCCTCGTCGACGCCACCCTCATCCGCGCCGTCCTGGTGCCCGTGCTGATGCGGCTGGCGGGCCGGGCCAACTGGTGGGCGCCCGCCCCGCTGCGCCGCGTCCACACCCGCTTCGACATCGAGGACTGACCCGGACCCGCACGTCCGGTGGACAACGGTGGGTGCCGTCGCCGGGGCTGCCCCGCGGCGGCGCCCGCCGACCGGCTCAAGGAGCACTTCTCACCTGCTGGGTATCGGCCTCTGCGCGGCCATGGGCGCGGGCTCGGCGGTGATCGCCCCCGCCGCCCGCATCCTGACGCCCTACCGCGGGCCGGGAGCGGGTCGAGATCACGCACGACGGGGCCGCCTTCGACCGCGCGCTGAAGGGCGGGACACCAGTCGCCCCGTCGTCCTCCTCGCTTACCAGCCTGTTCTCGCGGCCGAGGCGTCGGATGACCCCGGGCACCTCGCGGCACCCCGCCCGGCCTGCCGCGGCGGGCCCCGAGGAGGCCCCGGGGAGCACCGGCCGGAAGACGCTGCCCCGGCCGGGGACGGTGTCGAGATCCAGTCGGCCGTCGTGGGCGGTGGCGGCGGCGATGGCGCGATCGAGGCCGGAGCCCGAGGGCGTGGGGGAACGGGAGGGGCCGGCGCGGTAGAAGCGCACGCATGGGCCCGCATCGGTCGGCCGCCATGGGAGATTGTGGTCTGATCGTTGATGAAGCGGCCGGCACGGTGAAATGGGCCGAGCCGGAAAGAGGGGGTGTGGTGGCATCTTCAGTGCTGGAACTCTACGGACGGATCGCGGAGCGTTTTGGGGAGCTGATCCTCAATTGCCCGCAAGATAGGTGGGAGAACCCGTCTCCGTGTCCCGGATGGACGGCTCGGGACGTTGTCGTCCACGTGGTCTCGAATCACAGGCGAGCCGTCGCCGGGCTGGACGGATCGGGCTATTCCGCGCCCGGCCGGGGCGAGAACCTGCCTCATGCGTGGGATGCGGCATCAGAGGAGATCAAGGCCGCCCTGCGTGACCCGGCGAAGGCGTCCGCTCTCCTGGGAGACGAGTTCGGCTCCATTCCGTTCGAGGAGTTCGTGAGGCGGATGGCGTGCGCCGACACCTTGATCCACGGATGGGATCTGGCCCGGGCAACCGGTCAGGACGAGGTACTGGATTCCGAGGCGGTGGCTGTGGCGACGGAAACTCTGGTTCCAGAAGACGGGGACATCCGGATGCCGAGGGCGTTTGGCGCCAAGGTTCCTGCGGCTCCCGATGCGGATGCCCAGACCAGGCTGCTGAATTTCCTGGGTCGGCAGGTGTAGCGGGGAGGGGGGCAGCACCGCGATGTCGCTGCCGAAGCCCACGACGAGCCGTCCGTCCGGAGCCGTGCCCGTCGCCGGCGTGAGGATCGGCAGCGGAAACACTGATGCCGTTCCGATCGGCTGTCCGGTGGTGAGGTCCCACATGCGCACCGTTCCGTCCGTGCCCCCGATGATGGCCCGGGGGAGTCCGGAGAACCGGTGGCCCACTCCGCCTCCCATTGCGGCTCCGCCCCACCGTCGACCGGCACAGCGGTGATCTGTGCTGCCAACCGCGAGTCCCCGTAGCGGGCCGCGTCCAGCGCCGGCGTGCACGGGTGTCGGGGTTCTTGACGAGGTGGGAGTCCTGCTGCACGCTCCCGTCAGTACCTCCGCCGCACGGCGGAGGGCCGGATTCGTGGCATGCGCCGACTGAGCGGCATGCCCCCAAGTAGTTGAGGTGAGACCGGTCGCGACCATTCTGGTCGCGACCGAGGCGAGACCGGTCGAACCGGATAACGAGAACCAGTCATCCCTGCGATCGGCCCGAGGCGGACTCGCGCCGCCTCAGGCCACCACCTATACGACGTCGGCCACCAGGACATCCCGGGGCGATGACGAACGGCCACCGTCGGATGACGGTGGCCGTTCCGGTCGGCTGCATGCCCGGGACGACACCCCCGCGGAATGCGGGGAGCGCGAGATCCGGTTCGACCGGTCTCACCTGAACTGGGGAGCATCCCCGACGTCGCGGGGAACCAGACCGCAGCCGACAGGAACAGAATCTACGGGCAGTACCTCAGCGCCTGTGGGGCAGGTACCTGGCCGCGGTGGTCGGCACCGTGCTCCATCAGCCGGCCTGCTCAGGAAATGGCCCCTTCCGAAGCTGCCGAAGCTCGTCCTGTCCTCCTTCCTCGGAGCGCCGAAACAGGGTGAACGAATCGGATTGCTGCCGTTCTGGGCCCTCGGAGTCATCGCACTGGCCTCTCCTGTGGTCATCATCCTGCACGGACGTGTCTGAGTTCATCACGGTCGTCTCCTCTGAAGGCCCCCCGTCGGCACGGGCGCCAACGTGAGCCGGGATCCTGTCTCACCACCGCCCTGACCGTCAGGCGCCGTCCAAACCGGCGGTGACCGGACAGGGCTCCGTCCCCGCGGCGGCGACGGGCGGGGCGGTTCCGGGGTTCGCTGATCTTGTACTCGCGGCCGGGATACCCGGTTGTTGGGTGGGCGTTGGCGGTTCAAGGGGAAAGACATCCCACATGCCCTCAACCGGATCTACGCATTCGCTACCGTTCCGGTCAGTATCCACGACCGCCGGAGGCGGTGTATTGAGCACTACCCGCGCAAGCATCTCGCGGCAGGATCCGGAGATTGAGCGTCACTGGGAGTTCGGCAGCGCCTTCGTGAAGTATGACGACGGAATGGACACGCTGAGCGATGAGACGCAATGAGCAGCTCGATCATCGTGCGGCAGAGTTCACCGCCGAGGAGCGGGCGAGGGCTGCGGCCGACCTCCGGGTGCTGGTTACGGCGCACTCCCGGATCGGGTGTCTGGTGGGATGCCGGGCTGCCGGTGTGTCCTTTACGGCGGTTGCTGAAGGCATACCGCGAGAACCGTCTCACGACGGAAGCCTGGGGCGCGCAGATGGAGCTGCGCGCCATCCAGCTGAGCATGCACCCTTCCGGTCCGAGTCTTCTTCGTGCCGGGAGGGTGCTGTGATCGATGCGTGGGCGGAAGCGGCGGGGGCGACCCCACCGCCCCGTCGATCGCCCGGCAGCGTGCGGTCAGCGCACGTCCACGCCGTCCTCCGCCAGCTCCACGTCCTGGACGAGCGGACCGTCACCGGTCGTCACCCGCCGGGTGTGCTCCGCACCGCCCTCCTCCGTCACGCCGAGCAGGTACGCACCGGGCGCCGGCGCGGCGAGCACGTAGGAGCCGTCCGCCAGGGACCGCACCCGGTCGAGCGTGCTGCCGTCGACCGACCGCAGGGTCACCACCGCGCCGGCCACCGGTCCGCCCTCCACCGTCCGGACGAAGCCGTGCACCGCACTGCCCCCGGTCGCCGGGCCCCCTGCACCGGGCTCCGAAGCGGCGACCGACCGACCGGCGCCCACCGGACCGGTGCCCGACGGCACCTCGGAACCTTCCACCGCCAGGTGCGGCAGCCGCCGGTCCAACCAGCCGGGCAGCCACCAGTTGGACCGTCCCAGCAGGTGCATCAACGCGGGGACCAGCGCCGTGCGCAGGATGAACGCGTCGACGGCCACGGCCACCGCGAGCCCGGCGCCCGCCACCACCGCCTCCATGTCGCCGCTCAGCACGAACGCGAGGAAGACGCAGATCATGATGAGCGCGGCGGAGTTGATGACCCGGCTGGTCTCGGCGAGCCCGACCCGTACCGCCCGTGCGTTGTCCCGGGTGTGCATCCACTCCTCGTGCATCCGGCTGACCAGGAACACCTGGTAGTCCATCGACAGCCCGAACAGCAGCGAGAGCATGATGACCGGCAGGAACGCCGAGATGGGCCCCGAGCGGTCGAGCCCGATGAGTTCCAGGCCCCAGCCCCACTGGAAGACGGCGACCACCACCCCGAAGGAGGCCGCCGCCGCGACGAGGTTCATCACCGCGGCGGTGAGCGGGACGAGCAGGGACCGGAAGGCGATCAGCAGCAGGACGAAGCCGAGACCGACGATCGCGGCGACGAAGTACGGCAGTCGCTCCCCCGTCTTCTCGGCGAAGTCCTTGAACACGGCCGTCACCCCGCCGACGTGGCCGTCCACCCCGGCCCGCGGCAGGTGGTCGTCCCGCAGCCGGTCGATCAGCCGGTCCGTGTCCTCGGACTGCGGTGAGGTGGTGGGCACGATCTGGACGACGGACACGCCGCCCGCGGGAGGGAGGGCGGCGACCTGCGCCACGCCCTCGTCGCCCTCGACCCGCGCCGTCAACCGTCGCACCGCGTCCGGTCCCGCACCCTCGGCGACGACGACGAGCGGACCGTTGAAGCCCGGCCCGAACCCCTCCGCCAGCAGGTCGTACGCCTGGCGCGTGGTCTGGCCCTCCGGGTGGTTGCCCTGGTCGGTGGCGCCGAGCCGCAGGGAAAGCACCGGCAGCGCCAGCACGGTCAGCGCCACCAGGGCGAGCGCCACCAGGGACTTCGGCCGCCGTTGGACCTGCCCCGACCAGCGCACGGCGAGCCCGCTGGTCGCCCCCCGCTCGGGTCCCTCCTCGGCGAGGCGGCGGCGCTGACGGCGGCTGAGCACCCGGGGCCCGAGGAACCCGAGCAGCGCGGGGAGCAGGGTGACGGCGGCCAGCACGCTCAGCACCACGGTCAGGGTCGTCGCGATGACGACCCCGTCCAGGAAGCGCAGGTTCATCACGAGCATGCCCGCGAGCGCGATGCAGACCGTCGCGCCCGCGAAGACGACCGCGCGCCCCGCGGTGTTGAGCGCCACCCCCACCGAGGTCACCGGGTCCTCGCCGTGCAGCAGTGCGCGCCGGTGCCGGGTCACGATGAACAGGGCGTAGTCAATGCCGACGCCGAGTCCGACGAGGGAGCCCAGCAGCGGGGCGAGGTCGGGTATCCCCGTGCCGTGGCTGAGGAGCATCGTGCTGAACAGACCGATGCCGACGCCGAACACGGCGACCACGATCGGCAGCAGCATCGCGAAGAACGAGCCGAAGGCGAGGAACAGCACGACCGCGGCGGCGGCGATGCCGACGAGTTCGGAGGTCCCGCCCGTGGCCTGCTGGATGCGGGCGATGGCCTGTCCGCCCACTTCGACCCGGAGGCCGTCGCCCGCGGCTGCCCGTGCGGTGTCGACGACGGCCTCGGCCAGTTCCGTCGGCACCGAGTTCGCCCGTTGCGCGAACGCCACCTCGGCGTAGGCGGTGCGGCCGTCCTCGCTGATCCGGGCGGCGGCACCCGGTTCGTCCGCGTAGGGTCCGCTGACCTCCCCGATGCCGTCCATGCCGGCGATCTCGCGGAGCGCCGGTTCGATCCGGGACCGTACGTCGGCGTCGCGCACCGAGCCGTCGGCGACCCGCCACACCACCGTGCCGGCGTCCCCCGCGCCGCCCGGACGGGCCTTCTCCAATAGTTCGTTCGCCCGGGTGGAGTCCGTCCCGGGGAGGGCGAAGTCGTTGGAGTAGTCGCTCCCCGCGGAGGTGCCGACCGCCCCCACGCCGAACAACACCCCCACCCACAGCACCAGGACCACCAGCCGGTGCCGGTAGCACCAGCGCGCCAATGCCGTCACGTCGTCCGCTCCTTCTGTTGTCCGGGCGGCAGCCGCGGGTGCCCGTGCGGCGCCCCGACCGTCGCCCGGAAGTCGTTCGTTCCCCCGGGTCAGGGGCCCAGCATCGAGCGGGCGGCACCCCGGCGGGGAGGCCGAGGCGGTGATCCCCAGCCAACTCCCAGGGCTCCCAGGCAACTCCCAGGGCTCCCAGCCGATCCCCAGGACTCCCAGGCGACTGCCAGGGTTCACAAGGAACTCCCAGCTTCGACCCGCCCGCGCGGCGCGGCGCCGACCGATACTGAGGGAATGACCGATTCAAGCCAGCCGCCCCGCGGGGACGTTCGAGGGGCGCGGGTCCTCGTCGTGGAGGACGAGCCGAGCATCGCCGACGTCCTCTCCATCACCCTGCGCTTCCACGGCTTCGACGTGTCGACCGCCGCGACCGTCCGCCAGGCACGCCACCTGGCCGAACACGTCCGCCCGGACGCCGTCCTGCTCGACGTGATGCTGCCGGACGGCGACGGCCGCGAACTGGGGCGCGAACTGCGGTCGGCGCTGCCCGAGGCGGGGATCGTCTTCGTCACCGCGCGGGACGCACCCGCCGAGGTCGTCGGCGCGCTCGGCTTCGGCGACGACTACATCACCAAGCCGTTCCACATCGACGAGGTCGTCGCCCGGATCGCCGCCGTGCTGCGCCGCACCCGCCCCGCGGACGTCCTGCCCCGGCGCGCGCCGCTGCGCCACGGCGACCTGGAACTGGACGAGACGACGTACACGGTGCGCCGGGGCGCCCGCAGTGCCCAGCTCACCCCGACCGAGTACGCCCTGCTGCGCTTCCTGGTCCGCAACGCCGGGCAGATCGTGCCGAAGGAGGAACTACTGCGCCACGTCTGGCAGTACCAGCACCCGGCCGAGTCGACCGTCGTGGAGACGTACATCAGCTATCTGCGGCGCAAGCTCGGGACCCTGGGGCCGCCGCTGATCACGACCCGGCGCGGTGTCGGCTATGGGCTCACCTGAGGGCCCGGCGGTGACCTATCGTGCGTCCCGGCGCCGCGTCCCGAGCCGCTTCCCGCACCGGGGGGCGCGCTCGCTGCGGGCGAAACTCACCCTGATCAACGTCGCACTGCTGATGTGCGCCATCGTCGTGGCGTGCACGGTGAGCCTGATGGGGATGCGCCACTTCTTCCTCGACACCATCGACAAACAACTGACGTCGACGCGCGACTCGATCGCGGAGTCCAACCTCACCCTGCAACAGATCGAGGCGCTGAGCACCCTGGGCATCGCCCTCGACGAGTTGTCGCCCGGCAGCGGCGAACGAGGGCTGCTGCCGCACTCGGACTTCCAGTTCGTCGCCGTCGACGCGTCCGGCACGGCGATCCGGGTCGCCGGACTGGAGCCGACCGGGCGGCAACGGGATCTCGCGGCGGCCGTGGACGACGCGGGGCGGCTGGCCCGGTCCGACCGGCCGGTGGACGTCACCTTGGACGACGAGCCGTTCCGTGCGACGGCGGCGACCCTGGACGACGGGACGACCGTGGTGCTGGCCGGGTCCACGGAGTTCGTCCACACCAACATCCGCAAGGCGGTGAAGTTCGACTTCGGGTTGAGCACGGTCCTGTTGGGGCTGCTCGCGGTACTGACGATGATCGGTGCGCACCACCGGCTGCGGCCCCTGGAGGACATGGTCGAGACGGCGTCCGCGATCGCCGACGGGGACCTGACCCGGCGGGTGCCGTCCAGCCGCCATCCGGCCACCGAGGTGGAGCAGTTGCGGATCGCGCTGAACTCGATGCTCCAGCAGGTGGAGACGGCCTACAGCACCCGGGAGCGCAGCGCCGAACAGTTGCGGCAGTTCGTCGCGGATGCCAGCCACGAGTTGCGCACCCCGCTGTCGGCGATCCGCGGTTACCTCCAGTTGTTCGACCGGGGGATGCTGAACGCGCCCGAGGACCGGGACCGGGCCTGGTCGCGGATCAACTCCGAGGTGGACCGCATGCACCGGCTGGTGGACGAGTTGCTGATGCTCGCCCGGCTGGACCAACGCGCCGAACTGCGGCTGCGGAACACCGATGTGTGCGCCCTGGTGCGGGACGCGGCGGCCGACCTCCGGGCCCAGCAGCCGGAGCGGCCCGTGACGGTACGGGCCGACGGGGTGCTGTTGGTGCATGCGGACGAGTGCGGGCTGCGCCAGGTGCTGGGGAACCTGGTGGGCAACGTGCGGGTGCACACTCCGCGGGACGCACCCGTCGAACTGTCGGTCCGGCGCACGGACGAGACGGTGACGGTGGTGGTGGCGGACCGGGGTCCGGGGCTCGCCGAGGAGGACGCCGTACGGGTCTTCGACCGTTTCTTCCGGGCGGGCGGCGGGGCGGGCAGCGGGCTGGGGTTGGCGATCGTCCGGGGGGTGGTCGACGCGCACGGGGGAAGGGTCACGGTGCGCCGACGGTCCGGGGGCGGGCTCGCGGTCGTGGTCGCCCTGCCTGCGGGGCCCGGCGGCCGGGGCTACCCGGGCGAGACGCCGGGCGGCTCCTCGGTAGGCGGTTCGGCTCCCGTCCCGGATGCCGGGCCCGGCCCCGGGCCCTCGCCCGCGTCACCGCCGTCGTCGCCGTCGTCGCCCTCGTCGTCATCGGCGTCCGGGGCCGCGGGCAAGGGGAGTTGACGGGCGAGGACCAGGGCCCACACCGTCGTTCCACGCCGCCCCCGTGCCAGACGCCCCACACGTCGGTGAGGGCCTCCAGCAGTCGCCGCCCGCGCGCGGGGCCGGCGCCGGGACCGTCGACCCGGTTCACCGCGCCGGGTGCGGTCCCGTTCTCGTCGGTGACCTCGATGAAGCAGCCGCCGCCGGCGGGCACGGCGACCGAGACCTCGAACTCCCGGTCCTGGGGCTTCCCCCCTTTTTCGGCTCTTGCCGGCATTTGTGGTGTGGCAGCTATGGTGTGTCCTTTACGGCGGTTGCTGGAGGCGTTTCGAGGGTAGGAACCGCCGTTGAAGCCACACCTGATGATGAGGGTGATGCGGCAGAGGCGCGATCGACCGAGGCGCCCGTGCCGGTCCCGCCGCCCGCTGAGCATGCGGCCTGCCGCCCGGACCTGGCGGAGTGCGTCGCGCCCGTGCCGGCCGAAGAGGCAGTCACCGTTCATGCGTCAAGTCTTCCCTTGTTCGGACGGCTCCCGCGCTGGGCCACCGTGTGCGGCCGCATCACGGCTTGTTCCACATCGCCTACGACGGTGACCCGGCCACCATCGCCGGGATCGGGATCGGGAATGATCGATTCCGGGTCCACGAGGTAGACCTCGTGACCATCCAGCGTGAGCCGACGCACGACCTCCAGCAACATGCGCCGTGCCACGTCATCGATCGAATAGACCATCGTGAGGTCCAGAGCCACCCTGACTTCCGCGGGGGCGGTGTTCACGACTTCCCGGACAACTCTCTCGGCTCCGGCGAAAGCGATCCCGCCTTGCAGTTGGAGGACCCGGACCGCATTCCGGCCGCTGCCGACGACATGGCTGGACCGCACGATGGCACGCGCAGCGGCCGGGACCTCCATCACATGCAGACCCATATCGGAGGAGAACCTCCCGAACAGTGACACTCCGCGGACGCTGTTCCCGTGGGAGTCCAGTCGTGGTGAGAATGTGGCGATGCCGATCTGACCGGGGAGCGCGCCGATCAGGCCCCCGGCCACGCCACTCTTCGCCGGAATGCCGACCTGGGTCGCCCAGTCACCGGCCGCGTCATACATTCCGCAGGTGGACATGACGCTCAGCACCTGACGCACCACCGGTTCGCGAATCACCCGCTCGCCCGAGAGAGGATTCACGCCGCGATTGGCCAACGTCGCGGCCATCATGGCCAGATCTCGCGCGGTGACGAGCACAGAGCACTGGCGGATGTAGCCCTCGACGACGGCCCTGGGATCCCCGGTGAGGATGCCGTAGCCGCGGAGCATGTACGCGATGGCGAGATTGCGGTGCGCGTGCTCCATCTCCGACACGCACACCGCCTCGTCCACCCTCAGCCCACGACCGGCGAACGCCGAAAGGCCGCGGACCACGCGCTCCACGCGTTCCGCAGGATTCATGTCCTCCTGGCCGGCCAGCGAGTGGGCGGTGATCGCACCGGCGTTGATCATGGGATTGAAAGGGCGCCCGGTATCACTTTCGAGGGAGATCTGGTTGAACGCCTCTCCCGATGGCTCGACACCGACTCGTGCGAGCACAGGGCCGAAGCCGCGATCGGCCAGCGCCAGCGCGTACGCGAACGGCTTGGAGATCGACTGGATCGTGAACTCGGTGTCGATGTCACCGGCACCGTAGACCTCGCCGTCAACGGTGGCGAAGACCGCACCGAGGCGCTCCGGGTCCGCTGCCGCAAGCTCGGGGATGTAGTCCGCCGGCTCTCCGGACGTGTCCGACTCGACCTCTCCGAGGGCCTCGGCCAGATAGTCGGGAATGACCGACCTCATGAGTCCTCCTCCGTACCTCTGCCCGCCCCCATCGTCCGCCTTGGCTGCCCTCTCGGCGGCTGAACCCGCCCCCGGTACGTCACCGGCCCGCACACGGCCGCTCGTACTCCTTCGTCCCTGCCCTGGAGCCGGGGCCCTGTCCTGGACCGGCATCCCGGACGTGGTCCGCCCTGGAGTGGGCGGTCCGCCGGTTGAGCCGGTCGGCCGGACCTGCGGCGATCCGGTGGTGCGGCCGGCGAAACCGCCCCGCGTCCACAGCCTCAAGGGGCGGGGGCACCCGGTCATCCGGAGGCGGGTGGGTCGGCGAAGATGCCATGGGTGAGGCCGGTGGCCTGGCCGACCTCAATGAGATATCCGTCGGGGTCGCGCATGTAGCAGCGGAGTTCGGCCTTGCGGTCGATGGGCGGGGTGAGGAACTCGGCGCCTTTCTCACTCCACAGCTGATGGCAGGCATTGATGTCGGCCACCCGGATGTTGAGGAAGCTGGTGGCGGTGCTCGGGTCGGTGGGCGGATGCAGGGATACATCGGGCTTGTCCGGTGTGGGACCGCCGCCGGGATTCATGATGATCCAGCCGTTGGCGAGTCTGACGATGCACGGATTCTCGGCGAGCACCACCGTGCCGCCGAGCACATCGCTGTAGAACGCTCGCGAGCGGGGCACATCGGCCACGGTGAGGAAGTGGGTGAGCAGCAGCCCGGTGTCCGGGGCCGGGAGATCGTCCTGAAGCATGTCAGCCTCCTGTCGTTCAGGTGCCCGGTACGGATGGCCGGTGCCCGTTCCGCGCTTCGTGCCGGCTTCCGGACCGGGCTTTCGCTGCTGTGCTGCCGCGACCGGGATGAGGCGGCTCTCGCTGCCGGAGTGGCCGGTGCCGGACGCCCGGCCTACGGTGCCGGAGGAAGGCGGGTCGCTGCGAGGAGGCTGGGCTCACCGGGAATCCGACACGGTCACTCCACAAAGTAGCCAACTGGCTACCAACAGGATAGGTGGGGTGAGGTGATTCCGCCCGTCGCCGTGATCAGCGGCGGAGTAGGTATCTGTACCGTCTCCTGCGGCGAGTGGGAACACCAGGGAGGCCGGTCTCGGGGCATCACGGAAACCGCCTCTCAGGGCACCGGCACCCTGCCAGCAGCACATGCCCTGATCAGGTGAAACGTGGATCTCACGACACGGCATGGAACCAGGCGGCATGACCACTCATGCTCTTGTCGTACGGAGGTCTCGGGTTCGGGTTGAACGGCCTGGTTGGAGACTCCCGGGCTCTTGCCGACGGCTCTGGACAGGCAGCTATGGTGTGTCCTTTACGGCGGTTGCTGGAGACCTACAGGCAGGGGTAACTGCCGCCCGAGCCATGCACTGGTGTTCGCCTGGTGTGGCGGTTGGGGGGAGGATCGCCGTGCCGTTCACCGTCAACGACCAGGTTCACCCATGCTGATGACCGTTCCGGCGAGGGTGTGGGCCGCGGCTGGTGCCATACCGCTCTCCATCAACCTGCCCGTGATGAGGGACCGCCTCATCCGTCGCAGCCGGGTGTCCGGTCCCACCGGTGGGGCGACAGGTTCGTGCGTGCTGTGGTCTGTGCTCTACGGCGGTCCTGGCTCCACGGCGGTCCTGGTGCGTCACGGCTACCGGGTCGCGTACGAGGCCGGTACGTTCAGCAACGCGCGGGTGCGTGCCCCGTCGGGGTCGTCGCGCAGCTCGTAGATCTCCAGGCGCTGGTCGGGGCGGTCCGACTGGGCCCAGAGCTGGAAGTCGACGGTGATGCGGCCGGCGCCTGGGTGGATCATGTGCTTGGTCCCGGCGACGCATTCGCCGACGCGCCCCGAAGACCACAACCCGGCGAAAACGTCGTCGTGCACGCACAGTTCGCCGACCATGCTGGTCAGGGTCTCGTCGTCCGGATACTTTCCGCTGATCAGTCGCAGATAGGCGACGTAGTCGGCTGCCTCCTGGTCCCAGTTCCGGTACAGGGCGCGGACCTGCGGGTCGAGGAAGAGCAACCGTGGCAGGGAGGGGCGGGTGCCGGGATGGTCGGGGGCGTCGGAGGGCAGGTGCGGGGCGACCAAGGCGTGGCCCAGGGCGTTCCAGGCCAGGATGTCGTTGCGGCGGCCGAGGATGGCGGCGGGCCGCGCGGCGACCAGGGCGAGCAGCGCCCGCGCGTTCGGGCTGGCGGTCTCCGTGCCGCTGCCCGTGGTGGTGGCCGTGCGTCTGGCGCGCGCCAGGTCGAGCAGATGCTCCGCCTCGGTGACGGAGAGCTGTAGCGCCCTGGCGAGCGCGAGGAGGACCTCGTCGGAGGCATTGCGGCTGTGGCCCTGTTCCAGGCGGGTGTAGTACGTGACGCTGACCCCGGCCAGCTGGGCCACCTCTTCGCGGCGCAGGCCGGGGACCCGTCGGCGTACCCCGAACCCGTTCAGAGGGGTGGACTCCGGCACCAGTACGGCGCGCTTGGCCCGGAGGAAGACGGCTAGATCACCCGGATGGTTCATGCGTCAACCATAGGTCGGTGGGCGTGACCGCGACCATATCCCTGGGAGTGCCACCCTCCCCAAGGAGCGCAAGAGCCGGGATCTGGTAGCTGACCTGAGCACCTTCCACGATCGTGGGTATGCCTCTACCGATCATCGCTCTTGCCCTCACCGCCTTCGCCCTGGGGACGGCCGAACTGGTCCCCAATGGTCTGCTGCCCCTCATCAGTGAGGATCTCGGGGTGTCGGTGTCCCGGGCGGGCTGGGTGACCACGAGCTTCGCACTCGGTGCGACGATCGGCGGCCCACTCGTCGCGGCAGCCACGATGCGCCTGCCCCGCAAGCCCTCGGCGATCGGCCTCACCCTGGCCTTCCTGGTCGCCAACGTCATCACCGCGACCACCGGCTCGTTGCTGGTGGTGTCCGTCTCCCGGGCGTTCGCCGGGGCGATGCTGGGCGGGTTCCTCGGGATCGCGATCACGATCGCCGGCGCTCTGGTCGCGCCGGACCGGCGTGCCATGGCCATCGCCGTGGTGTTCACCGGCTTCACCGTGTCCAATGTGATCGGTGTCCCCATTGGAAATCTCGTGGGGCGTGCCGCAGGGTGGGAGTCGGCCTTCTGGGTCGTGTCCGCCCTGGCACTCGTCGGCGCCGTCGCCATGTGGCTGGTGCTGCCCGGCGTAGTGGGCGCCGAGGACACGAAGGAGGACCGCGGGTTCGGCGTCCTGCGCGGCGGAGTCCTGTGGGGGGCCTTCCTCGCCATTGCCCTCAGCTACGGCGGACTCTTCGTCGTCTATACCTACATCGCCCCCTACCTGACATCCGTGACCGGCGTTACGGCGCGATCCGTCACCTGGCTGCTGCTGTTGTTCGGTGTGGGCCTGATCGTCGGCAACGCACTCGGCGGTCGCTACGCGGACCGGTCGGTGACCCGCACCGTGATCGTCATCCTCGGCCTGCTGATCGTCTCCCTGCTGCTTCTGTGGGCCCTGGGCTCCGCCGTGGTCGCTGTCATCGTTCTGCTGGTGCTCCTCGGCGGCGCCGGCTTCGGCATGGTGCCCCCGTTGCAGTCCTATGTCCTGCACCTGGCCGGTACGGCGTCCGTCCTGGTCTCCGCGCTGGCGGCCGCATCGTTCAACGCCGGTGTAGCGCTCGGCTCCGCGGTCGGCGGGATCGTCCTGACCCGGACCTCCGATTACCCGCTGCTGGCCCTGGCCGGTGCCCTGATGACGTTGCTCGGACTGATCGTCTTCCTTCTCACCCGCCGCCATCACACCGCCCACCGATCCGCGACGGGAGACTTCTCCACCTCGGTGCTTGCCACACACTGTGGTCAGTAGCGTTGCCAACTGGATCGCCCGGCTCGGCTACGGTGTGTGCTTTACGGCTGCCGGAGACGTTCTCGGGGTCGGCAACCGCCGTTGGACACCTAGCCGGTGCCCCCGCGACCAGCAGCTCTGCCGCAGTGGCAACGATAGGAGGGCAGTTCGGGATCCTTTGGTACCGTCCCGCCCTCAGGCGCCGCCGGACGCTGTCGATTTCCGGCGCTCCGGCATCAGCGCAGTGAGGCGAGGAGCCCGATCTCCGGTGCCAGCGCTCCGGGCTGTCCGAGGGCGTGGAAGTCTGCCTCGACCGCTGCCAGGTCGAGGACGCCGGCACGCACGGCGTGGTACCGGACGATCGACCACAGGAAGATGTCGAGGTTGTCGAACTGCGTACCGGCCTCGATGACCTCCTCCTCGTGGAACCACACCGCGACCCGGCCGCTGGTGAGCACGGCGTAGTAGTTGCCTCCTCCGTCGGCGCCGATGGACCACACATCGTCGTCGGACAGCTCCGTCTCATAGCCGGAGTCGAGGATCCGGCAGTCGTTGGCCTTGAAGCCGAAGGCGTACGACCAGTCGTATATGTCGAGACACTGCGGCAAGGATCCTGAGCGGACCCTGCGGTCGAAGCCGGCCAACGCGGTCGCGGCGTCGGGTGGGAGCTTGGCGAGGAACGGTTCGACCGGGCGGGTCGACGCCGGGATGTCGACCCGTGGCTCGTCGGGAAACCAGCGTGCCAGGTCGTTGTGCAGATCCCGATCCACGTACCCGGTCAATTGATCAACGGTGAGAGGCATGAGGTGAGGTTAAGGGGTATCCCGTAAATGACCTTCGGGTCGTGCTCGGGCAGCCGCCGTCGTTGTCGAAGCGACGCATGTGGTCCAGTGCGGGTACGTGGGAGGTAGCCATGACGGAGGGTCGGTGAGTCCGGCGCGAGCAACGCCGGCAAGCCGTTCGGTCGCTACGGTGTGTCCTTTACGGCGCTTGCTGGAGACCTACCGCCGTTGAGTACACACGGTGGTGGCCGGTGGAATGCAGGGTAGGGCTCGATACAGGATCGAGCGCCTGAATACCGGCTGCATGATTGCGGGACGCCGGGCAGTGCTTCGGTTCCCCGCCGGGCCGGGATCCGGCCGGGCACGGCGGGGACTGACCGCCGCCATGCTCTTTCCGTTGCCGTGCGCGGCTGGTTCATCGGTCGTGGCACGCACGGCTCGCAGGAGGGGATTGCACCGCTCCCCGGCCCTCCCCATCGCAGACGGTGCGCATACCAACATCACCCACGCCCTCAAGCCCCACACCGTAGTCGGTACAGCGGGGAGTGGCACTTCCGGCCCTGAGCGGTCTTCTCGTGTCGATGGCACCGACCCGCGTGGCGGGAGCCGGTGCTATCTCGTGCACTGTCAGTGCAGGACGTGGACATGGGTGCAAGGTGTCAGAGCGGGGCGCGTTCGGGACCCTCCCCGTTGGGCTCGGGCCCCCGACCGGATTGCCGCCCGCCGACGAGACCGCCGGCACCTGCGCGGCATTCCTGGCCAGGGCCACCGCCTGGTTCGCCGGCCTGGGCATCACGGTCGGACGAACGCTGACCGACAACGCCTGGGTCTGCACCAGGAACACCCGGCCCCACGACCTCGTCCTGGGCGAGGAACCGGGCGGCCTCCCACATGAGCGTCTCCCGGCCCGGAGCCATGCCCTCCAGTGCCTCCGCCGGCTCAGCGGCCCGCCCGGTGTCCCGGATTCCTTGGTGATGTGACATGAGTGGGAGGGCTGCTGCCGAACGCCTGTTTCCGCTGCTGGGGTATCTGCTCGTGGGACCGTCGTGGACATCGGGGGACGTTTTGGTGTCGGAGTGGCGACGCGGCGGTCACGCTCTCACTGCCAGCCTCCTGTGACGCGTGTCCGCTCGGGTGCCGGGCTGTCCGCGGCGCCGCGAGGTATGGGGCGCGAGAGGAGGTCGGGTCGGTGGTGTCGCCGAAGTCGCCTGTGCCGACGCCGCGGCGTTCGGAGCGGGGGACGGTTGTCTCCGGGGGCCGGGGGGAGTTATCGGGCCGCCCGGTGCGTGTGTCGGGTGCGCCGGTGTCCAACGCCGCTGTGGCGGCGTCGCTGTCCGGCTCGCCGGGGACCGGCCAGCCTGCGCGCCCGGCGGGGCGGCCGCCGGGCGGGGCGCAGTCCCGGGTGGGGAATGGGGCGGTTGCGGAGGCGTTGGGGCGGGAGCCGGATGCGGTGGGTTCGGCGGCGGGGAGGGTGGGGTCCGGTCGCCCGTCTGCCGGATCGGGCGGTGGGAAGACGCTGCGTCGTCCGGGTCCGCATGCGGATCCGAAGTTTGTGGCGTTGAAGGGGGACGTGGGGCGGAAGAAGCGGGCGGTGGCGTCGTCGCATCCGCCGGCGCGGGTGGAGGCGGGGGCGGCGCAGGCGGCTGCGGTGCCGCCGAAGGACGATGCCGAGGCGCAGGGCAAGACGGTCAACGCGGAGCGGATGAACGAGGCCGAGCCCGGGACGTTCGACAAGGTGGCGTTCGTCGCGGCGGTGGAGAAGGCGATCGCGGAGCGGGCGCCGAAGAATCTGGACCAGGCGGACGGGTTCGCGGACTCGGGCAAGGCCGACGAGGTGAAGGCCGAGGTCCAGGGCAAGGTCGGGGAAGGCAAGGAGGCCAGCGCGGGGGAGATCACCGGCACGACCGCGGCGCCGCCGGACACGTCGGCGGCGGTGGTGAAGGAGGTCACCCCGCTGGCCGCCGACCGCCCGCCGGGCGCCCCGGCCGCACCGGATGCGGCCTCGGCGGTCCCGGACCGGCTGCCCCCGTCCGCCACGGACCTCTCGGCCGGCCCGGCACGCGTCAACCGTGACATGGCTGCGGCGCGGGTCACGGAGACCCAGCTCCGCAAGGGCAACGAGCCCGCGTTCACCAGCGCGCTGGGCCACAAGAAGAAGGCGGAGCAGCACTCGGCCACCGCGCCGGGCCGGATGCGGCGGCACGAGGCGGGTGAGCTGGGCGCGGCGACCGCGCAGGCCGGTGCTGTCGGTGCCGAGGCGATGGCGGGGATGGCCGGTGCGCGGGTGACCACCGGTCAGCGGGTCGGTACGGGCAAGACCGGTGCCAAGGGGCGCGACGAGGAACAGCGCGCTCAGGTCACGGCCCGTCTGCAGACGGTGTTCGACGGGATGAAGAAGGATGTCGAGGCGATTCTGACCGGTCTCGACACCAAGGTGGACGAGCAGTTCACCCGGGAGGAGAAAGCGGCGCGGGACGCTCTCACCGCCGAGCATCAGCGGGAGATGAAGGCGTACAAGAAGCGCCGCTATGGCGGGTGGGACGGCTGGGCGCGCTGGGGCAGGGATCTGTTCAAGGGGCTGCCGGCGGAGGCGGACAAGATCTTCGATACCGCCCGTCGGAACTACATCCGGCGCATGAAGGAGGTCATCGCCGGGATCGCGGACCTGATCGCCGCCGAGCTGGGCCGGGCGAAGAAGCGGATCAAGGAGGGCCGTACCGAGCTCCAGACGGAGGTGGTGCGTCTGCCGGTGGGGCTGCGGGCGATCGGCCGTCAGGCAGCAGCCGAGTTCGAGGGCAGGTTCGAGGAACTGGCCCAGTCGGTGAACGACAAGGGCACCGAACTGGTCGACACCCTCGCCGCCAGGTACACCGACGCGCTGAAGGCCGTGGACAGCGAGATCGCGGCGGAGAAGGAGAAGAACAGGGGCCTGGTCGACAAGGCCAGGGAAGCCGTCACCGGCGCCATCAACACCATCAACGAACTCCGCAAGCTGCTGATGGGGGTGCTGGCGAAGGCCGGCACCGCGATCGTGCTGATCCTCAAGGACCCGATCGGCTTCCTGCGCAATCTGGTCACCGGGGTCGGCGCCGGGCTGAAACTGTTCCTCAAGAACATCAGGACCCATCTCCAGCAGGGCATCATGGGCTGGCTGCTGGGCCAGGCCACCGCCGCCGGCCTCCAGCTCCCCGCGAAGTTCGACACCCGCGGCGTGTTCACCCTGCTGGCCTCCCTCCTGGGGCTGTCCTGGGCGAACATCCGCGCCCGCCTCACCCGTCGCGTCCCCGAGGAGGCCGTGGCCGCCGCGGAGACCGCGCTTCCGGTCGTCGCCGACCTCCGCCGCCGCGGCGCCACCGCCCTCTGGGACGACGTCCGCAACAAGGTCGGCGACCTGCGCAAGACCCTCCTCGACAAGGTCATCGCCTACGCCACCCCCACCATCGTCACCGCGGGGATCATGTGGATCCTCTCCCTCCTCAACCCCGCCTCCGCGTTCGTCCGCGCGATGAAACTCATCATCGACGTCATCACCTTCGTCGTCACCCGCGCCCGCCAAATCATCGACTTCGTCAACGCCGTCCTCGACTCGGTCATCGCCATCGCCCGCGGCGCCACCGGAGCCGTCCCCGCCCTCATCGAACGCGCCCTCGCCCGCGCCATCCCCGTCCTCCTCGCCTTCCTCGCCGCCCTCATCGGCATCGGAGGCGTCACAGGCCGCATCCGCCAGATCGTCCAGGCCATGTCCCGGCCCGTCAACCGCCTCATCGACCAGGCCATCGACCGTATCGCCGCACTCGTCCGACGGCTCGGCGCCGGGAGGAGAGGCCCCCGGCGGCCCGGTGCCGCTGCCCCGGGCAGGGCCCCGGGCCGGATACCCGGTGGCAGGCCGGAGAGGGGCCGGCGCGGTCCGTCCCGGGGGCCCCGTCGCCCCGCCCGGTGGCGTTCCGGCGGTCGCCCGGATCGCTCCGGAACCTCCGCGAAGCGGGGGCCCGGCAGCAGGAAGGACGGACAGGACGAGCAGAAGCACAAGGAGAGGCTTGCGGCCCGGGTGGCGATGGACGCCCGGCGCGCGCTCGGTCGGGGTGTTGCGCCCGGTGAGGTCAAGGGGGTGCTGTCCCGGACGCTCGCCAAGTGGCGCTCCCGGGGCGCCAGAAAGCTCTACCTCGTCCCGCACGGCGGCAACGCCTTCAAGGTCCGTGCCGAGGTCAACCCGGCCTGGGCGAGCCCGGCCATCGCATGGAGCCTCCCGCAGACCCCGCAGCCGCAGGCCCAGCCGCTCACCTTCAGCCAGGTGGTCAATCCCACCTCGGCCCGTGGGGCGTTGTCCATCGACAACAAGCAGGGTGTCGTGGTGCAGCGCGTCAGCATCGGTCCGGGACAACAGCTGCTGGCGGAGATCGGCGCATACCGCCGTCCCCATGCCGAGGAAATCGTCGTTCTCTACTTCTGGAAGTACATCAAGTCGATCCTTGCGAACAAGGCTCAGTCCCAGGAACAGGCCGCCACGGCTCAGCAGGCGAAGAAGGCCAAGAAGGGCCGGCCCCAAATCAGTATGGAAATCGACGTGAGCATGAGCTGCTGCCTCAACTGCGCTCGCTTCGTGGTCTCCTTCAAGGAGTTCCTTGAAGAGGAGGGGTTCGATGTCACAGCGCTGCTCAGATTCGGTTCCCTCTACGGCGGTGGCCAGGTGCACCAGTATCCGACCGTCATCCCGCAGGAGAGCTTGGACATGGATCGGGAACTCTTCGAACTGTTCATGAAGAAGGGATGGTTCGGGGACGCGGTGAGACAGGTGACGCCCGAGCAGATCGACAACCAGGAGAGATTCATTCTGCGTCGGTGGGGAGAATCGGACAGGGTTTCCCTGGAGGAAGCCAAGGAAGGTGATCCCTGGTATAGGCTGAAGCGGAGCCACGAGCATGGTCATGTGGGCCTGTCCATACTCCGACGGGCCGGGGTCGAGGTCGCCGTGCTGACCGAAGCGGATGTGACCGACGTTCCCGAAGAGGCAGGTAAAAAGAAGAAGTTCAAGAAATCGATGAAGGTCCTGAAAGAAGCCATCGAGAAAGTCAATGCAAAGTTGAACCCATAGGGCCGGGAACGGGCTGATACGGGCACCGGAGCCCGGCTGTGAGGGATGCGGAACATGATGGATCGGGAACGAATCGAATCCGTGTTCTCTGTATTGAGTTCCGGTTCGACGATGTCAGCAGCGGATGGCCTTCGGGGGCTGGTGACGGACGAGACGGCGGCAAGAATGATCACGGAGGTGGGGATCCCGGACCAGGTCGGTGGTCATGTGCTGCTGTCGGACTTCAGTGATGGGCCGGTCACGGTCAAGGAAGACATCGGCCCCCTGAAGGAATCCGATCAGATCGTGGAGAACTTCGTCTCACTCGGCACAACCGGCACAGACGGGGAAGGGCTCCTGCTGCTGGACGGGCGGACTGGAGAGGTACTCGTCTGGGAGCAGGAACGGCTTTCCCGGGTGACACCCCGTCTCGACGTCTTCGTTTACTTCCTGACGCTTATTCAGGAACAGATCAACACGGCAGAGGACGAAATGTGGGACACGGACGGGGAGGAGGTGCGGGAGGCATTCGAGGCGATCTGGGCGGGCTTCCAGAGCATCGACGAGCCGACGGTCCGGGAGTCGGGGGAGTACTGGCGACGCATGATGGAGGACTCCTTCCACTCGATGGGCTTCCACGACGGCTGACCCTCGGGGCGGGACGCATCCAGCCACCCGTCGGGGAGCCCGCGCCCCGCCCCAGTGCCCCTCGCGTGCGAGAGCGCATGATTTGGGCGGCCTGGACCGCGCCAGGAAAGTCCGGCTCCAGCTCGTCAACGGTCAGCGCCTTGACGACCCGCAGTTCACGCCGACCATGCCCGCGGCTGCGGGCCGCATGGCGGGCGGCGACCCGGCTCCAGGGCAGCGGGTGCAGCGCCGTGAACAGGGACGGCTGGTTGTTCTTGACCATCAGCAGGTAGTGCGTCTGCTTGTCCGGGGTGAGGAAGCGGATGTGCTCGCGCTGGGTGTGCAGCGCGTCGGCGGTGACGGCGATCCCGGTCAGGTCGAAGGGGGGCGAGCGGCCGGGCGAAGCCCGTGATCTCGTTGGTCTTGTCCGGCACCGGCAGCTGACTGATCGTCTGCCCGTCGCCGGTCATCGCGGTCGGCAGATGTGCGGACGGGACACGGCTGTTGCGGGAGCCGCGGGCGCTCTTGCCGTCCGCTGCGACTGTGGTGGCCCCGGACGGATCGCCACCGGCCAAGTCGGCCGGTCCATCTGGGCAGACCCGCTCCAGCGCCCGGCGGATGGTCGCGGCACTGGGCGCGATACGCACCGTGAAGGCACCGGCGACCCGGGTACCCAGCCGGGCCGGGGTGGTCTGCGGGGCCGCAGCGGCCCATTGCCCGATCGCCGTGTCTGAGCGGGCGTCGGCCACTATCGCGGACGCCGCGATCAGCACCGCACTCACGAACGGATGACGTACTCCCCGTCTACGGCGCGGGTCCGGCAACCTGACCAGCCGCTCCGTCAGCGACATGCCCGCCACCCGGTGCGGCGGCAGGGTCTTGGCGGGACACGGCATGGCGGCTGACGGCACATCGAAGCTCCGTTGCAGGCAGACGACTTGGGAAGGTCATCTGCAGCGACGGGGTTTCGTTGCGTCGGGCACGGCCACTCCGCCCTGCGACGCTACAAGATAACGCGCTCCCGCAACGGCCCTGTGCCGGGACCTGCCATGCTGAGCAGGTTCGATTCGATTCTCACACCTTGGAGTTTTTGATGCGTGCAGGCGTCGTTGTCGCCGCGCAGCCCGGTGTGGAGGACCTCGCCGTGCGGGCCGAGGAGTTGGGCTTGCACAGCTTCTGGGTCAACGACACCCCAATGGTCCACGGCGACCCCTTCGTCGCCTTGAGCCTGTGTGCGAAGGCCACCAGCCGCATCAGGCTCGGCATCGGCGTGACCTCACCGGCGCTGCGCTCGGCCCCGGCTGCCGCGAGCGGGCTCGCCAGCCTCAACGCCCTGGCGCCGGGCCGGATCATCTGCGGAGTCGGCACCGGAAACACCGCCCGGCGCACCCTGGGCATGCGGCCGACCACGGCGGCCAGGCTGGAGAACTTCACCGTCGCACTGCAGGACCTGTGTGCCGGACGTTCGACCGAGTACCGCGAAGGCGACCGGGTCCGCGACATCCGGTTCCTGCACGCCGGGGCGCATGTGAACACCGCCGATCCGATCGAGTTCGTCGTGGCCGCGCTGCTCGGACCGAAGGCCGCCGCCGTCGCCGGCCGCCGTGGCACCGGCCTCATCTCCTACGGCCTGCTGGACCCCACCGCCTGGCACGCGCTGCACGACACCCGCCGCCACGCCGCCCAGGGCACACCCCGCGCCCCCGGCTCCCACACGGGCTCCCGGGCGGACTCCTACGCGGTCACCTCGCTCCACCTACTCGACGAGGACGAGGACCCCCACGGCGACGCGGCCCGGGACGCGACGGGCCACCTCGTCCTGTCGCTGCTGGCCTTCGCCGCCGACACACCCGCCTTCGCCGAGCAACTCGGCCCCGAGGAAGGCGAGGCGGTGCGGCGGTTCCTCGACCGGCGCGGCACCACCGCCACCGCGTCGGACCGGCACACCAAGCTCTACCCCAACTACCTCGGACGCATCGCACCGCAGGACCGGGACCTGGTTCTGCCCTCGCTGATGAACACCCTGGCCCTGGTCGGCACCCGCGACGACCTCCTCGCCCGTATCACCACCCTGGAACAGGCCGGCGTCGACGAACTCCTCATCCAGCCGGTGATCGACCCGCCCACCGAGATGGCCCTGCTCGCGAAACTCCTCACCTGAGCCGACCCGCCTTCCGCACGGCCTTGACCTGCACACCCACAAGATCACCAAGACCTTGCGATCGCCCTGGGTCAGCCTCTGTCCGGCGGTGGCGTGTACGAGGGAGCACTGCTGCTCAAACGGTGCCTTGATGGGCGGCAGCCCGTCGCATGGGCATGGTCGCAACGAGCACGTGTCCATCCTGCACGCTCGCTAGGCCCAGCAGGCCGATATCTGGAAGCAGCGATATACATGACACGTGCCGACATGGCGGAAGCCGTCCGCGCTCTCACTGCGCTAGGCTCCAGCTCTTCGCGCCACCCGAGTGGTTCTAGCGAATCGCGCACCGGCCCCGGCCGGGGGGTGCTGGCGGGGATTGCCGCTGTCTAGTCCCGCCTTGGTGCTCAACTCAGCCCTCGTCATCGAAGACGTCGCTGTCTGCTGACACCCGGTGGACATTGACACCCCGGCTCGGCAGTGGGCAGCTCCGATCCTGTCGTGCAGCCGGGTGAACAGGTCGAGGCGGATGAGCAGATCCGTTCCTGTGACCGTCGGCAGAGGGCTTGCTCTATAGCAGTTTTTGGACAAATGGCGAAGAGTGGGCGCGCAGAGGGGAATCTGGTCGGTTAGATGATCAACAGGAGCCGCATGTGCTAGTGCATCTCCGACTCTGGTCACTGGTGTGTCCTTTACGGCGGTTGCTGGAGTCGTTTCGGGGTGAGGAACCGCCGTTGAAGCCATACTGCGGGGACATCCGGTTCGACGCCCCCGGGCTCTGGTCGGCAGGCTCAGCCCGAAGCCGAATTCCGGTCTGTCAGGTCGACAAGTTGGGGCAGGGGGATCCTCCGTCCGCGGTCCTGGCGCCGTCCGGGTAGGGCAAGCCGGCCGCAGGGGCGCACCCCATCACGGTGGCCCGTGCCGCCAGTCCGTTTGCTCCGTCCGGTCATCCGCCGCAGGCTTGAGGCATGGCTGTATCCGCGTCCACGCCTGCCGCGCACAGTGGCTGGGCCGTAAGGACACCGGGGCCGATCGACACCGGGCCGTTGGAGCGGGTCCGGCGGGAGATGTCAGCACCCGGTCCGGGGGAGCTGCTGCTGAGGGTGGAGGCGTGCGGTGTGTGCCGTACGGATCTGCACCTGGCAGAGGGGGACCTCGTACCGCACCGGCCGTCCACGATTCCCGGGCATGAGATCGTCGGCCGGGTCGAGGCCGTGGGCGAAGGCGTCGGCCTGTTCCGCGTCGGGGACCGGGCGGGCGGGGCCTGGCTGCGCGGAACCTGTGGGTGTTGCCGGTATTGCCGGGCCGGCCGGGAGAACCTCTGCCCGCGGTCCATCTATACGGGGTGGGACGCGGACGGCGGTTTCGCCGAGACGGCCGTGGTTCCGGAGGCGTTCGTCTACCGGCTGCCGGAGGACCGGGACGCGGAGCTGCTCGCCCCTCTCCTGTGCGCCGGGATCATCGGCTTCCGGGCGCTTCGGCGCAGCGTGCTGCCCGAGGGCGGGCGGCTGGGGATCTACGGTTTCGGCGCGTCGGCTCATCTGGCCGCCCAGGTGGCTCTTGCCGAGGGCGCCACGGTTCATGTGCTGACCCGGTCTGCGCGGGCGCGGGCGCTCGCCCTGGAACTCGGCGCGGCTTCGGCGGGTGGTGCCTACGACCGGCCGCCCGAGCCGTTGGACTCGGCGATCCTGTTCGCCCCGGTGGGCGACCTGGTGCCGGTGGCGCTGGAGGCCCTGGACCGGTCGGGCACCCTCGCCGTCGCAGGTATTCACCTCTCCGACATCCCGGTGCTGAACTATCAGCGCCATCTGTTCCAGGAGCGGAATCTGCGCAGCGTCACCTCCAACACCCGCCAGGACGGGCGGGACTTCCTGGCGCTGGCCGAACGCGTCGGCATCCGGGTCACGGTGAGCCCCTACCCCTTGAGCCGCGCCGACCGGGCGCTCGCCGATCTGGCGGCCGACCGGGTGAACGGCGCCGCCGTACTGGTGCCCGGCTGACGTCCAGCCCACCGGAAATCCGGGACGCCGACCCGGTATCCGGGCCTGGCGTCACCCGGGTTCGTCGTCCTCGGGCTCTGCCCGGTCCCCGCACCACCTCCGGTAGGCGGCCACGGCGGTCGGCAGGGTCGGGAAGATCAGCTCGGGGCCGACCGACTCGGTCAGCCCGTAGGCGTCCAGCGGGTCGCGCAGATCCTGCTTGACCCGGGCCATGGCGAACACGACGCCCCGCTCGGTCAGCTCCCGCCGCAGTTCCTCCACGGAGTCCAGCGCGGTGATGTCCACCTCCACATTCGCCTCGGTGTTGAGCACGAACCAGCGGACGGGTTCGGTCTGCTCGTTCACGGCGGCCAGGGACCGGCGCTTGAAGTCCTCGGCGTTGGCGAAGAAGAGAGGGGAGTCGTAGCGGTAGACCAGCAGGCCGGGGATGGTGCGTGCTTTCGGGTAGTCGTCGACGTCGTGCATGCCGGGCATGCCGGGCACGAGTCCCTCGACGGCGTCGTGCGGTCGGGCGACCCGGCTGAGCAGCTCGGCCACGGACAGGCCCACCGCGACGAGGACCCCGTACAGGATCCCGAGGGCGAGCACACCGAGCAGACAGCCCACGGCGAGGAGAAGCTCCCGCCGGCGGAAGGCCGCCAGGCGCCGGAATCCGGCCAGGTCGATCAGTCGGACGGCCGCGTAGACGACGAGCGCCCCCAGTACGGGGACCGGGATGTGGCTGAGCACGGGGCTGAGGAACAGCAGCACGGCGACCACCGCCGCGGCGGTCACGAGCGAGTACGCCTGGCTGCGTCCGCCCGCCGACGCGGCGAGGGTGGTGCGGCTGGCGCTGCTGCTCACGGGGAAGCCGTGGAAGAGGCCCGAGCCGAGGTTCGCGGCGCCCAGGGCGAGCAGTTCCTGGTTCGGGTCGTGCCGGCCGGGGTCGTCGCGGTCGGCGAAGGCGCGTCCGGTGAGGATGACGTCGCTGTAGCCGACGAGCAGGACGCCCAGTGCGGGCAGCAGCAGGCGGGGAAGCTCGCCCAGGTCGGGCAGGGAGGGGACGGGCAGCCCGGACGGGACCGCCCCGACCACCGCGATGCCCTGCTCCCCCCAGTCGAACAGCGCGACGGCGGCGGTGCCGAGGACGACGGCCAGCAGCGGCCGGGGAACAGCCTGCCAAAGGCGCGGCGCCGTGAACAGGAAGGCCAGGACGACGGCGCTGAAGCACACGGTCGCCGGTTCGGCACGGGAGAGATTCCGAAGGAAGGACAGCGCCTGGGGGAAGAACTCCGCCCCTGTCGTGGGGACGCCGGTGAGCCGGGGGAGCTGGTCCACGATCATGATCAGGGCGATCCCGGTCAGATAGCCGATGAGGACCGGCCTCGACAGCAGATCGGCCACGAATCCGAGGCGGGCCGTCCAGGCCACCAGGCACAGCAGCGCGACCGTGACCGCGAGCGCGGCGGCCAGCGCGCCGTAGCGTGCGGGGTCTCCGGCCGCGAGCGGCCCCACCACGGCGGCGGTCATCAGCGCGGTCGTCGATTCCGGGCCGACGGACAGGAGCCGGGACGAGCCGAGCAGTGCGTAGAGCACCAGGGCGGGCAGAACCGCCCACAGCCCGGTGACCGGCGGTAGTCCCGCGACGCTCGCGTACGCCATGACCTGGGGTACGAGGTAGGCCGCGACCGTGATCCCGGCCAGTACGTCGCCCCGCAGCCAGGAGCGCCGGTATCCGGCGAGCAGCGTGATTCCCGGCAGCGGTGGAAGGAACCGATGCCGTCTCCCGCCGGCGTCGTCGGCGCGCTGGGGCAAGGGGGTCTCCTTTCGCCCGGGCCTTCAGCATCCCGCCACCGGGCGGGCAGCCGCGAGGCCGGAGCCTCGTCCGGCCCCACGGTCCGGGCTCTCCGGCAGGGAGGCGGGGGACTGTGATGCCTCGCCCGTTCGCGTCCCGGCGTTCATGCTGGAAGAGGCGGCCCCTCAGCCACCGCCGCCTCAGGGGGCGCACATGCCCCGCACCGTAACCGTCGGTCTCGACGGCTCCCGGGAGAGCCTCGCTGCTGCCCAGTGGGCGGCCAGGGAGGCGTCTCTGCGCCGTCTGCCGCTGAGGCTCGTGAACGTCTGGGAACCCGTGCCCCTCGGCCAGGCTCCGGTCATGGGCGAGGAGACCCAGCGCGCGAGGAGACCCACCGCCACTGGTCGGAGCGTGTCCCCCGGGACGCGGCCGAGGGGCTGTCGCAGACCCATCCCGATCCTGAGATGGTCCGGGGCCCGTACCCTGGCCCGGCCCCGCCGCGTACAGCTTCGCGATCCGCTACCAGGGGCACTGGGGCGTACGGCTCCGGCTGCGCGACGGACAACTCCATATGTCCGTACCGGACTTGGACCGCGCACCGGTCGGTGTCGAACTTCCCGACCGCACGGTCTCGGTGGCACCGGGGAGACCTGCAACCTCACCCTGCCGGGCGACTGACCTCTTGCTCGAACTACCCGTTCGCCCGGCCCGTGTCAGGCATCAGGGTCGAGATCCTCAGGTGTGCGATAGGGGAGCCGGCAGAGAGGGAAAGCCGACCGGGTACTCACTGGTTCACGGATGCCTGAGGAGCTGATGCATGACAGAGCGGACATTGATCACTCCGGGCTGGGGCGTGCGTTCACTGGGCGCGTTGCTGTGTCTCGCGGTGGTGGCCGTGCATGTCGTGGACCAAGGGGGCGTGCCGGGTTCGAAGACACCGCAGTACGTCGCCGTCCTCTACTACGCCCTGGAGATCGCGGGTGTCCTGACGGCCGTGCTACTCGTCGCGCGCGGAACCCGGCTGAGCTGGTTCCTGGCGATGGGGGTGGCGGCAGGACCGATCGTGGGATACGTCCTTTCCCGGGGGCCGGGGCTGCCCGACTACAGCAGCGATGTCGGCAACTGGACCGAGCCCCTCGGACTGGTCAGCCTGGTCGTCGAAGGTCTCCTCCTTCTCCTGTCGGCGGTGAACTTCCTCCGCCGGCCACGAACCGCCGGAGCGCGAGGGTGCCCATGGTGAGCCGGGCGGTGGCTGCCCTGCCCTCACATGAGTGAAATGTCATCAGCCGTCCGCAGGCCGCTGCGGTGACGACACACCGATTCGCCGCCGGCCTGTGGAGAGAGTGCCCGTGCTGAGAAGAACCCTGCTCCGCGCCGTTTCGGCGGCCGGGAGTGCGCTCGCGCTCCACGCGACACATCCGGCACCCGCTGCGGGCGTATCCCCGGCGTCCCTTGGTCCTCGTACGAGAACAGCCAGGAAGCGGCCACACTCTGGTATCACGAATCACACGCTCGGAATCACCCGGCTCAACGTCCACGCCGGACTCGCCGGTTTCTATCTGCTCCGTGACGACCGGGAGATGGCGCTGATCGACCGCAACCACCTGCCCAGCGGGCGGTACGAAGTCGAACTGGTCATCCAGGACCGCATGTTCCAGCCGGACGGCCGTCTGGCCTTCCCGATGCTCCCGCCGCCTCGCCCCAGTGGCCCGGCGGCCCATCGGTCCGGCCCGAGCAGGACCCGGGGAGCGGTGCGCTGTCCGAGGTCCGGATCCGAACCCCGCAGCCGCCGGACGCCCTGGAACGCGGCCCGAAGGACACGGTGCAGGCACCCCCCGGCCGGGTCACCCGGATCAGGGCGGTGTTCGACAGACGAGGTGTCCATGTCTGGCACTGCCACATGCTGGACCACGAGGATCATGAGATGATTTGCACAACTATGAGGTGATCTGACCTGCGCTCTGCCTGGTGGCCGTGACGCCCTGCCGTCGGCGGAGACACCGGGCCGCAGCTCGGGGGCCTGGGCGCGGACGGCGTCCCGGTAGACCTCCAGGGCGGCCAGGGCCATGGGGCTGTCCACGAAGACGGGCACGCCGGCGGGCAGGGTGCCCGCGCGGCGCAGGGCGGCGAGTTCGTGCAGGACGACCTCGGTGCGGTCGAGGGCGAACGCCGGCACGACCACGATGCCGCCGCGCCGGATGGTCCGGTCGACGACGTCGGCGAAGAGGCTTCTGCCGGTCGCGTCGTCGTGGCGGCGGTTGCCGTAGGTGGACTCCATGAGCAGGACGTCCGCGCCGGAGAAGGGTTCCGCGGGCTTCAGCAGGGGGTGTCCGGGGCGGCCGAGGTCCCCGCTGACGACGAGGGTGTGCCCGTCCTCCAGGGTGAGCCGGGCCCAGGCCGAGCCGAGGATGTGCCCGGCGGAGTGCAGGGTCAGCCGGATGCCCGTCATGATCTCGACCTCGGTGTCCATGCCCACCGGGTCGAAGAAGGACACGGTCCGGTCGACGTCGAGGTCGTCGTAGAGCGGCTGGGCCGGGCGGTGCTTGGACCAGCCGTGCTCATTGGCGTGCTGGGCCGCCTCGGTCTGGAGCCGGGCGCTGTCGCGCAGCACGATTTCTGCCAGCCGGGCTGTGTTCGCGCTGGTCAGGATGGGTCCCCGGAAGCCGTGCCGGACGAGGCGGGGGAGGTAGCCGCAGTGGTCCAGATGGGCGTGGGTCACGACCACGGCGTGGATGTCCCGTGCGTCGCACGGCAGCGGACGCCAGTTGCGGCGCCGCAGATCGGCGAGCCCCTGGAACAGCCCGCAGTCGACCAGAACGCGTGAGCGCGCGCCCTCCACCAGGAACTTGCTGCCGGTGACCGTGCCCACCCCGCCGAGTAAGGTCAGCAGCGACGGCACCGCCCGGCCCATGGGGGCCGGGCGCACGGACTGCTCCGCCATGGCAGCGGCCTCCTCGCGACAGGTGCTCTCCCCGTCCAGTGTCCGGGCCGGCCCCCGATCGGGCATCCGGGAACGGGCCCGCCCCAGATGCCCGATCCGCCGGCCCGCGAGACGCTGAAGGAGCGCGGCTGCGACAGCAGAGAGCGAGGTCACCGCGATGAAAGCGCTCGTCTTCGAAGGCCCGGGACGAACCTCCTGGCGGGATGCGCCGGACCCTGAGGTCAAGGACGCCGCCGACGCGATCGTCCGGGGCGACACGGTGACGATCTGCGGCACCGACCTCCACATCATCAAGGGAGACGTACCCGAGGTGACACCCGGCAGAATCCTGGGGCACGAGGCCGTGGGCGAGGTGATGGAGGTGGGGGCCGAGGTCCGCACCGTCCGCCCCGGCGACCGGGTGCTGATCTCCTGCATCTCCCCGTGCGGACGGTGCCGCTTCTGCCGCGGGAACCGCTACGGACAGTGCCAGGGCGGCGGCGGCTGGGTCCTGGGCCATCTGATCGACGGAACCCAGGCCGAGTACGTCCGCGTACCCTTCGCCGACCTCTCCCTGCACCCCCTGACCAGCGCTGTCGACGGCGCCGACGCGGTGCTGCTGGCCGATATCCTCCCCACCGCCTACGAGGTGGGCGTGGTCAACGGTCAGGTGAAGCCCGGCGACACCGTCGTCATCGTGGGCGCCGGCCCCATCGGACTCGCCACCGTCGCCACCGCCCGGCTCTGCACCCCCGAACGGATCATCGCCGTCGACCTCGCCGAATCCCGGCTGACCGCCGCACGGGCCATGGGCGCCGACGCCACGGTTCTCAGCACCGAGGACCCCGAACGGCTCGTCGCCGATCTCACCGATGGCCTCGGCGCCGATGTGGCCATCGAAGCGGTCGGCCTGCCCGAGACCTTCGACCTGTGCACCCGGATGGTCCGCCCCGGCGGCCGGGTCGCCAACATCGGCGTCCACGGCAAACCCGCGACCCTTCACCTGGAGGATCTGTGGATCAAGGACGTGACCATCACCACCGGCCTGGTCGACACCTTCTCCACACCGCTGCTGCTGCGCATGACGGCTGCCGGGAAGATCCCCCTGACCTCGCTGGTCACCCACCGTTTCGAGCTGGATCAGATGGAGGAGGCGTACGACGTCTTCTCCCGCGCCGCCGACACGGGCGCGATGAAGGTGGTCCTGGGCGGTACCCCGCACGACACCGTGCTGCCCGCGAACTAGCACCCGATGGAGGCGAACGACATGCCGGACACGACACCTCCCCCCTCCGGCCCACGGGGAGACGGCATCCGGCGCACGGATATCGGACGCCGGATCACCACACGGCGCGAGGCACTGGGACTCTCCCGTCAGGAACTGGCAGAGCGCAGCGGAACCGCGACCAACTACATCGACTACCTCGAAGACCGGGAATCAGCGCCCGGCATCGGCGTCATGCTCCGGATCGCGGACGCCCTGCAGACCACGGTCCCCGAACTCACCGGAGGGACGGTCGACCGGCCGCAGGGCCGCGGATCCGCCCTCCGCGACGCGAGCCTGCGGGAACTCGGCGAAGACGAATGCCGCGCCCTCCTCTCTCAGGGCGGCGTCGGCAGGGTGGCCCTCATCGCCTCCGACGGCCCCGCCGTCGTACCGGTCAACTACCTCCTCGCCGACGACGAGATCGTCTACCGGACCGCTCCCGATACCGTGCCCGCTTCGGCGGCCGAAGCAGCCGAGGTCGCGTTCGAGGTGGACCACATCGACGACACCTTCAGCCAGGGCTGGAGCGTCCTGGTGGTCGGGGAAGCACGCCGCATCACCGACCCCGACACCATCCGCGAACTCGAACCGAAGGCCCGTGGCCTGGCCTGGGCCGGAGGCGAACGCCCCCTCTGGCTCGCCATCTCACCCCGGCGTATCACCGGCCGCCGCATCGTGAACTCCCTGGGCACCCCCCTGGCCGGACAGGCGGGAACCCCGCCCCCAGAAGGCGACGGCCCCGGCGGCGACACGCCCTGAACGACCGCCCGGCATTGCCCCGCCCCTGCCGCGCTATCCGTGGCTGCGCGGGGGCGGGCCGCTGAGGTCCACCCGGATGTCGACCGTGCCCTCCACCGCACGCACCGCCCTCGCCAGCAGCGGAATCAGCGACCGGTCCTGAAGATCGCCGCTGAGGGTGACGACCCCGTCCGTCACCGAGGCGTTCACGTCGGCAGCGGCGACCGAGGCGTTCACGCCGGCAGCGGCGGGTACCTTCCCGAGGACCGTGGCACGGGTCTCGCCCGCGATCTCCTCATCCGGGCGCGGAAACACCTTGAGCAGGTCGCTGCGGCTCACCACGCCTTCCGGCATGCCGACCCGGTCGACCACGGGCAGTCTCTTCACCTGCCGCCGCGCCATGATCCTCGCGGCCTCGGCGATGGTCACGTCCGCGTGGAGGGGTAGCCGGACGCGTCAGGCCGCGCCGGGACGGGTGTCGGCGGAGCCTGGCTCCAGGTCCAGCCGGCCACCTCGGGGAGATCGGTTCCGCGCCAGCCGGCCACCTCAGGGAGATCGGCTCCGCACACGGCGGTCCTAGGCGTGATGTCTCAGCCGTACGTCCTCCATCGCCTGCCGCCAATGCCGATCGCGGCACGGCCCCGAGCACCGTCTTCCCGAGCACGGGACGGCTCACTCGTGCGGGACGACGGCCACGGGGCAGGGCGCGTGGTGCACCGCCGCTTGCAGCACGGGACCGATCCGGGGCCGGAGCGGAAGCGGCTCCTGCCGACGGCCCACGACGAGCAGCCCGGCCCCGGAGGCCCCCCGCACCACCGCCCGCGCAGGGCTCTCCGTCCGTACGACCTCCTCCACGCGGACCCGGGGGTACTCGCTCCGCCAGGGGCGCAGCGCCTCGGAGAGATTCCGCCGGGCGCCTTCGAGGAGGCTCACGGAGATGTACGAGTCGACATCCGTCCGTGTGTATGCGGGCACCGGAACCCTGATGCCGTGGACGGCCCGGAGGGCGACGTCCCGCTTGGCGGCGCTTTCGAACGCGAAGGCGACCAGCGCGTCACACGGACCGTGCAGGCTCAGCCCCACCACCACGTCACCCTCGTCCCCGGTGTCCGTAGTGTCTGCCGAGTTCTCCCGGGCACGCACGAGAACGGTCGGAACCGGGGACCGCGCCAGCACCTGCAGGCCGACATCACCGAGAAAGTAGCTGGTCAGGGGTGCCATGTCCCGGGAACCGAGCACCAGCATCCCCGACGCGTCCGCCGCAGCCCGCAACGCGTCCCTGGGGTCCGCGCGCACCAGATCCTCGACGATGGGAAGGTCCGGGAAACGCTGCCCGATCGCCGCGCGGGCACCATCGACAATCTGCCTGGCCCAGTAGTTCTGGTCCTCCTCCGAAGGGGACTGGGCAGATTCCAAGGACAGCAGCACCCAGGCGTGCAACAAGCGCAGGGTCGCCCCGCGCAGGGCCGCCTCCCGGGCCGCCCAGCCGGCCGCGGCCACAGACTCGGGCGTCCCGTCCAGGCCGACGGTGATGACTGGCTCCATGATGTGCCCCGCCTCCTCCACGTCTGTTCCCGTCTCCTGTGACGAGGACTGGACCCCGTCCGGTGGCGCGGTCCTCCGACGGGCACCGCGAACACACTTCAAGAGTGGCCGCGCCCGGTGGGATCTGCGACACGAACGGCCCCGGACCGTTCGGAAGAGTCCGGGGGGAGGGGGGACGCCTGCTCCCGGACGGTGGGCTCTGGCGGGATGCCGGAACCGCGCGAGACTGGAAGAGGGGCCGATCCGGTCACGAAGAGGGGCCGATCAGGTCATGCCGACGGCCGGGCAGAAGAAGGACGGCAGGGAACCCCGTGTCCTCACCAACGCTCGACGAACGCACGGTGACCAGCCTCGTCGCCGATGCCATCGCCGCACCTTCCATGCACAACGCACAGCCATGGCGCTTCCACTTTGCTCCGCGCAGCCGCACCTTCACCCTTTTCGCCGACCTGGACCGCGCCATGCCCCACACCGATCCCACCACACGGGGACTGCACGTGGGCTGCGCCGCCGCCCTCCTCAACCTGCGCGTCGCCGTCACCCACCACGGCTGGCAGCCGACGACCACACTGCTCCCCGACCCCGGCACCCCGCATCTCCTCGCGACCGTGCGGCTCGCCCCCGCACCACCGGAAGGCCGTCCGGGACCGGCAGCAGAACTCGGCGATCTCCACCCGGCCATCCACGACCGCCACACCAGCCGCTCCCCCTTCGCCGACCAGAAGATGCCGCCGTACCTGCGAGACGCACTCGTACAAGCAGCCCGCCACGAAGGCGCCGCCCTGACCTTCCCCGCCGAGCAGCACCTGGGGAACGTGCTGGACCTGATCCGCGACGCCGAAGGCTACAACCGCATGGACGACGACAGGGACGCCGAGACGAGGCGCTGGACCCGCGACTCCAAGACCGACGCCCCCAGCGACGGAATCCCGGACTACGCCTTCGGACCACGCAGAGGCGGCGGCGCCGCGGCCACCCGCGACTTCGCCGGCCGGAGCACCCTCCCCGGCCGACCCGTTGCGAACTTCGAGGGCCACCCCCAACTCGCCCTGCTGAGCACGGAAGGCGACGAGCCGGCCGACTGGCTGCACGCTGGCCAGGCGCTGGAACGCGTCCTCCTCCTCGCCACCCGGCGCGGACTGGTCGCCGCCTTCGCCACCCAGGCCCTCGAATGGCCCGACCTCCGCTGGCTCCTGCGTGAACCCGTCTCCGGCACCGGCCACGTCCAGATGGTCATCCGCCTCGGATACGGGCCCCGAGGCCCCAGGACACCACGCCGCCCCGTGCGCGACGTACTGACGATCGGCGACTGACCGGTGGCGCCGGTTCGTCAGCGGGCGAGAACCGCGAAGGCCTCGTCGATGAGGGCGGTGAGATCGGAGCGCCCCTCGGCGGCGGCCCAGTGCTCCAGGGCGGCGTTCAGACAGTCGAGCGCTGCCGCCGCGAGGACGGACTGCGCCAGCCCGGCGGGCGTGCCGGACCCCTTGCGCTCCGCGAGAGCACGGGCCAGGAGGGCGTGCCAGCCGTCCTGCTTCTCAAGCCGCCGGGCACACAGGGACGAGGTCTCCTGCACGAGGTTCAGCAGCGCGAGAGCGTGCTCCGGGTCCTGCCGGTACGGGTCGAGGACGGTGTCCACGGCACGGCGCAGGGCCGTCCAGTCATCCTCGGCGGCAGATCGTCGCGACGGCCTCCGCGTTGCCGGGCTCCAGGGCGGAGCCGGGAGCGGCGGGCGGTGACCCGGGCCACGAACAGCCGTACGGCGTTCGACTCCGCCGGCCGGTCGGCCGGGCGGGTGTGAGCGGGTGGGTGTGAGGGGGCGGGTCCACGCGCCTCCGGGTCACCACGAGCAGGCGCGTCACGTCCGTGCGGGTATCCGGTGGGTGTGCAGTTCCCCGCTCCTTCGGGATGCCTCCTGTGCCGGGTGGGTCGGTGCCGGTCGGGATGCTCCGCCCTCCCGGCCGGCGCACCACCGTCCACGTGCGGGGCCCAGGCTCTGCCCGTACCCCGTCCCACAGTCGGGAGGTTGCGGGACGGGGGCGATCCGGGCCCGGGGGCAGGCGGTGCGGAGGCCCGGGTCGCTCGTGCCGGGGCGGCCGTTCTCGACATGGCCGGCGAAGCGGCACAGGAAGCCGTTCGGGCCGTGGACGCTCAGATCGTGGGCACCGTGCGAGTAGGCGCTGTTCCAGGTGTCGGTGACGGTCTGTCCGGTTGCGGTGGTGTACGTACAGGGGCCGTCGGTACGGTTCCCGGGCCTGATCTGGAACGCGGCGCCCGTCCAGCGGCCGCCGCTGAGCGGGATTTCACGCGCGGGAACCGTGCAAGTTGCGATCACCCATATGTGGTAACAGGCTGACATGGGAAGCACCTTGAGTGCCGACCCACGCCATGCAGGTCGCACACGGCGCGTGCAAGGGGATGACGGCCACGAACACCTCGACGAAGGCCGTGCGGGGTGAAAGGTGTGGGCATGGCGAAACCTCATCGGCGTCCAGTACCGCAGCCGCGGTCAGCGGGACCAGTGGCCGCGACGGCTGTACTGCACGTCGGGCTCGGTGCTGATCGGCGGCGCCCATGCAGGACTGGCTTTCGCCTGCTGAGTTCCCTCTTGGCCGACGTGCCGGACCGGGCCGCCCCCGGGGCCGTCACTGAATTCCCCTGCCCGTTCTGAACAGTCAGCCGACGGGGATTGTGGCCGGGCCGGACACGGTGGCCGGGCCGGGCCTCAGGGAGTGCAGACGACGCCCGCGCACTGGCCGGGTTCGGCGTTGTTGCCTGCCCGGTTGCCTCCGCCGTCTACATTGCCCGGGTCGGCGAAGATGCCCCAGCCGTCGTTGTCCCGGGCGGTGTTGCCCTGAAGGGTGTGGACGGCCTTCGAGACGAAGATGCCGCCGCCCTGGTTGGCGTTGGCGGTGTTGCGGACCAGCCGGTTGCCGGTCCCGGGCGCCGCTTCTCCCTCGACACGGATGCCCTGTGATCCGTTGTGGCCGGCCTGGTTGAGCCGCAGGGAGTTGTCGAGCGAGAGCTCCAGGCTGATGCCGTCCCCGGTGGTGTGGTCGGCGATGTTGGACTGGATCAGATTGTGGTCGGCTTGGCTCAGCTCTATGCCGCCGGTGTTCCTGCTGACGTCGTTTCCGGTGACCGTGTTGCCGTGGGCGGATTGGAGGACGATTCCGCTGTCGCCGTTGTCCTGGAGCGTGTTGGACAGGAGATGGTTTCCGGTGGAATCGGAGACGGTCAGCCCGGCATCCTGGTTCAGGGAGGACGAGTTGTCCTGGACGAGGTTGTCGTTCGAGCCGAGCCGCAGGGCGATCGCACCGTCGCTGCTGTTGCCGACGGTGTTGGTCAGCAGGGTGTTGCCACTGGCGCCCTCCAGGATCAGGCCGCCGTCCCCGCTGTCGGCGATGCGATTGCCCTCCAGATGGTTGTCGGCGGAGTTCTGAACGAGGACGCCCTCGCCCTGGTTGGCGGTGATCGTGTTGCCGACGATCACGTTGCCGCTCGATCCGCCGGTGATCACGACACCCCTTTGGGCCTGCCGCTCGATGAGGTTGTCGCGTACGCGGTTGTTGTTGTCGGCGTTGTCGAGTTCGATGCCGGAGAGTTCGTTGTCATGGATGGTGAGCTTTTCGATGACATTGCCTGAAGCACCGGGGCTGAGCTGTGCTCCATGGTCGAACTGCTGCACACGGGCGGAAGTACTGCTGCCATTGGTGATGACGGTGTTGTCGAATCCGTTGTTGCGGACCCCGACGCCCAGGCCGACGCCGTCGATGGTGTGCCCATTGAGGTCGATGGTGATGCCGCTGCCGCCGACGACCAGACCGTCGCCGGGGCAGTCGAGCAGATCAGCGGTGAGAACGACGCCGACTGTGACCGTCTGACCGCAGGAGAGCTGCGCGGCGTGCGCCGCCGGCGGGTGCACCGACAAGCTGAACAGCGCGGTTGCTCCCGCCGCCGCGAACCACCCTGAAGAAAGCGTTCTGGAGAGGCGGATCATGCCGAGACTCCTTCTGCCATGGTGTTGCCGGCCAAGCTTGCGGGCCGGGTGCGGACCCTTGAGCCGGCGACGAGACGGATGACCCGTCCTCCCGCACAGGGTCAAGCGAAGGCCTTCCGAAGGCTACGAAGCGGCAAAGAATGACCTGAGCCAGGCGAAGGTTGGCTGAATCACGGATATAGGTGACATGTCTGCTCGTTCATGTTTTCTGTCGTCGCTCATCTGCCTTATCGGGGCGGGGCAGGAGCGTGCTGGCGTGCCCCGCTGCGACGCTCGATGCCCCGGAAGCCCGGAAGCCCGGAAGCCCGGAAGCCCGGAAGCCCGGAGGGTCGAGTGTCCGGTGACCGCTGCCGTTCGACGTGCTCCGGGAGCATCTCGACGACCGCCCACCGGATGTTGCGGGGCCTGCTCGACGACCATGTCCTCGGCGACTCCACCGCAGGCACCGGTCCGCGCCGCATCCCGGTCCATTGGACGGCTTTCGGGTCCTCACCCTGCCGCACCCGGGGCGGTGTTCCCGCCGTCGTTCGTCCGGCTGCGTCCAAACTTCGCGAGCGCGTGGAAGGCGGCTTTGGGCTCCCACGGGAGGCCCGGGTATGCGGTGCCGGTTCGGCCGCCGTCGAGGACTTTGACGACGCCGAAGGACGCCTTGTCGAAATCGCGGTCGTCGTCGGCGTCCGAGTGCGGGAGGTCGTAGCGGGCGAAGGTGTTGACGAAGGCCGCGTCGATGCCGGCCCGGTCGAAGGCGACGAGGAGCTCGCACAGGTAGTCGGCCTGTTCCTGTTCATCGCGGGTGACGTGGGTGCTGAACCGTGCGGGACGGGCGCGGTCGTCCCATACGACGACCGTGTCGCCCCGGCCGCCCGCGTCGGCTGCCCCGCGATAGGTGGTGCAGCCGAACTCCGTGACGGCGGCGGGCCTGCCGAGTGCGGTCAGTGCACGGAGGCCGTCGGCCAGCCGGTCGGCGGTCTGCGCGTCGCGGTAGCCGGCGTCGGTGGCGACGACGTCGAACGGCGCCCAGTCAACGCCCTCGAACGGAAGTGAGGCGTACCCGATCGGGCCGCCGAACCGGGCCCGCACCACGGCGACCGCCTCGCCGAGGAACGCGTTGATCCTGGCGGGGAGGCCGGGAAGCGCGGCCCTCAGCCGCTGCGGGTCGGCGAGGACGGCGGTGCGCTCCTCAAGGGTGTCGCCGGGCAGGAAACCGGTGGTGAAGAGGGAGATCTCCGCTCCGGTGAGGAAGACGACCCCGGCGTCCGCGCGGCGCAGCCGCTCGGCGCGCTCGGCGCTGTCGGCGAGGAAGCCGAGGAGTTCGTCCTGGGTCAGACCATGGGTGAACGGCGAGTACCAGACCTCCAGTCCGGCGTCGGCCGCGTACCGTGCGGCCGTGTCGAGCCGGTCGCGGTCGCCGCCGGTGACACGGACGGCGTCGCAGCGCAGCTCGTCGCGGATGATCTGCATCTCGCGGCGGACGGTGGCGAGGTCGAAGGGTTCGCGGGTGCTGGTTCCCGCGGAGGTGAAGCCGGTGTCGTAGGTGATGCCGAAGGCGCGCACGGCGGGTCCTCTCTCCCCCAACTGTAAGGTACGTCCCGTACCTTAACCCTGGGTTGGGGAAGGGAACACGGGTATCCGGAACGTACGATGCGTACCGTAGACCTCGGTACGCGGAGGGGGGAGGGGACGACCGGTGGCGCATGGCGGGCAGGGGCGGCGGCGTGGAGCCGCGCTGGAGGAGGCGATTCTGCGAGCGGCGGCCGAGGTGCTGAAGGATTCCGGCGTCGCGGGCCTGACCATGGAGGAGGTGGCCCGGCGGGCGGGGACGAACAAGAACGCGCTCTACCGGCGTTGGCCGAACCGCCTCGCGCTCGGCGTCGCGGCGTACCGCCGCCTGGCCGAGGCGCAGACCGTGCCGCCGGACACCGGCTCGCTGCGCTGCGACGCTCTGGAGATGCTGCGGCGCGCGAACAGCACCTGGTCATCGCCGTACGGGGAGATCCTCCGCGGCCTGATCGTGGCGGCTGACGGCACTTCGGAGCTCCTGGCCGAGCTGCGGCGCGACCCGGCGGCGGGCGGCGGCGCGTGCGAGGCGGCGTGGCTGACGCTGCTCGGCCGGGCGGTGGCCCGCGGCGAGGCCGCGCCCGAGGCGCTGCACCCCCGGGTCGCCTCCGCGCCGACGGCGCTGCTGCGCAACGAGTATGTGACGCGTGGCGCCCCGGCGGTGCCGGACGCGGTCCTCGCCGAGATCGTCGACGAGGTCTTTCTGCCGCTGGTCCACGGCAGGGGTCCGGTCGGCGGTCCGTCCGCCTGATCGCCTGTCATCAACGTCCAGGGCATCGGCGAGGCCAAGCCCAGAGCCCTCGTCGAGTGCCTCACGGAACCCCTCAAGGGGTGGTCAGGGGTTCATGTCCCAGCTCCCGCTTCAGGTCGTCCACGGTGTCCAGGACGATGCGCTCGCCGGTGACCTCGGGGTAGGGCTTGTGGCCGGAGAAGCCGGCGATGACGGTGTAGCTGCCGTCCGGGGCCAGCCGGGGGATGAAGGCACGGGCCAGGGCCATATGCGAGGTGGTGGTGTCGATGAAGTACTTCTGCCACTCGGTCTCGCTGGTGTCCCACAGGGCATTGCCCATCCACCAGCCGTCGACGGAGGCGACGACGTGGTCGACGCGGCCGTACTCGGCGGCGATCCTCGCGGCGAGGTCGCGGGCCTCGTCGAAGGTTCCGTACGGGGCGTTGACGCCCTTGAGGTTGGCGGCGAGGCCCGGTCCGATCAGCTGGGTGAGCGTGTCGAGGCGCTGCCGGCTGCGGCTGGCCAAGCGCTGGACGGGGCCTCTGATCGATCTCCTGCTGCAGCGCCCCGCCCGCTTCAGCGAGATCCACGCGGCCCTGCCGGCCCTGTCCAAGCGCGTCCTGACCGACCGGCTCGGCGAACTCCAGGGGGTCGGCCTGGTCGAGCGTGAAGTCGCCCCCGGTCCCCCCGTCGCCGTGACCTACCGGCTCACCGAGCGCGGCACGGGCCTCGGCCCCGCCATGGACGCCCTGCGGGCATGGGCCGGGGCACCCGTCGACGACGAAGGAAAGCTGCTCCCGCACAGCGCGGCCGAGGAGTCGGCCGCGGTCTGAGTGGCGGGGGCGGCGGGGCTTCGGCGCCGCCGTCGGTGCGGTGGGTGACCGGCCGGCGGCTCACCCGGCTCCCCGCCTCCCTGACCGAGGGGGGAGCCGCACCGCAAGGCCGTGCTCAGCCGGTCTCCGGAACCGGTGGTCGATTCCAAGCCGCGACACCTCCACGCCGGCAAGGCGTGTGACGCTCCTCACCTGCGGTGATGGCTATGGAGCCCATGCATCGGCGGGTGGGTCTTCTCATGACGTGGACATCAGGTCCTTGACGGCGCCGCCGTCTCGCGCGGTCATCCAGGCGAACCACGGGTTCGGCTGCTGCCGGAAGGGGCGGGGCGGCGGAGGGTCAGGTGCCGGCAGGCAGCCCAGGTGACCAGCGGGACTCACTGGACTGCTTCGATAGCATGATCGGATGATTGGCGATCACCCTGATCGCCCGTCTCGTGCATGGACCGTGCACGAACCGTGCATGGACCGTGCTGCCTGGCACGAAGAATGACCTTTCGATCAAGATCAAGTAAATTGGCTAAATAATCGATACGTGCAACAGGGTGGTTCTCGCGAGAAAAATGCGAAACCGCATTCGCCGTGTGGCGTCAACCGCGGGCGAGGCTGTGGGCCGCGGCGGGTGTGGTCGCCCTCGGATTCCTTATCGCGCTGGAGATCGCCGCGCGTAACTATCACTTGCCGGGGCCGATCGCCCATCAGGCGAGAGAGGCGATATTCGTCCCCGCGTCGGGGCCCCTGCTCTACGTCAGCATGGCGTTGATGATGGTGGTGCTCACATGGCGGCAACGGTTCATCGCGGTCGGCATCGACATCGCCTTCTGGCTCGTACGGTGGGCGGCCGGCGCCGAACAAGGGTATGGCAATTGCATTGTGGGTGATTCTGGGCTGTGCGGTCATCGCTGTGACACGCCGCACCGGCCAGGAACGTGTTCTGCTGCTGAAGGGCGTCGCGCTGGGCCTGCTGCTGGTGGCGGGCCGTAAAACCGGCGATACCTGGCTGCTGATCACGTCGAAGACCCGCCCCGAGGTGCTCGACCAGTATGTGCTGACCGCCGATCAAGCACTGGGCAACCCGTCGTGGCTGGTAGGCCGGATGGTCACGGCCACCGGCCCGATCGGCGCCCATGTTCTCGACTGGGTCTACGTCAAGCTGGCGGTGGCCGCGGTCGTCTTCGCGGTGTACCAGCTGCGTCATGTGGCCGCCGAGGGCCGGTTCCCGGCCCATCATCTGGTGCGCACCTTTCTGGTCATCGGCCTGCTCGGTCCGGGCATCTATATGATCTTCCCCGTGGTCGGGCCGATCACTTCCCGAGCAAGGAAGAGCTGGTGGTCGCCTACGTACAGAGCATCGACCGGGACATCAGGGGCCTGGTCGAGAGCATCCGGGTCCAGCTGTCCGCGCACGCCGCGATCGAGGCATTCTTCGGCGGCCCGGGCGGCGTCGGCGACCAGCTGTGCCGGCCGGGCTTCCGCGGCTGCCCCTTCCTGAACGCCGCCGCCGAGCACCCCGACCCCGAGAGCCCCGTTTCCCGCGCCATCCGCTCCCACATGGACTGGCTCCACGGCCAACTGCTCGCCCTGCTCCGGGAGGCGGACCACCCCACCCCCGAGCCGGCCGCCGACCGCCTGATGCTCCTGCGCCACGGCGGCATGACCCAGGTGCAGTTCATGGACCCGGCCCACGCCCGCACCGTCCTGGACTCAGCCGTCCGCGACGTCCTCACCGGATCCTGAACCGGCCCCGCTCCACCGCGTGGGCCCATCGGGGCGTCCCACTCCGTCGGACGGCCTGTTCAGGGAGGGCGCTGTTGGAGGACGTTGTTGGAGGACGCTGTTGGGGAAGCGCCCTCTGTCATGACCGCCCAACGGGTGTGCCACGAACCCGTCTGCGGCGAATGCATTCGTTCGGGGGGATTGGCGCCCTCAGGGGGCGCAGGGTGTGGTCTCGGCGTGATGATGCCGTCACTGAACGACCACCTGTTTGGAGCGCCCCCATATGACTGTGCAGGAACCGGGCACCACCGAAGCCGACGGCGAACCACTGGACCTGGCCGATCAGGAGCTGGTCCGTGATCCGTTCACCGCCTACGCGCCCATCCGTGAACGCGAGCAGATGGCGCGGGGGCGCGTACGAGGCGTCGACCTCATGTGGGTGGCCACCCGCCACGACGACATCCGTACGATCATGAGCGACCCTCGCTTCACCATCGACGCGGCGACCGTCCCCGGTGCGCCGGTGGCTCACCGCACCGAACAGACCTGGCAGGCCCGCGGCATGCACTCGGGGCACGAGAAATACCTGCGCGCCGGAATCTTCGACGCCGACGGTCCCGACCACCGCCGTCTGCGCGGCCTGGTCACCGCCGCGTTCTCCCCACGCCGCGTGGCCGCGCTGCGCCCCAGGATCGACGCCATCGCCACCCAACTGCTCGACCGCCTGCCGGACCACACCGAGAACGGCGTCGTCGACCTGATCGAACACTTCGCCCGGCCGCTGCCCATCACCGTCATCTGCGAACTCATCGCTGTCCCCGAAGCAGACCGCGACCGCTGGCGGGCACGGAGCGCCACACTGAGCGCCGGCGTATGCGGTGACGAGCTGGGCGACGCACTCGCCGGCATGGTCCACGACGCCCACACACTCATCGACCACCACACCACCAACCCCGGCAACGACCTCATCTCCGAACTGCTCGCGCCCCATCACCGCGATCGATTGAGCACCGACGAGCTTGTCGCACTCATCACCAACCTGGTCGTCGCCGGGCACATCACCACCGTCAACCTCATCGCCAACAGCACCGAAGCGCTCCTCACCCACCCCGACCAGCTCGCTCTGCTGCGCGAAGACCCCACCCTCATGCCGTACGCCGTCGATGAACTCATGCGCTACTGCGGCCCCGTCGTGCGCGCTCTGCCCCGCTACGCCACCTGCGACACCACCGTCGGCAGCACCCCGGTACGTGCCGGGGAAGCCGTCCTGCCGATCGTGTCCGCGGCCAACCGCGACCCGGCCGTCTTCACCGACCCCGACCGCCTCGACCTCAGCCGCACCCGCCGCAGCAGGGAACCCCACCTCGGATTCGGGCACGGCGCCCACCGCTGTCTGGGCGCGCACCTCGCCCAGGAGGAGACCGCCGTGGCTCTGACCGCGCTGCTCAACCGTGTACCGGACCTGCGGCTCGCCACCGATCCGAAGCATCTGCAACGCGGCGCCAACCCCGTCAACCGGCACCTGAAAGCCCTCCCCGTACGCCTGCGACCCGGCCCTGACCCCGACACAGCCGCGAAATAGCGGAACGGTGGGGTCCGGCTTCGCGGTCGCATGCCGGGCGGCGGCGTTGCATGAACAGCCGCATGCCAGGCGGCGGCGTTGCATGAGCCGGCCCGAAACGCGCTCGACGGCCCGGTGGTGCGCCCGAACCGCTCCTCCTAGCCTGGCAGGAGCCACCCCTGGAGGCCCGTATGCCGCTCGTCATCGATCTGCACGCCGTCGACGCCACGATGCCGGCCCTTGTCGGAGGGAAGGCCGCGAACCTGGGTGAGCTGCTGCGCGCGGGACTGCCCGTACCCCCGGGATTCGCCGTGACCACGGACGCCTACCGGATGCTGCCGGCCACCCGCGAACTGACGGGCCTCGCCCCGGACGCGGCCCGGCGGGCACTGCTCGGCGCACCGGTGCCACCGGAGGTGTACGAGGCGGTCGTCACCGCCTACCGCGCGCTCGGCGACGATGCGCCGGTCGCGGTGCGGTCCAGCGCCACGGCGGAGGACCTGCCGTTCGCGAGCTTCGCCGGCCAGCAGGACACCCATCTCAACATCATCGGCGCGGACGCCGTCGCCGACGCGGTCCGGCGCTGCTGGGCGTCGTTGTGGACCGACCGGGCGGTGGCCTACCGCGAGACCAACGGCATCCCCCACGACTCCGTGTATCTCGCCGTCGTCGTGCAGCGCATGGTCCGGTCGGCCGTCTCCGGAGTGCTGTTCACCGCAGACCCGGTGACCGGCGACCGGCGGCATACCGTCATCGACGCCGCCCCCGGGCTCGGCGAAGCCGTCGTCTCAGGCGCCGTGAACCCCGATCACTACATCGTCGAGGGCGACACGGTCATCGAGCGGCGCACGGGGGAGAAACGGCTGGCCGTCCGCCCCCTTCCGGGCGGCGGCACCGAACAGGTCATGGTCCGGGCGGACGAGCGACCCTGTCTGACCGACGAACAGATCCGCCGGCTCGTCGCCCTCGGCGCGGCGGTGCAGGACCACTACGGCAGCCCCCAGGACATCGAGTGGGCGATCGACGCGGACGGCGTGCTCCATCTGACCCAGGCCCGGCAGATCACCACCCTCTTCCCCGTACCGGAGCGGGACGGCTTCCACGTCTACTTCTGCTTCAGCCTCGCCCAGGGCCTTCAGCGCCCGATCACCCCGGCCGGACGCGCCGCGTTCCGGGAGATCGCCCGCTCCGTCAACGAGATCGTCATCGGCGACCCGATGTCGACCGGCTACACCGAGGCGGGAGAGCGGATCTTCTTCGACCTCACCAACGCGCTGCGCGACCGGATCGGCCGGGCGTTCGCACTGAGGCTGCTCGGCCTCATGGAGGCCCGGTCCGCCGAGGTACTCGCCGAGCTCTGCGACCGGGACCCGCGCCTCGCCCTCACCCACACATCGATCCGGCCCGCCCTCCGCCGCGCGCTGCGCCTGGCCCGGCGGTTCCACGCCCCGGCCACCGCCGCCCGCGCACTCGTCCGCCCCGAAGCCGCGCTGCGGCAGGCGCACCGGCTGGAACCGCGCATCATCACCGCGGCCAGGTCCACGACCGCCCGGGGCGCCCTGCGCGACCAGATCGTCCCCGTCCTGCCGGCGCTCGCCCCGGCCGTGCTCATCGGATACGCGATGCTCGCCCTCACCGGCCGGATCGTCCGCACGGAACCCGGGGAGCTCCAGACCGTGCTGCGCGGACTGCCGCACAACATCACCACCGAGATGGACCTGGCCCTGGAGGACCTCGCGGACACCATCCGCGCCGACCCCGCCGCCGCCCGGGCCTTCCAGAACCCGGGCCGCGAAGCCGGCGAGCACGCCCACGCCTACCGGAACGGCGAGCTTCCCCCGACCGCCCAGCGGGGCCTCGCGGCATTCCTGGACCGCTGGGGCCACCGAGCCGTCGCCGAGATCGACATCGGCCTGCCCCGCTGGTCCGAGGACCCCTCGCACATCATCGGCGTCATCGCCAACCTCCTGCGCGCCGACGACCCGGCGGCCCGCCCGGACGCGGTCTTCGCACGCGCCCGGGCCGACGCCGAGGCCATGATCGAACGCCTCGCCCGCCGCGCCGGGCCACGGGGCCCGCTGGTGCGGTTCGCGCTGCGCCGCACCCGGCTCCTCGCCGGCCTGCGCGAGTACCCGAAGTACCTCGCGGTCCGGGTACTCGCCGTGGTGCGCGAGCGGGTCGCCGAACGCGGGGCACAACTCCACGCAGAAGGCCGGATCGACGCCCCGCAGGACGTGTTCTTCCTCGACTTCACGGAGATGGAGACCGAGGACGGGGATCTCCGCCGCACGGTCGCCCGACGCAAGGAGAGCTACGCCCGGGAACTGCGCCGCCGACCGGTTCCCCGCGTCCTGCTCTCGGACGGCACGGCCCCGGAGGCGCACCGCGCACCGGCCGCCCCCGGCTCCCTGACGGGCACCCCGGCGTCCGCGGGGACGGCCACCGCCCCGGCCCGGGTGATCACGGACCCGGTCGGCGCCCGGCTGGAACCGGGCGAGATCCTGGTGGCGCCGTCCACCGACCCCGGCTGGACACCCCTCTTCCTCACCGCCGGCGGCCTGGTGATGGAGATGGGCGGAGCCAACTCCCACGGGGCGGTGGTGGCGAGGGAGTACGGGATCCCCGCCGTGGTGGGCGTACGGGGCGCGATGGAGGCCATCCGGACGGGGCAGATCGTCACCGTGGACGGAGGCGCCGGGGTGGTGTCGGCCCGGGACTGCGGACCGTGACCGGACCCGGGCCGGCGGTGCGGCCCGAGGCCGCTCAGGGGAGAGGGCCATCCCGGATGCCGCACGGTGTCGGCCTCATGTTCCCGGAACGTGCGCCAGGTCCAAGTCCATGTCGGTGGCGGTGACCCAAGAGGGTTCGGCGACCAGCAGACTCAGTTCGAGGTCCTGCACGTCCACATCGACGACGTATCGGAAACCGGCGGCCTCCGCGGCCTCGATCTTCTCCACTCCGCCCTCGTCGACGGCGTACACAATGCGGCGGCACCGCGCGTCCGCAGCTCGGACGGCCCCCACCAGAGTCCGGAGAAGCGTCGTCAACACGTCGCCCCGCACTTCCGACTCGATCCGCACTTCCACGTCGTGGGCGCCCGCGGGGTAGGCGCCCTGGAGACGGCCGGCCGCGCAGCGTTCCACCTGGACGGCGGCCTCGGTCCCCTGACCGTGCAGGCGCAGACTTCCCGTGAAGCGCTGCCACGACTCCACGGTGGTCCGGTATGCGTCCGGCACCGCGAGTTCGGGCAGGGGAGGTATCGCGGGCACGTCAGACGCCCTCAGCGGCCAGCCGCCGGGTGACGGCCTTGTCGAGCTTCCCCGAGGCGTTCCTCGGTACGACCGGAACGACCTTCAGGCGTTGCGGAAGCTTGTACCGGGCCAGCTGTGCGGCGCCGTACGCGCGGACCTCCTCCAGAGTGACCGAGGGCGACCCGTCCACGCTGACCACGGCGACCACCGTCTCGCCCCACTGCTCGTCGGGGACACCGACGACCGCGATGTCGACGACGCCCGGCATGGACGCGAGGACTCGCTCGACCTCCGCGGGGTAGACGTTCTCACCGCCGCTGATGATCATGTCCTTGAGCCGGTCGACGATGTAGAGGTATCCCTCCTCGTCGAGGTAGCCGATGTCGCCCGAGTGGAACCAGCCCTCGTCGTCGAACGCGGCCTGGTTCGCCTCCGGGTTGTTCCAGTAGCCGGCGGTGACGTTCGGCCCGCGGACGACGATCTCACCGGGCTCGCCGGACATGACGGGCTCATTGGCGGCCGTGTCGACGACCCGGACCTCTGTGAAGGGCATGGGGATACCGGCGGAGCCGATCTTGTCCAGGGTTCGCTCGGCCGGCAGATGAGTGGCGAAGGGAGCGGTCTCGGTCAGCCCCCATGCCTGCTGGAGCAGCACGCCGTGCCGCGCGTAGAGCTCGATGAGCGAGGGCGGGACCGGTGCGCCGGCGACCACGATCGAGCGCAGCTCGCTCAGATCGTGCTCGAAGACGCCGGGGACGCGAGACAGCGCCGCGAACATCTGGGCTATCCCGAACATGGAGTTGACCCGATGGGTGAGGAGGTCGTCGAGACACTCCTGCGGATCGAAGCGGCGGCGCACCACCACGGTGCCGCCTCGCACCAGGGTGCGCAGGGTGAAGCTGTTCAGGGCGCCGACATGGAAGAGCGGCGCCGCCACGTAGGTGACATCACCTCTGCGCGTGTCGAGACTCAGTTCGACGTTGACGGAGTTCCACCAGATGTTGCCGTGCGTCAGCACGACTCCCTTGGGCCGGCCGGTGGTGCCCGAGGTGAACATGAGGACCGCCGCGTCGTCGGCGTACTTGGCGAACACCTTCGGCTCGGGAACCGCGGCCGTGATCAGGGCCGACCACGGTTCCCAGCCGGCCGCACCGGCGGTCGGCGCCTCCGGGTCGTCGTCCACGAGCAGGAAGCGCGTCAGCGCGGTCCTCGAACGCACCTTGTCGACGCTGGCCCGGTGCCCTTCCTCGCAGACCAGGACCGCTGCACCGCTTCCGGCGAGGACAGCTTCGAGCTCCGGCTCGGCGAGCCGGAAGTTGACCGGGACGAACACCGCGCCGAGCCGGAAGGCGGCGAGCATCGTGACCAGAAAGGAACTGCTGTTGAGCCCGAGGTAGGCGACCCGGTCGCCGTCACCGACGCCGGAGTGGACGAGCACGGTCGCCAACCGTGCCGCCTTGTCGTCGAGTCGCGCATACGTCAGGTCTCCGCCGGCGTAGCGGATGACGACGGTGTCGCCGTGGTGCACCGCGTTGCGTGCGACGGCCGCGGCGGGATTGAGATCGATCCGCAGCCCCGAGTTCCGTGGGTGAGGTGTGGTGGCTGATGGCGGTGTGGTCACTGTCGGCTCCTCGTCGAGCGTCAGATCAGAGGTGATCGCCGCCGGCGGCGTGCGCGAACCCGCGTACGCCGATGCCGCCGTCGGCATTGATTGCGTGCCCGGTGACCGGACCGCTCTGGGCGCGGGAGGCGAGCAGCACATACGGTCCGGTGAAGTCGCGCGGGTCGGTGCTGGAGTCGTGCAGGGGGATCGGCGGGGGCGGCGTGTCCGGTCCTCGCCTGGCGAAGGACGCCGCGATCGAGCGATCGGCCAGGGACAGGGACCGAGGCCCGCGCAGATCGGTGTTCATGCCGCCGCAGGCGACTCCGTTGACCCGGACCTTGGGGGCCAGTTCGTAGGCGAGTTCGCGCATCAGGCCCAGGCAGGCGTGCTTGCTGGCGGTGTAGAGGGGGCCGCCGCCATTGACGTAGAAGGACGCGTTGGACAGCGTCATGACGATGCTGCCCCGTGTCTTCACCAGCTCACGCCAGGCCGCTTCCGCCGCGAGCAGATAGCCCTTGACATTGACGGAGAAGACCTCGTCGAAGGCGGTGTCCAGCTCGTCGGCGGTGAGCCGGGTGAGTTGCCGCTGGTAATCCCATACTCCGGCGTTGGCGACGAGGGTGTCGAGCTTCCCGAAGCGGTCGACCGTCTCCTGGACGGCGGTGTGCAGTGTGTCGGAGTCCCGTACGTCACCGGTGACCGTGTGGATCCGCGACCGGTCGGCGGCAGAGTCCACGACCTCCTCCAGCCGGCTCCTGTCCCTGCCGAGGACGGTGACCGAGGCGCCCTCGGCGAGAAACCGTTCGGCGACGGCGCGGCCGATGCCGGATCCGCCACCGGTGATCAGGGCCGCGTAGCCCTCCAGCCAGCCGCCGCTCATGCCTGCTCCCCGAGGAAGCCGGTGACCAGGGCCTCGAACTCGCGTCGCCGTTCCAGCTGCACCCAGTGGCCACAGCGGCTGAACACATGCAGCTGCACATCACGGATCTGCTTGAGCATGAGCTGCGCGCCGTCGAAAGTGATCGTCCGGTCGTCCCGGCCCCAGAGCAGCAGCGTCGGCGCCGTGATCTTGTGCAGATCACGCCAGAGGGGGTCCATGCCGCCGCGCTGGGCGAAGGCCGCGTTGTAGCGGTGGTAGAAGGCGATGTGGCTCTCGTCGAGCGAGGCTTCGTAGCGCGCTCGTACGACGTCCTCGCCGAACTGCCGGTGATCGAAGACCATGGTGCGGATGAACGCCGCCATCTTCTTCTCGCTGGGGCCCCCGCCGTTGTAGTACCGGAACATCTCCTTCTGGCCCTCGGTGGGTGTGGGGCCGAAGGGGAGCCAGCCGCCGCCGGGCGCCATGAGGACGAGTCGTGTGACGCGTTCCGGGCGCTCTTGGGCCATGGCGATCGCGGCGGCGCCGCCGAGGCTGTTGCCCAGCAGGTGGAAGTCGCCGATCCCGAGGGCGTCGAGGGCCTGGTAGAGGGCGTCGACGGTGATCTCGGTGATGGACCGCGTCCCCAGGTCGTCCTCCGTGGGGCGGTAACTTCCCCCGAAGCCGGGCTGGTCGGGCAGGACGACACGGAAGCGCCGGGCCAGAGCCGGCAGGTTCTGGTGGTAGTTGCCGACGCCGGAGGCGCCCGGCCCGCCGCCGTGCAGCATCACCAGAACGGGTCCTTCGCCGGTTTCGGCCACCGTGATCTCACCCAGCGAGGTGGGCACACGGTGCTGCTTGAGGTCGAGGTCGGTCACGGGATTTCCCATCGGAGGATTCGAGTGCTCGGTGAGACGGATGCTCGGTGAGGTGGATGCTCGGTGAGGTGGATGCTTGGCGAGGTGGATGCTCGGTGAGACGGGTGCTCGGTGAGGCGGATGGTCAGAAAAACGTGGAGATGTTCTTGGCCAGCAGGACGTTCTGGTCGAGCAGGATGGCGCGGCGGGCGACCTGAAGCCGGCCGTCGGCGGTGCGGCGCAGGATGTCCGTGCGGGAGCCGGCGAAGATGTTCACTTCCCGCTCCAACCGGTTCTGGTGGACCAGGAACGACGAGCGCACCCATAGATCGTCAGCGGTGAACCCGTCCTGCTCCGCCGGGTCGACGTGCCGCGCCATCACATTGGTGACCAGGTGCCGGGTGCGGGAGGGCGGGTCCTCGGCCCAGGCCATGCCGGAATCGAAACGGCGGATGCGCCAGGCGAGGCTGTCCTTGGTCTCGTCGTAGAAGGCGGCCTCGCCCCGTGCGGCGATGGACAGGGCCTGCTGTCGGCGCAGGCGGTTGGTCCGCGTGGGCATCCAGTAGTCGAGGTCGTCGGCGAGCAGTTCGAGCCAGTCGGCGTAGCGGCCGGAGTCGAGGAGGTCGGCCTCCTCGTAGTAGAACTGCTCGACCTCGAAGTGCGTGTCCCGGTCGGCGCGGGTCCCGGCGCGTGACCGGAGCTGGTCGGTGGCTGTGCTCACGATGTCATTCGATCCCTTCTCGGGGCGAGCTGGTACGGAGTGTGCCGTCTGGTGGAACGTCAGCCGCGCAACAGCGCACGCAGGTTCACGGCCGGGTCGGCCAGCCGGGCGGCGTCCACCGGGGTGCGGCGGTCGATCATGCGGCGCGCGGCCCGTACGGCTGAGGGGTCGTCGACGGAGGCCGCGGCGACGACGTGTCCGTCCCGCAGTCCGAAGACCGAGAAGGACGGGTCGTCGATGCGGCCTCGGACCACGGTCCGCGCGGCGGCGTCCATATGCCCGGTGGCCTCGATGTGCCGGCCGTGCCGGTCCGTCCAGAACCAGGGCGCGGACGGAGCGGGCGGCTGGGCGCCGAGGAGGCCGGCCGCCGCGCGGGCGCCGTCGTGCTGGGCCGCTTCCCAGTGCTCCGTACGCCGCAGGAGGACACCGTCGCGGCGTGTGCGGGCGAGGTCGCCGACGGCGAGTACGGCCGGGTTCGAGGTGACCTGCCGTTCATCGACGACGATGCCGCGGTCCGTCTCAAGTCGTGCGGTCTGCGCGAGTTCGGTGCGTGGCACCATGCCGACGCCGAGGACCACCGCGTCGAAGAGCCGCGGTGCGGCGACCCCGCTGAAGCCGGCCTCGATACCCGCCGGGCGGTCCACGAAGCTCTCGACGGTGGTCTGCACGGCGGTGATCCCATGCCGTACGTGCAACGCGTGCAGCCATGAGGCCAGGTCCGGGCCGAGCGCGGCGGCGAGCGGCGTGGCCACGGGGTCGACCAGGACGACCTCGCAGCCGAGGCGTACGGCGGTGGAAGCGACCTCGGCCCCGATCAGCCCGGCGCCGACGACCAGGACACGGGCACCGGGTACGAGGGACGGACGCAGCCTGTCGGCGTCGTCCGCCGTCCGCAGCACATGTACGCGGTCGCCGTCGCCGTCGCCGCCGTCGATGCCGGGGATCGGCGGGCGGGCGGCACTGCCGCCGGTCGCCAGTACCACCCGGTCGGCGTGCACCAGCCGGCCGTCCATCAGCTCGACGGCTCCGTCCCCGGGCCGCAGCGCGGTGACCACGGCGCGGTTGATCAGCCGTACTCGCTGGTCGTCGTACCACTGCTGCGGCTGGAGCGCGAGCTGCTCGACGCCCTTGGCGCCGGCCAGGAACTCCTTCGACAGAGGCGGCCGGTCATAAGGGAACTCGTCGGCGTCCACCAGGGTGAGGTCGCCGTCGAAGCCGCCCGCCCGCAGGGCCGCGGCCGTGCTGACGCCGGCGATGCCGCCGCCCACGATCACGACCCGGTCGGTCACGGCGCCTCCCCGGGGAAGAGGTAGACCTCGCCGTCGCGCACCTCGACCCGGTGCGGGCAGGCGTTCTTCGTGGCGGGCAGGCCCTGGACCTCGCCGTTCTTCAGACAGAATCTGCTGGAGTGCAGCGGACACTCGACGTATCCGTCCTCGACCCAGCCGTCCGCGAGCGAGGCGTCCTCGTGGGTGCAGGTGTCGTCGAGCGCGTACACGGTGTCGTCGGTGTCGCGCAGCAGGGCGATGTCGTCGTCGGTGCCGGTGATCGTCCTGTCCACGGCGAGCCCTTCGCCCTGGGGAATGTCGTCGAGCGCCGCGACGCGGATGCCCTTGTTCATGAGTGGTTCTCCTCGTGCCAGGCCGGGGTGTTCATCAGTTCGCGCCAGCGCCCGTAGAAGGCCCGGCCTGCGGCGTCGCTGTACAGTTCGCTGGTCCTGCCGGGGTGGCGGCCGTCCTCGCGTTCGGTCCCCAGCCCCATCTGGTAGTTCAGGGCCACGCCGTTGGTGATGAAGCCGTGTGACGGGGACTGCGCCTCGCTCCAGTTCTCGCCGTCGTCCTGCTCGAAGACGCCGCTGGGTCCGAAGGTCCGCAGGTTGTACAGGCGCTGCGCCTCACGCACCTCTTCCGGCATCGACTTGTCGACGAGGGTCCAGGCCCACACCTCCATCCGGTCGGGACCCTTGGGGTGCCACACCCGGATCGAGCCGTTGACCGGCAGATACGAGAAGTTCGGGAAGACGGTCGCGTGCCCGTTCGTGAGCGGACCCTCCACACGGGCGTCGCCGAGCCGCTCCCGCAGGGCGTCGTAGTCCATCCACGCGTGCACGGTCTGCGCGTCGAACCGGTTCTTCGGGTGGACGGGGAAGCCCGCGCCGTTCCCATGGGCGTCCGAGTACTGGCGGCCGGTGCGGTGGACGACTTCGTCCTTGGGCTTCTTACCGGCGGGCGAGAGGATCATGAGCGCCGAGGCGTGGCTCATGTTGACGTGGTACCAGTCGGTGGCGAACTGCTCGGCGGCCAGCTTCCAGTTGCCCTCCAGGACCCATTTGTGGACCCCTCCCACGACGACGGTGCCTTGGTCGTCGTGGTCGAGCATGGCGTCCATGTACCAGGCCATGTCGCCGAGGGACTCGCGCAGGGGGATCGGCTCCGGGTTCCAGGTGCCGAAGATCAGCCCGCGGTAGCTCTCCACATGCGGCACTTCCACCAGGCCCCACTGACCCGACTCGAAGGACTCGGGGTAGCCGTCCTTGTTGGGCACGCTCGCGACCGAGCCGTCCAGGTTGTACGACCAGCCGTGGTAGGTGCAGGTGAAGTTGCGGGTGGTGCCGGAGTCGGCCCGGCAGACGCGGGCGCCCCGGTGACGGCAGGAGTTCAGATAGGCGCGGATGCGGCGGTCCCGGTCGAGGGTGACGATGACCGGGTCCTCGCCCATGTACGTGGTGAAGAAGTCTCCCGGCTTGTGGAACTGGTCGGTGTGCGCGAGGAACAGCCAGCTCGGCGCGTAGACACGGCGCAGCTCCTGCCGGTACAGCTCCTGGTCGGTGAAGACGACGCGATCCAGCAGCCCGCCCTCGGTGTCGACGAGCCCGGAGACGTCGATGTTCCGCGCCAGGTCCGCCGGGCGCCGCAGGGTCCCGCGCGGGGTCGCGGTGGCCGCGCCCTGGGGTTCGATCGTCGAGGTCATGCGCCCAGGCAACAGCAGTGGCACACAGGCGTGCCATCCGTCGTTCCGTACGACGGCACACGCGCTGTCGGCCCGCCCGGTCAGCGGGAGAGCGTGGGCGCATGCTTGCTGCAATCGCCGTCTCCCAGAGCGCGACCGACCCGCTCGCCGGGCTCGTCCTGGGCGACGTTCCCCGGCCCGAGCCCAGGCCCGGTTGGTCGACCGTCCGCGTCGTCTCGTCCTCGCTCAACATGCACGATCTCTGGACGCTGCGCGGCGTCGGCCACCCGCCCGAGCGGCTGCCCATGATCCTCGGCTGTGACGCCGCCGGATACGACGAGGACGGCAACGAGGTCCTCGTGTATCCCGTCATCGCCGACCCGGACGCCGGTCAGGGCGACGAGACCCTCGATCCGGGCCGTGCCCTGCTGTCGGAACAGCACAACGGCGCCTTCGCCGAGTTCCTCTCCGTGCCCACCCGCAATCTGATCCCCAAGCCGGCCTGCCTCACCTTCGACGAGGCCGCCTGTCTGCCTGTCGCCTGGGGCACCGCCTACCGCATGCTCTTCACCCAGGCACAGATCACCGCGGGGGACCGCGTGCTGGTCCAGGGCGCGGGCGGCGGGGTGGCCTCGGCGGCGATCAAGCTGGCCGTGGCCGCGGGCGCCGTCGTCTACACCACCAGCCGGAGCGCGGACAAGCGAGCCCAGGCCCTGTCCTGGGGCGCGCGGGCCGCGGTGCCGACCGGTGAACGGCTGCCCGAGCGGGTCGACGCCGTCATCGAGACCGTCGGCGAGGCGACCTGGTCCCACTCCCTGAAGTCGCTGCGGCCGGGCGGAACGGTCGTCGTCGCCGGAGCGACCAGCGGCATGAACCCGCCCGCCGATCTCGGCCGGATCTTCTACCTCCAGCAGCGCGTCCTCGGCTCGACCGGCTGCACCCGCGGCGAACTGGTAGCGCTCCTGAGGCTGTTGGACGCCACCGGAGTGCGCCCGGCGATCGACCGCACGCTGCCGCTGGACGAGATCCACCAGGGCTTTCAGCTCATGATCGACGGGCGGCTGGCCGGGAAGCTCGTCATCCATCCGTCCGGCCCCCAGCAGTCAGGAACGTCACGATGACCGCCGCCGCCGTCGGCCTGTCCCACTCGCCTCTCATCGGCAGGAACGATCCCGCACCCGAGGTTCTCGCGGCCGTGGAGGACGCCGTCGACACCGCACGGACCTTCGTCCGCGCGTTCGACCCGGATCTGGTCGTCCTCTACGCCCCGGACCACTACAACGGCTTCTTCTACCGGGAGATGCCCCCCTTCTGTCTGGGCACGGATGCGAACGCGGTGGGTGACTTCGGCTCGTCCGCCGGGCCTCTCCCGGTGGACGCCGACGACGCCCGCGCCCTCGCCCGCGGTGTCCTCGACCGAGGCGTCGACCTGACCGTCTCGGCCCGTATGACGGTCGACCACGGCTTCGTTCAGCCGCTGGAGGTCCTCTTCGGCGGCATCGACGAGATCCCCGTCGTTCCGGTCTTCGTCAACGGGGTCGCGACACCACTCGGTCCGGTCGGCCGCGTCCGCGCGCTCGGCGCCGCGCTGGGCGAAGCAGCCGCCGCACTCGACCGGCGCGTGCTCTTCCTCGGCTCCGGCGGGCTGTCGCACGACCCGCCGGTGCCGGTGCTGGAGGGCGCTCCACCGCGCGTGGCCGACGCGCTCATCGACGGGCACCCGCCCACTCCCGAGCAGCGGGCCCGGAGTGAACAGCGGGTCCTTGAGGCCGGGCGGGATTACGCGGCCGGTTCGACGACGATGACCCCGATCAACCCGGCTTGGGACAACCTCGTCCTCGACACGTTCAAGAGCGGCCGTCTCACCGATGTCGACCGCTGGACCGTCGACTGGATGGGGGCCGAGGGCGGCGGTTCGGCGCATGAGGTACGCACCTGGATCGCGGCCTTCGCCTCGCTGGCCGCGACCGGCCCCTACCGGATGACGTCCTGTTTCTACGCGCCGATACCCGAGTGGATCGCCGGGTTCGCCGTGGCGACCGCGGAACAGGAGCCGACCTCATGACCGGCCGCGAGCAGATCGTCCCCGCGGCTGCCGATCGTGAGCAGGTCGTCTCCGCAGCTGCCGATCGTGAGCAGGTCGTCTCCGCAGCCGCCGACCGTGAGCGGATCATCTCGGCAGCCGCTGACCGTGAGCGGATCGTCTCCGCAGCCGCCGGCCGGCTTCTGAGCGCCGCCGCCGAGCGCCGGCCGTGCAGTCCGGTCCGTGACCTCCTGGGCCGTACGGACGTCGCCGCGGCCTATGAGGTGCAGCGGCGGCTGACCGCCCGCCGGCTCACCGCTGGCGCCGTCGTCACCGGCCGCAAGATCGGCCTCACCTCCCCGGCCGTGCAGCGACAGCTCGGCGTGGATCAGCCGGACTTCGGCGTCCTCTTCGCCGACATGGATGTGTCCGGCGCCGCCGAGGTGCCCGTCAACCGGCTGCTCCAGCCGAAGGCGGAGGCGGAGATCGCCTTCGTGCTCGCCGCCGACCTCGACGGTGAGGGCCTCGACCTCGCCGCGGTCCGTGCGGCGGTGGCCTACGCCTCACCCGCGCTGGAGATCGTCGACAGCCGCATCGCCGACTGGGACATCACCATCACCGACACCGTCGCCGACAACGCCTCCAGCGGCCTCTACGTCCTCGGCGAGGCCCGCCTCCCGCTCACGGCGTTCGAACCGCGCGAGGCGACGATGCGTATGCACGCGGCCGGAACCCTGGTCTCCGAGGGCCATGGCGCCGCCTGCCTCGGGGACCCGCTGAACGCTCTGCTGTGGCTGGCCCGCACCTCACGCGCGTACGGCGACCCGCTCCGTGCCGGTCAGGTCGTTCTCTCGGGCGCTCTCGGCCCCATGGTCAGCGTCTCCGCCGGAGTCACCGTGTCCGCCGAGATCTCCGGCCTCGGCACGGTGCGCGCCGCTTTCACCGACAAGGACCCGTCATGAAGAAGACGAAAGCAGCCGTGATCGGATCCGGCAACATCGGAACAGACCTGATGATCAAGATCCTCAGGCTGTCGGAGACGCTGGAGATGGCCGCCCTGGTCGGCATCGACCCGGCGTCCGACGGCCTCGCCCGCGCGCGCCGTCTCAAGGTGCCCACGACCCACGAGGGCGTGGCGGGCCTGATCGCCATGGACGGCTTCGAGGACATCGACATCGTCTTCGACGCGACCTCGGCCAAGGCGCACCTCGCCAACGCCGACCGGCTGGTGCCCTTCGGCAAGACCCTCATCGATCTCACCCCCGCCGCGATCGGCCCGTTCGTCGTGCCCGCGGTCAACCTCGGCGCCCACCTGGACGCCGCGAACATCAACATGGTCACCTGCGGCGGCCAGGCCACCATCCCCGTCGTCCACGCGATCGCCCGCATGACCCCCGTCCCCTACGCGGAGATCGTCGCCTCCATCGCCTCCAAGTCGGCCGGTCCCGGCACGCGGGCGAACATCGACGAGTTCACCGAGACCACGTCGGCCGCGATCGAGAGGGTGGGCGGCGCCTCCCGCGGCAAGGCGATCATCGTCCTCAACCCCGCCGAGCCGCCGCTCATCATGCGCGACACCGTCTTCTGTCTCATCGGCGACGCCGACCACGACGCGATCCGCTCCTCGGTCCACGACATGGTGGCGGAGGTCAGGAAGTACGTCCCCGGCTACCGGCTCAAGCAGGAGGTGCAGTTCACCCCCGTACCCGCGGACGAGCCCGTGCACACCCTGCTGCCCGCCGACGCGCCGAAGGCGACCACCAAGGTCTCGGTGTTCCTGGAGGTGGAGGGCGCCGCCCACTACCTGCCCGCTTACGCCGGCAACCTCGACATCATGACCTCGGCCGCCCTCCGCACCGCCGAGCGCATCGCCCAGCACTCACGACAGGGGGCCTCCGCATGACCGCCGACCTCTACATCCAGGACGTCACCCTGCGGGACGGCATGCACGCCGTGCGGCACCGCATCACGCCCGCCGACGTGTCCCGTGTCGTGGCCGCACTGGACGCGGCCGGCGTCGACGCGATCGAGGTGGCTCACGGCGACGGTCTCGCGGGCGGCTCGGTGAACTACGGTCCCGGCAGCCACACGGACTGGGAGTGGATCGAGGCCGCGGCCTCCGTCCTCGAACGGGCCACCCTCACCACGCTGCTGCTGCCCGGCATCGGCACGATCGCCGAGCTCAAGCACGCCTACTCCCTCGGCGTGCGGTCCGTACGCATCGCCACCCACTGCACCGAGGCCGATGTGGCCGCCCAGCACATCGCCACGGCCCGCGAACTCGGCATGGACGTCTCCGGCTTCCTCATGCTCAGCCATATGGCTCCGGCGGGGGAGCTCGCCCGGCAGGCCGCACTGATGGAGTCGTACGGCGCTCACTGCGTGTACGTCACCGACTCGGGCGGGCGCCTCACCATGGACGGTGTCCGCGAGCGCGTCCGGGCCTACCGTGACCTGCTGGATCCGGAGACCCGGATCGGCATCCACGCGCACCAGAACCTGTCGCTGGCGGTCGCGAACTCCGTCGTCGCCGTCGAGGAGGGCGTCACCCGGGTCGACGCCTCTCTGGCCGGACACGGCGCGGGGGCGGGCAACTGCCCGATCGAACCCTTCATCGCGGTCGCCGCGCTCAACGGCTGGAAGCACGGCTGCGATCTCTTCGCCTTGCAGGACGCCGCCGACGATCTGGTGCGACCGCTGCAGGACCGTCCCGTCCAGGTCGACCGGGAGACCCTCACCCTCGGCTACGCCGGTGTCTACTCCAGCTTCCTGCGCCACGCGGAAGCCGCCTCGGTCCAGTACGGTCTCGACGTACGCAGCATCCTGCTGGAAGTCGGCCGCCGCGGACTGGTCGGCGGGCAGGAGGACATGATCGTCGACATCACCCTGGACCTGCTCGGGTCATCACCGGCAGCCTCCTGAGGGGAAGCCCGGACGCGACCTGTCCCCCCGGCAGGTCGCCGCCCCTGCCTCGTCCGTCCGCACCAGGGGCGCCCGGGGGAGAGGGAACCTCCGCCGTTCACCTCCGCGTGGACGGACACTCACCTGGAACATGTGTTCTGTCCGCTACAGGGCCTTGGATCAGGCTGATCACGCGAGGTACGCCCGCTGTACCTGACGTGACCAGGCCCGCGACGCCTCGGCGGCGACAAGGCGTGCCCGCGCTCCGAGCCGCTCCGTGTCGATCCGGCCCTGTCGGCCCGCGACCGACAGCGCCGCCACCGCCCGCCCGCCCCTGCCGAGCACCGGCGCCGCGACACAGGCGAGGCCGGGCTGGTACTCCGCGTGGTCGAAGGCGACGCCCGTACGCCGGATCCGGTTCAGCTCGGCCGCGAGATCCCCGGGGTCGGCGATCGTGTGGGCGGTGTACCGCTCCAGCGGCCGGGAGAGCGCTTGTTCCGCGGCATCGGAGTCGTACGCCAGGAGGACCTTGCCGACCGCCGTGGCATGGGCCGGCAGACGACCGCCGATCCGGGACGGCACGGGTGCGGGGCGGTGACCGTACAGCTTGGCGAGGTAGATCACGTGGGAGCCGTCCAGCACGGCCAGATGCACGGTCTCCCGGCTCGCTTCGTACAGGTCGGCCAGAAAGGGCAGAAGCCTGTCGCGCACCCCCTCGGATTCGGGGGCGTAGACGGACCTGCCGAGGTGATGCAGGCGCTCGCCCAGCCGGTAGTCCGTGCCGACGCGCTCCACGACGCCGTTGCGCTCCAGCAACCCCAGTACCCGGAACGCGGTCGACTTGCTCAGCCGCGCCCGCCGGGCGAGCTCGCTGACCCCCATTCCGCCGCCGGCCCGGTCTCCCAGGGCGACGAGCAGGCTGATGGCCTTGTCGACCGCGGCGCGATCATCACGAGCAGGGCTGGCAAGGGTGGCCGTCATGGTGTTCACCTCAGCTGCGAGAGGCGAACGGCGTCACTTTTAATACACCGTTCGGAGGGATCTACGTGACAAGAGTGCGCGCAGGCCGCCCGTTCGTCAACAATGACGGAATGCATATTAAAAGTGACACCGGCCCGCATGAGAACGACCTCGTGGCACGTAACGTGCGACGCTTCCGCCTGGAGCGGGCGATGTCCCTCGGCGAACTCTCCCGCCGGTCCGGACTGTCGAAACAGACGCTGTCCAAGATCGAACAAGGTGCGGGCAACCCCACCATCGAGACTCTCGCCCTGCTGGGCGCGGCACTCGACATGCCGGCCCGCCGCCTGCTGACCGAGTGGGGCACCCCGGTCTACGTCCAGCGGCACGACGAAGGCGAGTGGTCCGAGGCCGCCAACTGGTCGGAGCGACTGCTGGACGAGACCTACGGCTCCGGATACGTACGCACCCTGGTGCTGCGCCTGGAGCGCGGCGGCAAGGACAGCGAGGCCATCGCCCCGCACCCGGCAGGCACCCTCCACCACATCTACCTGATCTCCGGGAGACTGCGCACCGGCCCGGTCAGCGAACCGGTCGAGCTGGCAGCCGGCGACTTCGCGCACTTTCCCGGCGACGTACCGCACGTCCATGTGTGCCTCAGCGACCGAGCCGTGGCACACATGGTCACCACGCTTCCCCAGGTGCGCCGGTTCGCCCCGACCGCCGCCAAAGGAAGGGCGGGGGCGGGGCCGAGCCGGTGAATGGAACGGGCGTCACCGGGCCGCCCCTGCCGTTGCCGTCCGTTCGGAGCGGTCGCCGGGCGGATGTGCCGCGCCGTCCCCCCGACACTCAACCGGACCGTCCGGCGCCGGGAGACGGGGTCCTGTGGACAGCCGTCCGAGCGTTCCCGTACTGGACGTGACGATGCGGCGGACATGAGACTGGCCCCGTGGATTCCCTCCGGAATCCCCTGAGTTCCACTGGCCCGAGGATTCCCCCGTACATCGTCCGCACGGCATCGGCGGCGCACCCGTCCGATGTTCCTCCCCGGTCGCACGGTCGGCCCCGTCGTCCGTCCGCGCCTTGCTCCCAAGGAGCCCTTATGGACCGAGAATCCGTGTTCGTGCTCGACCCCCGCGGCAGCGATCGCCACGGCGAGGACGCCGCGCTCCGCGCGCGCGGCCCCCTGACCCGAGTCGACGTCCTCGGCGTGGAGGCATGGTCGATCACCGACCCGGCGCTGCTGCGACGGCTGCTCCTGGACCCCCGGGTATCCAAGGACGCCCGGCAGCACTGGCCCGCCTTCCCCGACCGGATCGCCGGAGTCTGGCCGCTCGCACTCTGGGTGACGGTGGAGAACATGTTCACCGCCTACGGCGAGGAGCACCGGCGGCTGCGCCGTATCATCGGCCCGGCGTTCGCCGCCCGCCGGATCAACGCGCTGGCGCCGGTCGTCGAGGAGCTCGTCGCGGAGCTGCTCGACCGCCTCGCCGCCACCCCGCCCGGTGAGCCGGCCGACCTGCGGGAGCACTTCGCCTACCCGCTGCCCATCGGGGTCATCAGCCATCTCGTCGGCCTCTCCCCGTCCGTCCGGCCCCGGTTCCGCCGCACCGTCGACGTGGTCTTCTCCACCAGCCACCGCCCCGAGGAGACCGCCGCCGCGGTGACGGACCTGTACGCGCTCCTCTCCGACCTCATCGCCGCCAAACGCGCCGAGCCCGGACCCGACCTCGCCTCGGCCCTCATCGCCGCCAGGGACACGGAAGGCGACGGATCGTCCCTGACCGAGGCCGAACTCAAGGACACACTGCTGCTGGTGATCAACGCCGGCTTCGAGACCACCGTCAACCTTCTCGACCAGGCCGTCACTGCACTCCTCACCAACCCGGAGCAGCTCGCCCACGTCCGCGCCGGACACGCGGACTGGAAGGACGTCGTCGAGGAGTCACTCCGTCACGAAGCCCCCCTCGCACACCTCCCCATGCGCTTCGCCGTGGAGGACATCCCCCTCCCCGAACACGGCACGACCATCCGGAGCGGCGACGCCATCCTGGCCTCCTACGCCGCCGCCAACCGGCACCCGGATCTGCACGGCCCCACCGCCGACGACTTCGACACCCGGCGAAGCGACAAGACCCACCTCTCCTTCGGCCACGGAACGCACCTCTGCCTCGGTGCCGCCCTCGGCCGCCTCGAAGCCGAACTCGCCCTGCGCGCCCTCTTCGAGCGCTTCCCCCGACTCACCCTCGCCGTGCCCCCGGACCAGCTGCGCCCCAAGGAGAGCTTCATCTCCAACGGTCACCACGAACTGCCCGTCGTCATCCACCCGCACGACACCGCTCCGGACAACGCCGGCTGAAAGGAACGAGGAGCCCCCTCCGGGCAGACCGCCCTGTCAGGCGGCGGGTTCGCCGGGCTGGTCGCGGGTGGCGCAGTGGATGCCGCCGCCGCCCGAGGCGATCGTGTCGATCCCGACCGGCACGATGTCCCGGTCGGGGAAGTGCTCCTGCAGGATGCCGCGGGCGCGGGCGTCGGCCTTGCGGTCGCCGAACCCCATGTCTCGGAGGGACCGCGGGCCGCGGTGCCGAAGGCGACGGCGCCGAGCCCGGCGAGCGCGCGGAGGGCGGTCCGGCGAGTGGAGGGACGGTTCGACATGGGAACTCCGATCGTGGGGCTGAGCGGAACAGCGCGTCCGGCCCGGACAGACGGGACTTTGAAGACACGACCTGGGACAAGGGTCCGCGCTCGACCCCGCGAACGGCCGGTGCAGGGGATGAAGCGGTGCGGTCACATGCCGCCACTCTGACACCTACACCACCGACCGTGATCCGGACGAGCCGCCGCCCACTCCGCGAGAGGAGCTGGAGCAGTCCCTCCTGCTTGAGCTCCAGGACACGGTGGAGGTACGGGAGAACAGCTCGGCCTGGGGTGAACTGCGGGCGAGCGCCGTCTTCGACGAGGTGCTGCGCGAGGATCTCGCCAAGGCCACCCTGGTGTGGGTGCAGGAGGTCGCCGCGCTGCTGGGTCAGGTCCGGCCGACGGCGCCGGCCTCGTCGCTCGCCGCCGCCGCCGAACGGCTCACCGCCCTGCTGGAGGGACTCAGCATGCGCTGGCTCAGCGGTGGCATCGGGATTCGTCACGCGCAGGAACTGATGCGCGGCGCCATCGATGCCGAACTCGCCGGGCTCCGGCAGGACTGACCAGCGCATACGCCTGGCTGTTGGCGTGTCCTTGCGCCGCACCCGGTGCCCGTGCGCCGGGCGTGCGCGGTCCGGTCAGCCTGGGGAGTGCGCTCCCTCGTCCTCAACGAGCGGAGTGCGCTCCCCTCGTCCTCAACGAGCGCTGGAAACGGTCTCCGCTGAGGAGAACCTCACTGGCCCACCCTTCCATCGACGCACTCGCGCAGCAGGTCGGCGTGCCCGCAGTGACGGGCGTACTCGTCGATCCTGTGCACCAGCAGCTCCCGAACCGCGATTCCGTCCTTCGCCAGACGCTCGCTCGGATCCGGGTGCTCGGCCAGCGCGGCGTCGGTCGCGGCCTGCTCGCGCTCCAGAGCGGCGTACGCGGCGTCGACCTCGGCCTGCTCGGCGACAGCGCCGTCGAAGTCCGCGTCACGCTCGCCGTACAGCTTCGGCAGCGGCTCGCCCTCGCTGATCCAGTTGCGCCAGTCCCGCTCCACCTCGGCGAGGTGCCGGACCAGGCCGAGCAGCGACATCGTCGACGGCGGAACCGACCGGCGGGCCAGCTGCTCCGCGTCCAGGCCCTCGCACTTCATCCGCAGGGTCATGCGGTAGCTCGTCAGAAAGTCCTGCAGCGTCGCCAGTTCGCCGTCCGGACCGATTCCCACGCTGTCGCGGGGGTCGTCGTCCGGGTCGGCCCACATGTCGGGGTAGACGGTCGCCTTGCTCCATCGTGGAGGTGTGTCGCTCATGCGCGCCATGTTCGTCCGTGAGGGCCCGGGCTCGCCAGTGAGTTTCTCAACGGTGATCACTTCCGGACTCCGTTGACGGTGAGGGCAGCACGGGCGATGCCGCCGATCCGGCCCTCGTCCCGTACCACCCGCGGAACATCGCTGTTCAGGCCGGCCGAGCCGTGTTCGCGCCTACGGAGTCCGGTGTTCCGCGCGCCATGCCGGGAGCGCGTCCGACGACGGTCTCGGTGTTCGGCTGGAGGCGGAGCATCGCTTCGGGGTCGGTGGTGTGCGCGTCGACGCAGCCTTCGGGGCCGGTGAACAGCACGTAGTTGATTCCGCCGTTCTGAGCGGAGCGGAAGACGATCCCTTGCACGCGCAGAGGCGAGAGCCAGCGGAAGTACTCGGTCAGAACCTGCGTGGGTACGTAGGCGATGCGTTCCCGCCCGTCCAGGACCACCGGCTGGCTGAGGTTCTCGGAGAAGGCTCTGACGAACCCGACAGGGCGGATCAGGGACCTGCGGCGGGGGTCGAAGACGCTCGGCGCGTCGGGAACGGTCGAGAGGTCGACTACCGGTACGGGTCGGGTGATCTGGAAGGCGGCCGCCGCTACATAAGGGCGGGGGTCGTGGGCTGAGATCTCCGCGACGACGGTGTCCACGTCCTCGGATCCGTAGAACATCGGAACGCCTGCGGGACTCATCCGGTTCGCGGTGGCCCTCGACGTGGGGGTCGATCCGATGGACGCGGCAGTGTAGCCGGGCCTCGCGGTGTCCGCGCGCATCCGGCCGCGCCACACCTGATGGCCCCGCGGGAGGGTCCGGACCAGTCCGAGCCGTTGGATGACGGCCGACACCGCGTCCAGCATGCGGACCACGGACACGTCGCCCGCCTCGTCGGCGCCGGACAGCAGAGTGAAGCGCCGTTGATGTCCGACGCGCTCACGGAAGGCGGACCACGGTTCGATGGGAACCGCGTCTGCCCGGCTCGGCTGGGGAATCTCCCGCAGCCGCCACGAAGCAGGCCGCGTCTCGCAGCCCAGCAGCGCACGGGCGACCAGCGGGTCCACAGCTGTGCGGCAGACGTCTTCGACGGCGAGGGCCGTGGGAATTCCGCGGTCGTGCTCGGTCGTCTCCTCGTACTTCTCCCGTACGCCCGCCATCACGCTCCGCACGAGGAGCTTCAGGTCCACCGCACCGGGGTGAGGGCCGGCCGTCCGGGTGCAGAAGGAGCACGGAGCCGTGGTCGTCAGGGCACTGAGGCGGCGGCGGAGATGGGCGTCGGATATATGGTCCATGCAGACCGGTCGCGACGGGGGGACCCGTTCCGGCGGAGTCACCTGGCGTCTCCCTACGTGGTCTCGTCGTACGCGCGCTTCTTCGCTTGGAGGCGGCTGTGGAGGAGATCGAAGATCGTTCTGCGGCGGGTGGTGAAGTGAATGCTCCAGTTGGGGTCGTCGGCGAGTTCGCTCGTCATCGATTCCCAGATCCGCTCGAAGCTCTCCGACACGCTCATCTTCCCGCGTCCCGCCCCGAAGAGAGGGAAGCAGATGGAAGACAGGGGGAGCCCCAGCTCGTCCCTCTCCCGCCGGGCGAGGTCGAAGGTGTTGTGCACGGCCCGGGGGATCGCCTGCGGAGCGATCCGGTAGCTGTTGGTGCCCGACTCGGGGCTGGCGATGGCCGCGTGGTAGATCCGCTGGACGTTCCGCCTCAGCAGCGCGCCGGCCGGTGTCGGGGCGACGGTCCCCTCCGGGACCGGCAGGCCGTAACTACCGTGGCTGCGCAGCCAGGCAGCGAGGTGGTCGCCCGTCACATCCTCGATGATCTGGCCGCTTCCGCTCTTCTCCGCCGCCGCCCAGCGGAGGCTGCCGGAGGTCGAGGGTTTGAAGAACTGGGACATCTGAAGGTAGGTGTTCTCCGATGAGACGACGATGTCGATGTTTCTGAGCTGCTCCACGGGCCCTCCGTGGAGGAAGAACTGCGTTGAGCGCGTGCCGGGCCCGGCCACGGGGAGGGTGATGGGGCCGAGCATCTCCAGCTCCGTGAAGACGTCGGCGGTGGAGGAGGAACCTGGCTGGCGGTGGTGGGGGATGTCGGCTTCGGGCTGGGGCTCCGCGGGGAACGGTTCGGCCAGAGCCTGTGTCAGTTCTTTCCGTACTGCCTGGACGAGTCTGCTGCCCGGGCCGTTCGGCCGGATGACGGAGAAGTGGTCACCGGGCAGTACACCCGTCTCGGGGAAGAACCCGGCGGCCGAAGAAGGGACCACCACGTTGTCGCTCTCGCCCGCGTAGGCCACGATGGGGATCGGGCATCGGTCGCGCGCGAGATCCGGGGCCCGGACGATCCCGTCGATGACCCGGCGCTGTGTTTCGAGGACCGCGGTCTGCAGCGGCTTGAGCTCCCGCTCCTGACTGTTCCGGGTCACCGGCATCAGCCCCCTGCGAGCCAGGAGGAAGAGATCGGACCCGTTGTTGGGGCACGCGAACATCACCAGCCGGCGGATGCCGGCGAGGTCCCGGCCTCTGCCCGCGAGCAGCATCCGGGAGAGAAACCTCTGGGCGACGAGACCACCCTGGCTGTGGGTCACCAGAGCCACCCGCTCGTGCCCTGCCGTGAAGTCCCCGATGAATCCGCGCAGGCTCTCCGCCACCGTGTCGAGATCGGGCATCCGACGCAAGGGGTTCCATGTCACCGGACGCGTCGCGTACTCGAAGAACAGGAAGTCGAACTCGTCGGCCACCGCGGGAATCGCGCGTAACTCCTGCTGCAAGGGTGTCCAGGTGGTGGGCGAGGAGAACAGCCCATGCACGAAGACGATGGCGGCCTGAGGCACATCTCCCCCTGAAAGCAGTTGCCGCGGTGCGGTTCTGTGTGCGGGCATCATACGGAGATCTCCCCGGCCGGCGGAGGCAGTTCACCCTGGTGACTGACGGGAACGGCTGCCCCGGCCGCCTTCCTCTGCCTCGGGACTGTCGCTCCCGCGGGCCGTCAAGATACCCCCCATGGGTATTTGACACGGTCGCGGACGGCGGGCTAACCTCACGTCAGATGCATACCCCACCGGGGTATCAGAGAAGGGGATGGCGATGAGTGAGACGAAGTGGCGGCTCAGGGGCGAGTGGTTCGACGTATGCAGCTGCTCGATGCCCTGCCCTTGCACCTTCGCGCAGGCTCCGACGGACGGCGCCTGCCTGTTCACGCTCGTATGGCAGATCCATGAAGGGCACTTCGGGGATGTGAGCCTGGACGGCCTGGGCGTCGTGGCGCTCGGCGAGTTCGCCGGGAACATGTGGGTGAACGACCCGGACGCCACGATGACGGCGATGTTCTACATCGACGCGAAGGGGACGCCGGCACAGCGGGACGCCCTGGAGGAGATCTTCCGCGGCAACGCCGGGGGGTGGCCGGGCACGTTCGGTTCGCTGATCAGCGAAGTGCGCGGAGTGCAGTACGCCCCGATCCGCTTCGATGCCGCGCCGGATCTCGCGTACTGGCGCGCGACCGTGTCCGACAAGGTGAGCGTGGGCGCCACGGCGCTGACCGGTCCCACGTCGGACCCCACGCGCCGGGTGCAGTTGATCAACGCCCCTGGAGCGGAGGTGGGGCCCGGCCAGGTCGCGACATGGGGTGTGGTGAGCGCGGACCACGCTGAAGGCTTCGACTTCTCCCGTGAGTACCGTGGCGGGTCCAGCAAGCACTTCCCGTTCGACTGGCGACCGGACGCGTAACGGCCCGCACGGCCTGCCGCGCCCTCGGCTCGCTCTCTCCGTTGCGGGGTTCTCCCATGGCCGGTGGCTCCGGGGCCTGGGCGTCGAAGGGGCCCGGGTGATGTGTCGGAGGCGTGAGGGCAGGGGGCGAACGGGCGGCCCTGCGACGGGTTCGGGAGGGCGCCGCGGGGGTCGGGTCGGTCCGCGGCCCGTTCCGCCGCCGCCACGACGGCCTTTCCAACGCGCCGCACTCCCTCATATCGACGGCAACCGCCTACAGCGCTACCGGACGGTGTCGAGCTGATCCCGGTCGCGGTCTCTCCGGCGCCGGCCGTCGTGGCCGCTCGGTACGAGACGGAGGTGCCAGCCGGCCGAGTACAGCAGCAGGGCGCCGGTGAGCCAGGCGCCCGCGCCCTTGGCCGCGTGGGACAGCATGTTCTCGGCGACCGTGGGCCACGGGACCTGTTCCGTCCTGCTGGGGTAGGTCGTTTCGACCACCCCGTCGCCGTGTTCGCGGACGATGGGGCGGCTGGTGTCGTACACGGTCTCCTCCCGGTATGCGTCGATGCCCTGTGTCTGGGCTGCGGCGCCCAGCAGAGCGGCCAGTGCGAGGGCCGCCGTCACGCCCCACCGGACGGCCGGCGCCGGACGGGCGGCGGCTCCCGGCCGTCCGGCGCCCGGACGGCGGCGGCGGCGACGGACGAGGTGGACGGCCAGGGCCGCCAGGCCGATCACCGTGCTCATGTGCTGGAGCACCCGGGCCACCGTCAGTCCGCCCAGCGCCGGCTCGCTGAGGAACGCCGCCCGGGTGACGACGTATCCGTCGACGTGCGTAAAGGAGTCCCACACCAGGTGGGTGGCGATGCCGATCAGCGCCGACAGGACGAGCCAGCCGCCATGGCGGGCACGGTGTGCGGCGCCGCGCGACGGCGCGGGCGCCGGGGGCTCGGGCGCCCGGGGTGCGAGACGGGCCGGGAGCAGCGCGGTGACCGGTCCGCGCAACAGGTGATACCCGGCGAGCAGGGCGAGCGTGAACGGCAGCGCGACGGTCAGGACTCCGGTCGCCGAGTGGGACGTGGTGGCGTTGAGATAGGGCTCGTACCACACGCCGGCGGAGAGCTTGATGCCCAGAGTCTGGAGGAAGTAGGGGGCATCGGGCGCCATCGCGCCCGCCACCAGGGCCGCCGGGACGAACGGGCGGCGCAGCAGCGGGAGAACGGCGGCCGGGTGGGACAGCGTGAACGGCACTGCGGGGCGCCCTTTCGCTCGGACGGGTCCGGTGCGGCGGCGCGGTCAGGGGCCGCCGGGCACGGCGGGCCGGTGGCCGGCGTGGCCGACGGTGGCCCGGATGCACCGGGAGGATATTACGCTGAAGAGACTATTCCGTTGAAGTGACTATGTCGAGAATCCTGGGCCGCCCCTGCGCGCGCACCGAGGACAGCGCCCGTTCATGACGGGGGTTCAGCCGTTTCGCACGGAGGCCCGGAGGGGGAGCGTCCGGGGGAGGATCCCTCGGCTCAGCGAGCGCGGCGGCGCGCGCGTACCGCCATGGCGAGTACGGTCACGACCGGCAGCACGAGGACCAGGACGGCGATGGGCTCGGAGT
>NZ_VCLA01000145.1:117687-197472 GCF_009600885.1 Streptomyces jumonjinensis
GAGCATCGCGCCCGTCTCGCGCAGCCCCGAGGACCGCGCGCGCAGCGCGAGAACGATCCCGGTGACGGTGAGGGCCAGCAGGGGCCAGGCGCCGTACTCCGTGCTGACGCCGTCGACCGCCCCCGCCTCCACGGCCGCGACGGGCAGCCAGGCGGCGCCCCCCATGGCTCCGGCCGCCGCCGAAGCGCCCTCGCCGGGGCGCAGATCGGGGGGACAGGCCAGCACCACGGCGATGGTGAGGACCGCCGTCACCGGGACGAGCCCCCCGCCCTCGTACAGCCACTCCGCGGACAGCGCGAGCACACCCGTTCCCACAAGTCCGCTCACGGCCGCGGCCGTCCCCGCCGCCCAACGGCTCGTCAGGGCGACGATCGCGCCGACGCAGACGAGCAGCGAGCAGAGCAGGCTCAGGGCCCCGACCCCGTCGAGGGTCCGGAGCGACAGCCACACCGGGGTCGGGGAGGCCACGACCCCGGCGCACCAGCGCGTCAGCCGGATTCCGGCGATCACCGCCGCCGCGGCCAGCGCGAACGGCGCGGCCGACGCGAGGAATCGGCCCAGCGGGTCGGCCGATCCCAGGCCGGACCGCACCCGCAGCGCGTGCGCGGCCAGATCCGCGCCCTCCCGCAGCCGGGCCCCGTGGGAGAGGCCCGCCGTCATCTCGCGGTAGGTGTCGGCGATCTCCCGCCCGTACGCGGCCCGGTAGCCGGACGGGTAGAGCACCAGCAGACGCTCGATCACGCGGTCACCGGCGTGCCGCCGAGGCCCAGCCGCCGCCTGGCCTCCTGGACCGCCACGGCCAGCCGCTCGGCTTCGAGGGCGAGTCTCTCCCGGCCGCCGGGGGTCAGGGCGAAGACACGGCGAGCCCGGCCGTCGACGATCTCCTCCTGCCGTACCTCGATCAGCTCCTCCGCGACCAGCCGGTCCAGGGCTCCGTACAGCGCCCCGGTGCGCGGCGCCACCCGGCCGTCGGTGATGCCCCTGACCTCCTGCGCGATCGCGTACCCGTGCCGGGGCGCGTCCGCCAGGGCCGTCAGCACCAGCAGCGCCAGTTCCTGCATCGCCCGTTCGCTCATGACCTCAGGGTATTCGGTGCGACGGACCCGCCGGCGCCTGGTTGCCCGGAGGCGCGCGGGCAGCGGCGACCGCTCCGCCGGCAGGTCCGTCAGGGCAGCCGCGCGAACGCGTCGAGCAGGGCTGCCGCCGCCGTCACGTCATCGGTCAGCGGGCGGTCCGCGGGGTTGTCCTCCAGGATCTCCGCGGCCAGGTCGAAGGCGCGTTCCGCCGCGAGGCCGGGGGCGGGCCGCAGACCGCGCAGCCGCAGCGCCCGGACCGCGGCGACCAGTTCGCAGCCGATGATCAGCCGGTACGCCCCGGCCGAGCGCAGCGTCTGCCGGGCGGCCAGCGAGGCGAAGCTGGCCTGCTCCTCCACGCCCCGGGAGAGCACGGTGTGGCCGAGGGACGCGGGCGCGGAGAAGGCCCGCAGGTCGCCGAGGGCGGCCCCGGCCGCGTACTCCAGGATCATCACCCCGGAGCTGGCGGGCTCCCCGTCGGCGAGGAAGGGGCGGAGCCGGGTGAACGCCGGTTCGTTGAGGGCGGCGAGACGGGAGGTGGAGAGCCGGGCGGTCTGGGTGAGGGCGAGCCGGAAGTGGTCGAGGGCGAGCGCGAGCCCGGCGAGATAGAAGCCGCCGTGGTGGTAGGCGGCCTTGTCGGGCGGGCAGATGAGGGGGTTCTCCGTGGCCGTGTTGACCTCGGTGGCGATCGCCGCGCCGAGGGCGTCGGCCGCCTCGTGCGCGGGTCCGTGTATCTGGGGCAGACAGCGGAACCCGTACGGGTCCTGGATCCGGCCGAGCGGCGGGCGGGGGCGCTCGGGCGCGCCGAGCAGGGCTCGCATCCGGGCGGCGACGGCGTAGGCCGGCAGATCGGCGCGGGGGGCGTGGACGGGTTCGGCGTACGCCTCGTACGAGCCGTTGACGGCCAGGTGGGAGAGGGCCGCGACCACCTCCGTCGCGGCGATCAGGGCGCGCAGTTCGTCGAGGGCGAGCGCGGACTGGCCGAGAGTGAGGGCGTTGGAGCTGATCAGCGCGAGGGCGTCGTTGTCGTCGAGGGGGAGTGGCGGGGGCGGGGGGCCGCCGCGCCAGGGGTGTTCGCCCGCGAGGGCGAGGCCGGTCTGGGCGAGGGCGGCGATGTCGCCGGTGCCGACCGAGCCGAACTCGTTGACGACAGGGTAGGCGCCGGAGTCCAGCGCGGCGCAGAGGGCCGTGATGACGGCGGGGTCGAGCCCGGCGCCGCCCGCGAGGAGCTGGTTGGCGCGGATCGCGAGCATGGCGCGGACCTCGCGCGCGGGGAGCTCGGCGCCGACGGCTCCGGCGTGGGAGCGCAGCAGACGGCGGCCGTGGCCGGCGGCGGATCCGGCGGGCACGTCCTCGCCGCGGTTGGCGCCGACGCCGGTGGAGCGGCCGTAGACCCGTCCGGTGAGGGCGAGTTGGCGGGCGGTGTGCCAGGAGGTACGGGCGCGGTCGAGGGCGCCGGGGGAGGGGACGGCGCGGGCGGCTCCATCGGCGATCCGGACGGCGACGGCGGGGGAGAGGCCGAGGCCGTCGAGGGTCACGGTCTCGACGGGACGGACAGGGCGTATAGGGCGGACGGGGTGAGAGGGACCGGGGTGTTCAGCGGGGTCGGTGCTTCCGGTGCTTCCGGTGCCTCCGGTGCGTCCGGTGTGCATGGTCGCTCCGGGCGGTTCGGATGATTCGGGCGCTCCGGACGGCTCGGACGGCTCGGGCAGCTCGGGCAGCTCAGGAGGCTCGGACGGCTCGGCGGCTTCCGGTGGGGGTGTCCCACACGATCTGCCCATCATGCGAGAACACACCATTGGCGAAATCCTCCCTCTCCGAACACCGTCAATCTCGCCGTTCACGCGCCGACCACAGGCGATTGACGCCGAGGCATTGACAACTTATTCAGATACCGAGAACTCTGCATGACTATATGCAGCCGGGCAAGGGGCGATCAATGATCGAATTCCGGGCAGTGCACAAACGCTTCGCCAATGGCACGACGGCCGTTCACGACCTCACCCTCTCCATGCCCGCGGGCGGGATCACCGTCCTCGTCGGCTCCTCCGGGTGCGGCAAGACGACCACGCTCCGCATGATCAACCGGATGGTCGAACCGACCTCCGGCACGATCCACGTCGACGGCAGGGACATCTGCTCCCAGGACGCGGCCCTGCTCCGTCGTTCCATCGGATACGTCATCCAGCAGTCCGGACTCTTCCCGCACCGGACCGTCCTCGACAACATCGCGACCGTGCCGCTCCTGCTCGGCTGGGGCCGCCGCAAGGCGCGGACCCGGGCGGCCGAACTCCTGGAGACCGTGGGCCTCGCGCACGACGCGGGCAAGCGGTACCCGCACCAGCTCTCCGGCGGTCAGCAGCAGCGCGTCGGCGTCGCCAGGGCGCTCGCGGCCGACCCGCCCGTGCTGCTCATGGACGAGCCGTTCGGCGCGGTGGACCCGGTCGTCCGCACCCAGCTCCAGGACGAACTCCTCCGGCTCCAGAAAGAACTGGACAAGACCATCGTCTTCGTCACCCACGACATCGCCGAGGCCATACGCCTCGGCGACCGGATAGCCGTCTTCCGCACCGGCGGCCGGCTGGTGCAGTGCGCGACCCCGGCGGAACTGCTGGCCCGGCCCGCCGACCCGTTCGTCGCGGACTTCCTGGGCGCGGAGCGGGGACTCATGCTGCTGTCCCTGATCCCGCTCGGCGACCTGCCGCGAAGGCCGGTGCCGGAGGGCGGGCGGTGGGAGCTGGTCCTCGGGCCCGGCCGCAGGCCGAAGGGGTGGCGGGACCGCTCGGCCGGCGACGGGGACGGCGCGCTCCTCCCCGTACGGCCGCTGCGGGACGGGGACTCGCTGCTGTCAGCGCTCAACGAGTCGGTGGGCTCACCGTGCGGACTGGTCGTCCGCGTCGATACGGAGGGCGCGCTGACCGGGGTCACCTCCCGCGAGGAGGTCCACGACCGGGCGGGCACGGCCCACGCGTCGGCGGCACGGGCGGCGAGCGCGCCCCCGGAGCCCGCCCCCCGGGCCGGGGACCACCCCCCGGTCGCCGACCCGGCCCCCGCCTCCGCCCCCGGAACCACCGGCGGCGCCCCATGACCGTCGAATGGGACTGGATCGCCGACCACACCGGCGAGCTGACCGCCCTGAGCGTCTCGCACCTCCAGGCCGCGCTGACCGCCGTCCTCCTCGGCCTGCTGATCTCCCTCCCGCTCGCGGTCCTCGCCCACCGGGTGCGGCAGTTGCGCGGACCGCTCCTCGGGATCGCGAACGTCCTGTTCACCATCCCCTCCATAGCGATCTTCGTGCTGCTGCTCCCGGTCTCCGGGCTCACCCGGACCACCACCGTCACCGGTCTGACCGTCTACACCCTGGTCGTCCTGCTCCGTAACACGGTCGACGGCCTCGACGCGGTCCCCGCGAAGGCCAGAGAGGCGGCGAAGGCGATGGGCGCCCGCCCGCTGCGGACCCTGCTGACCGTCGAGCTCCCCCTCGCCCTGCCCGTGATCATGGCCGGGGTGCGGATCGCCACCGTCATGTCGATCTCCCTGGTCAGCGTGGCCACCTATATCGGCGACGGCGGCCTCGGCCAGCTCTTCACCGACGGATTCCAGCGGAACTTCCCCACCCCCGTGCTCGCCGGGGTCGTGCTCACCCTTCTCCTCGCCCTGGTCGCGGACGCGCTGCTGGTGGCGGTGGAGTACGTCCTCACCCCCTGGAACCGGAAGGGACGCAGAGCCTGAGATGGGCGAACTCCTCATGGACCTCGGAGCCTGGCTGACCAGCGGCGACCAGTGGTCGGGCGTCGACGGCATCGCGAACCGGCTCGGCGAGCACCTGGAGTACTCGCTGATCGCCACGGTCATCGCCGCCGCGATCGCCCTTCCGACCGGCCTGCTCATCGGACACACCGGCCGCGGCGCCTTTCTCGCGATCAACCTCTCCTCCTTCGGTCGCGCCCTGCCGACCGTCGGGCTGATCGTGCTGGTGTTCCTGGCCAGCGGGCTCTCGATGACCCCGGTGTACGTCTCCCTCGTCGCGCTCGCGGTGCCGTCCATCGTCACCAACACCTACGCCGGGATGCGCGCCGTCGACCCCGAGACACGGGACGCGGCCCGGGGGCAGGGCATGCGCGCTCACCAGGTCCTGCTGCGGGTGGAGATCCCGCTGGCGCTGCCGCTGATCATGACCGGGCTGCGGCTGGCCCTGGTCCAGGTGGTGGCGACCGCCACCATCGCCGCGTACGTCAGCTTCGGCGGGCTCGGCCGCTATGTCTTCGACGGGCTCGCCCAGCGCGATCTGGTGCAGGTGCTCGGCGGCGCCGTGCTCGTCGCCGCCGTCGCCCTCGTCCTCGATCTCGCCCTCGCGGCGCTCCAGCGCGCCCTGTTCGTCAACCGCCCAGCCTAGGTCGTGTCTTCAAAGTCCCGCAGAAACGGACCCGCCATGCCCAGTCATCTCCCCGGCTCTCCCACCCCCCGGCGCGCGGTGCTCGGCGGGCTGCTCGCCGCGGCCTCCGTACCCGCCCTGGCCGCGTGCAGCGGCGGCATCACCTCCCTCGACGGCGGCGGTGACCTCTCCGGCGGCGGCTCCAGCGAGGACGGCATCACCATCGGCACCGCCAACTTCACCGAGAACCAGATCCTCGGCCACCTCTACGCCGCCGTTCTGAAGGACGCGGGCGTGAAAGTACGGGTACGGCCGAACATCGGCAGCCGGGAGATCCTCTTCCCCGCCGTCCGGGGCGGCGAGATCGATCTGCTGCCCGAGTACCAGGGCGCGCTGCTCCACCATCTCGACGAGAAGGCGAAGGCGACGGAGGAGGGCGAGATGCAGAACCGAATCGCCATGGCCCTGCCCGCCGGGTTACAGATCCTCCCCTACGGTCTGGCCGAGAACTCCGACGCGTTCGCGGTCACCCGCGAGACAGCGGAGAAGTACGGTCTCAGCACCCTCGACGACCTGGCGAGACACAACGGGAAACTGACCATCGGCGCCCTGCCCGAGGTCAAGACCCGGGTGGTGGGGGTGGTGGGGCTGAAGGACGTGTACGGGGTGGAGTTCAAGGAGTTCAAGTCCCTGGACTCCTCGGGGCCGCTGGTCAAGGGCGCGCTGAGGAAGGGCGATGTGGACGTCGCCAATCTCTTCACCACGGACACGGACATCACGGCGGAGGGGTGGGTCGTGCTCGGCGACCCCAGGAATCTGATTCCCGGGCAGCATGTGGTCCCGCTGATCGCGGACCGCCGGGCCGACTCCCGGGTGCGCAAGGCGCTCGCCCGCCTCGGGGCCGTACTGACGACGGAGGCGCTGACCGAACTGAACCGGCTGGTGGACAAGGAGAAGGAGGACGCGGACGACGCGGCTGTGGCCTGGGCGCGGAAGGCCGGGCTCGTCGGCTGACACGCGGCCGGGGATCTCCCTCCCGGTCGTCGGCCCAGGTCATGGCGTGCCCGCCCGCCCGCTCGCTCGTCGCCGACGCCTCGGACGGGCTCCCCGCCGAGCGATCGAGCGATTCGGCCGAGGCTCGCACGAACGTCACCGGGCAGTACTCCACGTACTACATGGCCTGAATCAGGCACCGGAGCGCCAGTGAACAGGGGGTTTCCAGCCTCGCACAGCCCCCGATTGCACACTCCCATTGATCACGTGATGGCTTTGAACTGCACATTTGCTCATGAAGAATGCATGCCGGCCCGTGGGATTCCGGACGGTCCTCATGACCCGTCGCATTTCTCCGCTGAACCTTTGCGCGCCCGAAAGCGTACTCCCCTTTAAAGGTGAAGTGGAGGACTGCTCGATCGAGGGCTGGCTGGGCGGTTGACGATTCGACCTGTGTACCGGTGAGCCCTCCGCGCCCGCCCTCATGGCGCCCGTGCCCGTGTACCCCGTACGGGTCGCCGGGAGCTCCCCGCCCATGACGTTCTCCGCACGGTTACGCGCACACTGAGGAGATCGCCGATGTGACCTGCACGGACCTGGCTGACCGTCAACCCGGCTGACACCGAGCCGAGAACCTCAGTCCCCTCCCCTCGAAATCATGATACGGAGCGTGATGAGTCCCAACTCACGATCGTTGCCGCAGGTACGAGGCCGGGAACCACAGCTGGCACAGATCAGCGCGAACCTGCGCAGCGTGACAAGCGCCCGGCGGAGCAAGGTCCTTCTGCTGGAGGCGGCGCCCGGCGCGGGCAAGACCCGCCTTCTCAGGGAAGCCGTCGGCATCGCAGGCAGAAACGGCTTCACGGTCGTCGACGGCGCCTCGGCCGGTCCTGACGCCGCCCCCGGGGCGGCGCCGGCGCCTGTCGGCACCCGCCCGCACCCACCGGGCGCCGCCGAGGGCGGATGCCACGATCCGGGCGCGTCCTCCGCGATCGAGACGGCACGGGCATGGCTGCGCGATGACGCGGAACGCGTCCGCGCCATCGTCGCGCTCGACGATCTGCATCTGGCCGGCCTCCCCGCCCTGACGGCGCTGTGCGACCTCATCGTGGCCCTCAGCGCCCGCCCGATCCTCTGGCTGCTCGCCTTCGCCCCGGACGGGGACGCCGCGCCGTACGAGCCGGTGAAGAGCTGTCTCCGCGAGCTCCGGGGCAGACTCCCGGTGGAACCGGTGCGGGAGTTGGGTCCGCTCTCGGGCGATGCGCTGACGCGACTGGTCGCCGACTGCACCGGAGCCGTCCCCGGCCCAGCGCTCCTCGCCCTGGCGGAGAGCGTCAACAGCACGCCCCGTACGGTGATCGAGCTGGTGCGCGGACTCGTGGAGGACGGCGACATATGCGTGGTCGACGGCACCTCGCGGCTACAGCCCGGCTCACCCGGCAGCGCCCCCGCCGGGGCGGGCGTCTGCACGCCCGCGCTGGTGCCGAAGCGCTTCTCCGCGCTGGTCCAGAAGGATCTCCGGTCGCTCTCCGGGCCCACCATGAAGGCTCTCAGGCTGGCAGCGGTGCTCGGATCGCCGTTCGCGCCGGAGGATCTGTCGGCCATGCTCGGCGAAGCACCGGTCGGCCTGCTGACCGCGGTGGACGAAGCGGTCAACCGGGGGCTTCTGGTCTGCGGTGAGCACGATCTCGCGTTCCGCGGTGAGCCGATCTGGCGTGTACTGCTCGACTCCGTGCCGCCGCCGGTGTGCGCGCTGCTGCGCCGGCAGGCGGCGGAGATGCTGCTGTCGCGTCCCGACGGCGTCGAACGCGCCGCCCTCCAGCTGGTGCACATCGCCCAGCCCGGCGACGTCGCGGAACTGCGCATCATCGCCGAAGGCTCCCAGCGGCTGCTGGCCGCCGATCCGTCGACCGCGGCGTCGCTGGCGACCCGCTGCATGGAGCTGCTGCCCCCCGGGCAGCCCGAGCGCGTGCGCCTTGCGAAGACCGCGGTCGAGGCGTTCACCAGGGTGGGCGACCTGGACCGGGCGATCAGCCTGGCCAAGGACACGATCGACGGGGCCGCGCGGCTCCCGGCCCCGTGGCCGGCGGCGCTCGCCGGAGACATCGCCGCGCTGCGAGCGTCGATGTCGACCGCGCTGCTGCTGCTGGGAAACGCACGGATGGCGCGGCGGGCCGCGGCCGACGCCCTCGCGGCGCAGAAGGGCGGAGTCCAGCACAGCGGGGCCGTGATCACCCATCTCGCCGCCTCCTATCTGACCGGCGACAGCACCGCGGTCGAACGAGCGCGGAAGATCCGCGGCGCACCCGACCGTCACCCGCCGGCCGTGCGAGTCGGCGCGATGACCGTCCACGCGTTCGACCAGTGGTGCGACGGCCGGGTGGGCGATGCGGTGGGAAGCCTGCGTCAAGCCGTCGCGCTCGACCACGGGAGCGAGGAGGTGCAGCCCTTCGATCCGCGCTGGTTCCTCGCCTTCGCCCTCACCAGGACCGATGAGTACGAGGAGGCGGAGGCGGTCGTCCAGTCCGCCGCCCCGACGGCCGCCGCGGGGGCGGGGACGCTGGCCGCCGCCCTCCCGGCCGTGCTCCGGGCGCCGCTGCATCTCGCCCAGGGCCGCCTGGACGAGGCCGAGGAGGCGGCGAGGGTCGGCGTCGGCATGGACGGCCCGTATGTGCCGATGCTCGCCCCGCAGGCATGGCTGGTGCTGGCCCGCGTCGCACTGCGCCGGGGGGCGTTCACCCAGGCCGGGGATTACCTCAAGATCCTGGACAAGGACTTCCCGCAGCGTGACGCCTCCAGCCCCTGGCGGGCCCCACGCCTTCTGCTGAAGGCGCAGTCGGCCGAGGCCCAGGCGGACTCCCGGGCGGCGATGGAGGTGCTGGCGGAGATCTGGGCGCAGGCCGGCGCGCTCCGTGAACTCGTTCTGGACGATCCGGCCGCCGCCGCCTGGTGTGTTCGCTGCGCGCTCGCCGCGGACATGCCGGATATCGCCCAGCTGGTGGTCGACACGACGGAACACCTCCGCACGCACAACCGGCGCGTTCCCTCGGTGCTCGCCGTGGCCCTGCACGCCCGCGCACTCGCCGAAGGAGACGCGGACGCCGTGGCCCGGGCAGGCCGGCTGCACCGGAACCCATGGGCTCAGGCCGCCGCCGCCGAAGACCACGCCGGACTGCTGCTCGACCACGGCGATCACGAGAGAGCGATCGGCGAGCTGGACCGTGCGATGAGCGCCTACGGCACCCTCGGCGGCGAGCGGGATGCCGCACGGGTACGGGCCCGGCTGCGCCGGCTCGGTGTGCGGCGCCGGCACTGGACGCACGCGAAGCGCCCGGTCTCCGGCTGGGAGAGCCTCACCAAGACGGAACGGATGGTGGCGGAACTGGTGGCCGGCGGGCTCACCAATCAGCAGGCCGCGCGCCGTCTGTTCATCTCCCCGCATACGGTCGGGTTCCATCTGCGGCAGATCTACCGCAAGCTCGGGATCCGGTCCCGTACGGCTCTGATCCGGTTCAGGGCGTAGCAAAGACCACGCCCTTCACGGCGTGGCGAAGACCCCGCCCCGGAGTCCCGCCGGAGCGGCCCAGGGAGCGCGCTCCTTCAGCGGCTCCCACCACCGGCGGTTGGCGGCGTACCACTCGACGGTCTCGGCGAGGCCCCGCTCGAACGCGATCCGCGGCGCGTAACCGAGTGCTCTCAGCTTGCCGTCGGCCAGGGAGTAGCGGCGGTCGTGGCCCTTGCGGTCGGGCGCCCGCTCGACGCGCTGCCAGCCGGCGCCGAGCGCGTGGAGCAGCCGGACGGTCAGTTCCCGATTGGTCAGCTCGGTGGTTCCGGCGATGTGGTAGACCTCGCCCCGCTCGCCCCGCTCGGCGACCAGCCGGACGGCCCGGCAGTGGTCGTCGACGTGGATCCAGTCGCGTACATGGCCGCCGTCGCCGTACAGCGGCACGTTCAGGCCGTCGAGCAGCTGGGTGAGGAAGAGCGGGATGACCTTCTCCGGGTACTGGTACGGCCCGTAGTTGTTGCCGCAGCGGGTGATGCTGACGGGCAGCTCGTGTGTGCGCGCGTAGGCGAGCGCGATCAGATCGCCGCCGGCCTTGGACGCGGCGTAGGGGGAGTTCGGGCTGAGCGGGGCCGTCTCGTCCCAGGAACCGGCCTCGATGCTGCCGTACACCTCGTCGGTGGAGACGTGGACGACCCTCGGGGCGCCCGCGTCGAGGCATGCCTGCATCAGGGTCTGCACGCCCAGGACGTTGCTGTGGACGAACTCGCCCGCGCCGGCTATCGACCGGTCGACGTGCGACTCGGCGGCGAAGTTGACGACGACGTCGTGGCCGGGCACCACCTCCCTGAGCAGCCCGGCGTCGCAGATGTCGCCGCGTACGAAGGTGAACCGGCCCGCGACGGGCTCCAGGTTCGCCGGGTTCCCGGCGTAGGTGAGCTTGTCGAGCACGGTCACCGCGTCCGCGCCGGCGAAGGACCGCACGAAGTGCGAGCCGATGAAGCCGGCGCCCCCGGTCACGAGAATCCTCATGACACGACCTGCACCTTGCTGTGGTCGCCGAGGACGAGACGGTGGGCCCGCAGGATCCGGGGCGTCGACACCACCTCGACCTCGCGTCCGATCAGCGAGCGCTCGACGCGCCGCACTCCGATGAGGGACGCCCCGCGGAGCACGATGGAGTACTCGACCTCGCTGTCGATCACCGCGCAGTCGCTGTCGATGGAGGTGAACGGACCGATGTAGGAGTCGCGGATCCGCGAGCCGGCCGCGACGACCGCCGGGCCGACGATCCGCGACCCGGTGACGGTCGCGCCCTTCTCGATCACCACCCGCCCGATCAGCTCGCTGGAGTGGACCTCGCCGGAGCAGTCGGCCTCGACTCCGTCCAAGACGAGTCGGTTGACCTCCAGTACGTCGGCGACGCTGCCGGTGTCCTTCCAGTACCCGGAGACGACGGTCGAGTTCACGCGGCAACCCGCGTCGATCAGCTCCTGGATCGCGTCGGTGATCTCCAGCTCGCCCCGCCACGACGGTTTGAGGCGGCACACCGCGTCGTGCACACGGGCGGTGAACAGATAGACGCCGACCAGCGCGAGATCGCTCTTCGGATGCTCCGGTTTCTCCTCAAGACCGATCACCCGGCCGCGGGGATCCAGCTCGGCCACGCCGAACGGACGCGGGTCCGCCACCCGGGTCAGCAGGATCTGGGCGTCCGGGCGGTCCGCCCGGAATCGCCGTACGAGCGCGCTGATGCCGCCGACGATGAAGTTGTCGCCGAGGTACATCACGAAGTCGTCGTCGCCGAGGTAGTCCCGGGCGATGCGCACGGCGTGGGCCAGGCCCAGCGGCGCCTCCTGCGGGAGGTAGGAGACGTCCAGGCCGAACCGCGAGCCGTCGCCGACCGCGGACTCGATCTCGGCGGCCCTGTCGCCGACGACGATGCCGACCTCACGGACGCCCGCCTCGGCGATCGACTCCAGGCCGTAGAACAGGACCGGCTTGTTGGCGATGGGCACGAGCTGCTTCGCCGAGGTGTGGGTGATCGGCCGGAGCCGGGAGCCGGACCCGCCGGCGAGCACGAGCGCCTTCATCGGCGTCCCCTCACCCGGACGGCCGGTGAGCGGCGGCGCACGGTCTCGCGCGCTGCCTCCGGCACGGTCTCGGGCACGGTCTCTGGCGCGGTCTCGCGCGCTGCCTCCGGTCGGTCGTCGAAGGCCCCCGGGATCTGCCGGTGCGCTTCCTGGCCGCTCAGTACGCCGGTCTCAAAGGTACGAGCCATCGTCTCCCCAATATCCGTGGAAGGAGGGCGCATCCGTGACTCATTCTGGTGAGCGCGAAGGGGCCGCGCATCACCCGGAGCCGGTCGGAACAGGTGGTTTCCCGGCGTCAGGCCAGCACGGCGGGCAGGACGCTCATCCGGCGTATCATCCACTCCGACTCCCACTCGACGGCGGCGCCGGTGCTCAGCCGCGCCCGCGGGAATCGGCGCAGGAACCCGCGTAACGCGATCTGTACCTCCAGCCGGGCCAGCGAGGCGCCGATGCAGTAGTGCATGCCGAGACCGAAGGAGAGATGCCCTTCCCCCCGCCGGTCCGCGGCGAAGCAGTCGGCTCCCTCGCCCGGCTTCCGGTTCGCCGCCGCGATGTTGACCTGCACCGGCGTGCCCCGGGGGATCAGATAGCCGCCGAGATCGATGTCCGCGGTGGCGAAGCGCCAGGTCGGGTGCGGAAACGGCGGGTGCACCCGGAGGGTCTCCTCGACCCACGCCGTGATGTCGTCGTCGGACCGCGGACGCTCCGCCGCGGGCCGCCGCAGAGCCTCGTACAGCGATGCGGAGATCAGGCTCCCGGTCGTCTCATAGCCCGTGATGATCATCGCCAGTGTCCAGACGATGACCTCGCCCTCGGTGACCGCCGCGTCCGGCCCGTCGGAGGAGGCGAGCAAACCCGTGATCACCCCGTCGTGCAGCGCGGCCGGGTCACGCACCCAGCCTTCGACCGCCCCGTACAGCGCCCCGACCGCCTCGGTGCGTGCCGGGTAGTCGGAGGAGTAGAGGATGACGTCGGTGATGCCGCGCAGCAGCTGCTGCGCCGCGAGGGGCAGGCCGAGCATCTCGGCGATGAACGCCAGCGGAATCCGGTGCGTATAGGCCGTGACCACATCGACCTCGGCGGACTCTCCGGAAGTGGACTGCTCCAGCTCATCCAGGAATCCATCGACCTTGACGCTGACCGCCGCGCCCCATTTCTCGGTGTTCCGCGGGCTCAGCACCGCCGCGTGCAGCCGCCGGATCCGCGCGTGGTGCTCACCATCGCTCATGATCATGGTGCGGGCGTACGCCGGGTCCGGCTGCGATCCCAGCATCAGGCCCGGCTTGCGCATCCAGTCGGGTACCAGGGTCACGTCCTTGGCCAGCTGGGGGTGGGTGAGCGCGATCCGCACCAGCTCCGGGTCGCAGACGACCCAGGCGTGTTCGCCGAGATAGGGAATCCGGACGACCGGCGCCACCCGCGCGGCGGCCAGCAGCTGGGGCATGCAGTCGAAGGGCCCCGGGTCCGTCGGCATGCCCGTCTCGGGGGCCGCCGCCAAGCCGGTTCTCGTCGTGGCGTTCACCGTGTGACACCTCCGGTGGGAATCTGGCCCTGGGAATCGGCCATGGACTCGATGAGCTCGGCGGCCCGTCGCGGGGCGTCGCAGCTCTGGTACTCCCGGGACAGTGCGCGGGCCCGCCGCCGGTAGCGCTCGTCGTGCAGCACGGTGGTCACCGCGTCCCGCAGGCTGGACTCCGATACGGCCCGCCGTCCGAGGACGACGCCGACCCCGGCCCATCCGACCCGCGCCGCGACGTCGGGATTCTCTTCCGAGCCCGGCGCGACGACCAGGGGCACCCCCTGGGCGAGGGCCGCGTTGACGCCGTTGTAGCCCCCGTTGGTCACCATCACATCCACCTGCGGCAGCAGATGGCAGTAGGGGACGAACCGCTCCAGCCGGACATTGCCCGGCAGTGGCCGCAGCCGGTCGACGTCCAGGGCGCTCCCGGTGGTGACCACGACGAGGAGGTCCTGGTCGGCCAGTGCCCGGACGGCGGGGACGAGCAGCCGGCCGACGTCGTTGGCCGTGGTGCCCTGGGTGATCAGCACCACCGGCCGGCGCTCCCGCAGCTCCTCCCACCAGCCGGGCGGGTCGAAGCTCTCCGGGGGGAGTCCGAGGAGCCCGCCCACGAAGCGGGTTCCCGGGAGCAGGTCGCTGCGGGGATACTCGAAGGACGGCACGGTGCCCATCAGATAGAGGTCCGGCGGGCGCGCGATGTTCTCCATGACGCCTGTCCTCAGCCGCTCCAGTCCCACCAGGGCCCGTGTCCGGTCGGCCGCCAGGCGCAGGTCCCGCATCGCCGCCCGGTCCGCGACGCATCCGAGCAGTGCGTCGCGCATCCGTCCGAACGGCGGCGGACTCGGGCGCAGTCCCCAGCCGAGCGGCGGGGTGTCCCTGCTGCCGAGGATGTAGACCGAGTTGCTCAGCCAGGCCAGCGGGATCCCGGTGCGCTCGCGGGCGAAGCACGCGCCGTAGCACATGTCGTCGGCGAGGATGCAGTCGGCCGGGAATCGTTTGAGCACCGCCAGCAGGTCGTCCATCTGGCCCGGTGCGGTCCGGTAGAAGACATCCCGGATGCCGATCTTGAAACTGGCGAGCCCGGTCAGCCCGGCGTGGCCGGGAAACGCCTCCTCCCGGCTCATGCCGCCGAAGTCGAGCCCGGCGCTCATGGGCTCGAAGCGTGCTCCGGTCCGCTCCACCTGGCTCTGGAAGACCCGACCCGTGTACCACCGCACCTCATGTCCGCGCCGGACCAGTTCACGGGCGACCTCGAACACGCTGACGACGTGTCCCGGTGCCGGTGTGGTAGCGATCAACACTCGCGTCAACGTCGCCTCCGTCGGGGTCTCATGTCGCCGTACGCGCCGTTCTCTCTGTACTTGCCGGTCGGCCCTGGCCCAGCCGTCCAGCCACGCCCGCCAGCATCGCCCCACCCCGGGCCCCGGGCAGTGCTGCGGGGAAAACCCCGCGCGGTCGCGCAGGATGGCGCCGCCATGCCGCCTCGGTCGCGCCCACGGACCGCCGGCCAACCCATCCGCGCCCAGGCCCGCCGGGGGATATGAACGCGTCGCCGCCGTGCGAACAATGGGCCGTGCGAACAATGGGCGGAGCAATCCCCGGCATCTCCTTTTCCCGATCAGGGAAAGACGCTGGGTTCATCCAGGACATGCTCCCGGCACTGGAGGAAGCCTGTGGCGGCACCCTTGCAGGAGATTGACGGGTCATACGGCGCCATCGGCGGACCGAAGGAGGTCACCGTCATCGGCGCCGGCATCGCCGGTCTGGTGGCGGCATATGAATTGGAGCGCCTCGGACATCATGTCCAGGTCATCGAAGCAAGCCATGAGATCGGCGGCCGTATTCACACGCACCGCTTCTCCAGCGGCGACCGAGCCGGGCCGTTCGCCGAGCTCGGCGCGATGCGGATACCCGCCGGGCATCGGCTGACCATGCACTACATCGCCGAACTCGGCCTGCAGAACCAGGTTCGCGAGTTCCGGACGCTGTTTTCCGACGCTGCCGCCTACCTGCCCAGTTCCTCCGGATACCTTCGGGTGCGCGACGCGCATGAAACCCTTGTCAATGATTTCACCGCCAGTCTGCCGAACCGGCATTACCGGGAGAACACCCTGCTGTTCGGCGCCTGGCTGGACGCCAGCATAAGGGCCATCGCCCCCCGCCAGTTCTACGACGAACTGCACAACGAGATAGACGTGGAACTGCTGAACCTCCTCGATCACATCGACTTGACGCCGTACCGGTGCGGCAGCGCGGGGAACAGAATGGACCTGCACTCCTTCTTCGCCGATCATCCCCAGGTGCGGTCGTTCTGCCCGCCACGCCTTGAGCGATTCCTCGACGATGTGCTGGACGAGACCAGCTCTGCCATCGTGCGGCTGCGGAAGGGGATGGACGCGCTTCCCCGGCGGGTCGCCTCGCGGATCCGGGGAGAGATCTCGACCGGCCAGGAGGTGGTGGGCATCGATGTCCGGGACGACGCGGTGACCCTGCGGATCCGCCAGGGTGTCAGAACCCTCGCCAAGACCTGCGACTACGTGGTGTGCACCATTCCGTTCACGGTGCTCAGGAGGATGCAGCTGACCGGCTTCGACCAGAACAAGCTGGACATCGTCCATCAGACGAAATACTGGGCGGCGACGAAGATAGCCTTCCACTGCCGCGAGGCATTCTGGGAGAAGGACGGGATCAGCGGGGGTGCCTCCTTCACCGGCGGGCATGTGCGGCAGACCTACTACCCGCCCGCCGACGGCGATCCGGCGCTCGGCGCGGTGCTGCTCGCGAGCTACAGCATCGGGCCGGACGCCGACGCGCTCAGCCGGCTCAGCGAGGCGGAGCGGAACGCGGTCATCACCAGGGAGCTGAGCGTGATGCACCCCGAGCTGCGCCGACCGGGCATGGTCCTGGGCGTGGCGGGCCGGGCCTGGGGCCTGCGCCGATGGTCCTGGGGGGCGGCCACGGTCCGCTGGGGCCAGGAGGCCGCACTCCGCGAGGCGGAGCGGCGGGAGGCGGCCCGGCCGCAGAAGGGGCTCTTCTTCGCGGGCGAGCACTGCTCGTCGAAGCCCGCGTGGATCGAGGGCGCGATCGAGTCGGCGATCGACGCCGCGCACGAGATCCAGTGGCACGAGCCGCGGGCGACCCGCGTGTTCGCCGCCACCCGGCCGAGCCGCTCGGAGGAGTCGGCATGAGCGTCTTCGACCTGCCCCGGCTGCACTTCCGCGGAGCGGCGACGACACACCTGCCCACCGGCGCGCGGAGCGGTCTCGTCGATCTGGCGACGAACACGGCGCTCACGACGGACGGGCAGCCCTTCCCGGCGGACCGCCCGCCCGGCGAGTACCACGACTATCTCGACCGGCTGGGACCGAGGTTCGACAGCACGGGCCGCCCGGCGCCCGACGGGCCCTTCAGCGCCGCCAAGGGCGAGGACTTCGCAGGCAACGGGCACTTCTCGATCGACGCGCGGATCGTCAGCGCCGAGGTCCGCGCGGGCCACGCCGACACCGCCGACCCGGTGGTCGGGCGCGGTGTCGACATGTGGGGGCACTACAACGAGTACCTCGCCAGCACGGTCAACCGGGCCCGTGTCTTCGACGTCGATCCGTCCTCCGACTGGACCACGACGCTCATGGTCGGACAGTTCTGCTTCGGGCGCGACGGACGCTCTCACGACACCGGGTACATGGCTGCCGGAGCCGTCCACGGCTGCCACCCCCCGAGGTGGCACAACGCCGACCACGTCAGCGACATCGGCGATCACTGGCTGGCGAAGCGGCTGCGCCGGTCCGTGGTCCACCAGTTCGTCGTGACCGCCGCCGACGAACTGACCTGGCTCGACGGAGCGGCGCTCTCCCCGGCCGTGCGGCGACTCCAGGCCACGGCGGCCTCCGAGGACGCCGGCGGCCTGGTGGTGCAATTCGCGCTCAGCCATATGTCCGCTCCGCGCACACCCGACCAGCCGAGCCGGTGGCAGCTGCACGGGACGATCGCGCCCTGGCGACCGTACGAGCCGCGCACCTACCCGGCGGGCCGCCTGCTCGTCCCGGACCGCCGCGGACCCGGCCGGGCCCCCGGCGGGCTGCACAACCTCTCCGTCGAGCTGACGGATGAACACGTCACCCTCAACATGATCACCGCGGTGCCCGCCTCCGGTCCGGTGCGAGACCGCCGGTCCGGGGTCACGGCCGGTCCCCCCGCGCGGGCCGACGCCGGCGATCTCGAACTGCGCACGGCGGACAGCGGCCGGCTGGTGGCGCGGGTGCCCCGGCAGGCGTACCTCGGGGAGGAGTACCTCCTGACCGGCGGCGTGGTGACGGTTCCCATCGAGATGCCGGCGCACGCCGCGGCCGGGGAGGCGCTGCATCTGGTGGGCGCCGGCCCCGGCGGCCCGGTGGTGCACCTGCGCGAAAAGGAGATCAACGTCCAGGTCGACGACGCGTGCCTCTTCCTGGAGCACCCTCGCGCCCCGGCGGACACAGCGGACACAGGAAACCCAGGGGATATAGAGGACACGGACCACGATGTGGAGGTGCTCGTGCGGTCCTTCGTACGGGGCCGTCCAAGCACTGTCGGCGGGATCGGCGTACGGCAGTTCTTCAACCCCAGAGCCCTCCCGCGCGACCCGTCCGCACGCTCCCCCGAGGCGCGGTGCTCCGATATCGACATCGTCCGGCTGCGCGCGGGCCGGCGGGACGCTTCCGGCGCCTGGTCGAGCGCCTGCGTCCTGGACACGGACCACACGGGCCGCGGATGGCTCACCCTGCGGGGCGCGGCGGCCGGTACCGCCCGCGTCCTGCTGTCCACCGGCCCCGGCGACCTGCCGTGCGACATGGACCTCCCCGGCTCCGCGGCCCTCGGCTACGACCACGACGACGCGCTCGGCTACTGGCCCGGCACCGGGTACATGTCCGTGCGGGTGCTTCCCGACGACTGGCGGCTGGCCGGGACCGGCCAGGACGAGGCGACCTTCGACCTGGTGTACGCCGAGGTCTTCGCGTACTACGAGCACCTGTACTCCTTCATGAAGGCGGAGGTCTTCAGCCTGGCGGACCGGTGCAAGGTGGAGACGTACGCGCAACTGATCTGGCAGATGTGCGACCCGCGCAACAAGGCCAAGACCTACTACATGCCGCCGACCCGGGATCTGTCCGAGCCGAAGGCACAGCTCCTGCTGACATTCCTGCGGGCCCAGCAGACGCCGGACGAGGTTCTCCTGACGGCGCCGGCGGCCACCCGCAGCGGCAGGAGGATCACCACCCGCGGCCGACTCGTCCAGGCGCTGCGCGACGCCGCCGCGATCGAGCTGGCCGTCATGCTCCAGTACTTGTACGCGGCCTACTCGGTGCCCGCCCACGGCGCCGGTCTGGAGTATGTGCGGCGGGGCGTATGGACGCCCGAGCAGCTCCGGCTCGCCTGCGGCGACGGCGGAGAGACCCTCGACGGGGGCATCCGCGGCACGCTGCTGAACATCGCCCGCGAGGAGATGATCCACTTCCTCCTCGTCAACAACGTCATCACCGCGGTGGGCGAGCCCTTCCATCTGCCCCGGATCGACTTCGGCACCGTCAACCACGAGCTGCCGGTGCCGCTGGACTTCTCCCTTGAGAGGCTGGGACCCGGCAGCGTCGAGCGGTTCGCGCAGATCGAGCGGCCGGACGACCTCGTCGGCGAGGTGCGGCGAGGCGACACGGCGGCGGCCCCCGCGTACCACGACGACGGGCGCCCCTACGCGTCGCTGAGCGAGCTGTACGCGGACATCCGGGAAGCCCTGCCGCGCGTCCCGGACCTCTTCATGGTGGAGAAGGGCAGAGGAGGCGGTGAGCACCACCTCTTCCTGCGGGAGTCGCTCAACCGGCGCCACCCCGACTACCAGCTTGAGGTCGACGACGTCTCCAGCGCCTTGTTCGCCATCGACGTCATCACCGAGCAGGGAGAGGGCGGGACGCTCGGACCGCGGACCGCCGAGGAGTCGCACTACGCCTCGTTCCTGCGGATCGGCGAGCTGCTCCGCGGCGCACCGCCCACGGGGACGCACCCCGGCGGCGAACGGTGGAGCCCGGCCTACCCCGTCGTGCGGAACCCGACCCTTGGGCGGGGAAACCCGGTCATGGAGACGGTCACCGATCCTGACGCCCGGTCGGTCATGCGGCTGTTCAACCGTTCCTACGCCATGGCGCTGCGGCTCATGGCCCAGCACTTCGGCGAGCGCCCGGACGACAGCCTGCGGCGGTCCGATCTGATGAACGCGGCGATCGACATGATGACGGGCATGATGCGCCCGCTGGCGGAACTGCTGGTGACCCTGCCGTCGGGGCGGCGGGGCATGACCGCCGGGCCGTCGTTCGAGCCGGCGGAGCAGCCCGCGCCCGTGTCCCGCCCGGACGTGGCGAGACGCGGCATCGCGCTGCGCCTCGACCACCTCGCGGCGGAATGCAGAAAGTGCCCCATGGCGCCCGCCCGCGTGGGGGAGATGAGCGCGTTCTGGGCCGACCGCTTCCGGCTGCCGCGCCGATAGGGCACGGCAGCCGGACGGGACTTCGACGACACGACCCAGGACGCCCCCGGCGGCGGGCACGAACCCGCGACGCCGTACTGCCATCCGAAGGAGACCGCATGCCATCCGCGACGCTGCCGCGGTTCGACCTGAAGGGCTGGGACAGGAAGGACATCGCCTGCCCGTACCCGGTCTACCGGCGCTACCGGGAGACCGCGCCGGTCCATCGCGGGGCATCGGGCACGGGCGAGCCGGATACGTTCTACGTCTTCTCCTACGACGAGGTCGTCCGGGTGCTGTCGAGCCGGAGTTTCGGCCGGGACGCGCGCGTGGCGTCCGCCGACGCCACCGCGGCCCCCGTTCCGATTCCCGCCGAGTACCGGGCCCTGCGGGCCATCGTCGAGAACTGGCTGGTGTTCCTGGACCCGCCGCGCCACACCGAGCTGCGCTCCCTGCTCAGCGCCGAGTTCTCCCCCTCGGTCGTCGCCGCTCTGCGCCCTCGCGTCACACAGATCGCGCACGAGCTCCTGGAGCGGCTCGGACGGCGCCGGGAGGCCGATCTCGTCGAGGGTTTCGCGGCGCCCTTCCCCCTCCTGGTCATCTCCGAACTGCTCGGCATCCCGAGGGAGCACCACGCATGGCTCCGCGCCGGCGCGGTGGCCCTCCAGGAGGCCGGCACCACCCGGTCGCGCCACGGCACGGGCGGCTACGCACGGGCCGAGGCAGCCGCCCGGGGGATCGCCCGCTACTTCCGGCAGGAGGTCCGCAGACGGCGCGGGGCCGATCGCGGCGACCTGCTCACGCTCCTGGTCCGCGCCCGGGACGGCGGCGCACCGCTGAGCGTCGACGGGATCGTGGGGACCTGTGTCCACCTGCTCACCGCCGGACACGAGACCACGGCCAACTTCCTGGCGAAGGCGGTGCTGGCGCTGCGGGCGCACCCCCGGGTCCTCGACGAGCTGCGCGGCGCTCCCGAGCTGACGCCGGGGGCGGTCGAGGAGCTCCTGCGCTATGACCCGCCGGTGCAGGCGGTGACACGGTGGGCGTACCAGGACACCCGCCTCGGCGGGTACGAGGCGCCGCGCGGCAGCCGCGTGGTCGCCCTGCTGGGCTCGGCGAACCGGGACCCCGCGCGCTTCCCGCGCCCCGACGTTCTGGACGTGCGCCGCTCCGCCGACCGGCATCTGGGCTTCGGCCTCGGCATCCACTACTGCCTCGGCGCGACGCTGGCCCGCGCCGAGGCCGAGATCGGCCTCAGGGCGCTGCTGGACGGCGTTCCCGGGCTGGGCCGCGGCGGTCAGCAGGTCGAGTACGCCGACGACATGGTCTTCCACGGGCCGACACGTCTGGTGCTCAGCCTGTCCGACCTCCCGTGATCCGCAGCGGCACACCGACACCGTACGGAAGGAAAGCAGCCATGACACAGCAGCAGTCCGACATCACCCCCGACTCCGTCGGCCGGGCGTACGACCTGTTCACCGACCTCGGCGCCACGACCGCGCTGGGCGGCAATCTCCATGTGGGCTACTGGGACGACGGCGACGACGCCCCGATCGCCGAGGCCACCGACCGTCTCACCGACCTCGTCGCCGAACGCCTCGCCCTCCGGCCGGATCAGCGGCTTCTGGACGTGGGCTGCGGCAACGGCGTCCCGGCCCTGCGCATCGCGGGAGCGCACGGAGTACGCGTGACCGGCATCACCGTCAGCGCACAGCAGGTCGCCCAGGCGTCGGAGCGGGCCGATGGCTCCGACGCCGGCGGCCGGACCTCCTTCCTCTTCGCGGACGCCATGGATCTCCCCTTCGACGACGGTTCCTTCGACGGGGCCTGGGCGGTCGAATCGCTGGTGCACATGGCCGACCAGTCCGCCGCCTTGGCGGAGATCCACCGCGTCGTCCGCCCCGGCGGTCGTCTGGTCATCGCCGACCTGTGCCGGCGGCAGCCGTTCACCGGCGACGACAGGGCCGTGCTGGACGGCATGATGCGCATGTACCAGCTCGCCGGGATCAACACGCCCGACGAGCACCGCGCACGCCTGACGGAAGCGGGCTGGCAGCTGCTGGAGCTGACGGACATCGGCGAACGGATCCGCGCCAGTTACGGGCAGGGCTCGGCCGCCTTCCGGTCCATCGCCGCCTCCCTCGACGCCTCCGCGGCGGAGCAGCTCACCGCGGCAGCCGACCTGATGGAGGCGTTCGGGAAGCACCCGCACACCGGCTACGTCCTGATCACCGCGCGGCGGATCTGACCGCGCGCCGGACCTGACCGGCCGGTGCGGCTGGACGGTCGCGTAACGGCCGGGCGGTCGGTGCGGCTGGACGGTCGTGTGACGGCTGGACGGTCGTGTGACGGCCGGGCGGTCGTGTGACCGGACGGCCACCGTTTCGCTCCGATGCCCGCAGACAGGGAGTCCTTCGATGTCGTCTTGGACCGGTTCGCCATCCGCCGCCGCCCCCGCTCCCGCCGCCGTGCGCCCGCGCGAGGACCGCGCACAGGCGGACCGTATGGCCTTGTCGGCCGCGACCGGCAAAGGAGCGCATATACGGACCGAGGACGTCTGCGCCTGGCTGGCCGAGCGCCGCCGCGCCACCGCCGTCCATGTGGCACGCATACCGTTCGCGGAGCTCGACGAGTGGCGGTTCGAGCGCGGCACCGGCAATATCGCGCATCGCAGCGGGCGGTTCTTCACCGTCGAGGGCATGCAGGTGACGGAAGACGACGGACCCCGCCGGGAGTGGCAGCAGCCTGTCATCAGACAGCCCGAAGTGGGCATCCTCGGCATCCTGGCCAAGGAGTTCGACGGCGTACTGCACTTTCTGATGCAGGCCAAGTCGGAGCCGGGCAACACCAACCCGCTCCAGCTCTCACCGACCGTGCAGGCCACCCGCAGCAACTACACCAAGGCCCACGGGGGCACGGATGTGCAGCTCATCGACTACTTCGTCCGGCCCGACCGCGACCGTGTCATCGCCGACGTCCTCCAGTCGGAACAGGGCTCGTGGTTCTACCGCAAGTCCAACCGCAACATGATCGTCGAAACGGCCGACGAGATCCCCGCACGGGACGACTTCCGCTGGCTCACGCTCGGCCAGATCGCCGAACTGCTCCACGAGGACGACGTGGTCAACATGAACGCCAGGAGTGTGCTGGCCTGTGTGCCGTACCGGGACACGGCGCCCGGCGCCCTGCTCTCCGACGTTCAGCTCCTGTCGTGGTTCACCGGCGAGCGCTCCCGCCGCGATGTGCGCGCCCATCGGATACCGCTCGCCTCCGTGCGCGGCTGGAAGCACGGCGTCGAGGCGATCGAGCACGAGGAGGGGCGCTACTTCAAGGTCGTCGCCGTCTCCGTGCGGGGCGGCAACCGCGAAGTGGCCGGCTGGAACCAGCCGCTGATCGAACCCGTCGGCGCGGGGCTCGCGGCGTTCCTCGTGCGCGAGATCGACGGAGTGCCGCATGTGCTGGTGCACGCCCGCGCCGAGGGCGGCTTCCTGGACACGGTCGAGCTGGCCCCGACCGTCCAGTGCACGCCCGGCGACTACGCCCATCTGCCGGCGGCGGACCGCCCGCCGTTCCTCGACGCCGTCCTGGACGCCCCGCTGTCGCGCATCCGCTACCAGGCCGTCCACTCCGAGGAGGGCGGGCGTTTCCTGAACGCCAGGAGCCGGTATCTCGCCGTCGACGCGGCCACGGCCTCGCTCGACCCGCCCCCCGGCTACGCCTGGGCCACCCCTGCCCAGCTCAGGGCCCTCACCCGGCATGGGCACTATCTCAATATGGAGGCCCGCACGCTCCTGGCCTGCCTCAACGCCACGGCGGCGCGGACCCGAGGAGGGTTGTGACATGAAGCGCACACCGGTGAACCCCAGACCGCTGATCACCGTGCTCGGCGCCTCCGGCTTCGTGGGCTCGGCCGTCACCCGCGAACTGGCACGCCGTCCGGTCCGTCTGCGGGCAGTGGCGCGCAGACGGATCGCCCCCGCTCCCGGCCCGGCCGAGACGACCGTCGTCACCGCCGATCTCACCGACCGGGCGGCGCTCGCCGAGGCGGTCGCGGGATCGGACGCGGTGGTGCATCTGCTCCTGGCGGACGGCGGGTGGCGGGCAGCCGAGACCGAGCCGGGGGCCGAGCGTGTGAACGTGGGGGTGATGCGGGACCTCATCGAGGTGCTGCGGCCGGGCCCCGGCGACGGGACGCCCCCGCTGGTGGTGTACGGCGGCGCAGCCTCGCAGGTCGGTGTGCCGCCGCGGGAGCCGCTCGACGGCAGCGAGCCCGACCACCCCGGGACCGCCTACGACCGGCAGAAGCTGGCGGCCGAGCAGCTCTTGATGAAGGCCACCGCCGAGGGCCGGGTGCGCGGCGTCAGCCTGCGCCTGCCCACGGTGTTCGGCGAGAGCGCGGCGCTCGGCGCCACCGACCGCGGCTTCGTGTCCGCCATGGCGCGGCGGGCGCTCGCGGGCCAGACGCTCACCATGTGGCACGACGGCACGGTCCGGCGCGACCTGGTCCATGTCGACGATGTCGCGGCGGCGTTCACGGCGGCGCTCGACCACCCGGGCCCCCTGGTGGGCGGCCACTGGCCGATCGGGGCCGGCCGGGGCGACGAACTCGGCCATGTCTTCCGGCTCGTCGCCCGGACCATGTCCGACTGCACGGGGCGGCTCCCGGTCGCCGTGATGTCCGTGGAGCCGCCCCCGCACGCCCCCGCGACGGACTTCCGCAGCGTGACCATCGACTCCACCCCGTTCCGGGCGGTCACCGGCTGGCGCCCTCGGATCTCGCTCTCCGAAGGGGTGCGCCGCACCGTCGCGGCCCTGGCCCGGCAGCAGGACGGGGGCCCGGTGGGAGCGGGCACTCGCGGGCGTTCGGCCGGAGCAAGGCCGTCCCCGGCCGTCCCCAGCCGCTCAGGAAAGGCCGGCCCATGACTCCCGCGCTGTGCGTGAGGTGCCGACCACGCTGTGACGCCCCGCTGACCGTCCCATTCCGCCCGAGCCATGGGAGGCAGACATGAAAGCACGCGAACTAGTGGTCGAGGGAGCGCTTGAGTTCACTCCCCGGGTCTTCCCCGACGAACGGGGCCTGTTCATCTCGCCGTTCCAGGAGGAGGCGTTCACCGAGGCCCACGGCGGCCCGCTCTTCCATGTCGCGCAGACCAACCACAGCATGTCCCGGCGCGGCGTGGTCCGGGGAGTCCACTTCACCGCGACGCCGCCCGGTACCGCGAAGTACGTCTACTGCGCACGCGGAAAGGCCCTGGACATCGTGGTCGACATCAGGGTCGGCTCGCCCACGTTCGGCCGGTGGGACTCGGTGCTGATGGACCAGCGGGATCACCGGGCGACCTATCTCCCCGTGGGAGTGGGGCACGCGTTCGTGGCGCTGGAGGACGACACCGTCATGTCGTACCTGCTCTCCGAGAGCTACACACCGCAGAACGAACTCGCCCTGTCCGTCCTCGATCCGGCCCTCGGGCTGCCCGTCACCGGGGACGCCGAACCGGTCCTCTCCGAGCGGGACCGTACGGCGATCACGCTCGCCGAGGCGCGGAGACAGGGGCTGCTGCCGGAGTACGCCCGGTGCCAGGAGATCGAGAGGAACGGTGCGCGTACGCCGGGTACGCCGCGGTGATCGCGTACGCCACGTACGCCGTGGTGATCGCGTACGCCACGTACGCCGTGGTGATCGCGTACGCCGAACGCCACGCGTTCACCAGCCCCGTACCGCCCTCCCGCACCCGTCGACCCGAAAGGCCGCTGCCATGACCCACGCCGCCCAGCCCCAGCCCCAGCCCCTGCCCGTACCGGCAGCCGTCGGCGAGCTGTACGACCGGCTGACGCTGAACGCGATGAACGACGGCGCCTTCAACCCCAACGTACACATCGGCTACTGGGACACCCCCGATTCCGACGCCTCGATCGAGGAGGCGATGGACCGGCTCACCGATGTGTTCATCGACCGGCTGGGGGCGGACGGTTCGTCCCATGTCCTCGACCTGGGCTGCGGAGTGGGCGGTCCCGCTCTGCGGGTCGTGGCGCACACCGGTGCGCGGGTCACCGGCATCAGCGTCAGCAAGGAGCAGATCAGGACCGCCGACCGGCTGGCGGCCGAGGCCGAAGTCGCCGACCGGGCCGTGTTCCAGCATGGCGACGCGATGAAGCTTCCCTTCGCGGACGAGTCGTTCGACGCCGTGATGGCCCTGGAGTCGATGTGCCACATGCCGGACCGGCAGCAGGTGCTCACCGAGGCGTGCCGGGTGCTCGTCCCCGGCGGCCGGATCGTCCTGACCGACGTGTTCGAACGCGCCCCGCGCAAGGAGGCACGGCACCCGGGCATCGACAAGTTCTGCCGCGGCCTCATGGCGACCATGGCGGACATCGACGACTACGTCGCGCTGCTCCACCGTTCCGGCCTGCGGCTGCGCGGCATCCTCGACATCACGGAGCAGACCGCGCTGCGCACCGGCCAGGAGCTGGCGAAATCGGCGGCCGTCGAGGACCGCCCCGCGGCCCTCGACGAGAGCAACTTCCCCTTCTCCGAGGACGCCTTCCATCCGTCCGACCTGGCAGGCGTCGATGCGTTCGGCTGCCTGCTGGTCATCGCGGAACGCCCGTGAGCCGGAGGCCCCCGGGCCTCCCGGCCCCATGAACGACCAGAGTGGACCCACGAGGAAAGGCAAGGACTCCATGACGCGTTCCGGTGAGTGGACCGATGTGCTGATCGTGGGCGGCGGCCCGGTCGGGATGGCGCTGGCGCTGGACCTGACGTACCGCGGGATCGACTGCGTGGTCGTGGACGCCGGTGACGGAGAGGTCCGGCATCCCAAGGTGAGCACGATCGGTCCGCGCTCGATGGAGCTGTTCCGCCGCTGGGGCGTCGCGGACACCGTCCGCGGTGCCGGATGGCCGGCCGACCACCCCCTGGACATCGCCTGGGTCACCCAGGTCGGCGGCCACGAGGTCTACCGGTACCGCCGTGGCACAGCGGGGAGCCGCCCGGCCTTCGCGCACACCCCCGAGCCTGACCAGATCTGCCCGGCGCACTGGTTGAACCCGGTGCTGACGCGGGCCGTGGGCGTCCATCCGGAGGGTCCGCTGCGACTCCGTACCGCCGTCGACCGCGTACTCCAGTCCGACGACCACGTGGACGCCGCCCTCACCGACCACGCCACCGGTGCGACCGGCGCCGTCCGGGCGCGGTTCCTGGTCGCCTGCGACGGCGCCGCCTCCCCCATCCGCCGGGCCTGCGGCATCAGCGCGCCCGCGCGCCGCCGTACGCGGGTCTTCCGCAACATCCTCTTCCGCGCCCCGGAGCTCAAGGAGCGGCTCGGCGACCGCGCGGCCCTCGTCTACTTCCTCATGCGGTCGTCCACACTGCGCTTCCCCCTGCGCTCGCTGAACGGCAGCGACCTGTACAACCTGGTCGTCGGCGCGGACGACGCCGCTCACCGTGTCGACGCGCTGTCGCTGATCAGCGACGCCCTTGCCGTCGACACCCCGGTGGAGCTGCTGGGCGACGGCGAGTGGCGTCTCACCCAGCGCGTCGCCGACCGGTACCGGGCCGGGCGCGTCTTCCTCACCGGGGACGCCGCGCACACCCTGTCGCCGTCCGGCGGCTTCGGGCTCAACACCGGCATAGGCGACGCCGCCGACCTGGGCTGGAAACTCGCCGCCACGCTGAACGGCTGGGCGGGGCGCGGGCTGCTCGACACCTACGAGACCGAGCGCAGGCCGATCGCCGTGCAGAGCCTGGAGGAGGCCGACCTCAACCTGCGACGCACCCTGCGCCGGCGGGTGCCGCCTGAGATCCGCCTGGACGGGCCCGAGGGCGAACGGGCCCGTACGGAGATGGCGGAGCGGCTGGAGAGCAGCGGCGTCCAGCGGGAGTTCGACGCCCCGGAGATCCACTTCGGACTGCGCTACCGCTCCCCGGCCGTCATCGAAGACCCCGGCGTACCGATACGCCGCGGCAAGCCGGACGCCGACTGGCGCCCCGGCAGCGAGCCGGGCTACCGCGCCGCGCACGCCTGGTGGGACGCCACCACCTCCACGCTCGACCTGTTCGGACACGGGTTCGTCCTGCTGCGCTTCGCCGGGCTCGCCGGGCTCGCCGGAGTCGAGCGCGCGTTCGCTGAGCGGGGCGTGCCGCTGACCGTGCGGAACGGAGGGGGCGGGGAGATCGCCAAGCTCTACGAACGCTCCTACGTTTTGGTCCGCCCGGACGGCCATGTGGCGTGGCGCGGCGACGACCTGCCCCGGGACCCGGTCGCGTTCGTCGACACCGTGCGGGGCGACCGTGCCGGGGCCGTACGCGGTGACCGGTGAGCACGCACGACGAGCGGCGGGCGAGCCGGTCGCACACCCCGGTCAGCCGCTGCCCCGGCGCGGACGACGGCACAGGCCGGGATCGGGCCAGGTCATACGAGCCGGGGCGCCGGTACCGGGTCCGGGTCCGGGTCCGGCAGGGTGGGTACGTCCTCGACGGCGAACGCCGTGCCCCGGTCGAAGGCGGCGGTGTACGCGGCAGGGCCGAGGGCGGTCCGGGCGGCGGCCGATATCCGGTCCACGTCCCGGCGCTCGGCCCGGGGCAGCGGGGCGCCGACCGACTCCCGGGCGGCGGCGGCCGTGCCGAGCAGCAGCGCGGATCGCTCATGGTCCCCGGCGGCGGCACGGGCCCCCGCCAACCCCTCAAGCGCGAGCGCCACCGCCCGGGCGTCACCGAGTTCACCAGCCACCGCGAAACCCTCCCGGTGAAGGGTGTGCGCGGCGACCGCGTCACCGCGCTGCTCGGCGGTGAAGCCCAGCTCGGCCAGGGCCAGGGCGACACCGGGGCCGTAGTCCACCTCCCGGAACCACGCCAGCACCTCTCGCAGATGGTTCTCGGCCAGTTCGAAGTCGCCCTCGCGGCGGGCCCCGAGACCGAGCCCCAGCCGGGCGTCTGCCTCGCCGTCCCTGAAGTGCTGCTCCCGGGCGAGCCGCCACGCCCGGCGGTGGCAGTCGGCGGCCCGCGCGTGGTCGCCCGCGAGCAGCGCCAGCCGGCCGAGTCCGGAGAGGCGTTTGGCGGCCTCCGTCCACAGCCCGAGCTGTTCGGCGATCGCCAGCCCGTCCTGCTGGAGCCGGGTGGCCCGCGCGTAGTCGCCGGAGATCTCGCTGAGCGCGGCCAGCGGGAAGACCGTCTGCAACTGCCCCCACCGATCACCGATCGCCCGGAACAGACGGGCGCTGCTCTCCCCGTCCCGCCGGACCGCGTCGAGGTCGCCGCGCGCCATGGCATGGCGGGCCCGCACGCTCAGGGCCGCCGCCGTCCCCCAGTCGTCGCCCAGGGCCCGGAAGCCCTCCAGGGCCCGGTTCACCAGCCGCTCCCCGGTGTCGACGGCCCCTGACCCCATCTGCGCGGAGCCCAGGAACCACAGGGCGGTGGCATGGCCCAGGGGATCGTCGACCCCGTCCGTTCCCTCGTATACGGCGAGGACGGACCGGATGCGTTCGGCGCTGTCGGCGGGGGCGGCGCCGTCCAGCAGCGCGACGCCCAACCGCCAGGCCATGGCGCGGGCCCGCTCGACGGCGGGAGCGGCACCGGGAGCGGCACCGGAAGCGGTGCCGGGACGCCGGCCCGATCGGGTACCTGGTACGGCGGCGAGCGCCGTGTCCAGGGCGCGGCGGGCGTCCGACGGGCGGCCCCGCAGCACCCAGTACCAGGTCAGCGCATTGACCGTCCGCAGCGCCCGGTCGGCAGCGCCGGTGCGTACGGCGAAGCCGACCGCCCGGTCGAGATCGGCGCCCGCCCGGTCCAGCCGCTCCAGCCAGTGCTGTTGCTCCGGTCCGCGCAGCATGGGCGCGGCCCTGAGCGCCAGTCCGGTGTAGTGCCGGCTGTGCCGCTCCTGTACGGCCTCGGTCTCGCCCGCCTCGTGCAGTCGCTCCCGGCCGTACTCCTTGACGGACTCCAGCAGCCGGTACGCGGGGCCGTCGGCACGGTCCACGAGGACGACGAGCGACCGGTCCACCAGACGGGCCGTCAGATCCAGTGTCTCCCCGGCCCGCACACCGCCCCCGGCGCACACCGCCTCGACCGCCTCCAGGGTGCAGCTCCCGGCGAAGACGGAGAGCCTCCGCAGGACGGTGCGCTCGGCGGGGGTGAGCAGACCCCAGCTCCAGTCGATGACCGCGCGCAGGGTCCGCTGCCGCTCGGGCAGGCTCCGCAGCCCCCCGGCCAGCAGCGCGAACCGGTCGTCGAGGCGGGCCAGCAGACCGTGCACACCGAGGGTCCTGACCCGGGCCGCCGCCAGCTCCAGGGCGAGCGGAATGCCGTCGAGGCGGGCGCACAGGGCGGCGACGGCCCTGGCGTTCTCCGGGTCGAGCAGAAAGCCGGGCGGGGTGACGGCGCGGGCGAGGAACAGATCGACGGCGGCGGACGGTCCGAGCGGCGGCACCGGAACGACCCGTTCGCCGTCGACTCCCAGCGGTTCCTGACTGGTCGCCAGCACCGACAGCCCCGGTGCCTCGCGCAGCAGCGCGGAGACCAGGTCGGCGACCGGTTCCACGATGTGCTCGCAGTTGTCGAGTACGAGCAGCAGCTCCCGCCCGCGCAGCGCTCCGGCCAGCCGGGCGAGGGGCGGAACGGGTCCGCCGGAGCTGCCGGAGCCGCCGCCCGGCTGCCCCGGACCGCCGATGTCCCGGATGTCCAGGACCTTCATCAGGACCTCGGCGACGGCATCGGCTCCGGTATCGCTTCCGGTATCGCTTCCGGTACCGGCCGAGAGGGCCGGGCCGGAGACGGGATCCGCTGCCGGAGCGGACGGCGGGAGGGCCGCGAGTTCGCCCAGCCACACCCCGTCCGGGAACCCGCCGGCTGCGCTCCGCGCGGTCTCCAGGGCCAGCCGGGTCTTGCCCACCCCGCCGGGACCCGTCAGGGTCACCAGCCGGGACTCCGCCAGCGTCCGCACGGCGGCCGGAACCGCGTCGTCCCGGCCGATCATGCCCGCGACGGGCGCGGGCAGACGCGTACCGCCGAAGAGGCCGGTTTCCCCGGCGGGGGCCGGTCGCGGCGTACCGCCGGACCCGGGCCGAGGGTCCGCTCCCCGCGCCGGACCGGCTCCGGCGGCCGGAGGCCGACCCGAAGCCGGGTCCGGGGCGCGGCCTGCTTCCCGCCCGGGCGCGGGCCCGGGGTCCGGGACCAGATCGAGTGCCGGGTCCTGACGCAGGATCGCCTGGTGCAGCGCGACCAGCTCACCGCCGGGCTCCAGACCGAGGTCCTCGTCGAGCCTGCGCCGCAGGTCCTCGTAGCCGGTGAGCGCGTCGGTCTGCCGGCCGGCCCGGTAGAGCACCCGCAGCTGTACGGCGCGGAGCCGCTCGCGCAGCGGATGCGCGGCCACCAGCTCGTCCAGTTCACCGATGATCTCGCCATGCTCGCCGAGCTCCGCACGGAGGGCGAGCCGGTCCTCAAGGGCGGTGAGCCGGTCCTCCTCCAGCCGCCCGGCGGCGGGCCGGGCGAACGGCTCTTCGGCGAATCCGGCGAAGGCGTCACCGCGCCACAGTCCCAGCGCGTCGGACAGCAGCGCCGCCCGCTCCCTGGGGCCGGCGGACCGGCTCCGCTGAAGGAGGGCGGTGAAGCGGGCCGCGTCCACGGCGTCGGGCTCGGCTCGCAGCTGGTACCCGGCCGGGCCGTTCACCAGGAGTTCCCGTCCACCGGGCTGGGCCCGTTCCAGCACCGCGCGCAGCCGTGAGACCTGCCCCTGGAGCGTGTTGCGCGGATGGTGCGGATGGTCTGGTGGGTTCGCTCCCCATACGTCGTCCACCAGCCGGTCCGTGGACACCGGCCGCCCGGGGGCGATCAGCAGCCGGGCCAGCAGCATGCGGACCTTCGCCCCCGGTACGGGCACCGGCTCCCCGTCCGCCGTCCACACCGTCAGCGGGCCGAGCACCCCGAATCGCATGACCGTCACCTTAGCTCCCACCCGTCCCGGCCTCCCCGCCCGCCCGCCGGTCGCCAGGGGAAGCGCACTGACAGCGGACCGGCAGCGGACCGGCAGCGGACCGGCAGTGAACCGGCAGCGCCCGCCCGCACGATGGCTTCGACGACAACGACACGGACCGGAACACCACGGACCGGAACACCTCGGAGGAACGACATGACCACCACCGGACAGACCGGACAGACCGAACAGTCCGCCGAGTTCAAGCAGCCGGTCACCGTGATCGGCCTCGGCAACCTCGGCCTGGCGCTGGCGGACGCCTTCCTGGCCCAGGGGCACCCCACGACCGTGTGGAACCGTACCCCCGCCAAGGCGGACGGGCTGGTCGCCCGGGGCGCGGTGCCGGCGGCGACGCCCGCCGAAGCCGTCGCCGCCAGCGAACTCGTCATCGTCGCCGTGCTGGACCAGGCGACGGCACACGACATCCTCCTCCCCACCGCGGCGGCGCTGACCGGCCGGACCCTGGTCAACCTCACGTCCAGCACCCCACAGCCCGCCCGTGAACTGGCCGCGTGGGCCGCGGAACAGGGTGCCGCCTATGTGGTCGGCGCGGTGTACGCGGTGCCGCAGACCATCGGGACGCCCGAGGCGTTCGTGCTGTACAGCGGGGACCAGAACGCGTTCGAGACCCACCGGGACCAGCTGGACCTCCTGGGCGCGAGTGGATTCGTCGGGACCGACGCGGGCGTGGCCCCGGTGTACGACATGGCCGTTCTCAGCGGGATGTACGGGATGTTCGCGGGCTTCTTCCAGGCGATGGCCCTGGGCCGGTCGGAGCGGATCAGGGCGGCGGATGTGACGGACCGCCTGGTGCCCTGGCTGAAGGCGGCGGCCGACGCCCTCCCCGGTTTCGCCCGCGAGATCGACTCGGGTGACTACGCGACGGTCACCTCCAGCCTGGGGATGAACGCGGTGGGCCTGCGCAACATCCTGTCCGCGACCGAGTCCCAGGGCCTCGGCACGGCCCTGCTCTCCCCGCTCCAGGCCCTCTTCGACGACCAGGTCGCGCAGGGCCATGGAGCGGCCAGCCTCTCCCGTGCGGTCGAATCCCTCCAGCCCCGGTCCTGATGCGGCGGAGGGAACGGCGGGATCGACCTGCGACAGCGCTAGCTCGCGGCCTTGTCGAAGAAGCGGACGATACGCGGCAGGGCCTGCCGAACCGAGCTGTTGTGGTCGTACGGCCCGACGTCGACCAGTTTGGGCTTGGCGCCGTTGGCCTTCAGCTGCGCCGTGCAGTGCTCGGCGTGGGCGAAGGCGACGTCCTTGTCCCCGCGGCCGTGGAAGATCCGCACCGGGGCCTGCGGTTGCCAGTCGCAGGTGGTGTCCAGCGCGCGGAGCCGATCCTTCAGCACCCCCTCGGGGTGGCGGATCCTCTCCAGGAACTCCGGGGTGAACAGGTCCCGGGAAGCCTGGGGCAGCCCCTCCAGAATCTGCCTCGGCGTGTGGTTCCCATCGAACAGCCCCTCGACCGTGGCGTCGTACGGCGACTTGAACGCCTCGCCGGGCGAGTCGTACAGCCCGCCGTACATCCGGTTCCAGGCGGTGACGAAGTACGCCAGATAGATGGCGGACTTGTCGATCCGGTCGTCGGCCGCGGCCGCCTCGAACGCGCTGAGATCGAACGGGCCGCCGACCGGGGCGAGCGCGCCGAGCCGGAAGTACGGGTCGGCCCCTTTTCGCTGGAGCGCCCGGCCCACCGTCATCGCCGCGGGACCACCCTGGGAGAAGCCGCTGATCTGCACCTCCCGCTCCAGCTCCCGGCCCTCGCCGTGGACGACGGAACGGGCGGAGCGCAGCGCGTCGACGGATGCGGAGACCGTGGCGCGCGGATCGCCGTACGGGTGAACACCCGGGCTGTTCCTGCCGAGGCCGATGTAGTCGGGGGCGGAGACGGCCCGCCCGGTCGAGGCGAAGAGAAGAGCGGCGCGGTAGTCGTTGGTGTCGGTCCGCACGGTGGCCACATCGCCCTTGTAGACGATGGTGCCGTGCAGCCAGGAGACGGTGGACAGGGTTCGGTCGCCGTTCTCGGGGAGGACGACGAGCTGGCTGGCGGTGGTGGGCACGCCGGTGTGGTCGGTGGTGCGGTACGTGACGACATACGGGGTGACGCCGTAGCGGACCGCGCCCGCGTCCACCGTGTCGCCCAGCGCCGCGATCACGCCGGCCGCGTCGATGGTCGCCCTCTTCTCGACCGAGACCACACTGCCGCGCTGTCCGGCGCGGGCGCTTTCGGCAGCCGAGGCCGGGGCGACGAGGGCGGTGACACCGCCGAGGGCGAGAGCGCCGGCAAGGAGTCCGCGGACGGCGGCGCCGCGGGTCGGATTCGATTCCATGCCTTGATCATCGACGGGTGCGGAGGCCCGGAGCCATGGTGTTGGCACCTCAGGGATCACCTAGGGGTTTCCAGCCCGATGCCCGATGCCCGATGCGGGGGAAGTACGGACCGTGAGTGGCCCGGACCTCGTACCGGCCTCGCCGTCCCGCCAGGGCGCCGGTACGGCCGCGGGCTCTCGCCCGTACAGCGCCCTGATCCCGGCCGCACGCCCGTAGGGTTTCCGGCATGGGCACCGAACAGATGAACGCGTTGGGGGCACAGCCGCAGTCCGGCGTGCAGTGGTACTACGAGCAGTACGCGGAGGCGCTGGCCGACCGGTACGAGGGGTTGAGCTTCGAGGCGCTGTACGAGGAGGTGCTGCGGTGTCTGCCGGCGCCGCCCGCCAGGGCAGCGGACATCGGGGCGGGCAGCGGGCGGGACGCCGCGGCGCTGGCGCGGATGGGGTTCCGGGTGACGGCTGTCGAGCCGGTGCGGGAGATGCGGGAGATAGCGGCCCGTCTCCATCCGGAAGACGTGGTCTGGCTGGCGGACGCGCTGCCGGAGCTGAGGGGAGTGGAAGGGGCCTTCGAGCTGCTGCTGCTCTCCGCGGTGTGGATGCATCTGGATCAGGACGAGCGCCCGGTCGCCATGGCGCGGCTGAGTGAGCTGCTCACCGAGGGCGGCCGTCTGGTGGTCACGTTGCGGCACGGGCAACCGCCCCGGGACAGGCGGATGTTCGATGTATCGGCCGGGGAGACGGTCGCGCTCGCCGCCGAGTGCGGGCTGCGTCTGGTGCACCGGGGCGGCGGTGAGGACCGTCTCGGCCGGGGCGATGTGCACTGGAGTCAGCTGGTCTTCGAGAAGCCGGGGGAGCGGAAGGCATGACGGTCACAGGGGAGGCGGCGACGCCCGGCGCGAGGCCGACCCCGAAGTAGCGCCGCAGATCCCTGACCGCGCGGGGGTCGGCGGCCCGGGTCCGCAGCGGCATCACGAGCGGAACCGCGGCGGACGGCGAGGGCGGAGAAGTGGCGGAGACGGGCGGGGAAGCGGTGGAGACGGGCGGGGAAGCGGAGGCGGAAGCGGTGGAGACGGGCGGAGCAGGCGAGGAAATGGGCGGACCCCCCCGGGGGCTCAGAGAAGAATCCGGCCCATCACACCACGGCGGCGCGGGCCCCGTTCCGGATCAGGAGTACCGGGTCACCAGTCCGCGCTTACGGAAGGTGCGCATCATCCTGCCCAGCGCGAACATGCTGACCACCAGCAGTATCGCCGTCCCGCCGGCGGCGATGCCCAGTTCCCGCCAGGGGATGCCACCACCGCTGTTCAGCGCGCGCCCGGCGGCGAACACATGGGTGGTGGGGAGGAGTTCGGCGATCGGGCGCAGGGCCGCCGGCAGGGTGGAGACCGGGTAGAACACCCCGGACAGCGGCATCACCACGGACATCGCCCCCCAGGCCAGCGCCTCCGCCCCGCTGCCGAACCGCAGCACAAGACCGACGACGAGCAGTGCCACCGCCCAGCCGCAGATCAGCAGCAGCGCCGCCACCGGGATCAGTCCCAGCCCGAGTTCGGTCACATCGAAGGCGTACGCGGTGAAGGCGAGCCCGGCCACCGCGAGCGTGCTCATTCCCGTGCGGACCAGAGCGAAGAGACCGACGCCCGCGAGGTACTCCCACTCCCGCAGCGGGGTGGCCAGCAGGCTCAGCAGATTGCGCGACCAGGTCTCCTCCAGGAACCCGGTGGCCAGGGAGATCTGCGTCTGGTGGACCAGATGCCACAGCACCGTGCCGCTGAGCAGATAGACGGCGAGGGTGGCGCCCGTGCCGGGTGAGCCGCCCGCGGCCTCGGCGGCGAACAGGCCGATGGATCCGTACAGCAGGGTGTCGACGACCGGCCAGACCATCACATCGAAGAACCGGTGCGGGCTGCGCTTCAGCACCAGCCAGTGGCGGCGGGCGACGGCCCGCACCCGGCCGGCGGAGGCGCGTACGGGGGAGTGGACGGGATACCCGGCGGACATCTCCGCGACCGGGGGGCTCTCGGGGCTCATCGGACGGATGCCTTTCCCTGGTCGCGTTCTTCGGCCAGATGCAGGAAGACGCCTTCCAGATCGGCCCGTCCGAAGCGCCGCGCCACATCGGCGGGCGTGCCGTCGGCGGCTACCCGGCCCCCGTGCAGAAACATCACCCGCTCGCAGAGCCGCTCCACCTCCACCATGTCGTGGCTGGTGACCAGCAGGGCGGTGCCCTGCTCCGCGGAGAGGGAGAGCAGCCCGGTACGCACCCGCAGCGCGATGTCGGGGTCGAGCGAGGCGGTGGGTTCGTCCAGGATCATCAGCCGGGGCCGGTGCAGGGCCGCTTTGGCGATGCCGACCAGGGTGCGCTGGCCGCTGGAGAGCTCGGTGCCGATGGCCGAGGCCAGATGCCCGATGCCGAACCGGACCAGGGCCGCTTCCACGGCGTCCGAGGAATCGCGCAGCCCGTAGAGGTCGGCGTAGAGCCGCAGATACTCCCGGACCCGGATCCGGTCCGGCAGCGGCAGATAGCCGGCGACGAAGCCGACCGCCTGCATCGCCCGGGCGCGGGCGGCGGGGAGCGGATGGCCGAGGATGTCGATACGGCCGCCGTCGGGTTCGACCGCGCCCAGACACATCAGCAGGGTGGTGGTCTTGCCCGCGCCGTTCGGCCCGAGCAGCCCGAGCCGTTCGCCCGCGCGGACGGTGAGATCGACGCCGTCCACGGCCCGGCCCCGGCGGTACTCCTTCACCAGACCGCGGGCCGAGAGCACGACGGGACGGGGGTCGACGGGGGCCGCCGGGGCCTGGCCGGACTGCTCTGCGGAGGTCAGCACGGCGCGTCCACGCGGGTGCGGGGCACCAGGGACCAGATCAGCTCGGTGCTCAGCGGCCCGGTCCGGGCGAGAAAGCGGCCGTGGCCGACGGCGAGCGCGGCGAGCTGAGAGCCGTAGCACTGAACGGCCATGCGCTTGGCGGTCCACTGCTCGTCCGTCAGCGTCAGCCGCTGCTGTATCCCGGCGCGGTAGTCGCGGAGCAGCCCCTGATAGGCGGGCCCCACCACCGGGTTCTCGGCGAGCGCCGCGCACGCCGTGTCGGTGTGCCACTCCGGGAGATGGCCGGTGTACGGGAGGTCCGCGTACACCCAGGGCAGCGGTTCCCCGAGCTCGGCGAGCAGGCGCATGGCGTGCCGCCGTACCGTCAGATGGTCGGACTGACTGCTGCCGAGCGGCGCCAGCACCCGGGTGCCGGGTGCGAGGGTCCGCAGAAAGGCGTCCAGGCCGGTGAGCGCGCCGTCTTCGGCGTAAGGGTTGTCGGGGTGGTCGAGGACCACCTGCTCGACGCCGAGACGTGCGCAGGCTTCGGCGTCCTCGGCGCGGCGGCTCTGCTGGGCCTCGGCCGCGGAGGAGAAGCCGCAGACGCTGTCCCACCAGGAGATCGGCGTCCCGGCCGGGGGAGCGCCGCCGTGGACGGTGACGATCGCGACCGGTGCGGGCAGTCCGGGCAGCAGGCCCGCGAGGGAGAGCACGGCATCGTCGAAGTGCGGGGACAGGATGACGGTGCGCCAGGGCGTGGGTGCGGAGTGCGGCATGGGGTCCTCGGATGTCGTATGGAGCGAGGGAGCGCGCGGTGGTACGCCACCGGTCCGGGCCGGCGGTGACGCGGAGCCCGGTGTGGTGCGGTGCGGGCGGTGCCGTCGCCCGCCCGGTGTCCGGGTGTGCCCGGGGCTGAGGGTGACGGCGCCGCCGGCGGAGCGGGGCAGGGCAGGGGAGTGTTGGGGAGCGCCGGGGAGTGGAGAGAGATCCGGCCAATCGGGAAAGAGACCTGATTACTCAGGGTGACAATCTCGTCGGGGTGGCCCATCGGGGTGGCTCGGAAGCCCCGGGCGTCGGCGGCGCGGGCCGCCGCACCTCCCGGCCCGTCAGTTCGCTGTGCGGCGCAGCAGTACGCCGGTGCTGCCGCGCTTGCTGAGATAGGCGCGGCCACCGCACACGGACTCCAGGGCGGGGAGCACCAGAGGGGTCTCACCGGCCTGCTCCCACTTCGTGGAACCCTCCAGCCAGGGGCGCAGCCGGTCGGTGATCGACCTCGGCTCCATGGCGACGAACACGAGGTCGGTCGGCAGGCTGTCGAGCAGATCGAGATCCTGGCCGTAGTAGAGCATCTCGATCAGGAGATACGCGGCGCCGGGCAGCAGCCGCTCGGCCGCCAGCTCCTCCAGGCCGCCGGGGTGGACGCGGACCCCGGGGCCGACGCGCTCGGCGAGCCGGCCGCGGAAGAGCGGGTTGGGCTCGACGGGCTCGACGGCGAACCCCTTGTCGGTGAGCCGGGTGGTGAGCGCGCCTTCGCACGCGCCCACCTCGATCAGGGGGCCGTCCTCGGCCCTGAGCCAGTCGGCGACCCATGCGGTGGTGGCGTCGAGCCGCTCCCGCTCGTACGGCGAGTCGGCGAACTCCCAGGGGTCCTCCACCGAGGCGGCCTCCTCGTCGAGGCTCGCCAGCAGCGCGAACAGCCTGCGCCGCTCCTCGGCCCCGGCGGTGAAGTAGCGCTCCTGAGCGGGGACGCGCTGGGTGTCGAGCAGATACTCCGGCGATTCGGTGCGCAGGAGCGGGCCGCAGTGCCGGTTGACGAAGTCGAGCTTGGCGCCCACCTGGGCACGGTCGAGCGGGCGGTGCAGATCGCTGATGAACTGGAGGTAGGGGGAGTAGCCGACGGCGTGCCGCACGGGCAGTCCGTGCCCGGCCTCCGCGACGTCGAGGCCGAGCCGCCCCCTGCTGCGGCGGTTGTCGGCGGGGGAGTGGGTCCAGACCTGCGCGGGCCGTCCGGCCGCCGCATCGCCGATCAGGGCGGCCAGCGCCGCAGGGCCGGGCGAGGTGGCCGCGGGGTCCACCGGCCGGACCCGGGCGGCCAGTTCCTCCAGTCGCCGGGCGGGATCGCCGTTCGCCGTCAGCACCAGCCGCTCCGAAGCGTCGCAGCACAGGACATGGACTTCGTCGCCCTGTGGATCGGTGAGTACGGAGAGAAAGTCGAGAACCGCGTCCTCGGCCCTGAGCACCACGACGATATCGATCACAGACATCCCATCAGCATGCTGAGCGCTACTCATCGATCCGCTGCCGGGCGACGGCGGATTCGGAAAGAAACCTAACCATTACAGCGCGTAGACTCTAGATCGATTTCGCGCCGAAGATTCGGATTCCGTGTACGGGCAACGCTGTTGCTGTTTCTGCCGTCGGCATCCCATCCGCCCGGCGATCCGGCGGTGAACCGGCCGGCTGCGGGGCGCCCCGTTCCGATGCCGCCGGGGCGGGTGGACTCAGGGCGGTGAAGGGATGTGAGGGTCTCGCGCGCCGCCCCGCCGGTTCGGCCGGGGTCCGGCCGGGTGAGGCCCCGTCCCCCGTACGCGGGCGATGGGCCGGGCCGGTCGGAAGGCTTCGACGGCTGTCATCCGCAGCGGTGAAATCCGGCCATTACGTTGGCGTATCGCGGGATGCAGGGGCCGCCGGTGACTGTCAGGCGCGTGCTGAGTGCCTCACCCGGGCCGGGCGATTCCGGGCGGCGGGGGCCAGGGAGACGCGGCCGTACGGCCAGGGTGGGTCCGCGCGGTCGCACGGCCCGGGTGCCTGTGTCGCCGTACGGACCAGGCACCCTGTGTCGCCGCATGGACCGGGTGCCGTGTGTCGCCGTACGGCTCGGGTGTCCTGTGTCGCCGTACGCCCGGTCGCTCCGCGTCCTCGTACGGACTCCGGGAAGCGCGCCGCAGTCCGTACGAGGTTCTCAGGCGAGCAGCTCCCGCAGATGTGCGCAGGCGGCTGCCTCACTGGAATGGCGGGCGATGAGATGAGACGCGCCGCGTTCGTAGACGCCCGTCTCCCATGATCCATCGGGTCCGCCGCGCAGCCAGAGGAAGTCGACGGGCGTCGGGGACGGTTCGTGGACGGACTCGATCCAGTAGTGCCCCGGAGGCACGGCGGCTTGCCGCAGGGCGCGGTGGAGTTCGGTCCGGTCCACGGTGTCCCTGCTCTCCGGTGCGTACGCCGATGCCTGTGGGGTGGGCGGGCGGCCCATGGCGGGCGGCCCGCCCGGCGGTCACCGCAGGGTGCCGCGCTGGAGGTACCCGTGGTCCAGCAGCCACTTCACATTGAGCCGCTGCCCGTCGCCGGGGTTCACCAGGGCCGGGTCGAGTTTGATCTGCTGGCCGCCGCCGGGCTGCCCGAACCACGGCGCGATGGAGCCCTGCCAGACCGTGAACGGCTTGGCGACCTGGTAGACGTGATAGTCGCAGGCGAAGGAGGGCTCACGGGTGTTGAGATTCTGTGGCGGGAGCGCGCGCTTGGCGTAGGAGGCTCCGGCCGGGGCCAGGTAGGAGCCGAACTCCGAGCCGAACCGGTCCAGCTTCTGTCCCGGCTTCAGTTCGGTGGCCCGGCGGTCGATCTCGCCGTTGACCTCGGTGAAGCCGTCGTGCGGCGGGTACTTCCAGCCGCCGGAGTCCGCCGGCCCCTCCCAGTACTTCTTCAGGAAGGTCTTCGGGCCCAGCCCGCCGGTGCGCTGATAGCCCTTCAGCAGCGGTCCGACCGGCGCCTGCCATCTCTTGGGCAGATACTTCGGACCGAGCCGGGCGTCACCCCGGTACTCCCCGGTGCACGGCTCGCGGCCACCGGCCGCGTTCGTCTCGGACGGGGTGACGGCCGTGGCGTACTTGACGGGCTTGGTCTCCGCCGCCATCGCTGTCGGCGCCGCGACTAATGCGGTAGCCACTCCCACGGCGACCGTGGCCGCTCGCAAAGGGTTCACCTATGCCTCCTCGCTGAATGTCGGATCATCATATTGGCAGCTGAGGCCAGGTGTTGGAGCGATGGAACAGCGGACGCCGCGTCATGCCCCCGAGGGGCGGGGCGACCGTCAGCCGAGAGGGCGCACCTGCCCCGCGGCGAGCGCGTCCGCGAGCCGCCGCGCGGCCTCGCGGCCCCGGTCCACGGCGTTCTCCAGCGCCTCACCGAAAGCGGCGATGTCCTGGAACGCCTTGCCGATCCGCCGCTGTTCGGCCAGGTCGAGCACCGGTACGAAGAGGCGCGCGACATCGACGCGGCCCGAGCGCCCGGCGGCTCCGGACCCGCCGCCGAGCCTTCGGCCGGCGGCGCCGTCCGACAGCGCGCCGCTGAGGAACCAGCTGTCCAGGACCGCGGGATCCGGCCGCAGGACGGTCACGCCCGGACCGGGTACGGTGCCGGCCTCCGCGCGGCCGGCGGGCCGCGGGCCCCCGGAAGCCCCGCCGGGCACCAGGACGTCGCCCTCGCGGATCGGCTCCCGCTCCCCTCCCCGGGATCGCTCGGCGGGCGGCCTGCGGGAGTGCGCCTCCGGGGAGAGCGGCCCGCTGGACCCGGTCTCCCGCCGCGCGGACCCGCGCCATATGCGTACGGCGCCGGTACGGGCCAGGTCCTCCAGCGACACCAGCGCGGCCGGCCGCCGCTCGGCCGGCGCCCACTCCACGGCGGGCGGCCCCACCGCCAGCGCCTCCAGGGCCTGCTGCCACCGGGTCCGGTCCGCCGCCAGCTGCGCCCGGTCGACGCCCGCCGCGGTCTCGGCGGGGATGTGCCGGGCCGGGGTGAGGTCCACGGCGTCGTCGAGGAGGTCCGTCGCGGGCGACACATGGCAGTACGGCCCCCTCGGCGCCTCCTCGCCGCGCTGGAAGGCCCGCCAGGGCGGCAGGACGGTGTCACGGACGAACTGCCAGCTCTTCCCGGGGCATTGATCCTGGTCCGGCGCTTCGGCGAGCGCGTGCTCGGCGTCGATGAAAAGCACCGGGGGATCGGCGTCGGAGGCGGCGGGCGGCCGGGCGATCCACAGATGGGTTCCCATGGCATGGGTGGAGGTCGAGCCGGCGGGCAGGGCCACGACCGCGCGCAGCGAGCCGCGCCGGATCAGCTCCGCGCGGACGCGCCGTCCGGAGGGGCGGGCGGCGGCTGCGGCGGGCATCAGCAGCGCCGCGTATCCGCTGTCGGCGAGATGGGCCAGCGCGTGCTGGAGCCAGGCGAGCTCCGGTTCGCCGTTCGGGGGCAGACCGAAGGTCCAGCGGCTGTCGTAGCCGAGTTCGCCGCGGCCCCAGTGGCGCTGGCCGAACGGCGGGTTGCAGACGACGGCATGGGCGCGCTTCCCGGTGAAGGCGTCGGCGAGCAGGGAGTCGCCGGCCGTCACCGAGACTCCGGCGCACCCGTGCAAGGCGAGCCGGAGCCTGGTGATCTCGGCCAGGTCCGGGTCGGTCTCCTGGCCGAGGAGGGCTTCGGCTCCAGCGGCTGCCGTCGCCAGCAGCAGACTGCCGGTGCCGCAGGCCGGGTCGAGTACGGGTCCGGTCAGCTGTCCGTCCGCCGGGGTCAGCACCTCTGCCATCAGGGCGGCGACCGGCGCGGGGGTCGTCTCCACCTGCCGGGCGTGGGCCTCGGCCCATCGGCTGAGCAGGGCTTCGAAGGCGCCGGCGGCGCCGAGCTCGCTCCCCAGTCCGTCGATCAGCCGGATGATCTCCACCGGCAGACCGGGGAGTTCAGGGAGTTCGGGGAGTTCGCCCCCTGCGGTGGGGGCCGGACGCTCCCCGGCCAGAAACGCGCCGGCGGCGGCCAGTACGGCTCCGGGGCGGGCGGGATCGCGTACCGCGTCCAGATGACGCCAGGCCACATCGGCCGGTGAGAGGCTGACCGGCCGTCCGCTGTCACGGAGCCAGTCGACGACCCGGGTCAGGGAGAAGTGCGGGCTGGTGGCCGTGCCGCCCACCGGGGCGGGGAACTCCGGATATCTCCTGCGCCAGTTGCTCACCGCCGCCGGCCCGACCCCGGCGATACGGGCGATCTCGGCGGCTGTCACCACGGCATCACTGGTCATCGTTCACTCCCACGCCTGGCCCTCCCGGTCCGTCGCCCTGAGCGGATCTTGTTAACGCGTGCATCTTAAAATTTAATGGTTGACTCGGTTCACATGTCATGCTGAGATTATTCCATCAACCGCCGATCCTCGCTAGAGGTCGGTGTCGGCTCTGTCGCTTGTGCTCGCTCGTCCTCGCTCGTGCTCGCTTGCGCTTGCTCGTCCTCGCTTGCGCTTGCTCGTGCTCGCTCGGAGCCGAGGGCGCCCCGGCGCCGGTGAGGGCAATCGGCACGGCAGAGCCCGGATTCGGCATGTCCAACGGAGGAGTAGACCCTTGTTCACCCAGATCAAGACGCGGGCCCACGGCGAACGGGAGACCCGCGCCGCTCTGCCCGACCGCCTGTCGCGGTACGGCGGGAGCAGCCGCCGTGACCAGTCGCTGTTCACCGCTCCGTACGCCGGGGCCGACCGTACGGGTGCGGAGGCAGCCGCCGGCCGGACCCACGGCACGGCCCACGCTCCGGCGTCACCGGAGTTCACCGCCGTGGCTCCGGCCGCCGGGCGGGGACACGGGAAGCGCGCCGGACGGACCGCCGAGGGGAGTGAGGGGCGATGACCGAGGGATCCGCCTCCATGCCGCTGGTCGAGCTCGCGAAGCAGCGGCGGCTGCCCGCCCATCAGTTCATGGACGCCGCCACCGTCACCTGGATCGAGATCAACCGGCCGGAGCCGGCGAACATCTCGCCGACCACGCTGCCCCCGGAGCTGAGCCTGCTGATCCGCCGCTCCGCCCTGCCCGTCGACTGGCTGGCGGACCACCGGCTCTACGACTCGCTGCACGGCGTCCGCCACAGCATGCGGACCGCCGCGCTGACGGCGCTGCTCGCCCGCTTCCTGGAGTGGGGCGAGGAGGACACGGCCGTCGCCGTGGTGGCGGCGGCCCTCCACGACTGCCGGCGTCTCGACGACAGGGGCGATCCCGGTCATGGCGCCCGCTCGGCTCTGTGGGCGACGGAGCACGCGCCCGCGGTGTGGCACCACTTCGGAATCGAGCCGACCGGCCCCCGGATCACCCGGGCCGCCGCGGCCATCCGGCTGCATGAAGTGCCCTACGACGGCTTCGGCCCCGCCGATCTGGCGGAGTACGCGTCGGCCCGCGCCATCTGCGATCTGCTCAAGGCCGCCGACGCGCTGGACCGCTACCGGCTGCCGAAGCTCGGCTGGTGGCCCGATATGCGCCATGTGCGTGTCCCCGCCTTCCGCCGGTTCCGGGGCATCGCCTTCGATCTCGTACTCCACTCGGAAGCCGCCCATGTGGCGGGCGCCGGCAGCGCGGAGGCGGTACTGGGCGCGCTCGTGGAGAAAGGGGTGATCCTGCCATGACCTCCGTCGACCCCTATGCCTTATGGGCGGACGCGCACTCCGTCTTCTCCTCCGGCCGGCTTCCGGGTCCTGTATCCGGACCTCTGGCCGCGATGTCGGGTCCTCTGTCCGGCCCCCGGGCCGTGATGTCCGGTCCCGTGTCGGGCCCTCTGTCGGGTCCCCGGGCCGCGATGCCCGGCCCCGCACCCCGCCCCCGATCCGTATCGGGACGCGCCCCCACGCCCGGATCCCCGGCCCGCCGGGAACCCGTGGACCTCCTCGCCGAGCGGACCGCCGCCTGGCGGACCCGGCTCGCCGACGAGACGCCCAACGGTGCGCTGCTCCGCGAGAACGCGATGTTCGACGCTCTGCGCGGCGGACGGCTCCATCTGCTCCATGTCACCACCGCGCTGAAGGAGATCAGCAGGCAAGGGGTGCTGTACCCCTCCGGCGGCTGTCTGGTGGGAAGCGTCTACTGCACCCCCCTCACCCCCGTCGGCGACGCCTTCCGCATCCACAATCTGGCCTCGTGCATCGTCGCCCAGCGGGCGTCGGGGCCCCCGGCCGTGAACGGCGGGCCGGACTCCGCCCCCGGGCTGCTGATCGTGGAGATCGCGATGCCGCCCCGGGCGTACCGGGGACTGGCCGGAGTGGACTATCTGCGCCTCGGCTCCATCCATCTGGAGACCTACCGTCAGCTGGAGTATCTGCTGAGCGGCGATGACAGACGCCGGCTCCGGGAGACCGTGGTCGGCCGGGTGCGGAGCTCCGCGGACTTCCTCGCCCTGGCGACGGCCATCGCCCACCAGGGCGTCCGGGGAGCGGGCGACGAGTTTCTGCGGCTGCTCGACGCGACCATTCCGAGGCTCCCCATCGTCGGCTATCTCTTCTTCGAGGCGCTCTCCGAGTATCTGATGCTCCACTCCCGGTCGCGGCGGACGAGAGAGCTCGCCGAGATCGGCGAGTTCAACAACCGGCTCTGTGCGGAGGTGCTCTCCGTCGCCTTCCCCGGCATGACGAGCTGGTTCGATCTGACGCGCTTCCGTGCCGGTCTGCGCAGGCTCGGGGAGCTTCTGAGCCAGGTGGACCGGACCATCGACGCCGACCACGCCGGGGCGTATCTGAGCGAACGCGTCAGCTACCTTGTCGCCGCCCGGCTGTTCGCCCCCGGGCAGGCGTCCGCCGACTGGCGCGGAACCCGCTGGGAGTTCGACAGCTCAACTGTCCAGCTCGGCCCGCTGTTCGGGCATCTGCTCCGTCTGGAGCTGCGCGCTCTCCACCGTCATCGAGAGGTCTTCGCCCTCTTCGACCAGCAGAAGGCGCTCCAGGCATGGCGCTACTGGAACCATATGGGCATCGCCGCGCCCTTCAACGGCACCATGCCCAAGGGCGAGGTCGGGATCAACCCGGCCTACCCCGCGCTGAACTGCCGCATCTGGCGCGGTGAGCTGGACGGGGGCGGCCGTCTCCACCGGGCGGAGGAGCTGCCGCTGAGGATCGGCCCCAGGCTGGTGGACACGCGGCGCGGCTGAGTCCCGGCCGCCACGATCGGGCCGGTGTCGCGTACTGTGTCGGTCTGCCCGAGGAGCCGCCCACGGTGACCGGGTTCTGGAAAGGGCCCGGCACCGAGCGCGAACGACCGTGTCACGGAGCCCCGGTGGACATCGGCGCGGCTACGCCCCGGGGCTCGACCGGCCCCGCTCCCGCCGGAGCACCCGCTACCGCATCGGCTCGGCGTTCCACAACTGCGCGGTCGTCGCGGTGGTGATCCAGCTCTGCCTGCTGTACGTCGTCGCCGGTCTCTTCAAGGTCCGGGGCATGCGCTGGCAGGAGGGCACCGCGCTCTACTACGTGCTGCGGGTGGCCGAGTACTCGATCTTCCCCGAACTCGCCCGGCTGCTGTACGAGCACGCGCTGATCGTGTACGCCGTCACCTATCTGACGGTGTTCCTCCAGGCGTTCTTCCCGCTCCTGCTGCTGCGCCCGTCCACCCGTCACCTGGCCTTCGTGCTCGTGACGCTGATGCACCTGGGTATCGGGGTCCTCATGGGCATCCCGTTCTTCTCCCTGTTTATGATTTCCACCGATCTGATCCTGTTCACCGACCGCGAGTACACGGCGATCGGCGCGTGGCTGCGGAGACATGGACACCCTCTGATCAGCCGTACCCGACCAGCGAGGACCGCACCCCTATGACCGCTGCTGAGCTCGACCGCACCCGCTGGTCACCGCGTCTGACCAGCGGAGATCCCGAACTGGCCGCGCGCCTGAAGAGGGCCGCGGGCGCACCGGGCAACTACTGCGGCCTCTCCGTAGCCCTGATCGGCGACGGCGAGGCGCGGTTCGCCGCGCTCGGCACGGAACACGGCGGCGCGCAGGCCGCCGTGACGGAGCGGACCGCCTTCGAGGCCGAAGGTCCTCACGGGGATGCTGCTGAGCCGGCTCGCCGAGCGGGGGACCGTGTCGCTGGAGCAGCGGGTCGCCGATCTGCTGCCCGGCTTCGCGGACCGGACGGCGGGCCGGGCGACCCTGGGCGACCTCGCGAGCCACCGGTCCGGGCTGCCCCGTCTGCACCCCCGGTCGGCGGTGGCCTCGCTGCGCTCGGCGTACGCCGTGCACCGCGGACGCGACCCGTACCGGGGGATGGACCGGGCGGAGTTCCTCGGCCGGGCGGCTGCGATCACCTCGGCCGGGACGCCGGGGGAGTTCGAGTACTCCAACCTCGGCATGTCGCTGCTGGGCCACGCGCTGGCCGCAGGCACGAACCCGGAGGGCCGCTATCAGGCACTCCTGGAGCGGGAGCTGCTCACCCCCCTCAGGATGACCCGGACGGTCGTGCACACCGGGCCGGAGCCGCTGCCCGACGTGCCCGACGATCTCGCGCTGCCGCACAACCGGAACGGCCGCCCCGGTGAGCCCTGGCGGTCGGAGGGGTACGCCCCCTCCGGTGTCGGCGTCTGGTCGACCGCGCAGGACCTCGCGCGGCTGCTGCTGGCGATCATCGAGGAGCGGGCCCCGGGTATGGACGCGGCCCGGCCGCGGTTCGACGCGGAGGGGCCGAACCGGATCGGACTGGGCTGGTTCATCCTGACCCGGGACGGCCGGGAGGTGACCTGGCACAACGGAGGGACCGGGGGGTCGTGCTCGTTCATCGGCATCGACCGGGAGAACGGGCGGGGTGCGGTGGTCCTCTCCAACACCAACCACGACGTGGACTCGCTCGGCGCACACCTGATCCTCGCGGAGGACTGAGCACTGCCCTCGGGCGATCCCGGTACGGCCCCGTCCGTACCGGGATCGCCCGTGTCCGTAGGGGCCCGGTGTCTGTACGAGCCCGCGTCCGCGTGAGCCTGCCGTCCGCACGGGCCCACCATCCGTACGAGCACGCTGTCCGCACGCCCCGCCATGAGGATGGCCGAGAGGGCGCTGCCGCCATCTCACCATGTGTCACAACTTGACATTAGTCCGCCTTATGGATGATAAAGAGGATGCTTTGGGTTGAAGTTCACGCCGAGTGATATTCGCGGTGTGGCCGACCGACGAACCACTACGCGAATGAGTCCTGCCGTGTCCCATCCCGCCGTGCCCCAGCAGCCGCCCGCCGACCCCGCCGGGGAGTGGGAGGCATGGTGTGAAGACCGGCGGAGCTCGGTCACCTCCGCCACCGGCAATCTCGCCCTCGTCGAGACCCGCTGGCTTCCGCCGGGCGAGCGCCCCGACCTCGGCGCGGCGCGGGCCGGACAGCCCGGGAGCGTGCGCGTCACCACGGTCGAGCGCACCGACCTGGTCACCGGGGAGCCGGAGTACGGGCTGCGCTTCTGGGACGCCGAGTCGCCCGCGATCCGCCGTTTCGAGCGCACCGATGTCTTTCCGTACGACCCGGACTGGGTCCTGGACGCCGCCTATACGCCGGCGCCGGACGCCCGGCGGGTCGCCTTCGAGCACATCCGCGACAACGGCGGCGCCCGGGAGCTCGTCGTACCCGGCGACATCTCCCTGACCGTGGACGGCCGCGACTACACCCTCAGCGCCTTCGACGACGACGGGGTCCTGCTGCTCGTCTTCGGCGACCCCACCAACGGCGACACCACCTACGGCGCCGGGCGATTCCTCTTCGTCACCCACACCGGTCCCGGCACGGTCCGGCTCGACTTCAATCGTGCCTTTGTGCCGCCGTGTGGCTTCTCCGAGCACTACAACTGCCCGATGCCTCCGGTGCAGAATCGTTTCCACCTGCCGATTCATGCCGGTGAGAAGCGTCCGGTCCTGCGCGAGGACCCCGCCGTCCAGTCGTACTGATCGTCCCCGCTCCCGCTCCCGCCCCGCACTCCCCGTAGCACAAAGGCATGCACCTGTCATGAGCATCAAGAAGCCGTCCCTGTACGCCACCGCGACCGCCGCCGTTCTCGCCCTGACCCTGAGCGCCTGCGGCACGAGCCCGGGCGGAGGCGGCGCCTCGGACGGGGCGTACGACCGCGACGCCACGGTGAACATCGGATCGCTCTACGAGCCGCAGAACCTCGACAACACCGCCGGCGGCGGCCAGGGAGTCACCGAGGCGCTCAACGGCAATGTGTACGAAGGACTCTTCAAACTCACCGACGACGGCGAGGTGGAGAAGCTGCTCGCCCAGGACCACAAGGTCAGCGGCGACGGACTCACCTACACCTTCACCCTCCGCGACAATGTCACCTTCCACAGCGGCAAGAAGCTCACCAGCCAGGACGTCGAGTACAGCCTGAAGAAGGTCATAGCCAAGGACTCGCAGTCCGCCCGCAAGAGCAACCTCGACGTCATCGAGTCCATCGCCACACCCGACGCCCGCACGGTGAAGGTCCGGCTGTCGAAGAAGTCGATCTCCTTCGTCTACAACCTCTCCTACGTCTGGATCATCAACTCGGAGGCGGAGAACCTCAAGACGAGCGAGGACGGCACCGGCCCGTACCAGCTGAAGAAGTGGACCCGGGGCTCGGCCCTGAGCCTCGACCGGTTCCCCGGCTACTGGGGCGACGCCGCCGCCAACAAGCAGGTCGTCTTCCGCTACTTCAAGGACGCCACAGCGCTGAACAACGCGCTGCTCACCAACGCCGTCGACATCGTCACCAGCGGCCAGTCGCCCGACGCCCTCGACCAGTTCGAGAACAACCCGAACTACAAGGTCAGCGACGGCGACTCGACCACCAAGCTGCTGCTCGCCTTCAACGACAAGGCCAAGCCCTTCACCGACGTCAGGGTCCGCCAGGCCGTCTCCGCGGCCATCGACGACGAGAAGCTGCTCGAATCCGTCTGGGGAGGCCGCGGCAAGCTCATCGGCTCGATGGTCCCGCCCACCGATCCCTGGTACGAGGACCTCACCGCGATCGACGCCTACGACACCGAGCGCGCCCGGAGACTGCTCGCCGACGCCGGGTACGAGGACGGCTTCGACTTCACCCTCGACACCCCCAACTACGACCCGCACCCGACCGCCGCGACCCTCATCAAGTCCCAGCTCGCCAAGGTCGGCATCAACGTCAAGATCAACACCATCACCTCGGACGAGTGGTACACCAAGGTCTACAAGAACCGCGCCTTCACGGCCACGCTCCAGGAGCACGTCAACGACCGCGATCTCGTCTGGTACGGCAACCCCGACTTCTACTGGGGCTATGACGACAAGCAGGTCACCCGCTGGGTCGAGCAGGCCGAGCAGGCGTCCACCACGGCCGAGCAGACCGAGCTGCTCAAGAAGGTCAACCGCAAGACCGCCGAGGACGCCGCCAGCGAATGGCTCTATCTCTACCCGCAGATCGTGGTCGCGAGCAGCGAGCTGTCCGGCTACCCCCGCAACGGCCTGAACTCCCAGTTCCACGCCTACGACATCAAGAAGGGCTGATGGCGCGCTATCTTCTGCGCCGCTTCGCCTTTCTGCTGGTGTCGCTGGCGCTCGCCTGCGTCGTTCTGTTCGTCCTGCTGCGCATGCTGCCGGGAGACCCCGCCAACGCGCTGACCGCGGTCGGCGCGACCGATGAGCAGATAGCCGCGGCCCGGCACTCCATCGGCTCCGACAAGCCGCTGCCCGAGCAGTTCGCCCACTGGATCGGGCAGCTGGCCCAAGGCGACCTCGGCACCTCCTTCGTCAGCTCACTGCCGGTCGGCCCCGAGATCACCGCACGGCTCCAGGTGACGATCCCGCTCACGCTCGCCGCGTTCGCCCTCGCGATCCTCATCGCCGTACCGGCCGGGTTCCTGGCCGCCTACCGGCGCGGCACCTGGTACGGCGCGCTGCTCAGCGGGGTCTCCCAGCTGGGCATCGCCATACCCGTCTTCTGGCTCGGCATGATCCTCATCGCCGTCTTCGCGCTCAACACCGGCTGGCTCCCCGCCGGAGGCTTCCCGCCGGACGGCTGGTCGCAGCCCGGCGAGGCGATCCGCTCGCTCACCCTGCCGGTGCTCACCATCGCGCTGGTGATGAGCGCCTCGCTGATCCGCTACGTCCGGTCCGCGACGCTCGACGTCCTCGGCAGCGACTATCTGCGCACCGCGCGGGCGCTCGGCTCCTCCTTCGCGGGCGCCATGTGGCGGCACGGGCTGCGCAACGCCGCCGTACCGGTGATCTCGGTCCTCGGCATCGAGCTGGCGTCCACCCTGCTCGGCGCGGTGGTCGTGGAATCCGTCTTCGCGCTGCCCGGACTCGGCTCGATGCTCGCCACCGGGATCGAGCAGCACGACTACCCGGTCATCCAGGGCGTGCTGTTCGTCTCCACCCTCGCGGTGCTGCTCATCGGATTCGCGGCCGACCTGGTCCAGCGGATCATCGACCCGCGGCTGCGCGGCGGACTCTCGGGAGGTATCCGATGACCTCAGCGAACCCTCTGGAGTCCACGGCGTCCACGCCGTCCACGCCGTCCACGGCGCCCGAGGCTTCCGCGGTGAAGCGGCGCGCGAACCGCTCGTACACGCTGATCACCGGATGCGCGGTGGCCGGACTGATCGTGCTGCTCGCGCTCGTCTCGTTCCTCTGGCTGCCGTACGCCCCCGACGACACCTCCGGCGGACGGCTCGCGCCCCCCGGCGCGGACCATCTGCTGGGCACCGACAAGCTCGGCCGCGATCTGTTCACCCAGGTGATGACCGGCTCCCGGATCGCCGTCGAGGCGGGCCTCGGCTCGGTCCTCATCGCCGCGACCGTCGGCGTCACCCTCGGGGTGCTGGCCGCCTTCGCACAGGGCTGGCTCGACGACACGCTCTCCGCGTTCCTCGACATCCTCATCGCCTTTCCGACGCTGCTGCTCGCGATGCTCATCGTCGCCGCCCGCTCGGCCACGCTGGAGTCGGCGATACTCGCCATCGGCCTGGCTCAGAGCGCGGTGGTCGGACGCGTCGTGCGGGTCCTGGTCAAACGGGTGCTGGCCCAGGACTACATCACGGCCGCGCGCACCTCGGGCACATCCTGGCTCCGGATCACGGCCGGACACATCCTGCCCAACATCTGGCCGACCCTGGTGGTCAACCTGGCGCTCCAGTTCGGCCTCGCCGTGCTCGCCGAGGCGGGACTCTCCTATCTGGGCCTGGGCGCACCGCCGCCCAACGCCTCCTGGGGAGGCATGCTCCAAGAGGCGCAGTCCACCTTCACGACGGCCCCGGCCGGGGCACTGGCCCCCGGCATTCTGCTCGTCCTGCTGGTCATCGGAGTGAACCTGATCGCCGACGGTCTGCGCGACACCCTCGATCCGGCGGCCCGGGGGAGGGGCGTGTGAGCACTCGACCCAGCGGCCCGGCGGAGGCGCCCGTGAACATCCTCGAACTGCACGACCTCACCATCCGCACCACGGACGGGCGCACCCTCGTGGACGGCCTCTCGCTCGCCCTCGCGCCCGGTGAACGCCTCGGTCTCATCGGCGAGTCGGGCTCCGGGAAGTCCCTGACCTCCCTCGCCGTCCTCGGTCTGCTGCCCGCGGGCATGACCGCGAGCGGTCGCGTCGTACTCGCCGGCGCCCCGATCACCGGCGCGAGCGAGCGGGAGCTCACAGGCGTACGCGGCCGGGACGCCGCCATCGTCTTCCAGGAACCGCTGACCGCCCTCGACCCGCTGATGCGGGTGGGCCGCCAGATCGCCGGACCGCTCGGCCGGCGGCGCGGCCTCAAGGGCACGGCGCTCAGACAGGCGGTCACCGCCGCCCTGGAACAGGTCCGGCTGCCCGACCCCGAGCGCGTGGCCCGCGCCTTCCCGCACGAGATCTCCGGTGGACAGCGCCAGCGCGTCGCCCTCGCCATGGCGCTGGCCTGCGAACCCAAGCTGCTCATCGCGGACGAGCCCACCACCGCGCTCGACGTCACCGTGCAGGCCGAACTGCTCACCCTGCTCGACACGCTGGTACGCGAACGGGACATGGCCCTCCTCTTCGTCAGCCACGATCTCGCCGTCGTCGCGAAGATCGCAGACCGTGTCCTGGTGATGCGGAACGGCCGCGCCGTGGAGACCGGCGAGGTCCGGGAGATCGTCGGCGCTCCCCGCGAGGAGTACACCCGGGAACTGGTGAACAGCGCACGCCGGCTGGAATCGGCTCTCGATCTGAGGAGTGGACGATGAAGCCCGTACCGGAGCTGAAGCCCGTACTGGAGCTGGAGAACGCCTCCTTCGCCTACCGGGGACGTACCGATCCCGTCGTCGCGGACATCGCGCTCCCGGTCGAGAGCGGGCAGAGCCTCGCCCTCGTCGGCGAGTCCGGCGCGGGCAAGACCACCCTGCTCAGGATGTTGCTCGGGCTCGCCCGGCCCACCTCCGGAGCCGTCCGCTTCGACGGAGACGAGCTGCGCCCGCGCGACCGCGAGCAGATGACACGGTTCAGACGCGATGTGCAGTGCGTCTTCCAGGACCCGTACTCGTCCCTGGACCCACGCCGCCGGGTCGGCGGGATCGTGGCCGAACCGCTGCGCTCGCTCGGCATCGACACCCGGCGCACGGCCGGGCCCAAGGTCGCCGCGGCCCTGGAGCGGGTCGGTCTGCCGGCCGATGCCGCCGAGCGCTATCCGCACGAGTTCTCCGGCGGCCAGCGCCAGCGCATCGCCATCGCCCGCGCGACGGTGTGCGAGCCGAGGGTGCTGCTCGCCGACGAACCCGTCAGCGCGCTGGATGTGACCACCCGTGTCAAGGTCGTCGAACTGCTCGGCGAACTGAAGCGGGAACACGGCCTCACCCTGGTCATGGTCTCCCATGATCTGTCCGTGGTCGCCTCGCTCTGTGAGCGGACCGCCGTCCTGGAGCGGGGGCGCGTCGTCGAACAGGGCCCCACCGCACAGGTGCTGGGCGCTCCCGCGCATCCGTACACGGCCCGTCTCGTGGCGAGTGTGCCGAGGCTGCCCACGGCCGCGGGGCCCGGCTGACCCGTCCCGTCCGGGCCCGGGTCCGGACGGGCGGCTCAGGGCAGCATTCCGGAGAGCACGCCGGACTGGAGATGGACCAGTACGCACATCACGGCGAGCAGCAGCAGACTCCATCCGAGGGTCGCTCGGAACAGCACCGTCTCCCGGCCCAGCAGACCGACGGCCGTGGCCGCGATGGTGAGATTCTGCGGGCTGATCATCTTGCCGACGACACCGCCGGAGGTGTTCGCCGCGACCAGCAGGGTGGGGTCGATGCCGGCCTTGGCGCCGGCGGCCTGCTGGAGCGTGGCGAACAGGGCGTTGGCGGAGGTGTCCGAACCGGTGACGGCGGTGCCCAGCCAGCCCAGGACCGGGGAGAGGAAGGCGAGGGCCGCACCCGCTCCGGCGATCCAGGAGCCGATGGTCAGGGTCTGCCCGGACAGGTTCATCACATAGGAGAGGCCGAGTACGGCGGCGACGGTGAGCAGGGCCCAGCGCAGCTTCGCGACGGTGGCGGCGAACTCCCGGGCCGCCGCCGCGGGGCGTACCCGGTAGAGAGCGGCCACCAGCACTCCGGAGAGCAGCAGGAGGGTTCCGGCGGAGGAGAGCCAGGGAAGGGTGTAGACGGTGGTGGCCGAGACCTCGCCGGCCGCGGTGAGAATCCTGCCGTCGAGCCCCGGCCAGGGGACGGCGATGTCGCTGCGGGCGAGGAACTCCTTGGCGGGGCCGAGGAGTTTGGCCGTCGAGAAGACGGCGATCACGATGAGATACGGGCAGAGGGCCAAGGCGATGCGCCGGCGGCTGCCCGGGGGTTCGCCGCCGCCCGGGTCCAGGAGGACGGCGGCGGCGTCGCTGGGGACCTCTCCTGCCTTGCGGGCCTCTCCGTGCTCCCTGTCCCTCTCCGACTTCCCGTCCTTCTCCGACCTCCCGCTCTCCCCGCGCTCCCCATCCTTCCTGGCGAGATCGGCGGCGGCCTCCCGGGATCCCTGTGGCCGCCACACCCGCAGGAGGAGGATCAGGGCGGCGACCCCGGCGAGTGAGGCGATGATGTCGGTCAGCTCCACCGAGACATAGGTGGCGCTGAGGAACTGTGCGGCGCCGAAGACGGCCCCGCACACCAGCGCCGCGGGCCAGGTCTGGCGTACCCCTCGCCGGCCGTCCACCAGCCAGACCAGCAGGAGGGGCACACAGAGCGCGAGCAGCGGTGTCTGACGGCCTACATAAGCACCGATATCGGTATACGGAATACCGGTGAGATTCCCCGCCGTGATGATCGGGATGGCGATCGCGCCGAAGGCGACGGGGGCGGTGTTGGCGACCAGCACGGTGACCGCCGCACGGACCGGACTGAAGCCCAGCGCCATCAGCATCACACCCGTGATCGCCACAGGTGCGCCGAATCCGGCGAGCGCCTCCAGCAGACCGCCGAAGCAGAACGCGATGATCAGCGCCTGGATCCGGGGATCGTCGCTGATCAGCCCGAAGGCACGCCGCAGATCCTCGAAGTAGCCGCTCACCACGGTGAGTTGGTACAGCCAGAGCGCGGCGACCACGATCCACATGATCGGGAACAGTCCGAACGCGGCCCCCTGGCTCGCGGAGAGCAGCGCGAGACCGGCGGGCATGTCGTAGACGGCCATGGCCACGGCGAGCGCGACGCCGAGGGAGGCGAGCCCCGCCCAGTGGGCCTTCATCCGGGCCCCGCCGAGCAGGATGAAGAGGGTGAGCAGGGGCAGCAGGGCGACGAGCGAGGAAAGCGCTGGGCTGTCGGCGACGGGGGAGAGGACCGGTCGATACATGGGCACCCCGGATTTCCGGTGTCGGTCGGACCGCGCTCGGGACGGCTGCCAGTAAAGGAGGTCCGCCGAGGGCTGTACAGGGTGCGTGCCGTGCCGTCGTACAGGTTTGGCCATGCAGTCGTACGGTTGCGCCCGATGCTCGGGCCCGGACCGCGCGCTCGGTGCAGACGCGCGGTCCGGCCGGGTGTCAGCTCGGCAGCTTCGCGCGCTCGATCAGCGCCACGGCCGCCCGCGGGTCGGAGACCTGGACGATCAGCCGGGCGTACCGCTCATCGGTCAGCTCCACGACCACCGCCTTGGACGCGTCCCGTACATCCCAGAAGACCCGTTCGCCGCCGATGTGGAAGGTGCCGGCGACGATCAGACCGGGGAAGTGGGTGCCCGGGGCGCGGAAGCCCTTGGGTTCCCTGACGATCCCGGGGTCGGCGGTCGCGCCGCGGACATGGGTCAGGGGGATGGACAGCCGTTTCTTGAGCGCCCAGACTCTGCTGAGTCCTTCGATCTCCACGATCAGCCGGCCGTCGTCGATGCTGATCTCTGCCATATCCGCTCCTCGCGAGTGATTGATCAGTGGTGGCCGACACGGTGCGCCAGAGCGGCACAGGCCCGGTCGACGTCCGCGCCCGGGGCGCCGGATCTGGTACGGATGCGCAGCCCGATGATCGCGGCGCTGAGGGCGACGGCCAGACCGTCGTCCGAAGTGTGCGCGTCTGCCGGAGGCTCGGTGCCGGGCTCGGGCGCCGAGCCTCCGGCGGCCTCATCCAGCGCCGCGAGGGTGCGCGCGACCAGCTCCGCCACCTCGGCGTCCTCCGGCGCCCGCTCCACGGCCGCGAGCAGCAGCAGATCCAGACCTCCGCCCCCGTCGGGGGGGCCGAGTGCCGCGCGCAGCGCCTCAGCCGGGCCGGCGGCCTCCGCGACGCGTTCGATCAGAGGAGCGACCTCGTGCTCCAGAGACCACCTGAGCGCGGCGAGATAGAGCCCGCGCTTACTGCCGAAGGTCTTGTACAGACTGTTGCGATGCAGGCCCAGATGAGTGACCAGATCGTCGATGGAGGTGCCGTCGTACGAGCGTCCGGCGAACAGCCGCGCCGCCGAGCGCACCGCTTCGGCCTCGTCGAATCCTCTTGGGCGTCCCATGGGAAGAGCGTACGAGATTAAGGAACGATCGGTCAAGAATGATCGTTCCTTAAATGGGTGCGCGCCCTGTGTGCCGCCGTCCGGCGGCGCACAGGGCGCGCATTCAGGTATGGACGCGGCGGCCCGGATCGCGCCGCCCTCCAGCGGGTCGATCCGGGCCGCGTCCGCTCACTCTCCCGACATCGCCGCCGCCATCCGCAGATGCGGAGCGGCCTCGTCCGGCCTCCCCTGGCGCTCCAGTGTGCGGCCGAGCATCAGCCGTGCGTAGTCCTCCACCGGGTTGAGCTCCAGGATCGCCCGCAGCTCCGTCTCGGCCCGGCCCAGCTGGGCGGAGTGGTAGTAGGTGCGGGCGAGCAGCAGCCGCTGCGCGACCTGCTCCGGCGCTTCGTCGACGAGGCCGCGCAGAATGCGGGCGGCCGTCTGGTATTCCTTGGCGTCGAAGAACAGCTGCGCACGGTCCCACCGCTCGGCGGCGGTGCCGAACTCGTAGTAGGTCTCGCTCACTCGCTCTCCTCCTTGGAGGTCTTTTCCGGATCGTTGCATCGCTGTCAACGGACGAGCTTAGTTGAATATTCCACTACGCTGTGGAGCGTGGGGCTGACAGGCAGCAGCCGCCCGTACAGGAATAGGTTGAGCGCCATGAGTAATCTCGATCGTCAGGCCGCACTCTCCGTCTGCGGCGGTCGCGGCTTCGTCGTCGCCGAGCCGGTCCGCGAACTCCTCAGCCCTCGCCGGGTCCAGCTCGGCGAGTCCACCGAGGTCCGTCGTCTGCTGCCCAATCTCGGCCGCCGGATGGTGGGGGCCTGGGCGTTCGTCGACCATTACGGTCCCGACGACATCGCCGACGAGCCCGGCATGCAGGTCCCGCCCCATCCCCATATGGGCCTCCAGACCGTCAGCTGGCTCCATGAGGGCGAGGTGCTGCACCGCGACAGCACCGGCAGCCTGGCGACCATCCGCCCCCGTGAACTGGGTCTGATGACCTCGGGCCGGGCCATCAGCCACTCCGAGGAGAGCCCCAGGACGCATGCCCGCTTCCTCCACGGGGCCCAGCTGTGGGTGGCCCTCCCCGATGCCCATCGGGGCGTGGAGCCCCACTTCCAGCACCACACCGAGCTGCCCACCGTCACCGCACCCGGCCTGAACGCCACCGTCATCCTCGGCACCCTGGACGGCGCAACCTCCCCCGGCACCGCCTACACCCCGATCACCGGCGCGGACCTGACCCTCGCCCGAGGCGCGGAACTCGGCCTGCCGCTCGACCCCGACTTCGAGTACGCGGTGCTCTCCATGTCCGGAGAGGTCCATGTCGACGGCGTCCCCGTACTGCCCGGCTCGATGCTCTACCTCGGCTGTGGCCGCACCGAACTTCCGCTGCGCGCGGAGTCCGACGCCGGCTTGATGCTGCTCGGCGGCGAGCCCTTCGAGGAAGAGCTGATCATGTGGTGGAACTTCGTCGCACGATCCAACGAGGAGATCGTACAGGCGCGTTCGGACTGGATGCAGGGCTCACGCTTCGGCGAGGTGAAGGGGTACGACGGCGGCCCGCTGGCGGCTCCCGAACTCCCGCCGGGGCCGCTGAAGAAGCGCGGAAGGGTGCGTTGATCCGGGCTTGAGTCACCGGAGGCGTGCCCGCTCCCCGGGCTGCGGGCACACCTCCGGAGAGACGCGCGAGGCCGAGTCGGCGGGGTGCCGGATGTCTGGGCGCGACGCCGCCACCAGCGGACGCGTACGGACCCTGTGCCGGCAGACGGGAGCCACCCCCGGACAGCTCCTGCCCCAGCTCGCCGAACACGCCCGGCCGGGCGAGGACGGCACGGTGGTGGCCGTGGAGCCGTTCACACCTGGCTGAATCCGCTCCCTGCGCCGATGCCGCAGGCAGGGACTCACGACGCTGAGGCAGCGTCACCCGTCGCGCGAGAGCGCCTCCGGTAGCGCCACCGCCCCGGCCTCTCACCCTTGTGACAGTGAACCCGCACCCCGAGACGGCCACTGGGCAAGCAACCGCCTCTCACCACCACGAGAGCTCGCAGCGGTGCGGGGCCTCTCCTCGGGGGGAGTGCCGAGAGCCGGGTTTCGGCCATCAACGAGGTCGAAAGCAACCGAAGTTGGCTGTCCCTCATCTCCCCGCGGGGAGTGGGGAGCGGGGCCGCTCCCCGTACTTCACCCCCCGACCCCGCCGAGCATGGAGTCACCTTGTTCTCCAGCACACGGCAGAACCGTGGTGCCGTGACCGTCACCACAGCACTCACGGCGGCGGCCCTCGTCGCCGCACTGACCAGCACCACCTCCTTCGCGGACACGTCCGGGCCCGGCGGCGACGGAGTGAGCGTCGCCGCGGGGAAGAGCGGGAAGGGCGGCACCGCCGCCGGGACCCGCTGGGTCACCCTGATCACGGGTGACCGGGTCGGCGTGGACGCCGCGGGCAAGCCCGTGGCCGTCGACCGGGCCGAGGGCCGCGAGAAGATATCCCTGCGGTCCTTCACCGAGAAGGGCCGCACCTACGTCGTCCCGGCCGACGCCGAGAGGCTGCTCGCCCAGGGCACCCTGGACCGCCGGCTCTTCGATGTCTCCGGGCTGAGCAGCCCGGAGAGCCGCCGGGCCTACCGCAAGGGCCTGAAGGTCATCGTCGCGTACGAGGGCTCCTCCGGCCCCTCGGCCCGCCAGGGCGTGCGCGGCAGCGAGGATGTCGCGGTGCGGCGTTCCCTGCCCAGCCTGAACGCGGACGCGGTCACCGTCTCCGAGCGGGACACCACCGCGCTGTGGGACCAGCTCACCCGCGCCGTCGGTGGCAAGGGCGCCCGGACCGTCCAGGCCGCCCCGGGCGTCCGCCGCATCTGGCTGGACGCGGTCCGTACCGTCCATCTGGACAAGGGCACCGCCCAGATCGGCGCCCCCAAGGCATGGGAGGCCGGGTACGACGGCAAGGGCGTCACCATCGCGGTCCTGGACACCGGTGTCGACGCCACCCACCCGGACCTGGAGACGCAGGTGATCGCGGCGAAGAACTTCACCTCCTCGCCGGACACCAAGGACCGGGTCGGACATGGCACCCATGTCGCCTCGACCGCGGCCGGGACCGGCGCCAAGTCCGGCGGCGCGTACAAGGGTGTCGCCCCCGGAGCCAGGATCCTCAACGCCAAGGTCCTGAACGACATGGGCATGAGCGAGGACTCCGGAGCCATCGCCGGTATCGACTGGGCCGTGGCCCAGGGCGCCGATGTCATCAACATGAGCTTCGGCACCTCCGACACTCCTGGGCTCGACCCGCTGGAAGCCCACGTCAACAAGGTGACGAAGGAGAAGGGCGTCCTTTTCACCGTCTCCGCCGGCAACGAGGGACCGGGCCCCGGCTCCGTCGGCTCCCCGGGCAGCGCGGAAGCCGCTCTCACCGTCGGCGCCGTGGACGAAGCCGACAAGCTCGCCCGCTTCTCCAGCATCGGCCCGCTGGCCGACGACGGCGCGATCAAGCCGGATGTCACCGCTCCCGGTGTGGGCACCACCGCCGCCTCGGCCCCCGGCAGCGACATCGCCCTGGCCGTCGGCGAGAACCCCGCCGGCTATGTCTCCATATCCGGTACCTCCATGGCCGCGCCGCACGCGGCGGGCGCCGCGGCGCTGCTCAAGCAGCAGCACCCCACCTGGTCGGGCGAGCGGCTCAAGGCCGCGCTGACCGCCTCCGCCAAGGACGTCGGCCACACCGTCTTCCAGCAGGGCACCGGCCGGATCGCCGTCGACCGCGCCATCGGACAGACGGTGGTCGCCGATGCGACCACCGTCTCCTTCGGCCGGCAGCAGTGGCCGCACACCGACGACAAGCCCGTCACCAAGGAGATCACCTACCGCAACCTCGGCGCCCAGGAGGTCTCCCTGGACCTGACGGTCCAGGGCACCGGCCCCCAGGGCAAGCCGGCCCCCTCGGGCTTCTTCACCCTCGGCACGGACAAGGTCACCGTCCCCGCGGGCGGCACCGCCACCGTCCCCTTCACCGCCGACACCCGGATCGGCGATGCCGACAACGGCGCCTACACCGCCGCCGTCATCGCGACCGGCGCCGGCCAGACCGTGCGCACCACGGCCGCCGTGGACCGCGAAGTCGAGTCTTACGACCTGACCCTCGACTACGTGGGCCGTGACGGAAAGCCCAACCTGGCCTTCTTCACCCACCTGGCCCAGATCTCCGGCGCGGGCAATGCCTCCGAAACCGACCCCGGGGGCAGGAGCACCACGACGTTCCGGCTCCCGGCGGGCGACTACGCCATCCACGCGAGCCTCTCCCACGAATCCGGGGAATCGGACCGGCTGGTCCACCCCAGGCTGGCGCTGACGAAGAACACCACCGTCACCGTCGACGCCCGCCTCACCAAGCCCGTCACGATGAGCGTTCCGGACCCTCGGGCCCGGATGACCGCCGCCGGGGCGGCCTTCTCCGCCGGCATCGGCGAACGGACCATCGAAAGCACTTCCTACCTCTCCACCCTGGACGGTTTCCGCACCGCACAGCTGGGCCCGGAGCAGCCCGCCGGTGTCAAGCTCAAGGACGTCCTCCTCGCCCAGTGGGAGCGCGATGCCTCGACCCAGTACAACCTCGCCGCCGGCGGCGAGGTGAAGCGGCTCTTCACCGGCTACAGCAAGAAGTTCGAGGCCGGCGACTTCGCCAAGGCCACCGCGACCCTCGGCGCCTCCGTCACGGGCAAGACGGGGCGTACCACGGCGTCGAGCGGGCTGGAACGCCTCAGCTTCCCCTCCGAGTACCCCTTCGCCCTGCCGGGCTCCCGGACCCACTACCTGGCCACCGACGGTAAGGCCAACCTCTGGTCCCTGTCCGGCGGGCAGCTCGACGCCCAGGGCTGGGAGGAGACCGATCACATCTCCCCGGAGCGGGACCGCCGCCCGGGCACGAGCCACCGTACGACCCTCGGCTCCGCCGTCCACTCCCCGCTGATGGACGGGAAGACCGGCGTCCTCCGCCAGGAGAACAAGCTCAAGTTCGTTGTGCCGCTCTTCTCCGACGGCCGGGGCAACGCCGGCCGGTCCGCGTACCTCTCGGCGAAGACCACGCTCCACCAGGGCACCACCAAGGTCGGGGAGAAGGAGGACCCGCTGGCGGGCTGGGAGAGCTTCACCGTCGGCGCGGACGACGCCGAGTACACCCTGACCACCTCGGTCACGCGGAGCCCGTCCGTCTCCGCCGTCGGAACCCGTGTCGACGGCTCCTGGACCTTCCGCAGCGCGAAGCCGCCGACGGACGCCGAGACCCGCACCGCGCTGTCCACCGTGCGCTTCGGCGTCCAGGTGGACCTGGACGGCACCGCTCCGGCGGACCGTACGGTGACCTTCCCGGTGACGGTGCAGGGGCCCGCGGCGGGCACGGGGCTGAAGTCCCTTGAGGTCTCCGTCTCCTACGACGGCGGCGCGACGTGGCAGCGGACGCCCGTGACCAACGGCGAGATCACGATCAAGAACCCCGCCAAGGGGAAGTCGCTCGCACTGCGGGGCGAGGTCGCCGACACACAGGGCGGCAAGGCGAGCGTGACCGTGTACGACGCGTACATCGGCGAGTAACCGCCGGTCGCCACAGGCGACGCGCACCAGAAGGGCTCCACCGCTGGAGAAGCCGGGCGGTGGGGCCCTTCCCCGTCTGCCGTGTCCGTCTCTCAGGGCTCGCAGATCATCAAGGTGTTGCTTTGTTTTCTGGGGCTCGTCGGTGTGGTGTGGGCATCCTGGACGGGATCCGTGGTTCGTGGTGTTGTCGCCGTATCCGGACGAGCGGCGACGACGGCTGCTGATGGCCGTGGAGGCCCCGCCATGGGGTGCGTTGATCCTCACCCTGCCGGGTCCGCGGCATGGCGCGGGACCGTCCACGACGCGTGGGCGTTGACCTGGGCCACGGTGGACCGGGCCAGCTCTCTGTAGCGGGTCGCGATCTCCTCGGCCTGCCCGGCGGGCAGCGCCCCGCCGTGGTCCGCGGCTCGCGCGATGATCTCTTCCGGTCCCAGGTCCCGGTTGGCCAGCACGACCGCGTTGACGGTCGGCCGGCGCATCCGGTCGTAGCGGCGGAGCGCGGCCACAGGGTCGTTCTCCCGGGCCAGACACCAGGCCAGTACCCGGGTGTCGACGACGGACTGCGATCCGCCGTTCATGCCCATCGGGAACATCGGGTGTGCGGCGTCGCCGAGCAGGGCGACCCGTCCGAAGCTCCACCGCGGCAGGGGGGCGCGGTCGAGCATCGGATACTCGAAGATCGCCGAGGAGCGGTCGACCAGCGTCGCCAGGTCGATCCACGGCAGGTCCCAGCCCGACAGCCCGGCGCGGGCCTCCGCCGTCGTGACGCGACGGCTGGCGCCGTCCGGAGCCGGGGCGGACGGCCCGTGCCGTACCTCCAGCACCCAGTTCATCAAGGCTTCGCCGCCCTCGGTCGCCGGGTCCTCGATCGGGTACGCGACGAACTTCGCGCCAGGGGTGCCGCCGGCCACCACGATCGAACGGCCGTCGAGGACGTGCGGGTACCGTGCGACCCCGCGCCACATGTGGACGCCGTTCCAGTTCGAGGGGCCCTCGCCCGGGTAGAGCTGGGTGCGGACCGCGGAGTCGATGCCGTCGGAGCCGATCAGCACATCGGCGTCCTCGACCGTCGAAGCGCCGCTCGCCCGGTCCAGGAAGTGGGCCCGGACACCGCCCGCGGTCTGCTCGAACCGCTGGAACAGCCGGCCGGTGCGGACCGAGCCCGGCCCCAGCCGCTCAAGCACCGCCGTCAGCAGCAGCATCTGCAGACGCCCGCGGTGCACGGAGTACTGCGGCCAGTGGTAGCCGGCCGCGAGCCCGATCGGCTCCTCCCACACCGCCTCGCCCGTCCGGTCGCGGTAGCTCAGCCGATCCGGGGGCAGCGCGATGGAGGCCAGTTCACCGGCCAGGCCGAGCTCGGCGAGTTCCCGGACGGCGTGCGGCAGCAGGTTGATCCCCACGCCGACCGCCTCGACAGCCCGCGCCGCTTCGCACACCTGCGGCGCGAAGCCGGCGGCATGCAGGCTCAGGGCGCAGGTCAACCCGGCTATGCCCCCGCCCACGACGATCACTCTCATCCGCCTGTCCCTGCCTCTCGCCCACGACGCGCTGCTCGTCGCCCAAGAGGACGACCTCCTCCGCCTGGTAACCCCAGCGGCCCTGGAGCCCATGGATGACGGCACCCGACACCCCCTCCCACTCGGGAATCCGGGAATCAGGCCGCAGACCAACGGCCCGCCATCAGCCTCTGGCCACCGGCTGCGCACGTCCAATACACAGCGGTGATGGCAGCCGTCATCATCGGTGATCGCAACGGGACCACCGCTGTACGGGGGACGCTGCGGGGGGCTTGTACGGGCTTGTACGGGCTTGTACGGGCTGGTACGGGGCTGATACGGGGGGCGTCGCCCAGCGCTCCGGTGGTGGTGGATTACGCGGTGGCCCCGCCAGGCGCCGGCCTGTCGGACAGCTCCGTCCACAAGTCGAGAAAGCCCCGCAGCGGCGCACCCAGCTGGGTGCCCAGCCGCCAGACGAACACCTTCCGCAGCCGGATGGCGGGTTCCAGCGGCACGACGACGAACCGCGGGTCGGCGGCGAGAACAGGACTCGTCCCGGAGGTCAGGGCGATGCCGACCCGCTCCGCGACCAACGCGACCTGGAGGGCGACGTCGTTCGTCGCGTAGGCGATGTCCAGTCGCAGCGCCCGCGCGGCGAAGGCGTCACGGATGAACGCGTGAACTCCGCTGTCGGTGCCGTAGCTGATGACGGGGCTCAGGACCGCATCGTCGAGGGTCATCGGACGGTTCGCCGCCCTGCTTCCGGCGGGGAGGACCGCGACGATCCGGTCCTCCAGGAGCACCCGTGATCCGACGGCGGCGGGCAGCCCTTCCGGCGGCGCCGCGATCACGGCCGCGTCGATCCCCCCGTCGCGGACCTTCGTCAGCAGCGACGGGCTCGACGCCCCGGCGAGACTCACCGAGACCCCGGGATAGCGGCGGTGATACTCCCCCAGCAGCCGGGGGATGCGGGTGCCTTCCAGACCGCCGACGGTCCCCAGGGCGAATGAGCCGCTGAGCAGAGTGGAACGGTCGGCGAACTCCAGGGTGGCCGACGCAGCCGCCGCCAGACAGGCCCGGGCGTGCGGCAGCAGAGCGGCGCCCCCGGAGGTGAGGACCACCTGCCGGGGCAGCCGTTCGAACAGCGGCTCGCCCAGCTCCTTCTCCAGGGCCTGGATCTGCTGGCTGATCGCGGGCTGAACGACATGACAGCGGGCCGCCGCCTTGGTGAACGACCTCTCCTCCGCCACCGCGACGAAGTACTCAAGTGTGCGGAGCTCCACGGCCCTGAGGCTATCAACTCCGGTGATGGGAGGCTGTGTTGTGCCGGAGGCCGAACCGGTCCGACCGGTTCCGGTCAGGGTGACCAGCGGGGCGGATGCCGACGATCGGCTGGCCCCCCCGGACCGAGGAGATCCGGGAGACCGGCCGATCAAGTCGGCGAGCAGGACGGGCGGATCGCCGCGGGTGATCCGCTCCGGGCCCCGAGGGGGGCCGGAGCCGGGTGGTGGCCGGGCTCACTCGACACGGAGGAAGGTGCCGGAAATCTGGATGAACTGAGTGCCCAGGACAATGCTGCTGTGGACCCGGTGCAGGGTGTAGTCCTGCGCCTGGGTGACGTACGACCCGGTAATGGGCTCATGCCAGGTCAGGGAGTACAGGCATTCCCGCAACCGGGTGGTTTTGAAGGTGATCTCCTGGGTCAGCCCCGCGTTGGTTCCCGCGGTCACCACCAGGGTGGCCTCAGTCGCCGAGTGGAAGGCGATGGTGCCGGCGAACGGCCCCGGTCCGAACGGGGTGTTGTCGCCGTAGTTCAGGGCCCAGGTCTGACCGATGGCGGGCACCGTGGTCGCCGGGTCACCCTGCCCGTGCTTCTCGCACTTCACGCCCTGCCGGGGCGCGGGGGACGGATCCGCCTGGACTGCCGGTGCGGTCGTGGTGAGCATGGCCAGGGTGAAAGGCAACGCGACGCACGCGAGCCGGAAAGCTCTCATGTCTCATTTCTTCTGTTCCGGTGTCGACCAGGTGACGGTCGTTCATCGGGCCGGTGTCCAGCAGTCCAGCACGCACCCCGGGGGACGGCGACCCGGGCCGCGCTCTCGACGCCTGGGCACGGTGGAATCCCGACGGCCGCACACCGTTGCTCCAGGAGAAAACCCCCGGATGAGTCGAGCGAAGGGTGCTCTGACCGCCCGGGAACCCTGTAGCCCTGCTTCCTCTCCCGCCCTGCGCTCACCGGATGACGCCACGGCAGGGCGACGGCTCCGCGCCTCCGCCCTGGAGCGGAGGCCAGGCGGGGCGCGCGGCAGCGCGGGGAGACGGGCGAGGGAGAGCCGTCGCTCGCCATACCAGCGGTGGTGGGGCCCATGGTGCGGAGGCTGGAGGCGTATGCTGCGGTGACGCCCGCCCCCGCCGGCCGCTCCTGACGCTGGTGTCCCGGGTCCCGGACCGCTACTCCACACCGGGCGGTACGGGGGTGGCCTGGTGGTAGTACATCCGCCAGCCCTCGCCCGCGTCCCCCTCGCGCCAGATCGAACTACGTCTGGTCCGGCGTCCGCCGAGCATGGTCTCAAACGTGAGATGCACCAGACCTGGTGCGAGCAGCACCCCCGAGATATGCGAGGGCTCATAGCGGGGAGCCTCCGCCGAGCTGCCCGGGATGTCGGGCAGCTCAGCGAGCATGGTGTCGTGGGTCCACCTCCGGCCCGACCCGCCGACCTCCGTGAACTCCGGGTCGAGGAGCCGCCCGGCACGCTCCCGCGACGAGCGCACCTCGGGGTCCATAAGCTGGAGCTCGCCCGCGATCGCCTGACGCACCGCGTCGTTCATCTCATGTATCTCGTCGTCCATCTCGTTCACAGGCGTATCCTCGCGGACTCGGGCGGCCCGCCGCACATGGCTGCGAGACCGTCCGTCACACCGGGGCCGGGCTCCATGTCCTCCGCGCGTGACGGCAGCGGGCGCCCTCCACCCGAGGGGCCGCCGGGCCGCCGGCTCCGCGCTCCGCCGCGCGGAGACGAAGCCCCGCCCCGCCCGTACGGCCCTGTCGGGGCAGACACCGGGGTGCGGTGCCCCCTCGGCCAGCAGCTCCGGCACCTCGGCCCGGCGGTTCGACGGCGGCCGAGACCGGCCAGGGCCCTGCGCCGTCCTGGCCGCCCCGGCCAGACCAGCGCCTGGACGGTCAGCGGATTCCGGCCGTACGAGTTCGGGGAGTTCACCTACTTCCTGGAGTCGAGACCCGGTCATCGGGCCCGCCACTTCTTCCTGCCCGACGCGGACAACCTGTACGGGCAGACCGGCTTCAGCCAGTGGCCCTACAGCCGCTACGGCTCGGTCGTCATGCCCGACAGGCTGGCCCGGCCCGGGGACCACGGCAACCGGGACTGGTTCAAGGGGCCGCTGGTGCCCGGTGTGACCGCGGTGCATGTGCCGCCCTACCGCGACGGCAACACGTTCCTGCTCAACATGGCCACCATCACCGACTCCAACCACGGCCACGCCTTCTACTTCCCCGCCGACGACGCCGAGACCCGGGTGTACGAGAACGGTGAACTGATCGCCACCGGCAGTTACCCGCAGGGGTACTTCACCGTCGACAGCGGGGCGAAGGCCACCTACCGTGTCGAGGTCGACGTCAAGGACCAGGTGGACCAGTGGCAGCTGGCCACCGCCGGCCACACCGCATGGACCTTCGACTCGGCGGGCACCGAGGGGCAGACCCCGCTGCCGCTGGTCAACAACGTCTGGGACCTCCCGCTCGACGGGGAGAACGCGGCCCGCGCCGGAGCCCCGTTCACCCTGGCCTTCAGGCCCGCCACGAACTACGACGCCACCCCGGTCCCGATGAAGGACGCGAGCCTGGACGTGTCCTACGACGGCGGCACGACCTGGCGAGCGGCCCCCACCCCGGTCAAGGACGCGCAGGGCGCCTTCCGAACCGTCGTCCGCCACCCGGCGAAGGCCGGCACCGACGGCTTCGTCGCCCTCCGAGTGAAGATCACCGACGAGAACGGAGGCAGACTGGAGCAGACGGTCACCAACGCCTACCGGCTGAAGTAGCCGCCACCGCACCGCATATCCGTCCCGCATGACCTGAAGGGCCCGGCCGCCCGGCAGCAACCGGCGGCCGGGTCCGCGCATGTGTCTCCACGAGCGCGCCTCGAACCCCACCCGCGGTGGCGTCGCCGATCCGTCGTGTGCCAGCCGTCCTCCGGATGGATCAGGACCAGGCGCCGGCCGCCGCCGCGCGGGCCGCGTAGACGTCGAAGTCGAGGGGCTCCCGCCCGAGGACACGCTGGACTCCGTCGCGGGGCTCGGTGTGGTGGCCCGCGCGCATCGCCTCGAAGAGGGCGTCGAGTTCGTCGACCGCCTCCTCGGGCAGTCCTTCGGCCCGCAGCTCCCCCCGGTACTCCGCCGGGGTGAGCTCCACGAACTCGATCGGCCGGCCGGCCGCCCGGGCCATCGTCGCCACGGCCGCCTCGAAGGTGACCGGACGCGGCCCGGAGAGCTCGTACACCTCGCCGTGGTGGCCGTCCGTGGTCAGCAGCGCCGCCGCGACGTCGGCGATGTCATGGACGTCGACGAACGGGTCGGGGACGGAGCCGGTCGGCAGGGCCAGCCGGCCCGCCCGCAGCTGGGTCCGCCAGACGGCGTCGTCGTCGAAGTTCTGGTTGAAGTTGTTCGGGCGGATGATCGACCACTCCGCGCCGGAGGCCCGTACGGCCCGCTCGGCGGCGGCCATGCCCCGGAAGACCGTCGCGGGCACCTGCTCGATCCCGCGTCCGGACAGCACGACGAAACGGCGGACCCCCGCCTCCGTCGCCTGCTGGACGAAGACCGGCACCACGGCCGGATCCGCAGGGGCCATGAGATACACCGCCGCCGCCCCGTCCAGCGCGGGCGCCCAGGTGCTCTGGTCGGACCAGTCGAACCGTGTCTCGCCGTTGCGGGACGCGGCCCGTACCAGCCGGCCGGCTTCCCGCAGCGTACGGACCAAGGGGCGGCCGGTCTTGCCCGTGCCGCCGAGAACGAGAATCGCATCGTCAGTCATGACAGAGAGCCAACCGGAACGGCGGCAAGGGCCCCATGGCTCGTCGTCCGGGGAACATGTCCGTTCGTCCGGATCGTTAGGGTGAGACGCATGGACCCGATCGACGAACTGCTCCGGGGGGTGCGCACGGACGGCGCCGGCTTCAGCCGGCGGGAGCTGTCGCCGCCCTGGAGCCTGCGATTCTCACCGGAGGCGGATCTGACGCTGGTCGCGCCGCTGCGGGGCGAGGGCTGGATCTCCACCGGGAAGGGCGGAGCGCCACGGCCGCTGCGGGCCGGTGACGCCCTGGTCGTACAGCAGCCGGTGGCATGCGTACTCGCCGACCGACCCGCCTCCGCCGACCGACCCGCCTCCGCCGGGCAGCCGGCTGAGCGGCCCACCGGCTCCACGACGCTGGTCATCGGGACCTACCAGGTGCGCACCGAGGTGGCCCGGCGGCTGCTCGGGGTGCTGCCGCCGCTGATGGTGCTGCCCGGCGGGGACGACTGCTCCTCCGCGCTCGACTTCCTGGACGCGCAGGCCGGCGCGTGCCCGCCGGGGCAGCAGGTCGTCCAGGACCGGCTGCTCGACTGGCTGTTGGTGTGCACGCTGCGCGGCTGGCTCGATCAGCCGGAGGGCCTGCCGCCGGGGTGGCTCGGCGCGCTGACCGACGACGCCGTCGGCCCGGCGCTCCGAGCGATGCACGCGGCGCCCGAGCATCCCTGGACGCTCGCGGCACTGGCCGCCGAGGCGGGAGTGTCCCGCACCACCCTGGCCCAGCGGTTCGCCCGGCTGGTGGGCCGGCCGCCGCTGACCTATCTGACCGACTGGCGGATGGCCCTCGCCGCCGATCTGCTGACCGAGTCCACCGCGACGGTCGCCGCCGTGGCCCACCAGGTGGGCTACGCGGACGCCTTCGGCTTCAGCGCGGCCTTCAAACGGATCCATGGGGTGAGCCCCAGCGTGTACCGGGGGACCGGCGGCAGGGCCCCGGAGTGCGCGGGCGCGGCGTGCGCCGACGGCAACCGGGCGTAGGCGAGTGCCCTCGAAGTCCCGTCTGTCTGCCGTGCCCTGCGGGCACGGGGGCCCGCGCCCGCGGGGACGGTTCCCTCCCACCGGCCGGCCGGAGCCGGACCCCCGCGTCTCGCTTCCGTCGGCGGGCGGAGCGACCCCCCACACCCGACTCGGCGAGACGAGCCGGCTACTCCGACTCCGGTGCTGTTCCGCCGACGATGCGCCTCGCCGCCTCGCTCTCAGCGGCAGCGGGCGACAACTCGTCCAGCGTGTCGAGATCGTCTCTCGCCAGCTCTGCCTCCCAGGCGGCGGCGAGCTGCTCCTGCTCGTCGGCCGGCCGTCTTGCGACTTCCTCCCGGTGCTCCGGGCTCAGGGCGGTCAGGAACCGCGCGACGGCGTCCATGGGCATGCTGTTCTCCTTCGATCACCTGGGGCACAGCCGTTCCGCGCCCTTGCCAGCATGATCGAGCCACGCCGCTCGCCCGAGGATGTCGCGCTCAGGACGCCCCTCGAACGGGTGGCCTCAGGGCCGGATGGCAGCGATCGGCCGTCTTCCGTATCCCCTGCCCGCAGGGGATACGGCAAGCCGGGGCCCCGGCGGGCTCATGACTCCGCCGGGGCCCCGATCGTTCGGACGGGTGGGTCAGGGGGCGGCCGGGCTGAGCCGCTGCCACGGCTTTCCGCCGTTCGCCTCCGCCGTCCCCGGCTCGACGGTGGTGTACCACTGGGCGTACCAGTAGTACCCGCCGTGCTTCACGAACGCCGCCGTCGAGTTCGCCAGGTCACCGGTGATGATCCGGGTTTCCCGGTCGGTCGCGCCGTTCGCCGCCTCGATGTCGTGGTCCGCGCCGGCGGCCCGCAGCTTGAACAGGCCGTTGTGCCGCGGCCCGCCCGGGGCGCCCTCCTGGCCGCTGTCGCTGATGGGCACCAGCTTCCACTTCTGCGCACCGCGCTCATCGCACCTGATGGAGGCCGTGTCCTCACGGGAGCCGGTGGCGGTCAGACATCTGCCCCCACTGGCGACGGTATGCAGACCGCCCCCCACAGAGGTGATCTTCCAGTACTGGTTGGGGTTGCCCGCGTCGGCTTCCACGAGATGGACACGGGACTGATCCGGGAAGTTGTCGATCATCATCGGCCGGCCGGCGGGGCTGTCGGCGTACTCGAACTGCCAGCCCTGGGCCCCCTTGTCGTACATGCGCCACATCCGTCCGCCGTCGGGCCGGTAGACCTGGCCGGGCTTCCACGCCGCCGCCCGGCAGGCGGTGCCGGACGCGGGCGCGGGCGGGTCGACGACCGTTGTACCGCGCCGCTGGCCCGTCGTGGAGGCGAACTCCTTGCCCCCGGCCTTGACGGTGACGTTCGCCGGTCCGGTGATGGGCAGGTAGTACCGGAGGTCGATCTCCCGGGACGCCCCCGGCGCCAGATCCTCGCAGTAGCCGAGGGTGAGCGTGAGCCGGTGGAAGGCGCCCTTCAGCCCACCGGCGTTGGGACCGGTGTGTCCGGGGACGAGGCCCTTGAGCTCCTTGTAGTCCCGGTCCTTGACGTTGGGCGGGGTCGAGGTCGGGAGGTCCAGCGCGATCTCCGTGCCCTGCGCGAGGGTCACCTTGGTGTTGTTGGTGATCCTCAGCTTGGGCTGCATCGGAAAGAGATCCTTCTCCCCGGTGGGGAAGTCGGTCAGCTCCACCCGGACGTCGACCGCCTCCTTCGGCATGCTCCGCCCGGCGCCGGCCTGTGTGCCGTCCGGGGCGCCGGCCGCCCGCAGCGCCGTGTCGAGCCGGCTGGTGAGGTCGTACCCCATGCCCCACTCGCCGCCGGACCGCCGGGTGTAGTCGCCCGACAGCTCCCACATCATGGCGCCGCCGATGCCCTTGTCCGCGATGTACCGGGCCTTAGCGTCCAATGACCGCTCGTTCTCCGTCGACAGGAACACCTTCTTGCTGTCGTTCCACAGCCAGGGAGCCTGGAGCGCGTCGGAGTACTTCTCCGTGTACGCGCCGGTCAGCCGGCCCGTCTGCGAGCCCGGGTCGACGCCGTAGGACCGCAGATAGCCGGGGGAGAGTCCCGCCTGGAGGTTCTTGGTGTGCCACAGCGGATTCGACCCGGCGCCGACCTCCTGGCCGTTCTCCTTGTCGTGCCAGATGTTGTCGATCCCGATCGCGCCCAGCCCGCACCGCTGCGCGTTGGACGGGCCCCGGCCCCCGGTGCCCTTGGGGCACTGGGACTGGTCCGGCATCGTCGCCGTGCCCCACAGCCCGTCCGTACCGCCCTGGACGTCGCGCCAGCCGCGGGAGTAGTACGGGATGCCCATGTTGATCCTGCTCGGAGACAGTGCCCCCCGGTAGTAGTGGTACGCCCAGTCGGCGTTGAAGTAGCCGTGCTTCTGGAAGTCCTTCGTGTCGGCCGACTGGTCGTCGTAGACTCCGGCGTCGGCGAGCTCGTTGTCCCGTCCGTCGTCGTACAGCGGGGCCTGCGGGCCGACGTACTTGTTCCAGGAGCCGTGCAGGTCGTACGCCATGATGTTGACGTAGTCCTGGTACTGGAGCGCCTGACCGGCGTCGAGTCCGCGCACCAGATAGCCGGACGAGGAGCCGGCCGAGGTGAGCAGGTAGTAGCGGCCCTTGGCCGTCCCGGCGCGGTCGAGCTTCTCCCGCAGGGTCTTCATCAACACGTTGTAGCCCTGCTGGAGTCCCGCGCGGCGCGGGTTGGAGACATCCCAGTCGGCCGGATTGCCGGTGTTCGGCAGCGAGGTCGGGTACTCGTAGTCGATGTCGACGCCGTCGAAGCCGTACCGGTCCAGGAACGCGGTGACCGAGTCGGCGAACTCGGCGATCCCGCGCTCGTTCACCGTGCCGTCAGCGTTGGTGGCCATCGCGTAGAGGTTGCGGGTGTCCTCCCAGCCGCCGACGGAGATCAGGGTCTTCACCGCGGGGTGCCGCTTCTTGTAGGTGTTCAGGAGATTGAAGTGGCCCTTGTACGGCAGGGACGGGTCCATGGCGTTCCGTGCCCCGGACCAGGTCATGCCGGTCGCCGGGTTCGCGGGGTCCTGGACGTCGCCGACGCTGATGCGGTCGTTCTCCACGCGGGCGAACGCGTAGTTGATGTGAGTCACCTTCGTCCACGGGATGTTGGACACCAGATACCTCGGCGTCCCGTTCGCGCCCGTGCGCCGCCCGTTGAAGTAGCCGATCACCCGGCGTGAGCGGTCGTTGCCGACCCACTCCCGCCCCGAGGAGTCGTAGACGTCGCAGTACCGCGTCGCCACCCCCTCCGTCGGCTTCATGCCCTCCGGACGGCAGTCCCCGGACGCCGCGGGCTTGGCGCCCCGGTTGTCGGGCGAGTCGTCGAACGGGTCACCGGCGTCCCCGGCGCCCGGCGGGGTCTTCGGCACAGGGGCGAGGGACCAGCGCTGCGCGGCGCTGTCGTCGCAGCGTGCGACCTGGAGCTGACGGCCGTCGCCGACCACCCCGCCGGGTACGTCGAGACAGTTGTCCGACTGCGGATTCAGCAGCTCCCCGGCACCGGTGTGCACCCACTTCTGCGCGGGCGACCCGTTGCAGCTCCACAGCCGCACCGGGGACCCGGCGGAGGCGCCGCCGCTCTGGACATCCAGACACTTGCCCAGGGCCCGCACCTCTCCGCTGGACGCCAGGGTCCATACCTGGCCGGCGGCGCCGGAGCAGCCGTTCTGCCGTACGGGGGTCCCGTCGGCGTCGCGGCCGTCCCGGACCTCAAGGCACTGCCCGCCGATCCCGGTCAGCAGACCGGTCCGCGCCAGCGGCGGCACGGCCCGCTCGGGGGCGACGCCGGGGGCCTTCCACCGCTGCCCCGGCTGGGCCGGGTCGCACCCCTTCAGCAGCAGCGTGGCATCGCTGCTTCCGGCGGTCAGACACCGGTCACCGTTGCGTACGACGGCCCAGCCGTCCCCGGCGTCGATGATCCGCCACTGCTGGTTCTCGCGGCCTTCGGCGGCCTCCACCAGCACGGCCTGATGGGAGTCCGCGCTCTGTCCGAGCGCCCGGTTCGGGTCGAGCTTGCTGATGAACCGCCACCCCCCGGTGTCGCTCCAGCGCATGGACCAGGTCTGGGCCGCGTGCCCGGTGCCGGCCAGCGCCTTGACCCGGGTGCCCACCCGGGAGTCGGCGTTGTGGACATCGGCGACCAGCCCGTCCTTGGCTGACTGGAGGGGGCCGGTGAAGGCGGGCAGAGTGATGTCGCGGGGATTGCGGGCGATGGCGTGCGCCAGCACCAGGACCGATCCGATGGCCGCGAAGGTGAGCCGCTTGGTCTGCTGGAAGTAGTGGTCCTCCCCGAGGGCCCACTGCCGGGAGATGGGCCGCCAGCCGTTGATGAAGTTGGCCTGAAATCCAACCTTCCGTCCGGTGCCCACAAGGGCTTCGCCCACGACGGTGGCGACATTGCTGAACCGGGCGGCCTCGGCGAACATGACGGCGAGCCGGTCGATCGCCGTCTTGAGCGCGTCGGTGGACCGCTCTCCCGTAAAGCCGGTCAGGGCCTCCACCGACGACACGAGCGCGCCGAAGTCGAGGTTGATGTTGGACAGCGACTGATAGTTGACCTTGAAGCCCTCGACGAACACCCTCGTCAGACTCCGGACCGTCTCGGGCAGAAGCGCTGTGTTGAGGTCGCTCTGGGGACCGAGCCAGTAGAGCTTCTGGTCCTTCACGAACCCGAAGAGATAGGCGTCGCTGTTCTGGAAGAGCAGTTGGATGCTGTCGCTGCTGGACACCAGGTCGGTGACGTCCAGGAGCGAATAGCCGGCTCGGCCCAGAATAGCCGTGGCGTGCGCTCCCGTGCCCGCGAGACTATGGCGCAGGGTCTCGATGAGCGTCAGATACTCCGTCCGCGCATCCGCGACGACGTTCGCCGTCCGGGCCTGCCCGGGTGGAGCGGCGGGCACCGCGATCCGGGCGGGAGCGGCGGCCCGCTCGGCCTCCGCCGCCCGGGGCCGCTCCTGGGCCTGCGCCTGGACGTTGGCTTGGGCTTGGGCTTGGGCCTGCGCCTGTACTTGCGCCTGGGCTTGGGCCTGCGCCTGTGCCGGCGCCAGCAGCGCGAGGCAGGCCAGGACCGCGAGAAACCCCGTGACACAGCGGCCTCGGCCGCCGGTGAATACCTCGGTCATGACCTAGATCGCCGTGTACTCGTACGTGGCCCGCGCCTTGTAGCCGCAGGAGACGGTGCCGCAGTCGGACTTGTCGTAGTAGACGACCGTGTACGTCCGGCCCTTGCGCACCCCCGGGAGGTCGATCGTGGCCGTGCAGTAATTGCCGCAGTCGTACGTCGCCCAGTTCCAGGAGACCCAGTCGCCCACCTTGGTGCTCGCCCCGATGGATCCCTCGTATACGCCGATCCAGTGGCTGGAGTCGTAAGGGTCCTCGTTCCCGGGCGTCAGATAGGTCACCGCGACACCGCGCTTGGAGGCGCCGACCGCCAGCTCGCTCCAGATGCTGCTGGGGGTGACGCCCATGATGTGAAAGCCGTTGTCGGTGTCGTCGACCTTGACCGCCGAGGACCGGTCGATGATCAGGTCCCTCGGCAGCGGCCCGCTCTGGGCCGAGGCGGCCGGTGTGAGGCTCGGCCGTACGGCGTACCCGCCGATCGCGGCCCCGCACACGACCGCCGCGACCACCACGACCTGCCACGTCCGCACCGCCGGCACTCCACCGAAGCGTTTCAGCAGGGTTCTCAACCTGGACACCGCATTTCCTCTCACCGGACGACCGTGGCCGGCGGCCGATGAGCCGGCCGCCGGTCCGCCCGCTCCGGTGGTTCCGTGGGAGTCGCCGGTGCGCACGGCACAGGGGAGCCGGGTGCCGGCTCCCATGCCGCGTCGGTCACCAGGGGCGACCGAGGCAGGCCGACCGTAGAGAGGGCCGGTCAACGTCGGATAAACGCGGGCCCCCGGACGCGGGCCGGTGCTCAGCGGGCGATCGCGGCCCGCTCCTGGTGATCCGGGGGGCATGGGCGGGTGGGGCTCGTGTCCGCTGTCCTGCGAGGTGTCGGGCGCACCATCGGCCACAAAGACATCAGACATACAGCGCAGACACTTTGGTCACCGAGCAGACGCAGACCCAGAGACTTGGTCTAGACCTGAATCCGGTACGGAGGCTACGCTCGCACTCGGTCTGGACCGCACTGCTTGATCGCCTCCCCCACCTGGCGACCCCCACACTCTCCTCAGGAGCGAAGCATGCGCAGGAAGATCACATCGGTTCTCGTCGGTCTCGGCGTCCTCGGCGGAACCCTCATCGGCGCCACCGGCAGCGCGCAGGGGCACGGTTACGCCGACTCCGCCGTCAGCCGCCAGAAGCTCTGTGCCACCGGGACGGTCCAGAACTGCGGCCAGATCCAGTGGGAGCCGGAAAGCGTCGAAGGGCTGAAAGGGTTCCCGGGCGGGGGACCCGCCGACGGACAGATCTGCGCCGGCGGCAACGGCCGCTTCTCCGAGCTGGACGACCCGCGCGGCGGAGCCTGGCCCGCCGCCTCGCTCGCTTCCGGCCAGAGCCACACCTTCAATTGGCGGATCAAGGTCCGCCATGCCACGGCAGACTTCCGCTACTACATCACCAAGGACGGGTACGACCCCGCCAAGCCGCTGACGCGCGCCGACCTGGAGCCCCAGCCCTTCCTCACCGTGCCGTTCGGCGGAGCGCGCCCGCCCGCCACGGTCACCCACACCGGCACCCTGCCCCGTAAGTCCGGGCGTCATCTGATCCTCGGCGTCTGGACGATCGCGGACACCGCGAACGCCTTCTACTCCTGCTCCGACGTACGGTTCTGACCCCTGCCCGTACCGATGGGCCCCGGCGTGAACCGCGCCGGGGCTCCGTGGCGAACGGGTCGTGCCGGGCACCGCGCACGATGAGTCAGTTCACCGGTCGCAGGAGTTTCAGCGAACTCGTCAGATCGTTGAAGCCCTGAAGGTTCGGATACCGGACCCCGGCGGTGAGGCGGGTACGCGAGCCGCCCTGGTTCCCGTGCTCGTAGAGCATCACATCGCATATCTGTGTGACCTCGACCGAGCTGAGGCGGTCGTTCCAGCCCTCGGGCAGCTCGCCGATGTACTGCGGCTCGTGGTTGAGGACGCAGTTGTAGGCGTAGAACAGGATCTGGGCGCCGCTGAAGTCCGCGTGTTCCCAGCCGACGGCGACGACCACCTGCCCGCTGCCCGCGATGGCGTCGCCCCGGTCGGCCAGGGCGGTCCCGGGTACGCCGGCCACCAGGGCGATTCCCGCCGCGCCGGCCATGAGCGCCCTGCTTCCGAAACGCTTGAACACGACGGTCTTCTCCTTCCGGTCATTCCGGCTCTTCCAGTCCTTACAGCCCTTGCGGTCCTTACGGCCGGAGCCCGCGAACGGGACCGCCGCCCTGTGACACGCGCGGAGCCGGCCGACGGTTCACCCGGGGGCCCCGCGGCGTACCGTCCAGCGGTATCGGCGCCGCGCTGGCCGTACGCCCCGCAAGGCCACCGTCTTTCCGACGGCGCGACGAGGAAACTGCTATAAAACGCGGGCGAACCTCCGCGGGACCGGCGTTCACCGGCGGCTGCGGACCAGCCCCTGTTCCGTGAATGCGAGGCATGCGAATGAGCACCCACCGGCATCGAGGCCCCCGCGTCCCCGACCCTCGACCGGGTGCGTCGGCGCTTTCGGCCGACGGAGAGAAGGCCGGCCGTTCCGCGGTCCGCCGCCGCGCCCGGGGCATGACGCACACAGAGGCGGCGGCAGCACTCGACGAAGCGGAGTTCGACCGCCGCCAGGACGCATGGCACGAAGAGAGCGCCGACGACCGTGGGCGCGGTGCGGCCGAGCTCGCGGAGTGGCAGCGCATCGTGCTGCTGCTCGCCACGACCGGAGCCCCCTACGACCCGGACTCCGACACGGTCGACCAGGACGAGGAGAACACCGGCAGCGAGAAGCCCCGCCGGCGGGAGCTCGCCGACGAGCACCACCGCACCGCTCTCACCCCCGACGTTCTGCGCCACGCCCTGCTGCGCACCCTCGCTCGCACCCAGCTCCTCGACGGGCTGAGCGAGGACGAGCAGGCCGCGATCGAGCGGCTGCCCCACACCGACCCCTCGGCCGCCCTCGCCGTCAACGCGCTGCTCGCCCGCGCCCACGACGCCGGCGCGGGCCGTGCGCACCAGAGGGACCGGTCGTGAGCGGCGACACCACCGGGTCCCACCAGTCGCCCGTGTGTGCGTGCGACACTCCGCGAAGACCGGCTGCTCGCCGCTGCGTGCCGACGGCTTCGGCCCGCGGGAAGCCGTCACTTCGTACGGGCCCGACCGGGTTCCACACCCTCATCGCCGGCTGACGGCCATCGCACGACAACGCGCACCGGCCCGCCCGGGCCCCGTCTTCCGCACCCTGTGGTTCAGCGGCCTCCGCCGTCGTCGCCCGTCCCGGTGGAGACCTTCGGCGCTTGGCGGAGTCCGCGGATGGCGGGCACACAGAGCATGACGGCGATGCAGACGATCCCCATGACCGAGGAGAAGAGCAGCACGCGGTCGGCTCCGACGGATTCGGCCGCCGGACCGGACAGCGCCCGGCCCAGCGGGATGACCATGATGGATCCGGCGACGTCGTAGGCGTAGACGCGGCTCAGGACGGCCAGGGGGATGTGGGACTGCACGCTGGTCGCCCACATGACTCCCCAGAAGGCGAATCCGCAGCCGGCCAGAACACCGGTGAGCGCCGTGACGGTGAAGGACCAGCCGAGGGCGGGCGCCAGTGGGTTGAGGGCGAAGAAGAACATGGCACAGGCCCCCGCGACGAGCGGGCGACGGGGCCGGACCCGCATGCCGAGCAGTCCGCCGATGATCGTGCCCGCGCCGTCAGCGGAGGCGATCCAGCCGTATCCGCTGGCCCCGTGCTGTTCGATGAGCAGCGCGGCGCCGAGCGGCAGAGCCGGGCCGAAGACGAAGAGGCCGTAGACGGCCCAGACGGCGATGACCCCCCACAGCCAGGAACGGGACCGGAACTCATGCCATCCCGTGACCAGCCTGCGGAACATCGGGTCGTCGCTGTCGTCCCGGACGGTGCTGAGCTTGCGCAGCGGAGCCAGGCCCAGCGCACTGAGCGCGTAGGCCGCCGCGATGACCACGAAGGATCCCGACACCTGCCAGTAGGCCACGAGGAGACCGGCCACTCCGGGACCGATCAGGGTGCTGATCGCCTCGGAGATCCGCAGCAGCGCGTTGGCCCGCTGGATGTCCTCGGCGACCTGGGGGACCATGCTCGCCAGACCGGGCTGGAACATGGCGGTCGCGGCGCCGCTGAGGGCCATCAGCACCATGATCTGCCACAGCCGTACATCGGTGGCGACCAGCAGCGCCGCGAGCGCGAGCATGGCCGCCATCCGCACCACATCGGCGCCGACCATCATCACCTGCGGGGTGAACCGGTCGGCCAGCACTCCGCCGAAGAGCACCAGCAGAGCGATCGGCGCCATCCACGCGGCCAGCGCGTATCCCACCCCGCCGGCCCCGTAGCCCGCCCCCAGCACGGCAGTCGTGAGGGAGACCATCAGCATGCCGTCGGCCAGCAGCGACGTGCTGCGGGCCATGAAGAACAGCCGGAAGCGGCTCGACCGCCACGGGCTGGGAAGAGAGTCCGGCTTTCGCTGGACCGTCGCATCATCGATCGTCATGTCACATCCGCCGGTCCCGGCCGGTCCCTTCCATGAGAATCTGCTGCCGGAGCCATGCGCTGCTCCGGTCGGCCTCCGCCGGTGGATCCTGGACGATCACATAACGGCGGGGGGCCAGAAGCCCGGGACGGCCGGGGAGGGCGCCCATCAGCGCGGTGTGGGCCTTCGCCGG
>NZ_VCLA01000145.1:197822-240364 GCF_009600885.1 Streptomyces jumonjinensis
CGGGCAGGCCCTCAAGGGCCTGGCTCAGGGCGTCCGCCACCGCGGGCGGGGAGATCCAGCAGCCGTCCACCCGCCTCCAGTCGGCGCCACGCTCGACCGGCCGGACCCCCGTCACCTCGGTGAGCGAGGTGAGCTTCACATCCTCCTCGCCGACCGCCTCCAGCAGCTGTACCAGACCGGTGAGGAAGCCCTCGGCCTCGTCCCGGGTGAAGAGCGCGGGGTCGGCCCAGATGCTCAGGTGGAGCATGGGCGCCGTCTGATAGACGAAGGTCAGGACGCGGGTCGGCAGCACCTGCTCCTGGCCCCAGCACAGCTCCGGTTCGGGCCCGGCGGCGTCCTGCGCGGTCGCGGTGGCGAGGGTGGCGGGGAGCGTGCTCACATCGTTGAAGACGATGTCGCGCGCGAAGTGACTGCCGCGTTCGACGGTAGTCCTCCCGATCATCTCCCACAGGCTCAGCGAGTCGAACTGGCTGTGCCGGTAGGCGTTGAGCGCCGCCCCCCACGCCTTGCTGAGGAGCGCGTCGAAGGACGGGACCTGCACGTCGAGGGAGAGCAGCGCGTCCTGGGACACGGTGTTCACCGAGCGGGCGAGGCGGGGCGTATACCGGTTGGAGGTCGGAACGGCGGCGACGCAGGCGGTCTGGTCGGTACGGTGGGCGATGAGCGCGCACCAAGCCGTCAGCAGCACGGTGGACGGCAGACTGCCGGTGCGCTCCGCCACCAGGGCCAGCGCGCGGGCGCCCCGCCGCGACCGGAGGGTGAGCTGCGGCACCCGGACGTCGGTGCCCGTGGCACCGGGTTCCGCGAACATGGCCTGGGGCCCGGTGCGGATGATCCGCTCCCAGTACCTCAGCGACGCCTCGGACTTCCGGAGCCCGGCCGGAGCCGCCTCCTCGGCAGCGAGGTCGAGCGGGGCGAGGGCCGTCAGGGGCGGGAGCGGCTCGCCGGCCAGCAGAAGGAGCCATTCCTCTCGCAGGACGGCGAGGGCGCTGCCGTCCGTCGCCGCATGGCTGGCCGCCAGGGCGACGTGGACCGGAGCACCGGCCAGGGCGACGAGGGATATGCGGAGAGGGAACTCCCGGTCCAGGAGGAAGCGGTCGGCGCGGGCCTGACGGGCCACCGACTCGGCGTACCGCGCGGGTTCCCGGGGGAGGTGCTCATGGTCGAGGACGGTGACCGTGAACTCTCCCTCGGCCGACACCATCTGCTCGCACGGCGCGGTGCCCGAGGCATGGGGGAAGACGGTGCGCAGTGCTTCGTGCCGTACCACCAGTGCGCGCAGGGCGTCGACCGCCGACTCCAGCCGGGTCCCTGCGGGCACCGGCCACACATCGTGGATGTTGATCTGCACGGGATCGTCCCGCAGAATGCAGCGGATCATATTGGTCTGCCCCATGGTGGCGGGGCCCCGGCGCTCCACACCTCCCGAGTACGGGACGGTGACGGTGCGCGTGCTCTTCGGTCGCTTCGGTCGCAAGGAATCCTGTTCACTCACCGGCGTGAACCAGCACAGCCCGACGTGGGGGTATGGACTTTGGGCGATGGTTCATATGCTGCCTTTCACGGACTTCTTGGAGCGGGTTTTCAGGGCGTACGCCGTCGGCGCGGTCGCGGTCCTGTCGTTCAGGGGGTCAGCCCCCGCGCCGGGGAGCCGATGAGCTCGAACGCCGGCCCGGAGCCCCGGAGTTCACCGCTCAGGCGGAGGCCCTCGCTCCTGCTGGTGCGGGTCAGGGGTTCCCAGGCGTCGATCAGGAGGGCGAACTCCTCCATGTCGGTCCGGGCCTCGTCGAGAAGCTGATCGCGCCGGGCGGCGAAGACGTCCGCAGCCGCGGCGTATCGGCCGCCCAGTCTGCGGTAGGAGCGGTCGACGACGTCGAGCCGTTCGCCGTTCTCCGCCCGGTCCAGCCGTGTGCTGTCCCTGACGAACCCGGCGACGGCCGACGCGCGGAGACGGCCCCCGGCGTCGAGCAGCGCCGCGCCGGCCGCCGCTGTCCGGGCGTACACGGCGTTGACGTACAGCGTCGACAGCAGATACTTCGCGAGCCGCAGCTGGTAGGCGAGGAACCCGCTGTCCGAGCGGCGTTCGCCGGTGTAGTAGTTGTCGATGTGGCGGTTGTGCAGGACGCCGGGCAGCCCGGCGTCGTGGACCAGATGGATGAGGAAGTAGTCGCTGCCGATGGTGTCGGTGGCAGGCGGTAGCGGCACCCGGCCGTAGACCTCGTGATCGAAGCCGATGTTGCACATGTCCACCCGCATGGGGCTGACGGCGGTGAGCGTCGTGCGGTCGCCGGTGAAGGAGGCGGTCCCGGCGCCGCGGAAGGACTCCTCGATCAGGTTCCTGCGCCAGATCTCCGGATAACCCGCCGGGACCGACAGGCCGATGACGTCGTGGTACACGCCGGGGTCGAGCCGGCGGATCTCCCCGACGTCCACGGACATCTCGCCGACGAAGGAGCCGCCGACCATGGCCACCGGCCGGTCCGCGCACGCGGGGTCGAGCCTGCTCCGGGACACCAGCCCCGCCACCTCGGCGGCCTGCCGCCCCAGTGCCATGAGCTCGTGGTGGAAGGGGAAGACCGGCTCGCCGTCCAGGTACTGGTAGCGGCTGTCGGAGTCCCGGCGGTGCACCGACGCGCAGCCCAGGGCCTCAGCGATCAGGAAGGCGCGGTTGGTGCAGGCGCCGTAGGACACACGGGACGGCAGCATCAGGTCGAGCACCCGCTCCGGCGCGGCGACGCCGGAACGGGCGATCACCTCCCGCAGAAAGGCCCGCTGCTCGGCTTCGTCGAAGTGGTGGACGACCACTCCGGGCACGGGTGGTAGCGCTCCCACCGCCGCCCGGTGCTCGGCGAGCACCGGGGCGTCGGAGGAGTCCAGGATCAGCAGATGCACCTCGACGCCGAAGTGGCGGGCGCCGTAGGCGGCCTCCTCGCCGACGGCCCGGATGGTCGCGGTGCAGGCCCGGTTGGTGGGGAGGGTCAGACAGACACGGCGCACGACGGCTCTCCGCTCTGCGCGTCGGCCGCCGCGTCCGTGTCCGTCTCCTGCCATGAGGTGAGCCCCAGCAGCCGGCTGCCGAGTTCGCTCAGGGTGGCGGTGGGGTACCGCTTGGACTCGTGCAGCACCGGGTCGCCGACCAGGGTGCGGTTCCAGCGCGGGGTGCGCAGATGCCGCCAGGAGTCGACACGGGACCGCCTGAGCTTCTCGTGCTCCTCCAGCGCCGGCATCATCGACAGATACTGGACCGCCCGCACCTCGTCCTTCGAGGTGTTGCGCGCCACCCCGTGGGCGAGAAGGCCGTTCCAGATCAGCAGGTCCCCGGGGTGCAGCTCGGGCCGTACGACGGGGAACTCCGACCGGTCCACGGCGGGGCGGAGGGGGTCCCGGCCGGCCGGCTGGCTCACCTTCCACTCCTCGAACTGCCGGAACAGCTCCGGGTTGCACTGGAATCCGCCCGTCTCCGGCCGGGTGTCGTTGAGCGCGATGATCCCCTGCACCCGCTGCGGCGGGACGCCGAGCGTGGTGTCGATGTCCCAGTGCAGCTCGATGTCGAAACCCCGGTCCGTGGGCTCGATCAGAGCGCGGTCACGGTTCTTGACGTTGGGCGGGTTGAGGTTGAGCCGGTCCTGGGTGACCCACAGCTCCTCGCAGTCCCACACATCGACGAAGGCGTCGTACACCCGCTGGGCCTGGCGGCTGTCCCAGAGCAGCTGGTGGTGGTACGCCTCCACGAAGCCGTAGACGTGCAGCTGCTGGTCCAGCTCGGAACGGAACGGCCGGTCCTCGTGCCAGCTGTCCGGCCGGTCCGGGTCGAGACCCTGGAACTCCCAGGTGAAGTCCAGCAGCCGCCGGGCCGCTTCCGCCGGGATCGCCTCCCGGACGACGACGTAACCGTATGTCTGCCAGTGGGCGAAGTCCTCCTCGGACAGCACCCGCAGCGGCCGTGACTTGCTCAGCTCCCGCAAGGTGGTCTGCGCCAGATAGGACTCGCCGTCCGCGCTGAAATACGGAAGATCCGATGCCGCTCGATGCAGATAGGGGCGGCGGGGGCGATGGTGTGGAGCGGATGACATCATATGGTCCCTCCAAAACGGGGATCGGGGGAGGCGTTCAGCGGTAGGCGCGGGCCTGGGGCGCGAAGAACTCTCCTCATGGAGCGCCCGCCAGGCGAGGAGCCGGTCGCTCGCGGCGGATCGGCGCATCCCGCACCGCTGCTCGACCAGGAAGCTCCTGCACGCGCTGCTCTCTCCCGACCGGGCGACCGCGTAAGCGGACGAGGGACAGGGCGCGGAGGACGAGAGGCAGCGATGACAAGCGCTCCTCCTCGGCCAGCGGACAGCACGCGGGAACCCTCGGCGGAGGGCCGACGGCAGACAGCATGGATGGATGGCTACGCCGTGGCTGGGGTGCTGTAGCCACGTTGCTCAGCAGAATTGGTCCAGACCGTAGCCGCTGTCAAGTGCTGTCTTGACATCCGGGGTTGTGTCGCCTTCAAGCCAGAAACGCCTCGCCGCGGATGACCGCCGATCTGTTCACTTTGGTCTAGACAACGCTTGAGTGGCTGGCTTACTGTCCCCATGCGCAGTTCCGGTCCCTGATGGAGCATCGGCCGGCATCTCGCTGCGCTGCGGTCAACGGCGACCACGTTCATGGCCGTTCGCACCGTCGCGATCACGCCGCGGCCGACTCACCCTGCCCACCCGGCCGACGCCCTTGACTGTTCGCCCACGTTGAGAGGGAGCGGTTCCATGAGTACATCCAGCACCACAGCCTTGCCGGACGGCGGTCTGAAGAACCCCGGTCCGGGCCTGATCACACTGGACCCGGTCCACACCGCCCTGCTGCACGGTCTGGACGATCTGCTCACCGGTCTGGCCGCACGGCTCGCCGCCCCCGAGGTGGTGGGTCCGCCGCTGCTGTCCGTGGAGGGACTCGCGCGGCTGGACTACTTCCGCAACTTCCCCCATCTCGGCGTCTCCGCAGGGCGGTTCGCCCCGGACGCGCTCGACGGCCTGGCGGTCGGCGAATCGCCGGGAGAGCTGCCGCTCCGGCCGACCGGCCATCTGCTTCCGTCCGCCACCTGCTACGGACTGCTGCTCTCCCTGGAGGGCCGGGACGTCGGCGAGGGCGGGCTGCGGCTCTCCGCGGCCGGCCGCTGCTTCCGCAACGAGACCCACTACGACGGGCTGCGGCGTCTGTGGGGCTTCCATATGCGCGAGGTCCTCTACCTCGGCACCAAGCAGGGCTCGGTCGAACACCTGGAGCAGGGCGCCGAGTTCGTCCAGGAGGTGGCCGGACGCCTGGGCCTGGTCCTGACCCGGGCCGCGGCCGACGACCCGTTCTACGACAAGGGCGGCTCCCGGGCCCGGCTGATGGCGCTGGACCCGGTCAAGCACGAGTTCAGCGCACCCGACGGCACGGCCATCGCCTCCGTGAACCGGCACCGTAACTTCTTCGGCGAGCGGCTGGACATCCGCGCGGGCGCCGAGGGTCCGGCGTACAGCGCCTGCGTCGCCTTCGGCGTCGAACGCTGGGTCCACGCGATGATCCTCGCCCACGGCACCCCCGAGCAGGCGCTGGAAAGACTCCGCGACGCCCGGGTCTGAGCCCGCTTCCCGGCATTCCGGCCGCTCGGTTCTCAGCGATCCCCGTAAAAGCAAGGCCCGCAGGAATTCCCGTAACAGTAAGGAGCGACCCCGCCCCATGGAACGTATCGCCGCGTGGCTCCATGAGAAGAACCCCGGTCTCGACGGCCCGATCGACGTCGACGAGGATCTCATCGAGGCCCGCCTCATCGACTCCATGGACTTTCTGGAGTTCATCGACCTTCTGGAGGACATCTCCGGCAGCATGATCGACCTCCAGGAAGTCACCATCGACGACTTCCGTACGCTCGGCCGCGTTCAGCAGCGCTTTCTGAGCGTCTCCGGACCGGCCGCCGCCGCATCGGCGGCGGCCGGGTGAGCGCTCGCCCGTGACCGGCGGCCCGGCACCGGCCGGAGCGGGCCGGACGGCCATGGCCGTCGTCGCGACCACCGGGGAGGTCCTGGCCCACCCGGAGCTGCACGAGGGCCTGCTCGAATCATGGGAGCTGCGGCGGCTGGCTCGGATACGACTGCCGAGCCGCCGCGACGACGTGGTGGCGGCGCGGCTGCTGCTGCGGCTGTGCGTCGCCCGGTTCACCGGGTGGGCGCTGCGTGAATCGGCCCCGGCCCAGTTCTGCGCCGAGTGCGGGCGGCACGGGCACGGCCGCCCGTATCTGCGCGGCCACCCCGGCGTGGGCGTCAGCCTGAGCCATGCCGACGGGCTGGTCGCGACGGCCGTCGGGCCCGGCGCGGTCGGCGTCGATGTGGAGCCCGCGACGCGCCGGCCCGGTCCGCTGCCGGTGCTGAGGCGGCTGCTGCCCGAAGCCGAACTGCGCGAGGCCGCCGCCCAGCCGGACCCCGGCGCGGCGCTGCTCCGGCTGTGGGTGCGCCGAGAGGCCCTGCTGAAGGCAGGCCAGGACGGCCTCCGGCTGCTGGAGTGGACGGACCAACAGCGGTCGGCCGTCGTGACGGTGGCCAGCGCCGCCCCGGTCACTGCCTCCAGCGGAGTCGTCGGCGGAGTTTTCGGCTCGGGTGCGGAGTGAGCAGGCGGAGTCGCTGGATCATCAGTAGCTGAGTCTTGCGGAGATCCAGCAGATCGCCGGAGTCGGAGAACTCTTCGACACCACCACCGTCTTCGAGAACCATCCGCAGGATGTGGAGTCCTCAGCCGTCCGGGAGGCGCTGAGCCGAGCCCGCCGGAAGGTATCGGACATGGACCGCCTGATTCATTCCTGCGTCCTTTGACAGGAGCCGAGATACGGTATCCGGAAGGATACATCGTGCGCGAGATCAGCGCGGAGAATATTTCCGTGATCGACGTGCGGCAGGGCTTCCGGCCTCGTAGGCGTATATCACCGCCTGGATCCATTCCCGCACCTCCAGCTTGCTGAAGACGCTCGTACATGTGATTTCACCGTGGACTCCGCGACCTGCTCTCCGGAGAACGCCGCCAGGAACATGAGGTACAGGGGAGTGCCGCCCCTCGACCGGACGGTGAGATCCGGTCCTGCGGGCCCGGCGTAGACCATCGCGGTCCGGGGCCCGGCACCGAGATGATCACCGCGCGATAACGCGCCTCCGGGACGGCGCGACGCGGACGTGCCCGGATCCGCAGAGAAGCGGATCCGGGCACGCGGGGTCCGGTGGGGGTCCGGAGCAGCCGTCGTCACGACGGCTTCAGCGGCGGGCCCCACGGAGGCGGTCTCAGAAGTCGTCGCTGTGCTCCATGTGGGCGGCCGCGCTCGGGGTGGTCTCCTCGAAGAGGTCCTCGGGCACGTAGAATTCGGCGTTCTCCGTCATTCTTTCTCCTCGGTAAAAGAAACGGCAGGCGTGGTGGAACCATTCGGCCCGCCTGTGGGCAATTACTGAGAGCCCAGGTCACGAGCACACCCTGACGGCCCCTTTCATGGAACGTAGACGCATCGTCGATCAGCGTCAACCGATGCTTTTGCGACGGGAGTTGGTTACATCCTGTCTACCGGATACACGCACTTGAAATGGCCGATGCCGCGTGTTATCTACCGCCATCGACGCCGGCGCTCTCTCCCGGAAAGATCTTGACGCTGCGTTCTCCGATGTGATTCCGTCATGCCCCGAACCCTCCCCAGCAGGGGAGTCATGGACTGTCCGCCGCCGTACGGCAAGTGGCGGCCTTTTGCCGGAGTGGAACGACGGGCGGGGCGATACGTGGCCATACATGTTTTTGCGGGTCCGACGATAAGTGGTCGAGAGGTCGCCGAACTGGTTCCCTCGGCCATTGTCCACGGCCCTGTGAAGCACGGTGACCTCTTTCGAGCGGGCATCGACCGCGGAGATATCGCGCTGATTATCGACGGGCTTTACCACAGTCATCCGCCGGTACGGCACAAGGAAATCCTTGACGTGATCGACCGTGGCACCGCGGTGACCGGGACGGCGAGCATGGGCGCTCTGCGCGCCGCGGAGCTGCACCCGTGGGGGATGGACGGGGTGGGCCGGGTCTTCGAGGCGTACCGCGACGGCCGCATCGACGCCGACGACGAGGTGGCGGTCGTCCATACCGCCGACAGCGAGTGGCGAGTGCTCACCGACGCGCTGGTGAACATCCGTCACACGCTCGATCTCGCCGTCGCCGCCGGGTTGAGCGACCGCGCCACGGCCGACCGGCTGCTCGCCGTCGCCACCGGGCTCCACTACACCCGGCGCTCCTGGAATGCCGTCATCCGGCAACTGCGCGAACCCGGCGGGCAGCCGGCGGACGGCCGGCAGTGGGGCGGCGGCGGGCGGTGGGACGACGACCGGCAGTGGGGCGGCGACCGGCAGTGCGATGGCGGCGGGCGGTGGGATGGCGACCGGCAGTGCGATGGCGGCGGTGCCGATGCCGCCGTGATCCGCGCCGCCGAGCGGATCCGGCTGTTCCGGGAGGCCGAGCCGGAGCGGTGCGACCTCAAGCGCCAAGACGCGGTCACCGCCCTGCGTGGGCTCGGCGCCACCGCCGCGAGCAGCCCGCGCACTCGCCACGCCTCCGGCGCGTGGCCCTCGGGCTGGCGAACGGCGTATCTCCGGCAGTGGCGGCGGCAGTTCACCGGCTCCCTGGTGGACGGTCGGTTCGTCAGCCACGCCGCCCGGTTCGACCACGCCCGTCTGTACGACCCTGGATTCCCGGCCCGCTGGAGAGAGCACGTCCTCCGCACCGCTGCCGGGACCGCCGGGGACCCGCACCCCACGACGGAGCCTGCCGCTCTCGACGCGGCTGCCCGGCAAGGACTCACGTACGAACAGCTGACCGAGGAGCAGCTGTCGAGCTGGCTCACCGACGACGAGATCGCGGCCCTTCCGCCCGCTGCGGCCGTCCTCACGATCATGGTCCGCTCCGCCCGGCCCACGGTTGATCTCGATGACCCGCGGCTGCGGGCCCGTCTGGTCGGCGAGGACCGCGGCCGGGAGATCTCTCACTGCCTGGCGGTGAACGAGAAGATCGCCGCCGGCGGCCACGCCAGACATGTCGACTGCCTCAAGCCGGCCGTGTTGTGCGGTCATCTGACGGCCGTGTGGGGGCTGGGCCCCGACGCCGGTGAACGGCAGACGACGGCCGCGGCCCGCGACCGGGGCTTCGCCTCCGTCGCCGAGGCCGCTGAGGCCGCCCGGCCGTTCTTCCTCCGCTGGTACGCCACCCGCCGCAGCACGCCGAAGGAGACCCCGTGACCCCCGCTCCGGGAGCCCCCGGAACCCCCGGATTCCCCGGATTCCCCGGAACCCCCGGAACCCCCGAAGTCTCCGGAAAGAAGGTCTATGTCACGGGTACGCACCGGGCCCGGCTGCCCACGGAGACCTGGGACACCATCCGCCCGCTGCTGCCCCGCTTCGGGATCTCCCGGGTGGCCGATGTGACGGGCCTCGACGTCATCGGCCTCCCGGTCGCCGTCGCCTTCCGCCCGCTCTCCCGCACCCTCGCGGTCTCCCAGGGCAAGGGGCACGATCTGCTGCTCGCCCGGATCTCCGCGGCGATGGAGGCGATCGAACTGTGGCATGCGGGGTACGCCTGCCCGCCCGCTGTCCTGCGCGGCCATCCCGCTGCCGGACTCGGCCTGCCCTACCCGTTGCGGGCCCTCGACCACCACAGCGGAAGCCTCGTCGGCGACCACACCCCGCTCGACTGGATCGAGGCCCGGGGCATGCTGTCGGGCGCCGCCGTGCCCGTGCCGGCCGACGCCGTACGGCTGGCCTTCCCCGCCGAGGACGCCTGGAGCGTCCGCGGCCTGCGCCCGGTCAGCAACGGACTCGCCTCCGGCAACACCCGGGACGAGGCCGCCCTGCACGCCCTGTACGAGGCGGTGGAGCGGGACGCCCTCAGCACGCTCACCGAGGAACCGGACGACGGCCGGATCAGCGTGCTCCCCGGCACTGTCGACGACCCTGTGTGCGGCCCGCTGATCGAGCGGATGCTGAGCCGGGGCGTCCAGGTCGATCTGGCGTCCGTGCCCAACCGATGGGGGCTGCCGTGCTTCGTGGCGTTCGTGTGGAGTGAGGACTTCCCGGTCCTGTGCGGGGGATCGGGCGCCCACTCCTCGCCGGGTGTGGCGCTGTCGCGGGCGATCACCGAAGCGGCGCAGAGCAGGCTCACGGCGATCAGCGGCAGCCGGGACGACCTCGCGCCGGTCTACGCCCATGTGCTGCGGGGAGCGCCCGGCCGACCGCTCCCCGACCCCACGGCCATACCGTACGCCGAACTGCCCGCCCCGGGGCCCGCGTACCCCCACTTCGACGACCTGGGCGCCGAAGTGACGTGGGCGGCGGGCCGGTGCCTTGAGGTCACCGGGAACGAACCGCTGCTGGTGGACCTCAGCACGCGCGACGAGTTCGCCGTGGTCAAGGTCGTCGCCCCCGGCGTCCGCAACAGCGAGCGGCATGTGATCCCCCGTCCCCGCTACGGGCGCCCGGGCTGACCGGGCGTACCCCGCGGCACACCCACCACCCGGGCCACCCGGCCCCTCACGAGGAGCGACCGACATGACAGACTCCACCGGCCGGACGGCCCGGGAGAATGAGCAGAGGCTGTGGGACGACTGGGCCGACCGCTACGACAGCAGCTTCCTCGGCGCGGTCGACCCCGCCCCGACCGTCGCGGGTCTCGCCGAACTCGCGGGGTCTGGACCGGTGTTGGAGCTCGGTGTCGGCACCGGACGCATCGCCGTCCCCCTCGCGGAGACCGGTGTCCACGTCGACGGTCTCGACTTCTCGGAGGCGATGGCCGCCAAGCTGCGGAGCAAGGCGGCCGGACTGCCCCTGTCGGTGCTCGTCGGCGATATGACCGAACTCGACGCCGTCGACCGCTACTCGCTCGTGATCGCCGTGCACAGCGCGCTCACCCTGCTCCAGACCCAGGAGGAACAGCTGCGCTGCGTACGGAACGCCGCCCGGGCCCTGCTGCCCGGCGGGCGGCTGGCGGTCTCGGCCCAGCACCCCCAAGTGTTCGTGCGACGGCTCCGGGGCAAGGAGCTGAAGATCCGGGACATGAGCGACGACCATCTGGCGGTCTCCGCCACCGTCGTCGACCCCGCCCGGCAGACGGTGACCTTCCAGGACGTGCGGTTCGGCCGGGACGGACTGACGTTCATGCCGTCCCACGTCCGCTGGATCTGGCCCTCGGAACTCGATCTGATGGCCCGGATGGCCGGTCTCGAACGCGTCTACCACGGCGAGGACTGGACCGGCGGAACCGTCACCCCGAGAAGCTTCGAGTTCGTCTCCGTCTACCGCAAGCCGCTGCCCGACGAGACGGACAGGGCTGGGACGGCGGAGGGGCCCGTGGAACAGCGGGCCTGACCAGGTCCCGTCAAGGGGGTGCGCTTCCGGGCCTCCGGCACTGAGGAGGGCGTACCCGCGACGCGCCCCCGGTACGGCGTCCGCAGCGCACCACACCGGCGGCTCGGCCTTCTCGCCCCACCGGGCGGTTCCACGGGACGGCCGGGCAGGGCTGCTGTCCGGCAGGGCTGCTATGAGGACGACGGCTTCGCGTAGTCGCCGTATCCGGTCCAGTCCACCGCCACGCAGGGTTCCTCTCCCACCACCCAGGCGTCATGCCCGGGTGCGATCTGGAGGAAGTCGCCTGGGCCTGCCTCGGAGCTCTCGCCGTCGTCCATGACGATCTTGATACGGCCGCTCACCACATATCCGGTGTGGGCCTCCTGGCAGCTGGCGGTGCCGGCCAGCGGTTTGATGTGCTCAGACCAGCGCCAGCCGGGCTCGAAGACTGCCCGGCCGACCGGCCCGCCATCCGTCCGGAGCAGATCCAGCTTGCCCTTGCCGTCCTCGAATGGCCTTGTCTCATCAGCGGAGTCGAAACTCCGGATCACCAGTCCAGCCATGATCAACCGCCTCCCGGCTGGGAACGGCCCCGAGTCCATATCCAGCCTAGACCGGTGCCGCGACCGAGGCGATCGCCCGGTCGCGGCACCGCCCCGGTCAGGCGCCGACGTAGGCCGCGAGATGCTCTCCGGTGAGGGTCGAGCGGGCGGCTACGAGGTCGGCGGGCGTGCCTTCGAAGACGATGCGACCGCCGTCGTGGCCCGCACCGGGGCCGAGGTCGATGATCCAGTCGGCGTGCGCCATGACCGCCTGGTGGTGCTCGACGACGATGACCGATTTACCGGAGTCGACGAGCCGGTCGAGCAGGCCGAGCAGCTGCTCGACATCGGCGAGGTGGAGACCGGTGGTCGGCTCGTCGAGGACGTAGACGCCGCCCTTCTCGGCCATGTGGGTCGCCAGCTTGAGCCGCTGCCGCTCACCGCCGGAGAGCGTGGTGAGCGGCTGGCCGAGGCTGAGATAGCCGAGCCCGACGTCGGCGAGCCGGCCGAGGACGCGGTGCGCGGCCGGCGTGCGCGCCTCGCCGGCGCCGAAGAACTCCTCGGCCTCCGTCACCGACATCGCGAGCACCTCGCTGATGTCACGGCCGCCGAGGCGGTGCTCCAGCACCGATGCCTGGAACCGCTTCCCCTCGCACTCCTCGCAGGTGGTGGCGACCCCCGCCATCATCGCCAGGTCGGTGTAGACGACGCCGGCGCCCTTGCAGTCGAGACAGGCGCCCTCGGAGTTGGCGCTGAACAGCGCCGGCTTCACGCCGTTGGCTTTCGCGAACGCCTTGCGGATCGGGTCGAGCAGTCCGGTGTACGTCGCCGGGTTGCTCCGCCGCGAGCCGCGGATCGCGCCCTGGTCGATCGAGACCACACCCGCGTCGGCGACTCCCGGCTGCTGGGGCAGCGACCTGTGCACGAGCGAGCTCTTGCCGGAGCCGGCGACGCCGGTGACGACGGCGAGCACCCCGAGCGGGATGTCGACGTCGACATCGCGCAGGTTGTGCGCCGTCGCGCCGCGGATCTCCAGCGCGCCGGTGGGCTTCCGCACCGTCTTCTTGAGCGCGGCCCGGTCGTCGAAATGGCGGCCGGTGAGGGTGCCGCCGGCCCGCAGCCCCTCGACGGTGCCCTCGAAGCAGACGGTGCCGCCATCCGCGCCCGCGCCCGGGCCGAGGTCGACGACATGGTCGGCGATCGCGATCGTCTCCGGCTTGTGCTCCACGACGAGCACCGTGTTGCCCTTGTCCCGCAGCCGCAGCAGCAGCTCGTTCATCCGCTGGATGTCATGGGGGTGCAGGCCGGTGGTGGGCTCGTCGAAGACGTAGGTGACATCGGTGAGCGAGGAGCCGAGGTGGCGGATCATCTTGACGCGCTGCGCCTCGCCGCCCGACAGCGTGCCCGACGGCCGGTCGAGCGAGAGATAGCCGAGGCCGATCTTCACAAACGAGTCGAGGGTCTGCCGCAGGGTCGCGAGCAGCGGCGACACCGCCGGCTCGTCGAGGCCGCCGACCCAGGCGGCCAGGTCGCTGATCTGCATGGCGCAGGCGTCGGCGATGTTGATCCCGCCGATCCGTGACGACCGGGCCGCCTCGCTGAGCCGGGTGCCGCCGCACTCGGGGCAGGCGGTGAAGGCGACCGCCCGGTCCACGAACGCCCGGATGTGCGGCTGCAGCGCCTCCTTGTCCTTGGACAGGAACGACTTCTGGATCTTGGGGATCAGCCCCTCGTAGGTGAGGTTCACCCCCTCGACCTTCACCTTGGTCGGCTCCCGGTGGAGGAAGTCGTGCATCTCCTTCTCGGTGAAATCGCGGATCGGCTTGTCGGGGTCGAGGAAGCCCGACTCGGCGTAGGTCCGCACGGTCCACCAGCTGTCCGACTTCCAGCCGGGGATGGTGAACGCGCCCTCGGCGATCGACTTGGAGTCGTCGTAGAGCTGGGTGAGGTCGATGTCGGAGACGGTGCCCCGGCCTTCGCAGCGCGGACACATGCCGCCGGTGCGGGTGAAGGTCTGCTTCACCGTCTTGCTGCCGGCACCGCGCTCGACGGTGATCGCACCGCTCGCCCGGACCGAGGGAACGTTGAAGGCGAACGCGTTGGGCGAGCCGATGTGCGGCTGCCCGAGCCGGCTGAAGAGGATGCGCAGCATCGCGTTGGCGTCGGTCGCGGTGCCGACCGTGGAGCGGGCGTCGGCCCCCATCCGCTGCTGGTCGACGATGATCGCGGTCGTCAGCCCTTCGAGCACGTCGACCTCGGGGCGTGCCAGCGTCGGCATGAAGCCCTGCACGAAGGCGCTGTACGTCTCATTGATCAGCCGCTGAGACTCCGCGGCGATCGTGTCGAACACCAGCGAGCTCTTGCCCGAGCCGGAGACGCCGGTGAACACCGTCAGCCGGTGCTTCGGGATGTCGACGCTGACGTCCTTGAGGTTGTTCACGCGCGCGCCGTGCACGCGGATCAGACCGTGGCTGTCGGCGTCGCGCGGCTCGGGCGACTGCGTGTCCGTCCTCGGGGCCATGCTGATCGTGTCTCCATCTGTTGGCGGGGCCGCTCTCGCGGCCTCCGTCGGCGTCGCCTGGTGTGATCTGCCCGGCTTCGGGCAGTGCGTATGGCTCTCGTTCGTCGGGTGCGGTCGCGGCAGTGGTCCGCTGTCCACATGGGCAGCGGTTCGGCCGAGGCGTCAAGATCGGTCAGCGGTCAGCGGTCAGCGGTCAGCGGTCAGCGGTCAGCGGCCGTCGGGCATCGGCTCGCGGGCAGGCGTCTCGCTCGCCTCGTGCCGAACCTGGACGCGGCTCGGGAGATCGCGGGACCAGCGGTACGGTGTGGCCGGTGCGCGCGGCGGACCGGTCGTCCCGCTCCTGGGGCCTGGGGCAGCGCGTCGATCTCAAGGACCTCGGCTTCGCCCTCGATCACGGACGTGTCGCGGATGCGGTCCGACCTCAGCCGAACGGCCCGGGCGGCGGTCGGGTTCCTGCCGGTCGGGCTGTCGCCACGGCCGCCGGCAGCGGCTCGCCGCCCCAGCCGAAGGGAAACCGTACCAGGTAGGGCACACCGTCCGCCGGGGTGCCGGCTGCCCGCGCACCGGCGTCGTCGGTGAGCCGGTGCCCGGCGTCGCGACGACGCCGGGCACCGGAGCGGGGACCGGCTCTCATCGGGTGTGAAGGAGCTCGGCGACATGGCCGTCGAGGTCGGTGACGGTGGTCGCCGCGCGGCCGTCACCGGAGCTGTGCGCGAGCCCCTCCACTGTGCCGTCCGCGCGGGTCATGGCTGTGATCGCCGGGTGACTCAGCGCAGCTCCTGGATGCGGATCAGGTTGCCCGCGGGATCGCGGACCGCGCAGTCGCGAATGCCGTACGGCTGCTCGGTCGGCTCCTGGACGATCTCGGCATCGCCGGCCTGTAGCCGGTCGAAGGCGCCGTCGAGGTCGGAGGTCGCCAGGAGGATGCCGGCGTAGGTGCCCTTGGCCATCATCTCGACGACGGTGCGGCGCTCGTCGTCGGTGACGCCGGGGTCGGCGGCCGGCGGCGTCAGGACGATGGACGTGCCGGGCTGGTCGGCGGGGCCGACGGTGATCCAGCGCATCCCCTGGTACCCGATGTCTTTGCGGACCTCGAAGCCGAGGGTGTCGCGGTAGAAGGCCAGAGCGGCCTCCGGGTCGTCGTGCGGGAGGAAGCTTGCGTGAATGGTGAGGTCCATGCCCGTCACGCTAGCCGCGGCTCCGTCATCGTGCTTCTTGATTCCTGACCGGTCTGGTGACCTGTTTCGCCACGCACGGCGGCATCCCCGCCGTCGCGCTCGCCGCGAGGCGCCGGTAGGCGCTGGGCGGCATGCCGACGAGTTCGGTGAAGCGGCTGCTGAAGGTGCCCAGCGACGCGCAGCCGACCGCGAAACAGACCTCGGTGACGCTGAGGTCGCCACGGCGCAGCAGCGTCATCGCGCGCTCGACGCGCCGCGTCATCAGGTAGCTGTACGGTGACTCGCCGTAGGCGGCCCGGAACTCCCGGCTGAGGTGTCCGGCCGACATGTGTACGCCGCGGGCGAGCGCCTCGACATCCAGCGGCTGCGCGTACTCCCGGTCGATCCGGTCGCGGACACGGCGCAGCGTCGCCAGGTTGCGCAGCTGCTGCTCCGGGGTGGTTCTGCTGGTCACATGCGAGATCGTACGTCGTGCCCGAGCCGCCGCGCGCGGCCGACGTCCGACCCCGGGCCGCGCCAGGCACACTCCGGCACGGCCCGACGGCTCCCCGGGCCGGGGCGCGTACGCGAGTACCCGCCCCGGCCGGTACGGTCAGACGCCCCCGGCCGTCAGCCCTGAGCGGACTTCCCGGGCGGCGGTCACCAGGTTCTCCAGCGCGGCCCTGGTCTCGGGCCAGCCGCGGGTCTTGAGTCCGCAGTCGGGGTTGACCCAGAGGCGTTCGGCGGGGATGGCCTCAAGTCCCTTGCGCAGCAGGGCGACCGCTTCCCCGGCGCTGGGGACGCGCGGGGAGTGGATGTCGTAGACGCCGGGTCCCGCCTCGCGCGGGTAGCCGTGTACGGCGAGCTCGGCGGCGACCTGCATATGGGAGCGGGCCGCCTCCAGGCTGATGACATCGGCGTCGAGGTCGTCGATGGCCTGGACGATGTCACCGAACTCGGCGTAGCACATATGGGTGTGGATCTGGGTGTCCGGGCGTACGCCGCTGGTGGTGAGGCGGAACGACTCGGTGGCCCAGTCCAGGTAGTCGGCGTGGTCGGCGGCGCGCAGCGGAAGGGTTTCGCGCAGGGCCGGTTCGTCGACCTGGATGACGGAGGCGCCGCCCGCCTCCAGGTCGTTCACCTCGTCGCGCAGGGCGAGGGCAACCTGGCGGGCGGTGTCGCCGAGCGGCTGGTCGTCGCGGACGAAGGACCAGGCGAGCATCGTGACCGGGCCGGTGAGCATGCCTTTGACGGGCCGTTCGGTGAGCGACTGGGCGTAGGAGGTCCAGCGGACCGTCATCGGCTCGGGGCGGGAGATGTCCCCGGCCAGGACCGGCGGCCGGACATAGCGGGTGCCGTACGACTGGACCCAGCCGTGCTGGGTCGCGAGATAGCCGGTGAGCTGCTCGGCGAAGTACTGCACCATGTCGTTGCGCTCGGGCTCGCCGTGGACCAGGACATCGATCCCCGCACTCTCCTGGAAGGCGAGGACATCGCGGATCTCGCCCTTGATGCGCTCCTCGTATCCGGCGGTGTCGATGCGTCCGGCGCGCAGGTCGGCGCGGGCGGTACGCAGTTCGTTCGTCTGGGGGAACGAGCCGATGGTCGTGGTGGGCAGGAGGGGCAGTGCGAGGCGGGCGCGCTGGGCGGCGGTCCGCTCGGGGTAGCGGTGGGAGCGGCGGCCGTCGGCGTCGGTGACGGCGGCGGTACGGGCCCGTACCGCCGGGTCGTGGGTGAGAGCGGACCCGGCGCGGGAGGCCAGATCGGCGCGGTTGGCGGCGAGTTCGGCGGCGATGGCGCCGGTGCCCTGGGCGAGCCCCTTGGTGAGGGTGACGATCTCGGCCGTCTTCTGCCGGGCGAAGGCGAGCCAGCGGGCGATCTGCGGGTCGACGTCGCGTTCGGCGGCGGCGTCGAGAGGGACGTGCAGCAGGGAGCAGGAGGCGGCCACATCGACCTGGTCGGCGAGGCCGAGCAGCGTGCCGAGGGTGGTCAGGGACTTCTCGTAGTCGTTGATCCAGATGTTGCGGCCGTTGACCACGCCCGCGACCAGACGCTTGCCGCGCAGGCCGCCGACGGCGGCGAGGTCGTCGAGATTGCCGGCGGCCCGTTCGGTGAAGTCGAGGGCGAGGCCGTCGACGGGGGCCTTGGCCAGGACGGGCAGGGCCTCGCCGAGGCGGTCGAAGTAGGAGGCGACGAGCAGCTTGGGCCGGTCCGTGAGTGCGCCGAGGTCCCGGTAGGCCCGGGCGGCGGCGTTCAGTTCGGCCGGGGTGCGGTCCTGGACCAGGGCGGGTTCGTCGAGCTGCACCCACTCGGCGCCGGCGGCCCGCAGGTCGGCGACGATCTCCGCGTACACGGGCAGCAGCCGGTCCAGCAGCGTCAGCGGCTCGAAGTCGGCGGCGACACCGGGGGCGGGCTTGGCCAGCAGCAGATAGGTGAGGGGGCCGACGAGGACCGGGCGGGCGGTGAGCCCGAGAGCGAGCGCTTCTCCCACCTCGGCGACCTGCTTGGCCGGGTCGGCCGTGAAGACGGTGGCGGGGCCGAGTTCGGGCACCAGGTAGTGGTAGTTGGTGTCGAACCACTTGGTCATCTCCAGCGGCGCGATGTCCTGGGTGCCGCGCGCCATGGCGAAGTAGCCGTCGAGCGCGTCCGCCGCGACGGCGTCGCGGTGCCGGTCGGGTACGGCGCCGACCATGACACTGGTGTCCAGCATGTGGTCGTAGTACGAGAAATCGCCGGTCGGCACCTCGTCGATACCGGCGTCGGCCAGCTGCCGCCAGTTCGTCCGGCGAAGGCCCGCGGCGGTCTCCCGGAGGGCGTCGGCGGTGACGCGGCCCTTCCAGTAGCCCTCGATGGCCTTCTTCAGTTCCCGGTGCTGTCCCTGGCGGGGGTAGCCGTACACGGTGGACCGTGCTGCCGCGGCTGCGGACTTCGCTGTCACGGAACTCTCCTTCGCGAGAAGCCTCCTGAGATCCCGGGACGGGACGAGAGCGCGAAGGGGTGACGGACCGGACGGACCGATGCCGCGCAGGGCGCGGTCGTCCGCCTGATATGAGTCGCCGACCCGCCCACGAGGTCACCGGGATATCCGCGCACGATCGGTCGTACGCGGACAGCGGGCAGGTCTTCGGACTCGCGGGCACATCTGCCGAGGCAGACACCTACTGGCCGTCGCTTCCCAGACCCGTTTCCCGGATCCAGTGCGTATGACGGCGGTCGTTCCCGCTCACCGCTGCGGGGCAGTCCCGGATTCCCACCGGGTTCCCTCTTACGACGCGTCTGTCTGGCGGACAGGGCGAACCAGCTGCGCTCCTCAGCGTAGAGGGATCATGCGCGTTCGGACAGCACCGTTCACATTCCGGTCCGTTTTCGGTCCGATTCGGGTCCGTGACATGGGACACGGGCGGACCGGGGTTGGGCACTTCCTAGCTTTGGGGCGAGCGCCGGTGGAGGCGCATCGGCATGCGTTCCGGGTGGAGGATCTGCTCGGCCGCGGGCCGCACCGGCACGCCCGGCACCGAGCGCAGCCGCCAGCGCCCGGCGATCGACGCCAGCGCGAGAACGGCCTCCGTGGTGGCGAAGTCGTCCCCGATGCATTTGCGTGCCCCCACCCCGAAGGGGACACAGGCCCCCGGGGGGAGCCCCGCGGTCGAGCCGCCGGCCGCCCACCGGTCCGGCAGGAAGCGTTCCGGCTCCGCGAAGAGGTCCGGGCGGTGGTGGATGATGTACGGGCTGAACAGGATGGCCGTCCCCGGCTCGACGACGGTTCCGGCGATCTCAGCCCGCCGGACCGCGGTCCTGGTGAGCAGCCAGCCGGGAGGGTAGATGCGCAGCGTCTCGGTGACCACCCGGGCCGTGTGCTCCAGACGCGGCAGGTCCTCCCACCGGGCGAGCCTCCCTCCGAGGACGGAGTCCACTTCCGCGTGCACCCGCCGCTCCGCCTCCGGATGCGCGCTCAGCAGATGGAAGGCCCAGGACAGCACGGCGGCATTGCTCTCCCCTCCCGCGGTGAGCAGGGTGACGACCTGGTCGTGGATGAGGCGCGGGGTCACGGCGCCGTCCCCGTCCCGGGCGGCCAGCAAGGTGGAGAGCAGATCGTCGTGCGCCGCCTCGTCCCGAAGCCGTTCGGCGATGAGGTCCTCGGCGATCGAGTGCAGATGCCGCAGCGCCCTTCGATAGCGGCGGGTGGCCGGGAACGGGAGCCTCTCCCGGATGCCGAACGGCGCGATCATATTCCGGTAGAAACCCCGGACGAAGACCGCGAGCGACGCCCGCATCTCGGTGATCACAGCGGGGGGTATCCCCTGGCTGAAGAGGCTTCTGGCGACCACCTGCACCGTGATCTGATGCAGGTCGTCGTGGAGATCCACCTCCTGGCCGTCGTGCCAGCGATCCATCTGCTCTTCGACCACATCGCCCATGACCGTGGCGTATTCGGCCATGCGATGGCGCTGGAAGGCCCGCTGCATCAGCCGCCGCTGCTCACGGTGCTCATCGCGTGGGGAGGTGCCGAGGCCGTCCCCTCCGAGGGGGCGGAGCTTCTCGTAGAAGGGACCGCCTTTGTCGAAAGAGCGCCCGTCGAGGAGGACTTGCTGGACAAGATGCGGATGACAGAGGACATAGGCCCGCCGCCGGCCCAGCCGAATCCCGACCAGATCGCCGTATGCGGGCAGCGAGGACAGGAATTCAAGCGGCTTGCGATGGAACATCGGAATATGCCCCAGGACAGGGAGAGCGCCGCCCGCGATTCCGGTCCTGAGAGATATTCCGGGCGTGGTGGAACGCTTATCGGTGATGGTGTCCGTCCTCGGCTCGAAGGGGCGGTCTCTCCAGCGCGGGAAGGTGCCGTGCAGCGTTCTCGGCTCAGCAACAGGGTGCCAGGAACACGGGTCCGCACAAGTGGCCCTCCCGAGTTTGGCCGAGATACGGCGAGTCCGGCCCGGCCTCCCGCCGCTTCGCCGGCGCACGGCTGGCAGATCCCGAACCGCCGCACACGGCGGGTGGAACCGCCGTCCACGGAACCGCCGCACACGGCGGGTCGGTACGGCTGTCCACGGAACCGCCGCACACGGACCTGTCGCCGGCGGATTCGTCGTGCACGGAACTGCCGTGCACGGAATGGCCGTACGCGAAGCTCTCTCCGGGGCCCGGGGATATTCCGATGACCGAGGCCGGCGAATGCGCTGACCCGTATCGTCTTGACGGAAAGCCGGATCGGACTCCTAATAGGGATGCGCGGCAGTGGAGTACTCCTGCCGGCGCTCAGTTCACCGCGAGTTCTCCATTCCGCTCAGGAGAGGACACTGCCATGCGCGATGACATCGAACCGAGGGATGCCGACACACCCGAGAGCCCCTCGGATGAGTCCGTGGCCGCCCACGTGGATCAGGCGGAAGACATGATGTACGAGGACGCCAGGTGGTAATCGCAGGTCTCTCCCGCTGATGCGCGCGGCCGTGACGGACCGTGCTTCCGGGCCGGGACCGCCGGTCCGTCACGGCCGAGCGCCGTTCCGGCGGCGCACGGCCCGCCGCGTACCCATGGGCCGTCCGGACGGGAGCGCACGATGAACGCCGTACCAGCGTCCCCCGGCATCGGGACCTTCGACCAGCGGGACCCCGCCGTCTGGACCGACCCCTACCCCGTGTACGCCCGGTTCCGGGCCGCCGACCCCGTGCACTGTGTGCGGTCGGCCCCCGGGGAACCGGGGGTCTGGTACGTGTTCCGGCACGCCGATGTGCTGAAGGTGCGCCGGAGCAGAGGACTGAGCCGGGCCGCGCGCCACCGCCGCCTCTGTGCCGGGCCCGCGCCCGACAGTCTGTTCCGCTACTCCGAGAAGCTCAGCCACTGGATGGTCGAGCGCGACGCCCCCGACCACGCGCGGCTGCGCGCCGCCGTCGCCGAGGTGTTCGCGCCCGACGCGGCCCGCGCACTCGCCGCCCGGACCGGTGAAATCGCCGACGAACTCCTCGACGGCATCGTCCCGCTGGGCCGCGCCGATCTGATGACGGCGTTCGCCTTCCCGCTTCCGCTCCTGGTCATCAGCGAGGTCATCGGCCTGCCGAGGGAGGACTGGCCGACGCTTCTGCGCTGGTCGCGGGCGTTCTCCGAATTGGAGAACCGGCGGCCCACGCTCGCCCTCTACACGGAGGCCGGCGACGCGATCGACGCCTTCGACGCCTATCTCCGCGAGCTGCTCGGCCACCGCCGCCGGGGGCCGCGCCGCGACGACGCCCTCGGCCGGGTGCTCGACGCACGCCGGCGGGGCGCCCTGACCGAGGACGACGCCGTCGGCACCCTCATGCTGCTGCTCTTCGCGGGCCATGAGACCACCGCGAATCTCATCGGCAACGGCGTGCACACCCTGCTGAGCCACCCCGGCCAACTGAGGCTTCTACGGGAGCGCCCCGGGCTGATGGAGTCCGCCGTCGAGGAGATGCTGCGCTACGAGAGCCCGGTCCAGACCGTGAGCATCGGGCATGTCCGCGAGCCGTTCACCCTCGGCGGCAGAACACTGCTGCCGGGCGACCGGGTGATGCCGGTACTGGGGTCCGCCAACCGCGACGAGAGAGTCTTCAGCGCACCGGACCGCTTCGACATCACCCGGAGCGATCTGCGGCACGCGGCCTTCGGCACGGGCGTCCACACCTGTCTCGGGGCGATGCTGGCACGGGTCGAGGGACGGGCGGCCTTCTCGGCCCTGCTGCGCCGGCTGCCCGGTCTGCGGGCCGGCGACGCGCCCGCCCGATGGCGGGAGGGTCTGCTCACCCGTGAACTCGCCGAACTGCCCGTGACGTTCTGACCGGACCGGACCGGCTGCGGACCGGCTGCGGACCAGCGCATCCGTCCGTACCGACCGTACCGTCTGCGCCGACCATACCGATCGCGCCGGCCGCGCCGACCGCACTGTCCGTACCGACCACACCGCCGAGCCACGGCCCGCACACCGGCATCCGTACACCCGACGATGACGATACGGAGGGACCCAGCGATGACAGCGCGGTCCGAGCAACCGGGCCCACGGCCGCACCCCCGCATCCCCCGGGCTACAGGACTGCCCTGGCTCGGCCCCCTGCCGCAGCTGCTGCGCGACGGCTTCGGCTATCTGCTCGAAGCACGCCGGCGATACGGCGACGTCTACCGGCTCGACATCGGCGGACTGCGCACCGTGGTGCTCAACCACCCCCGCCAGCTGCGCCATGTCCACCTCGACCGCGCCGCCGCGTATCACCGACAGGGCCCTCTCTTCGAGCAGATGCGCCGCGTCACCGGCAACGGTCTGGCGGTCAGCCAGGGCGAGATCTGGCGGACCCAGCGACGGCGGGTCCAGCCGCTCTTCCACCATGACCGGCTGGCGGCTGTCCACCGACTGCTGGATACGGCGGCCGACGAGCAGATGCCGCTGTTCGAACGGGCCGCCCGCACCGGAACCCCGGTGGCCCTCGGCCCGCTGCTGGCGCGTACGACCATGAAGATGACCGTGCGGGCGGTCTTCGGCTCGGGCATCCCCGACGCCACCGTCGACCGGATCTGCCCGGACATGGAGTACGCCGTCTCCTACGTCGTCCTGGCGACGCTGATGAGCCCGCTGCCGCGCTGGGCCCCCCGCCCCGGCGACCGGCGGTTCGAGCAGGCGATACAGCGGCTGGACGCCCTGCTCACCCAGGTCGTCGCCGAACGCAGACGGGCCGGGGAGCGGGATCCCGGAGATCTGATCGCGATGCTGACGGCGAGCGAGGACGACGCGGGAGAGCGTATGACCGCCCGTCAGGTCCGCGATGAGACCATGACGCTCTTCCTCGCCGGGTACGAGACCACCGCGCTGGCGCTGACCTGGGCCGCGCACTTCCTCTCCACCCATCCGGCGAGCATGGCCAGAGTCGGTGAGGAGGCGGACCTCGCCGGTGGCGCGGGCGGGGGCGGCGCCTTCGACGCACACCGGCTCCCGTACACCGGGGCGGTGTGGGACGAGACGCTGCGGCTGACCCCGCCGATCTGGTGGAACCCCCGGTGGGCGGTCGAGGACGACGAGATCGACGGATATCCCATCCCGGCCGGGACCGCGGTGACGCCGCTCGCCTTCGTGGCGCAGCGCCACCCCGAGGTGTGGGAGCGACCGCACCGCTTCGATCCGGACCGGGTCGCCGCCGCGCGCGGGATACGCCGCCGCCCCCAGGGGGAGTGGATGCCGTTCGGGCTGGGGCGCGACCACTGCGTAGGCCGTGAGCTGGCGAATCTGGAGGCACGGATCGTGCTGTCGAAGCTGGCGCAGCGCTTCCGGCTGGTCGCGGACCCCGCGCACCGGGTGCGGCCGGTGCCGCTGGGCACCCTGCGCCCCCGGCACGGGATACGCGTCCGGCTGGAGCCCCGCCGATGAGACCGTCAGGGACCTGGAGTCGGAGCCGGACCTGGAGCCGGACCTGGACCCGGAGTCGGAGTCGGGATCGGGTCCGGCGCGCGGAGGCCGCGGGGTGACCGGGCGTACCGCCGCCACCCTGGCCGGTCGGCTCGCCGCGATCGCCCCCCACCTGCCGGACGCGCTGCTGCCCCGCCCGGCATACCAGGCCGCCCGCACCGCCGCCGGGCTGCTCCCCGAGGCGGCGAGCCGGTTCTTCGGCCTGGAGTGCGGGCTGGGGGCGGGTGCGGAGCGGCTGGGCTTTCTGGCCTGCGTCTCCCGGGGGGAGGGCGCGGCACTGGCACGGACCCCCATTCCGCCCGCACTGGACGACGCGGGTGCGCGGACCTGGGCGGCGCTGCGGCGGTTCGCGGCGGAGTGGGACCGTCCGGGCTCGCCGCACCACCGGTCCGTGCTCAACCTGTGGCTGGAGTTCGATCTCGAAGGCGCCGCCGTCTGCCGGACGCCCAGCGCCTTCCTCGGGGCACGCGGCGTCCTGGGGGCGGACCAGAAGCCGGCGGCACATCTGCTGGCCGGGCGGCTGGAGGAGCTCACCCGCTCGCGCCTCGCCCCCGGCACCCGCGCCTGTCTCGCCCGGTGTCTGGCCCCGCTGCCAGCCGGCGCCGGGATCTTCCAGGCCGGTCTGATGAGCTCCCGTACGCCCTCGGCGCTGCGGATCTGTGTGACCGGGCTCCGTCACCAGGACATCGTCCCCTATGCGCGTGCGGCGGGCTGGCCCGGCGACTCCGCGCGGGCCGGACGGCTGGTGGCCGGGGCCGGCGCGGCCACCGACCGGATCGACGTGGATCTCGATCTGACCGAGGAGGTGGGGCCCACACTGGGGCTGGAGCTGTCGTTCGTCCCCAAGAGACGGCCCGGGCGCGAGCCGCGGTGGGCGCGTCTGGTCGACGAGCTGGTGCGTACGGGCCTGTCCACCCGGCCCGCGGGCGACGCGCTCCTCGGCTTCGCCGGGCACGACAGGATCGAGCCGTCGCCGGCCGCCGGGCCCGGCGGCCGGATCGAGGTCCTCGCCCGGGGGCTGAACCATCTCAAGCTCACGCTCCGCCCGGACGGCGGCTGTTCGGCGAAAGCGTATCTGTCGGTACGTCATCTCTCCTGGCCCGCCGACCGGGTGACGGGATGACGGCGCACCGCGCCGCGGCGCTCGACGAGGGCCGGATCCTCGATGCGGTCGTCGTCGGCGCGGGGCTGGCGGGCCTGCGCGCGGCCCACGCGCTCCGCGACCTGGATGTGGCGGTCCTCGAACGGGAGGACCGCCCGGGCGGCCGGGTCCTGACCGAGCACCACGGCGGATACGTCTTCGACCTCGGCGCCGTCCTGCCGTACCGGGCCGCCGACGCGCCGTCCGGTTTCACCCCCGGCCCCGTCCGGCCGGGGTTCTCCCGGCTCGCGCTGGTCCTCGCCGGCCGTCCGCACCTCGGGGCCGACCCACGGCGGTGTCTGAGCGCCTGCGGCCAGGAGAAGCCGTCGCCGCCCGTCCTCGAAGCGCTCTTCCAGCGGATCCATGTGGGGTCGCCGGCCGCGTACCTGCCCTGCCGGACCCGGGACGCCTTCCTCCCGTACTCCACCGGATTCCGCCGGGCGGGCAACGGGGAACTGGTACGGGCGCAGCTGCACGGCGCGGCGCGGACGCCGATCGTGTACGGCGCCGCCGCCGAGCGGGTGGACCGACGCGGCGGCCTCGTCCGCGTCCACTGCCGTGACGCCGCCGGAGTACCGCGGACGGTGCGCGCCAGGGCCGCGGTGGTGGCCACCACCGGCCTGACGGCACGCGACCTCCTGGCGCGGGCCGCGCCGACCGAGGTCTCCCGCGCCTTCCTCGCCTCGCTGCGCTACGGGCCGGCGACCGTCTGCGCGCTCGCCGTCCGCGCCCGGCCCCGGCTGCCCTGGGCATACGCCGTCACCCCCGAGCTGCCTGCCACGATGGTGCTCCAGCGGGACATGGGGCCCGGGGCGGGAACCGTGTTCCAGGCGTACTTCATGGCGCACAAGTCGGCCCCGGCCGCCGCCCTGGACGATGACGAGCTCCGCGACCGCACCGCCGGTCTGCTGCGCGGCCTCGGCCTCTGGGACGGCGACGGCGATGGCGACGGCGACGGCGTTCTCGCCCACGGCGTCCGGCGCTGGCCCGCCGCCGGGGTCATCATCGCGCCGGAGAGCTACCGGTCATGGAATCCCGCCGTCCGCCGTCCGCTGCCCGGGGTCTTCCTCGCCGGTGACTACGTCGACGTACGGTCCGGCTGTCCGCTTCCGTACGGGATGACCGCCGCGATCGCCTCCGGACGGGAGGCGGCGGCCGACGTTCGCGCGTACCTCCACGCCTCCCCTCTCCCCGATCTCCCCGACAGGAGCCCCCGTGTCTGACGCCGAACCGCTGACCGAGGCGAGCGTCTACGAGATAGGCGGCGAACGGCCCCGGCTGGTCAGAACGCGTGCCGAGGGAACGGTGGCGTTCTACGGACTCGTCCTCCAGTCGCGGCCGGACGACGGCGCCCTCGCGTCCGCACTGCTGGACCGTGCGGTGGACTCGCTCTGGGAGTACGACCGAGGGTACGGGGTGACCCCGGAGGACAGCTGTCTGGTGCTGGACGGGCTGCTGGCGGCGGGTGTGCCCGCGCGGCGGCTGCGGGCGAGCGCCGCGCGTCTGGTGGATCTCTTCTACGATCCCGGGGCCGGGGCCTTCCGCAGTCTGTCGGAGCACCGGCACGGCCGGCCGTCCCTGGCCCGGGGCCGGGCGGCGTACTGGGAGGGGCCCGGCCTCGACGCCACCGCGCAGGCCGGCTGGGCGCTCCAGCGCATCGCGGCGGACGCCTATCCCCGGCAGATCGCGGCCTGCCGGGCGGCGGTCGCCGCCCGGCAGCGGGAGAACGGGAGCTGGCTCAGCCGCTGGTATCCGTCGCCGTACGTCGCCACGTACTACTGCGCCAGGCTGCTGTCCGGACCGGCGGGCGCGTATGAGCATGAGCTGAAGCGGGCGGCCGACTGGATCGGGGCGGAGCAGCGCGCGGACGGCTCCTGGGAGGGCGGCGTCATCTCCACGGCGGCGGCCGTGCTCTCCCTCGCGCTGCTGGGGCGCGATCCGCGGCGGCGGGAGCGGGGGCTCCATTGGCTGCTCCGCCGCGACGAGGGAGGAGGGCGCTGGCGGGGTGAGCCGGTGCTCTACTTCTGGTTCGACTTCCCGGACGGCCGGCGGCTGTTCCACCACAGCCAGGACCGGGGGCGGATCACCACGGCCTGGGCCGGGCTGGCCCTGGCCACGCGGGGGTGAGGCGCCCTTCGGCGCGCGGAGGGGAGGGCTGTCCTGCCGACGGGGTCGGAAGGGCTTGGTGGGCGGGTACTCGCCGTCGAGGGTGAACGCCGACGGCTTCGTCGACAAGGGCAAGCGGGGGTCGTCGTGCTGCGATCCACCAGCCTCGCCCTGGACGACCGCGACGTCCGTGTCAATCAGCTCGTCAACGACGCCTTGTGCGGGAAGAAGCAGAAGAACTGTCCTGTATTGCCCTGGCGCGTTCCGCGAGAACCTCGACGGCCCGGTCGATCTCGGCCTCGGTGTTGTAGTAGTGCGGCGAGAGCCGTACCAGCGGGTGGACGCCCCGGTCCTCGGTGTCGAACTGGGTCTGCACCGGGTCGGTGATGCTGACGTTGACGCCGTGCCCGGCGAGGGCGGTCGCGACAGCGGCCGTGGCCATGTCGTCGACCGTGCAGGTGACGATCGCGCACCGCTGCCGGCCGAGGTCGTACGTGGTGATGCCGGGCACGGCGTCCAGCCGGTCGCGCAGACAGGCGCCGAGGGCGAGGGTGCGCCGGCCGATCTCGTCCATGCCGAGGTCCAGGGCTTGCTGGACGGCGGCGCTCAGCCCCAGCACGTTGGCGTAGCAGACCTCCCATGTCTCGAAACGCCGCGCGCCGTCGTGCCAGGTGAAGCCGCGCCTGCCGTCCCAGGTGGCAGCGGCGATCTCGGCCACATGCGGCTCCAGGTAGGCGAGTGCCTCGGGGCGTACCCAGAGGAAGCCCGTGCCGCGCGGGCCGCGCAGGAACTTGCGGCCGGTGGCGGTGAGCATGTCGCAGCCGAGTTCGGCGACGTCCACGGGGAACTGGCCGACGGACTGGGTGGCGTCGAGGAGGAAGGGAACGCCGGCGGCGCGGGTGACGCGTCCGATCTCGGCGGCCGGGTTGACCAGGCCGCCGCTGGTGGGGACGTGGGCGATGCCCACCAGCCTGGTGCGGTCGTCGATCAGGTTCGCCAGGGCGGTGGTGTCGAGCTGGCCGGACTCGTCGTTGGGGACGACGACGACCTCGGCTCCGGTGCGCTGAGCCGTCTGAAGGTAGGCGAGGACGCTGCTGCCGTACTCGGCCCGGCCGGTGAGGATGCGATCGCCCGGCTTGAACGTCATGGAGTAGAACGCGGCGTTCCAGGCGTGGGTGGAGTTGTCGAACAGCGCGATCTCGTCCGCCTGACCGCCCACCAGCCGGGCGATGTGCCCGTAGGCGGCGTCGATGCGGTCCCGTTCCTGGTCGGCGGCCTCGTAGCCGCCGATCGCGGCCTCCAGCTCCAGGTGGGAGGTCACGGCCTTGAGCGTCTGCCGTGACAGCAGGCCCGCGCCCGCGTTGTTGAGGTGAATCCGGTTCGCGGTGCCCGGCGTGTCCTGGCGGAGCGCTTCGATATCCATGGTCTTTATCTCCCACTTGTGCGGTGCTGCTCTGCCTTCACGGTCCCAAAGCGAGTCCCTTCAGTAAAGTGAATGTTTATGGAGGAGACAGGTCACGGAAACTGATGAATGGAGTGAGGGGCGTGTACAACCTGCGTCGCCTGGAGGTCCTGCGGGAGCTGAAGTACCGCGGCACGCTGGCCGCTGTCGCCTCGGCCATGTCCTACAGCCCCTCGGCCGTCTCCCAGCAGCTGTCGCTGCTGGAGTCCGAGGTCGGCGCACCGCTGCTGGAGCGGGAAGGCCGAGGGGTCCGGCTGACTCCGCAGGCTGAGATCCTCGTCGCCCGCACGGAGAAGGCGCTGCGGGAGCTGGAACGCGCCGAGGCGGAGATCGCGGCCTCGCTGTATGAGGTATCCGGGACGATCAGGGTGGCGGCCTTCCAGACCGCGATGCTCGCACTGATGCCCACCGCGTTGACCTGGCTGAGGGAGAACCATGCCCGGATCAGGGTGGAGGCCACGCAGGCCGAGCCCGACACCTCGCTGCCCGGTCTGCTCACCCGGGACTTCGACCTTGTGATCGCCGAGACGTTCCCCGGGCACGTACGGCCGGTCCGCGCCTCCGAGTTCGAGCACCATCTGCTGTGCGAGGACGCCATGCGGCTGGCGACCCCCGCACCTGTGGGGTCGCTCGCCGATCTGGCCGAGCGCCCCTGGGTGATGGAACCCGCCGGCACACCCGCCCGGGCATGGGCGACGGCCATCTGTCACGCCGCCGACTTCGAGCCGGACGTCGCCTATGTGTCCGCGGACATGCTGGTCCACGCACGGCTGGTCGAGCAGGGCCACGCGGTGGCCTTCCTGCCCGACATGCTGTGGTTCGACCGCGCCCCCGGCCTCCTCCTCGACCGCGCCCCCGGCCCTCTCCTCGACGGCTCCGCCGGCCACACCCGTACCGTGCTCGCGACCATACGCGCCGGAGCCGGTGAGCACCCCCTGATCCAGACCTTCCTCACCGCGATCCGCCACGCGATCGGCGAACTGCCCGCCCGCACCGGGTATCCGCCGCATCGGCGGCGCAGGCACCACTGACGGGATGTGAACAGACCGACGCGGTCGCGGAGTCGGAGACGACCGGTCAGGCATTCGAGATCACCCCGTGGCGGGTTTCCGGCGTATCCGGGGCATGCCCCCTGAACGTCCCGCGGTGCTCCGGGCGTGCCACAGTGCAGAGCGCGCAGTCCACCGCATTTCGAGGAAGATCTGAGGATTTCTGATGCGTATCGGATTCGCTGTTCCCCAGTTCGGTGTCTTCGCCGATCCGGATCTCGTCCCCGACCTCAGCCGGGCCCTGGAGGACATGGCTACGACAGCCTCTGGGTCGGCGACCGGATCCTCGGGCCGCTCGCACCCAGCGACCCCTATCCGGGCCGGGTGACGGCTCGTCCCGGACCGCCGTCACGCGGCGGCGGTCCGCCCCGCTCACTGCGCCGGAGGGTCCCGCCCGCCGTCTGGCATAAGGAGAATGACGCACAGCCCCGTACGGAATCCGGCGTCCTGGTGCGGGGCGCCGCCGCCCGTCGACCGCCTGGTCGGGGCGCCGCTGCCGCCGGACCGGCTCAACCAGCTGATGGAGCGCGCGGTCGACACACCGCGCGCTCCCGCGATCGCGGCCCCGTGGCATCCGGCCCAGGCACCGGTGGTCACGGTGTCAGCCCCGGGGCGCCGGGGGTATGACCGCTGTTCGCCCTGTCGGCGTACACGCTGGTGCGCTGTCGGCGCCACCTGCCCTGGCCCGGCCCGACGCCGCCGTGTCCCTCCCGCCGCGTCCTTGGACGTGGGAGCGGTACGCGCCGGAGTATCACGGCGAGATGCGGCGGCGGCCCCGCAGCGGATGGGCCGCCCGAAGGGCGCCTCGCTATCCCCGGGGTGGATCGGAGAAATCCAACCAAGCGATGGGCGGGCTGAATTGTGAGGGACTGGTGACCGTGTTTGCGTGGTGAATGCTTTTCACGTATGGCAGTATCGAGCAGAGTACGGTGGCCAGGCCGGGCGGTTTTGGCCTGGACCCATCCTCTCCGGGAGAAGGATCACCTGTCAGGGCACGGGGGAAACTGACTCATGGAATTGATGGAACGGAACGCGGAAATATCGATCTTGAACGGCATGCTCGACGCCTGCATGGCGGGGCGTGGTGGAGTGGCCTTGATCAGTGGCCCGGCGGCGAGTGGGAAGACCGCGCTGTTACGGGCGTTCGGGACTCGTGTGGTCGCCGCAGGGGCACTGTTTCTGCAGGCCACAGGCTCAGGAGCCGAGCGTGATCTGCCACTTGGGGTGATGGAGCAGCTGCTGCTGGGTGCGGATCTGCCGGGTGCGGACGTCGAACTGGCGGCCGGTCTACAGGACCCTGAGGCCGCGGCCACGCCGGTACGACGGGACGAGGGCGCGCTGCCCGCGGCAGTGGCGAATGTACTCGCCGGACTCTGCGGGATTCTCCTCGCAAAGGCCAGGGAAAAGCCGATGGTGCTGTGCATCGACGAGGTGCAGCATGTCGATGCCTATTCGCTGGAATGCGTACTGTATTTAGCACGCCGAATCGAGGCCGGTCGCATTCTGGTGGTGCTCGGCGAAAGCAGTAGCTTTCTGTCCGAGAATCCCCGCTTTCGGGTCGAGTTGCTCCGGCTGCCGGGCTGTCGCCACATGAGGCTCGGCCTTCTCTCGCGCCGCGGCGTGACCGAGATGATCACCGCCCGCCGGTCGGGGCGGCGGGCGCGCTCGCTCGCCCCGGACCTCCACCGGCTGAGCGGCGGGAACCCGCTGCTGATGTGCGCGCTGCTGGAGGACTGCCGGGCCGGCCGCGCCACAGCCGGGGCCGGGCCCGCGACCGGGCCGGACGGAACGGCCGAGCCGGATGAAACCGATGGGCGGCCGGTGCCGGGGCCCGCCTTCGAACAGGCCGTCACCACCTGCCTGTACCGCGGCGATGTCGCGATCCGGCACACGGCGTGGGCGCTGGCGGTACTCGGCCCGCACGCATCGCGCGCGGCACTCGCGGCCGTACTCGAAACCACCGCCGAGGAGGCCCACCGGAGCCTGCACGCCCTGAACGAGACGGGGCTGCTCAGCGCCGACCGGTTCCGCCACGAGGCCGGGCGCACCGCGGTGCTGCGGAGCATGGACCCGGCGTACCGCACCCGGCTCGAAGCCCGGGTCGCCCGAGTGCTGCACGAACACGGCGAGCCGGCGACCGTGCTGGTGCGGCATCTGATCGCGGCGGATCCCATTGACGCTCCCTGGACGCTGCCCACCCTGCTGGAGGCCGCCGAACGGGCGCTGGCCGACGACGAGGTGGCTCTGGCCCTCGACTGTCTGCGCGCCGCCCGTGACAGCTGCCCCGACGAGCGCCAGGCCCTGTCGATCAGGGTGGCGCTCATCCAGGCGGGCTGGCGGGTCAATCCGGCAGCGGGGTACGGGCATCTGCCCGAGCTCACCGCCGCCGCACGCGCGGGGCGTCTCGGCATGCGTGACACCAGGACGCTGATCGGACATCTCCTGTGGTTCGGCCAGGTGGACCAGGCCCTCGCCGTACTCGACGCCGCGGCGGGACCCGGTGCCGGGGAACCCGGACCGGAATCGCTCCGTGGGCCGGTGACGCGTGCCGGCAAGCCCCACGGGCCCCGGAAGCCCCAGCGGTTCGACTCCGTACGGCAGAGCACGCCCCTCGGCCTTGCGGGGCCGCCCGGCGTCATCGACGCCCTGAGACGGCTCCTCCCCGCCGCCCGCGGCACCGAACAGGGGGCGCTGGCCCTGCTGGCCACGGTCCTGGACCCGACGGGGAACGACGACGGTGACAGCGGCGGCGAGAGTGTTGTGGTCCGGGCGGAGCGGGCTCTCCAGGGAGCCCGGCTGGACGACCGCTCGCTCACGGAGATTCTGGCCGCACTGTCCTCCCTCGTCCTCACCGACGAACTGGACAAGGCCGCCTTCTGGTGCGATGCCCTCCGCCAGGAGGCCGCGGAGCGCCATGCCCCCATGTGGCAGTCGCTGTTCGCGCTGCTCAAGGCGCTGGTCGAGTTCAGACGGGGGGCGCTGGCCGCGGCGGCGGACTCCGCCCGTGCCGCGCTCACCCTCATCGCTCCCGAAGGATGGGGAGTGGCCGTCGCCTCCCCGGTCGCCGCTCTGCTCCGCGCCGAGACCGCGCTGGGGCGACTCGACCATGCCGCCGCCCAGCTCAGCGTCCCGATCCCGGACGCGGCCCGCCATACCTCCGGGGGACCGCTCTATCTCTGGGCGCGTGGCCACCATCACCTCGCCGCCGGCCGCCCGCACGCCGCGCTCGACGACTTCCTGGTGTGCGGGGAGCTGACGGCCGCGTGCGGTCTCGACCTGCCCGAGTTCATCCCCTGGCGGAGCGACGCCGCCCGGGTCTGTCTGTCGCTGGGCGACGAGCGCCGCGCCCGGAGTCTGGCGGAGGAGCAGCTGACCCGGCTCCGCGCCGGCGGTTCCTGGGCGCGCGGCGTCACGCTGCGCGTGCTCGCGGCCACGGCCGAGCCCCAGGACCGGCCGAGGCTCCTCGGCGAGGCCATGGAGATCCACGGGGAGCGCGGTCACCGGTTCGAACTGGCCCGGGCGACCGAAGAACTGGCCCGCGCCCACCACGAACTCGGCGACGGCAGCCGGGCCCGGAGACTGGCACGCACGGCACAGCGGCTGATGAGGGAGTGCGGGATCGAGCCGTCGGCCCACGATGTGCCCCCACCGGTCCATGAGACCTCCTCAGCCGATACGGACACGGATACGGATACGGGTACGGACACGGACACGGACGCGTACGCCGATATCGGCGTCGGCACCGGCACGGCCGAGGAGGGGACCAGGCAGCGCTCCGCGTCCGAACGGCCCTGGCCGCTGTCCGGCACCCGCCCCCACGTGATCGATGAACTCAGCGACGCGGAACTGCGCGTGGCCACGCTCGCCGCCCGGGGGCACACCAACCGGCAGATCGCCGCCAAGCTGTTCATCACGGTCAGCACCGTCGAGCAGCATCTGACCCGGGTGTACCGCAAGCTCGACGTCCGGCGCCGTACGGACCTGGCGCCCATGTACGGGCTCGGCGCCAGGGGTCCGCAGGGGCCCGCAGGGAGCCGCGGCGGAACCGCCCGGGGCCACCTCCGCGCGGGATAGGCGGGACAGGCGGCCTCGCGAGCAGGACCCTTCCCCGTCCTCCCGGAGGGCGGGGAAGCGTGGGTCCGCCGGGCCGTTGTGCCGTCGCCGGCTGAAGCCGTCCATGTCAGCGGTGTCCCTGGTGCGGAGCGATGTCGGAGTGGACATTGGACATCGCACGGTAGGGGCCGGATGGTCACACCACGGTCCGCGTCACACCGGCGTCCATGACCATCCCGTGACCTCGGTCCGGGCACGGTGCTGTGGTGTGACCGGGCTCCGCCGGCCGGTCGCCGCACTCCGTCACCGGCCCGCCCCGCTCGCGTGACTCCCCTTCGACGGACGACCCGTGACCCGGCGGACGGAGAGACCGTCAGGGGACGGCGAATAGGGGTCGCTAAGGGTGCCTCATCACGCGTGATGCCGTTGATAGGGGTACCTGTCGATAAAATGCGTTGTTAGGGTTGGTGCTCGGTCGGCGGTTGTTATTTATTTTCTGCATCGTGGTGTCGTGGGGTCAGGTGCGGAAAGTTCATAACACCGGCACAGGGCAGACTTCTGAAATTCGACGAGATACGCGGCTTCGGCCTCATGCCGGGCGCACTCAGGACGGTACGGAACCGTATCGCCGGTGAGCCGGCCGTTGAGGCGGGGTGTGCGACGCGGTCTCGCGAGTCGATTTCGAAGGCGGGACATCGAGCTCCTGCTGGCGACCGCACCGGGCCCGACCGGCGGCCGGACGGTGCGGATGAGCCAGTGCGTGCTGGAGTCCGCGCCGAGAAGCGGGGATGGGTGGACATCCGGCCGAGCGGGTGTGGAGCGGCCTTCCAGTGGCCGCGGATCGCTGGGCGGGGTCCGGCGGCACGGTATGAGCCGTACCGTGCGCCGGCCAACGTCATGGGGCATGCCCGCGCACCGGTCACATCACTGACGCAGGGGGAACTGGAATTGCAACTCGGGTATGCACAAATTGATCAGAACCTGGTAGTCGAAGTCGAGATCAATTCTCTTTCGACGGCCGACTCGCCACGTATCTCCGGGTCCGACCCGGACCATGTGGAGTCACTCGCAGCGGCCCAGGCGCCGCTGCCGCCCATCATCGTGCACCGTCCGACGATGCGTGTCATCGACGGTCTGCACAGATTGCGGGCAGCGGAAATCCGAGGGCTGGACAAAGTCGCGGTCCGATTCTTCGACGGCAACGAGGCCGAAGCCTTTGTGCTCGCCGTGGAGTCGAACATCACGCACGGCCTGCCGCTGACGCTGGCGGAGCGGAAGCACGCCGCCCGACGCATCATCGACTCCCACCCGCAGTGGTCGGACCGGATGATCGCCTCGGTCGCCGGCATCGCCCATGGGACCGTCGCGGAGATCCGCAGGCGCGCTCCGGGCGGGCCGGCCGCCGAGGTCAGCAGGACCGGTCAGGACGGCCGGGTCCGCCCTATCAACATCGCCGTCGAAGGACGCAGGCTGGCCAGCGAGCTCATCAGCGAGAACCCCGGCCTCTCGCTGCGGCAGATAGCCCGCGCGGCAGCGATATCCCCGGAGACGGCGCGCGACGTCAGAAACCGCCTGCGCCGGGGTGAGGACCCGTTGCCGAAGCCACGCTCCAGGAAACGGACCGAGCATGCGAACGGACCCGCGGAGCGGCCGAACGGCTCTGCCGCGGAAGAGGCGGGAACGCTGCTCGACCGGGCGACGGTGCGGCACCGCGCCGAGATCATGGCACGACTCAAAGCCGATCCGGCGCTGCGGTTCAGCAACACCGGGCGCACCCTGCTGCGACTGCTCACCATCCACACGATCAGCGCGAAGGGCTGGGAGGAGATCATCGACAATGTGCCACCGCACGTGCGAGCCACCGTCGCCCGGCTCGCCCGCGAATGCGGGGGAGTGTGGACGGAGTTCGCCCTGAGGCTGGAACGCAAGGTCGCCGAGAGCGCGTAGAGGAAAGACACGGCGCCGCCGGTCGGCTCCCCCTGCCGCCCGGCGGCGCCTGGCCCTTCCGAAGCGAACGACGGTGACATCCTCCGCCTGAACCGGACCGTGCCCATCGCGTCCATGCCCGACCAAGTGGTTTGCTCGTCCAGTTGGACGTCCTTATAAAAGCCGCGCCCACAAGAATCCGAGCACCTGGCAAACAGCCCGCCGGGGCGAATTCCGTCCCGTACGACACCTCGCCTGGACGGCCTTGTCGGCCCTGATACGCCCGGCTAGCGTGACACCGTCCTGCCCGCGAAAACCATTGGAGTGAAGATGTCGAACCCATTCGACGACGAAAACGGATCCTTCCTGGTGCTCGTCAACCACGAGAACCAGCATTCGCTCTGGCCCGCCTTCGCCGAGGTCGCGGCCGGCTGGAAGGTCGTGTTCGGAGAGGACACACGTAAAGCCTGCCTGGAGTACATCGAGGAGCACTGGACGGACATGCGCCCCAAGAGCCTCATCGAGGAGATGGATAAGTACGAAGCCATCAGTTAGACCCGTCCCGCCCGGCAACGACAAGGAAACAGGAGGATTTCGTGGCCATAATCAGCGGCCCGGGACCAGTGTTAATGCGCGGGGCGGGGCCGGATGAGTCGATGACCAGGCAGCAGATAAAGCCCGGCACGGCGAAGCGAATCCTCCCCTACACCAGACCGTACCGACGCAACATCATTCTTCTCCTGGTCGCCACCACGCTGAACGTCGGCAATGTGGTGGCCACGCCCTTCCTGTTCAAGTACCTCATCGACAGCGGCATCGCCGTCGGCGACACCTCGGTGGTCGTGTGGGTCGCCGTGGCGGTCGCCGGACTGGCCCTGCTGAGCACCTTTCTGGGGTTCGCGGAGGCATGGCACTCCGGCCGCATCAGCGAGGGACTCATCTACGACGTGCGGACCCGGATCTTCGACCATGTGCAGCGCCAGCCGCTCGCGTTCTTCACCCGTGCGCAGACCGGGTCCCTCGTCAGCAGGCTGAACACCGACGTCGTCGGCGCGCAACAGGCGCTGACCTCCCTGCTGTCCACCGTGGTGTCCGCCGGGCTCACCCTGATACTGGTACTGGCCGCGATGTTCTATCTGTCCTGGACAGTCACCCTGATATCCGTGGTGGTGATCCCGCTCTTCATCCTGCCGGGCCGGATCGTCGGCAAACGGCTACAGCGGATCATGCGGGAACACATGCAGGTGAACGCCGAGATCGGCTCGTTCATGAACGAGCGGTTCAATGTCACCGGGGCGCTGCTCGCCAAGCTCTACGGCCGCCCGGCGACGGAGACGGGCACGTTCTCCCGGCTGGCGGGCAAGGGACGTGACCTCGGCATCCTGACCTCCGTCTACGGGAAGTCGCTCTTCCTCACGATGACGCTCGTGGGCTCCCTGGCCATCGCGCTGGTGTACGGCCTCGGCGGCGGCCTCGTCATCGAGGGCGCCTTCCAGATCGGCACCCTGGTGGCGCTCGCCACGCTGCTCACCCGCCTGACGGGGCCGATCAACCAGCTCTCCAGCGCCCACACGAGTGTGCTGACCGCACTCGTCAGCTTCGACCGACTGTTCGAGATTCTCGATCTCAAGCCGCTGATCTCGGAGAAGCCCGACGCGGCGCCCCTTCCGAGCGCCGCGGACGGGAGAGGGGCGGCGCCCGGGATCGAGTTCGCGGGAGTGTCGTTCCGCTATCCGGCAGCCGCTGAGGTCTCGCTCGCCTCGCTGGAATCGATCGCCCTGCCCATGCCGGAGCGTGCCCAGAACACCTGGACCCTGCGGGATCTGAGCTTCACCGTGCCCGCCGGGAAGCTGACCGCGCTGGTCGGCCCGTCCGGCGCGGGCAAGACGACCATCACCCATCTGGTGCCACGGCTCTACGACCCGGTAGAGGGCGTCATCAGAATCGACGGCCGCGACCTTCGCGACGTGACGCTGGCATCGCTGAACGACACCGTCGGCATGGTCACCCAGGACGCCCATCTCTTCCATGCGACCATCCGCGACAATCTCACCTACGCACGGCCCGGCGCCACCGAGCGGGAACTGATCGACGCCTGCAGAGCGGCCCAGATCTGGGACCTGATCGAATCACTGCCCGACGGCTTCGACACCGTGGTCGGTGACCGCGGCTACCGGATGTCCGGCGGCGAGAAACAGCGCCTCGCCATGGCGCGGCTGCTCCTCAAGGCCCCGCCGATCGTCGTTCTGGACGAGGCGACGGCGCACCTCGACTCGGAATCCGAGGCCGCCCTCCAACAGGCCCTGAAGACCGCGCTGAAGGGGCGGACCTCGCTGGTGATCGCCCACCGGCTGTCCACCATCCGGGAGGCCGACCAGATCCTCGTCATCGACAAGGGCCGCGTCCAGGAACGCGGAACCCACGAGGAGCTGCTGCGACAGGACGGACTCTACGCGGAGTTGTACCGCACACAGTTCTCCCGCCGGCCGTCCGGGAACGGCGGCGCTCCGGAACCCGGTCCGGAGCCGGCCGCAGGGCTCCATGGCCCCGGCCCGGTTCTGACCGGAGGCCCGGGCGGTCCCTTCCCCGGCGGCGGCCCGGGCGGCCCGGGCATCTTCCTCGGTCCCGGTCCCGGTCCCGGCCCTGGTGGTCTCACCTCCGGTCCCGGCCCTGGTCCCGGTGGTCCCGGCCCCGGCGGTCCGCCGCCGCCGAGACACGGGTGACCCCGGAACCCATACGTACGTGCAGAGAGCCCGTACACCCGAGGCCCTTACGGATCCGGATGGGCGGCATCCGCGGCACCGATCCGGTTCTGCCCAGGGCCCTGAGAATCCACGACCGACGCCGGTAGACTGGGGCCGTACGAGCCTCACACAGGGCCGTGGCGGGCTGTGACCAGCAAGTGACCCCGACGAGGGCATTCTGGTCGACGCGATCCGAATCTGTCGCCCGCTCATGCCGGCCGCAGTACGCCATGTTGGGGGTGAGCGGTGAGGGTACTGGTGGTCGAAGACCACGCCGAGTTGGCGGATTCCGTGGTCAGGGTGTTGCGCAGAGAAGGCATGGCGGTCGATGTCGTCTACGACGGCGAGGGCGCGCTGGAGCGCACCGCGGTGGTGGATTACGACGTGGTCGTCCTCGACCGCGACCTCCCCGGAGTCCACGGCGACGAAGTCTGCGGAGCGCTGGTGGCCGAGCCGATCCACGCCCGGGTGCTGATGCTGACGGCGTCGGGGACGATCTCCGACCGGGTGGAGGGGCTCAGCATCGGCGCGGACGACTATCTGCCGAAGCCCTTCGCGTACGCCGAGCTGGTGGCGCGCATCCGCGCGGTCGCCCGCCGCTCCCACCGGGCGGTGCCACCGGTCCTGGAACACGCCGATCTGAGGCTGGACCCGGCACGGCGGATCGCCACCCGGGCCGGGGAGCGGCTGGCGCTCACCCCCAAGGAGTTCGGGGTGCTGGAGTATCTGATGGCGGCCCAGGGCCGAGTGGTGTCCGCCGAAGAGCTCCTGGAGCGGGTGTGGGACGAGGCGGCCGACCCGTTCACCACGACGGTCAAGGCGACGATCAACCGTCTGCGGTCGAAGCTGGGCTCCCCGCCGGTGATCGAGACCGTCCCCCGCGGCGGATACCGGATCTGATGACGTGATGTGAGATGCCGATGCGCCTGCCCAGCCCGGCCCGTGCGGCCCGATTCTGTCTGCGGTGGCTGTCCCGTCTGATGCCCCGGCGGGTGCGCATGCGGCTCACCCTGCTGTACGGGTCGCTCTTCGTCGCGTTGGGCGCCGTCCTGCTGACGATCACCTATCTGCTGGTGAGCAGCCGTAACAGCAAGGTCATCGTCAGAGGCCCGACAGCCGGACCGACACCGGACAGCGGAGTCCATCTGTCCGCGGGCACCCAGATCCCGAGCGGTACGCCCGGCTTCGCCCAGGAGGAGCAGCGGCGGGCGATGCGCGCTCGCGCGGCCGAAGTACAGGATCTGCTGATGGACTCCGGGACGGCGCTGGCGATCATGTCGGTGATCGCGATCGGACTGGGGTGGGTGGTCGCGGGGCGCGTACTGCGACCGCTGCGCACCATGACCACCACCATTCAGCGGATCTCCGCGCACAATGTGCATGAGCGGCTGGCCATGAAGGGCCCGGGCGATGAGCTGACGGATCTGGCGGACACCGTCGACGGGCTGCTCGGCCGGCTGGAGAAGTCGCTCGATTCCCATAAGCGGTTCGTGGCCAACGCCGCACATGAGCTGCGTACACCGCTGACCGTGGAACACGCGCTGCTGGAGGAGGCGCTGATCGACCGTGACGCCACCGTGGACTCGTTCCGGTCGAATTTCGAGCGGCTGTTGGTGCTCAGCGAGCAGCAGGCGCGGCTCCTGGAGTCGCTGCTCACCCTGTCCAGCAGCGAACGCGGTCTGGACCGCCGGGAGCCCCTGGAGCTGGACGAGCTGGCCGGGCAGCTGGCGCTGGGCTGCCGCCAGGAGGCCGAGCGACGGGGGCTGCGGCTGAAGCGGGCGATCGAGCCGGCGGGCATCTGGGGCGACAGTGCGCTGGTCGAGCGGCTGCTGGCCAACCTCCTGAACAACGCCATGGGGTACAACGCGCCGGATGGCTGGGTGGAGGTCACGACCTGGGCCAAGGGGGGACACGCCGTCGTCCGGGTGGCCAACACGGGCCCCAGGATTCCGGCGGAGCGGGTGAGCCAGTTGCTGGAGCCGTTCCAGCGGCTCGGTCGTACCGCCGGCGACGGACATCACGGTCTGGGACTGTCGATCGTGCGCTCCATCGCCGCCGCCCATGACGCGACCTTGAGCGTGTACGCCCGACCGGAGGGCGGTTTCGTCGTGGAGGTCGCCTTCCCGCTGCGGACGGCGGACCGGTTCACCACGGAGCCATGCCAGCACGAGCAGCTTTCGGGCCCCGCGACAGCCGCGCACGATGCCTCGCCCCTCGGCGGCCTTCGGCTTCGGAGGAAGCGTCAGTCCCGCACGACTGGACGGCGATAGCGCGTTTCGGGTAACGCATACGGCAGACAGTCGCGTCGATTGCGTTGTCGCACTTAGCATGGAAATAGCCATGCGTTTCCATGCTCATGGCCGTGCGTTCACCAATTCGGCCGTTCATCTGAGAACGGCACTCTCTCCAGCCTACTCATCCGATACCCCAGTCAGTGGGTATCGGGGAGCCGCATGAGTAGGGTCCTGATGTGTATCCGTGCGGGTGAAGCCGGTGAAAACAGTCGATGTGGATTGCTCGACTAGGGGGAATAATGAACGGCAAATCTGTGAGCACGCTGCCCCTGTTCGATGCCCAAGAGGGAATCTGGCTGGCGCAACGTTTCGAAGGATCCCGCCGGCTGTACAGCGCCGGCCAGTACATCGACATCCATGGGCCGATTGACACTTCCGTGTTCGAGCGTGCGCTGAGGCAGGCCGTCGCCGAGACGGAGATCCTGCATATGCGATTCGTGGAAGACGGCGACAAGGTGTCGCAGATCGTCGTTCCGGCCTTGGAATGGGATCTGCCGATCATAGATCTCCAGGACCCCCACGGCCTTCGTGCACTCAGCGAACACGGTGCTCTCGGTGCCGAAGGCGACCCGAGGGCGGTCGCCGAAGCCTGGATGCGAGCTGACGCGCGACGGGAGATCGGCACCCAGTCCGGTCGGCTCTTCTCCTATGCGCTCTTCCGGCTGGCGCCCGACCACTACATCTGGTACCAGAGCTATGACCATCTGCTGATGGACGCCTACGGATGCTCGCTGGTGGGGCGGCGTGTGGCAGCGATCTATACGGCGCTTCTGCACGGGCGGCCCTACGCGCCCGCGGGACACGCGTCACTTCACGAGCTGATGGAGCAGGAGTCCGCCTATCGAGCCTCGGAACAGTACGCGCACGACCGGCGGTACTGGCACGAGCACTTCGCGGACCGGCCGGATCTGGCCGGTATCCCCGGTCATGGGTCAGCCGCGGGCGATGAAGCCAATGGAACCGGCGGAGCTGACGGAGCTGACGGAGCTGATGAAAGTGGCGGAACTGGCGGAACTGGCGGAACCGGCGGAATTCTGCGTGAGGCAGGTCATCTGCCCCCCTCCGCGGTAGCGGCCCTGCGTGCTACCGCGGCCCGCGCGCAGGTGAGCTGGCCCAGGATCGTCGTCGCGGCGGCAGCGGCCTTGACGGCCCGCATGACCGGGTCGGACGAGGCGGTCCTGAGCCTCCCGGTCGCCGGACGCATGAGCGACCAGGCGCGACGGACACCCTGCACCATGGCGAACATACTGCCGTTCCGACTGCCGGTGACCGCTGGCATGACCTTTCTGGATCTGGCTCAGGATGCGGGGCGAGAGATTGAGAGCCTGCTCGATCACCAGGGTTTTCGAGGGGAGCGGCTGCGCCGCGAGCTCAACTGGCCGAGCGGTGACCGATGGCATTTCGGCCCCTCGGTGAATGTCATGCCGATGGCTGGGGGGATTCTCCGGTTCGGAGAGCACCGGGGAATCGTCCGAGACCTGTCGAGTCGGCGCGTCGAGGATTTCGGCGTGATGGTGAGTGGCTGGTCAGCGGACGACGGAATGCGGATATCCCTTGAAGCCAACTCCACGATGTACGACCGTGACTGGATCCAGGCATCCCATCGCTCATTTCTGACTCTCCTGGGCCAAGCTGCGGCGGATCCGCAGCTAAGGCTCAGTGAGTTGGATGTGTTGGCGGGGGTTGAGCGTTCGCGGGTGGTGGAGGGTGGGAGTGGGGCGGCTCGGCCGGTGTCGGCGGGGTCGGTGGTGGAGGCGTTCGAGGG